>DATAZK010000077.1:0-2815 GCA_036272075.1 Frankiaceae bacterium
AGGTCATCGCCCGTATGCAGGCGATCGACGCCTCGCTTCCCCGCAAGGACGGTGTCGCGATCTTCGACCGTCTGTACCTGGAGGTGACCCGCTCCGTCGACGCAGCGAGCGCCGGCACGGAGTTCGAGGACCGTCGGTTCATCGAGCGTCTTGACGTCGTGTTCGCGGGCCTGTACTTCGCTGCCGAGGCGACGATCGGCTCGGGCGGGTCATGCCCGGTGGCCTGGCGTCCGTTGGTCGAGACGCGCTCTGAGCCACGCGAGCCAATCCAGTTCGCGCTTGCCGGCATGACCGCGCACATCAACCACGACCTGCCGATCGCGGTCGTGACCACATGTGAGGAACGCGGGGTGGTGCCCCAGGACGACAGCGCGGTGCACCGGGACTATCAGCGTGTTGATGGGCTGCTGGCAACGGTCGAGACCCAAGTCGCCGGATGGTTCGACACGGGGGTGATCGCCGACGTCGAGGACGTGACCCCGCCGAAGACCGATGAGGCAATCGCGATGTGGTCGATCGCCGGCGCTCGTGACGTGGCTTGGGAGCAGGCCAAGCTCCTCTGGCACCTGCGCGACACCGCCGCGCTCCGCGACAGCTACCTCGACGTCCTGGCTCGCACGACGGAGCTCGCCGCGCGAGCCATGCTCGTCTAGCTGAGTCACGAGTGCAGGCTGAACGGTGGGTAGCGGTCGGTGATCAGGAGGAAGGCGTAAGCCGCGACGCGGTTGTGCCACCGGAACACGCTCTCGATGAAGTCAAACAGCGACCGTGGGTAGCGCCCCGTGAAGAGAATCGCGAACCAGGCGAAGATGGTGGCGAGCAGCGCGCCGATCGTGAGGAAGAACAGCACGATGTAGTGGGGGATCGCGAGCAGCCATTTGACGAGCGGCAGGCCCTGGCTGAGGTCGTGTTCGGCGTCCGGATAGGGGAAGTCGAGGTGGACGGCCTGCTCCTCGTCGGTGGAGGGATAGCGGTCGTCCATCAGCGCGAAGTACACCGCGATGCGGTTGCTGAAGCGGGTCAGCTGTAGGTTCCACTCGTACCACCAGCGGGGGTACTTCTTGCGGAACAGCAGCATGAGCAGCACGGGGATGACAAGGATCCCGATGCCGCCCCCGGCATAGCGAGCGCCGGTGCCTCCCTCGGTGGCCCCGAAGCTGCCGCCCTCCAGTGTCGCCGCGAGGATCGCGATCGGGATGATCGCGAAGATGCGCAACGCCGTGCTGAGGCGGTTGAGGCTGCGGTCGGGATAGTCGACCGAGAACGTGAGCGGGTACTGGTGGCCGCCGAGCGGTGTCCCGTCATCGGGGGGAGGTGCGGGCGTCTGTCCTGAGCTTTCCATGGTGGTCCCTCTCGTTCAGGTGTACGTTGTACACTCTGCTGCCGACTATAGGTGTACGGCGTACACTTGTCAAGCACGATGACCTCAGAGACGAATACCGGCCGGACACGCCTGAGCAAGCCGCGCGTGCTCCAGGCTGCCGTCGCGCTCGCAGACCGCGACGGACTTGACGGGTTCAGCATGCGCCGGCTGGCGCAAGAACTCGGCGTGGTGCCGATGGCGCTCTACAAGCACGTGGCCAACAAGGATGAGCTGCTCGACGGCATGGTCGACATCGTCTTCGGCGAGATCGAGTCGCCGGCGATCGACGATGACTGGAGGTCGGCCATGCGCCGCCGGGCGATCTCGGCGCGCGAGGCGCTCAAGCGCCACAGCTGGGCGATCGGGATGATGGAGACGCGGAACCCCGGGTCGGCCAACCTGCGCAACCACAACGCGGTCATGGGCTGCCTGCGCGAGGCGGGCTTCACGTTCGAGACGGCGATCCACGCCTACACGGTGCAGGACGCCTACATCTACGGCTTCGCCCAGCAGGAAAAGACGCTCGGGTTCCAGACACCCAGCGACGCCGGACAAGCCGCGAAGAGAAGAGCCGAGACCATCGGCATGCTCGACGACTACCCGTATCTCGCCGAGATCGTGACCGAACTCCCCGCGTCCGGCTACGACACCGCCATCGAGTTCGCCTGGGGACTGGACCTCATTCTCGACGGCCTCGACCGCCACCGTGGCCGCCGCCGTGGGTGAGCTTGTGTACGTCCACGGGGGCGAGCTTGATCTACGCCGTGAGCGCGACCTCTCGGACTGGGTCATTCGCGACTCGCGTGGTGACCCGGTGGCGGACACGGAGACGCTGGAAAGGATCCGTGCACTGCGGATCCCCCCGGCTTGGACGCACGTTTGCATAGCCGGTTCCCCCAACGCGCATCTGCAGGCCACCGGCTATGACTCCAAAGGGCGCCGACAGTATCTGTATCACCCCCTGTGGCGTGCGCGGCGAGACCACGAGAAGTACGACGACATGCTCGCGTTCGCCGCCAAGCTGCCGCGGATCCGAGCCACCACGAGGGGGCTGCTGGGCGGGCGCCATGGCGAGCGCGATCGCACGCTTGCTCTGGCGATCCGATTGCTCGACGTCGGCTTGTTCAGGGTCGGTTGGGATCGCTACGCCCGCGACAACGGCCACGTTGGGCTCACCACGCTCCGGCGCGGGAACGTGACCGTGCGAGGCCGTGAGGTTCATTTCGACTTCGTGGCGAAGTCAGGAAAGCGCCGCCGGATGACGGTGCGCGATCCACAGTCGGTCGCTGCGCTGGCCGCGCTCAAGCGCCGCCGCGGTGCGCCGGATGAGCTCCTGGTGTATCGATCAGAGCACGGCTGGCATCGGATCCACGCTCCGGACGTGAACGACGCGCTGCGCGCCTGGGGGGAGGGGCCGTACTCGGCCAAGGAGTTCCGCACCTGGTCAGCGAC
>DATAZK010000078.1:0-69251 GCA_036272075.1 Frankiaceae bacterium
TCATGTACGTGCCCGCGGGGCCAGCGCCGTCAGTCCCGCGGCCGAGGCGCAGGGACTGCCATCCAGTGTCGACGCGACCACCGAGGCCATCGCCAGGTCGATCAACCGTCCGCGCCCGCCGTCCAGCGCGCGCATCACGGCCACGGCACCAGCAAGGCCGGTGAGCGGATCGGCGATCGCGTCACCGACGAAGACCGGCTCGTCTCCCTGCCACCCGACGAGCCCGGCAGCAGCAGCCACGTCATCACCGAAGCCGATCCGGTCGCCGTAGCTGCGGCCGTAGCCGGTGATGCTGAGCCACACCGCCCCGCGAGCGACCTCGTCGACGGCGGACAAGCCCCAACCCGCCAGCGCGCGCGGTCGCGAGCCCTCAATCACCACGTCAGCACTGGAGACGAGTGCCGCGAGCCGCTCTCGATCCCCCGCCAGCCTCGGGTCGAACGTGAAGGATTCGTGGCCGGCGTGAAGGAGTTCGTAAAAGCGCGGCTCGCCGCGGCGCGCGCCATCGGGACGTCCGACGGTCTCGACCTTCACGACGCGCGCGCCGGCGAGCCCTAGCAGTGAGCTGCACAGGGGCCCCGCCCAGAGCGAGCTGAAGTCGACCACCAGTGTCGGCGCACGCGTCCCGGCAGAAACGTGCGAAGGAAGAAGCAAAGACTGTGAGCCTTCACCCACGCGAGCGATGGCGAGCCCGAGCAGGCGGGCACGTTCCACGATCGCGACCCCCGGGATTGCCGCGGCCCACTCGCGTACTGCATTCCACGGCTCGGGCGCGGGGCCCTCGATCAGCGCCTCCACCAGCTCCAGATCGGACGCGCGTGGCAGCGAGACGGCGACCCACCCGTCGGCGCAGGGCAGGAGCCGGCACGCTCGCCCGACGGAGACGGAACCCTGTCCGGTCGCTCCGGTGAGCGCGGCCCGCTCGCCGAGCAGCTGCGCGCCGTCGATCCGCACTGGATGGCCCCACGCGGTCGACCGCCGCTCGAGCTCCCGAGACCACCGCCGCGCCCGGGTAGCCGCCCTCCCGGGCGGGACGAACCCGCTGAGCGCGACGACGCCCGACTCCAGCCAGTCGGCGACGCGACGGTCGAGCGTCATGGAGCGATCTCGTCGACCAGCCCCCATCGAAGGGCTCGTTCGACCTCGACCGTCTCTCCCGTCAGCGCCATCCAGGCGGTGCGCCATCGCCCGATCCGCCGCACGATGCTCACGGTGCCACCGGCGCCCGGCACGAGTCCCATGCCGACCTCGGGCAGCGCCATCCGGGTATCCGCCGCAGCGACGACCCGTCCCGCGTACGCCGGCAGCTCGATTCCGGCACCGATGCACGCGCCGTGGATCTGAGCGGTGACGCGATCGCTCAGGTCGTGAAGCAGCTGACCCGCGCTGTGCCGCAGCCGGATGAGATGCGCGGCGGCCGGGTCCGGCGCGGTGCCGAACTCGGCGAGGTCGCCGCCGCTGCAGAACGCCGGGCCGACCCCGCGCAGCTCCACCCGCACCGCAGGATCCACCACGGCAATCTGCAACGCGGAGACGAGCGCGTCGCGTACTGCATGGCCGTACGCGTTGCGGCGTTCAGGACGGTTCAGGGTCAGCGTCAGCACATCGCCGCGGCGTTCGACGAGAACGGGTTCGTCGCCCTCGGGCGCCGGTGTGCGCGGCGGTGACGACGCGAGCCAGGCGGCGAACTCGGGCCCGGCCAGCAGCGTGGAGTACGTCGCCGACTCCGCGACGAGTCCCTCCCACACCGGCAGCAAAGCGGTCTGCTGCAGGAGGACGGCGAGCGCGCTGGTGCACATCGGACGCTGCGCCGACACGTCCGCAATCTGCTGCGCAGCAGCAAACGGATCGGAGCTGGCGATGAACGCCGGGAGCCGCGCCGCGCTGTCCCGCTCGCCGGCGAACGAGAGCGTAAGAGCCTGCGCCAGCAGCACATTTTCGCGCGGAACCGGGCCGTCGGCGACCCCGACAAGGACGCGGGCGCTGCACCGGGCCGCTCGCTGCGTCGGGGCAAGCAAGCCCTTGGGCAGCGGCGAGCCAAGGTCGACGAGCAGCGCCGCCGGGGCGGCCGGATCGGGAACGCCGTACCGCAGCGCCTCGGCCAACTCGCCGGCAGCGAGCAGGCTAGCCGCGGATGCCGTCACGCACGACCGAAAGGACGGCGGGATCGACGTCGTACGTGATGTAGCAGGTCAACCGCTGCACGATGTCGCCGAGCTTCGCACGCAGCATCGGCCCGATCTCCTCGGGAGGGCCGACCACCGAGAACGTGTTCAGCATGTCGTCGTCGATCAGGTCGCCCATCGCGTCCCACTCGCCCTGCTTGGAAAGCCGGGTGAGCGCCGGCTGCACCTCACCCCAGCCGTGGCGCTCGAGCACCCCGCGATAGGCCGGGGTCGAGGCGTAGAACGCGATCTGCTTCTTGGTGCCCGTGATCGCTGCCGCCAGCTGCTCGTCCGTCGCCCCTGTGGTGATGAACGCCGGCGCGCAAACGGTGAAGTCGTCGAGGGTCTTGCCCGCCTTCTCCCGACCCCGTCGCAGCGCCGGCAGCGTCACCTCGTCGAGATAGGCCCGGGTGGTGAACGGGTGCACGAAGAACCCGTCGGCGGCCTCGCCCGCGACCTCGGTCATGAGCTCACCGACGCCGGCCAGATACACCGGCGGCGGCCCGTACTCGTGCGGCTCCGGCGAGAAGAACGGGGTCATCAGGATGTGCTTGTAGTGCTCGCCCTGGAAGTCCAGCGGCACGCCGTCCTGCCACGTGGCCCAGATCGCCCGCATCGCCTGGATGAACTCGCGCATCCGCGGCGCCGGATGCGACCAGGGCATCGAGTAACGCAGCACGATGTGCGCCTTGATCTGCGAGCCGATCCCCAGGATGAACCGACCCTTGCTGTAGCGCGCCAGGTCATAGCCGATGCTCGCCATGGTCATCGGTGTGCGCGCGAACGCGATCGCGATGGACGTGCCGATGCTGACGTCGGAGGTCGCCTGGCAGGCCTGCAGGCACTGCATGAACGGCTCATGGCCGGTCTCGCCGAACCAGAGGCCGTCGTAGCCCTCGGCCTCCATCGCCGCCGCTTCTTCGGTGACGGCGGCGAAGTCCTTGCCGACGCTGGTGTCGAGCTTCACGGCCGGGAGCTCAGTCGCTGGAGGGAAGCTGCTTGGCTTCCTTGAGGACGAGCGCCGTGTCGCCGTCAGCGAGCGTGCCGTCGCCGCCCTTCGTGACGAGCACTTCCAGGCTCTCGTCGTTAGGCGAGGTGAAACGCTTGCCGACCGGGCTGCCCGAAGCGAGCGCAGCGACGATGCTCAGGCCGGCGTCGGGCTCGCCTTTGACGTCGATCATCGGGTGGCCGCCGCAGGTGAGCGTGACCTCACCGGCAGGCACCCGGACGACGATGATCTCGGTGGCGTCCACCTGGCTGCGCAGCCGGGCTCCGGTACGCAGTTGCACGGGGACGGACATCAGGTGCCTCCATTTGGCTTCTGTTGCGGCAGATCAGTGTGTCATTCGACGGTTACTCGACGGGTTCGGTCAGGCTGCCGATGATGTTGCGACGCAGCAGCTTTCCGGTCGGAGTGTAAGGAAGCTCGGGCCAGATGAGGACCGAACTCGGCGCGCGGCTGGAGCGCAGCTTGCCGGCCGCGTACTGGCGGACCTCTTCCGCGATGGCCGGGTCGGCCGCGTCAGCCTCCGAAAGCACGACGACCGCGCAGATCCGCTGGCCCCATTCCTCGTCCGGCAGCCCCACCACGGCGGCATCGCGCACGGCCGGGTGGGTGAGGAGCACGTCCTCGACCTCGGCGGGCGCGATGTTCTCGCCGCCGCGGATGATCGTGTCGTCGTCGCGGCCCTCGACGAAGAGGTAGCCGTCGGCATCGAGGTGCGCGCGGTCGTGGGTCGGGAACCAGCCGTCGGCGTCCAGCCGGGTGCCGAGGCCGACGTACTCCCCGGCCACCTGCGCCCCGCGCACCCACAACTCGCCGGTCTCGCCGGCGGCCACTTCCTGGCCCTCGGCCCCGCGGATGACGAACTCGATGCCCGGCACCGCACGGCCGGCGCTCGCCAGGCGCGCCTTCCACACCGGGTCGTCGGAATTGAGCGCGGAGCGGTGATCGTCCGGACCGAGCACGGCGATGGTCGAACTGGTCTCGGTGAGGCCGTACGCGTTGACGAAGCCGGTCTCGGGAAACGTGCGCAGCGCACGCTCCAGCACGGTCGGGGCGATACGAGCGCCGCCGTACGCGATCGACCGCAGCGCCGGCAGCGCGGTGTCGGGCGCCCCCTCGACGTGCTCCACGACGCGCACCAGCATCGTCGGGACGACCATCGCGTGGCTGACCGCTTCCTGCGCGGCGACGGCGAGCCACTCCGGCGCGCTGAAGGACGGAAGGTGCACCATCCGCCGGCCCGCGTAGGTGTTGGTGAGGACCGTCGCGACTCCGGCGATGTGGTACGGCGGTACCGCCACGAGCGCGCAATCGTCCTCGTCAGCGCCGAGCAGTTCGACGGTCTGCAGCACGTACGCGGTGAGGTTGCCGTGGCGGAGCACGACGCCCTTGGGCTCGGACGTGGTGCCGCTGGTGAACAGCACCGCGGCGATGTCGTCGTCGTCGAGCACCGGCGGCTCGATGGGGGGTGCGGTCGCGGTCGCGTCGAGCCATCCGGTGGTGGACTGGACGTGGGCGCGGGCGCCCACGCGCTCGCGCATGTCGTCGTCGACCAGGATGATCGGGTCATCGAGGCGGTCGATCAGCGCGTTGAGGTCGGCGTCGGGCAGCCGGTAGTTCAGCGGCGTGATCGGCAGGCCCGCGAGGGCTGAGGCGAAGACGGCGACGTTGAACTGCGGACCGTTGACCCCGACGAAGGCGACCGAGCGTCCACCCTCGGCCTGCAGCAAGCCCGCGCCACCCGATGCCCGCGCGGCCAGGGCTTCAAAGGTGATGCCGTCACTGAGGGAACCGAGCGCCACCCGATCCGGGACCATCGACGACGCCAATTCGAGCAGCACATCGACGCCCACATCGGCTCCTTCCGGCAATAAACGAAGATCAGCACAGACACGCCGGTAGCGGCATGCCCGCAAACGAAACTAGCGTGCCGATGGCCGACGCGTCGGCGCTGAGGCGAAGTGTGACCCGGTGGGAGCAGTGCTAGGCGCCCGCCGCCTTGTGGAACGCGTCGACGACGCCCGCGAGCACCTCGGCGGCGGCGTCCTGACCGGCGGGCAGCGGGACGGTGAGCCCGAAGTCGGTGATTCCCGCCTCGACCTGCGCGGCTACGGGCTCGAGCGCCTGCGCGAGCTGCAGCTTTCCGTCGTCGCCGGCGCGCACCATCAGGTTGCCCTGCGTGCGGAAGCCGTCCATGTCACGCCCGTTCTCGGCCATCACCTCGGCGATACGCGCGAGGCCGGGAGCCGGGTCCTTGATGTCGTCGCCCCACGGGATCCAGCCGCTGCCGAAGCGCGCGAGCCGGCGCAGCGTGCGCGGGTTGATCGTGCCGCTCACCCAGATCGGGACGCCGCCCGGCTGCACCGGCTGCGGGACGCAGTAGATCCGCTTGAAGGTGAGGAATTCCGAGTCGTGGTCGGACGGGACATTGCGCCACGCGTTCTGGAGCACGTCGAGGCAGTCGTCGAGCAGCGGGCCGCGGCCGTCGAAGGAGAGCCCGGCCGCCTCGTACTCCTCGCGCTGCCAGCCGACGCCGATGCCGAGGTCGAGGCGCCCGCCGGAGAGCACGTCGAGCGTCGCGCAGGTCTTGGCGAGCACGATCGGGCGGCGCAGCGCGGCCTGCAGCACGCCCGTGCCCAGGCGTACCCGCTTGGTCATGCCGGCCACCACGGACAGGACGGTCATCGGCTCGAGCCACTGCCCGTCGGGGCCGGTCGGCTGCTTGGAACCGCGCATGCCGCCGGTCTCCGGATTGCCGTACGCCTCGAGGTTCTCGCCGAAGACGACGTGGTCGGAGACCGTCACGCGATCGATGCCGGCGCGCTCAGCGGCCAGCGCCCGGTCGAACATCGGCTGCCAGCTCCCCGGGTCCTGGGTCGCGAAGTTGACGAGGTGCAGGGACAGGGCGGGGGTCACAGTCACCGCCTCTTAGTACCAGCCTCGCTGTCGGGCCGGTGCAGCCACCCTGCACAATCACCGGCATGAGCACCCAAACCCCCGAAAGTGTCCCTGCCATCGGCGATTGGGGGCAGCTGCTGTCCGGCAAGGTCGCGATCGTCACCGGAGGTGGCGACGGGATCGGCGGGGCCATCTCACGCCTGTTCGCGCAGCACGGCGCCATCCTCGAAATCGCGGAGATAGATCCCGAGCGGGGTGCGCGCGTGAAGGCGGACATCGAGAGCGCCGGCGGAACGGTCCGCGTCCACACCGTCGACGTGACCGACACCGCGGTGGCGGCGCCGCTGGTGGCTGATGTCATGAGCGCCCACGGCCGGGTCGACATCCTCATCAACAACGTCGGCGACTTCCGCCCGCTGGTGCGCTTCCAGGCCTCGACCCCGGAGTCCTGGGAGGACATGTACTCGATCAACCTCAAGCACATCTTCTCCATGACGCGTGCCGTCATCGAGCCGATGATCAGCCAGCGCAGCGGGACGATCGTCAACCTGCATTCGGTCGAGGGCATGCGCGGCTACCCGGGCGAGCCCATCTACGCGGCGATGAAAGCCGGCGCCGCGCACTTCACGACGAGCCTCGCCGTCACCATGGGCCGCTACGGGATCCGGGTGAACGGCATCGGTCCTGACCTCACGCAATCACCGCAGGTCGACTACCTCACCCGCGCCCAGGGTCATGACGACATGTGGCCCTTCTGGGCGCCGGCCGGGCGGCTCGGCTGGCCGGAGGATCAGGCCCGGGTGGCGCTGTTCCTTGCCTCCGACATGTCGACCTTCGTCACCGGTCACAACGTGCCGGTCGACGGCGGCACCAAGGCCGGCGGCGGCTGGTTCTTCTCCCCGACCGAACGGATCTTCACGAACCGGCCGATCGGGTTCTAGCGGTCAGCCGCGCTTGGCCAGGTCGGAGAGGTAGCGGTTGTAGGCCGCGAGCTCGTCGTGCTCAGGATCGCGGTCGGACTTGCGGTCGAACGCGCGGGCCTGCCGCGCGTCAGCCCGTGACCATTGCATCAGGATCACTCCGGCGACCAGGAACGCGACGGGCTCGGCGAGGGCCATCGCGATGCCCCCGCCGGTGTGCTGATCGGAGAGCAGGCTCGCGCCCCAGGTGCGTCCGAGCCGGTCGAACCAGCTGGCCGCGAGCACGTGCGTGTCGGTGATGATCGCCAGACCGAAGAAGGCGTGGAACGGCACCAGGATGATCAGCAGGAACATCCGAGCTCCGTGGCCCGGCCGGTGGGGCAGCGGGTCAGGGCTGACCAGCGGCCAGAAGAGCAGGCAGCCGATCAGCAGGAAATGCACCTGCATCGCCAGGTGGCCGACGTGGCTTTCCATCAGGTCGGCGAAAAGGCCCGAGAAGTACAGGCCGAAGGTGCTGACGACGAACAGGCCCAGGGCTACGAGCGGATGCGAGAGCACCCGCACGATCGGGCTGCGCACGAACGCGAGCAGCCAGGCCCGCCCCCCTCGAGCGCCCGGCTGCGGGCCCTTGGCCGGCAGGTAGCGCAGCGCCAGGGTGATCGGGGCACCCAGCGCGAGCAGCGGCGGCGCGACCATCGACAGCAGCATGTGCTGGGCCATGTGGACGCTGAACATGATCTCGCCGTAACGGTTGACACCGGTCTGGGTGGTGACCAGCACGACGACGAGCCCGGCGTACCAGGCGGCGGTGTAGATCTTCGGCCAGCTGTCGCCGCGGGCGTGCAGGCGGTGGACCGCGCGGGCGTACCAGACGGCGGCCACCGCCAGGAAGACCGCGAAGAACACCTGCGGGGCCCAGTCGAACGCCAGATGACGGACCGAAATCGGCGGCGGCAGGTCGTAGCCCAGAGCGGCCTTGGCAGCGCTGGTGTCCGCCACCGTCCGCGGCTGCGGGGTCGGGCTCTTGGACAGGGCGACGGCGAGTCCGACCGCGATCGCCATCACCGCGACCTCGGCGCCGGCCAGTCGCAGGAACGCCCGCCGGTCGCCGCCGGCGGCAGCGGGCAGCGTCCGGCGGCGATGGCGGTAGCCGAAGATGCCGAGCGCGATGAGCGCCGTGGCCTTCGCGATCACCAGCCCGCCATAGCGGGTGCCGAGGTCAGCGAACGAGCCGATCCGGATGTAGGCGTTCAGCAGCCCGCTGAGCCCTACCGTCACGAAGCAGACGAGCGCGAGGGTGGAGAAGCGTGGCAGCGCCACGGCGAGCGACTTCGGCGCCTTGCGGCAGGCCAGCCAGCTCACGGCGGCGAGGCCACCGATCCACAGGCTTGCGGCGACGACGTGGATCGTCAGGCTGGAGAGGGCCGCGTCGTGGTCGCCGGCGCTGGCGGAGTGCCCGGTCAGCAGCGGCGGAAGTGCAAGCCCGACGATGGCGACGGCGAGCAGCACTGCGGCGGTGTTGACCCGCGAGATCGTGGGAGTGAGCACGATCAGCAAAGCGACGATCGCGACAGCGAAGTACGTCTCACCCTCGGTGACGTTCGTGATGTAGAAGGTGACGTTGCTCGCGTGCAACTGGCTGAGCGGCGCACCCGCCTCCTGCGAGAGCGCGAACATCCCTTCGACCAGCACTGTCAGCAGCCAGACGCCGGCCGAGACCCGGGCCACCCGCTGCGCCGCCCGGGCTGACGGGCCGAGGGCGCCCTTGCGGTCGGGCAGCAGTGCAACCGCCAGAAGCAGGAAACCGACCGTGGCGATGGCCGCTGCGTCGTGCAGGAACCGGACGATCGGCAGTGCCCAAGCGGTCCCCGAGCCCGCCCAGGGCAGCCCACCAGCGGGCTTGTGCTCGACGCCATGCCCGAAGACCAGAGCGGCGATCAGCATCAGGATCCCCGCCGCCGCAGCCACGACGAAGATCCGCAGCAGCGGCGAGGGCGAGATCCGCCCGTCCGGAGCGGGCGGGGACGGGATGGTGGCGTCGGCCGGGGTCTCGACGGTCGTCACGTCCCCATGGTGCCCCGCGTTGTCGGCATCCGTCATTCGTGGTCCGCCGAGCTTCGGCTGGACGGCTTGCGTCGCAAGAGGAACACGATGAGCCCGCCGAACACGATCACCCCCGCGACGATGGCGATGATGGTCCCGCCGTTGAACGGGGAGTTGTCGACATGACTCGACGGCATTGGGACGCCTATCACCGCCAGTGCGGGCGCGGCGGACCGGGCGGAGAAGGTGAACTCGCCCGACACCGGGTGGCCGTCGGCGGAGACCACGCGCCAGTCCACGACGTAACGCCCGGCTGGACGGGTTCCGGCGAACGATTCGTTGACGACATCGTTGACCACCTGGACGTGTCCGCTGTCGCGGCGCTGCCCGTCGGGACCGGTGACGTGGATCGTCGAGAACTCGCCCTGAGGCATCTCGTTGAAGGTGAGTGCGACGCTCGCGGGGGCCGTCGCGACAGTCCCCCCGCGGGTCGGTGAGGTCTGCAGGAGGACCGAGTGTGCCGCCGCCGGGCCCGCTCCCAGCACTGCCGCGAACCCGAGCATCACGACCACTGCCAGCAGCCGCCCCGCCCGCCGCAGTGCGCTGGATGTCACGGCTTCGTGCCTCCCGACCTGCGTCGCACGATGACGTTTCCGACTCCGAGGCCGACGATCCCGACCACCAGACCGGCCACTCCGAGGACGCGGGCGAGGGTGTCCGAGGAGGAAGACCCCGACGGATTGCTGACCGTCAGCACGGGCGCGGGATGCTCGGGCTCGGGCTTGCCGGCGGGCGACGGCTGATCCCAGTGGATCACGGTGCCGTCGCTGTAGAACTGGTCGACCGTGAACACCATCGTCCCCTTCGCGGGAAGCGGGCCGGCGCTGATCACGAAGTCCTGGTACTGCTCGGGCGGGATCCCGCCTCCGGTGGCAGCCGTCCAGGTGATCTCGGACGTGTACTCGGTGGCGGTCCCGTCATCCGTGACGATCGGTTTGGGCAGGCGCGCCTTGGCGGTGCTGATCGTCCACCCCGGCAGCGTCCGCGGGTTCAGCGAGGCCAGTGGCTGCGCGTTCGGAAGGTGCACGACCAGCTTGACGAAGCGCGCATCAGCGCTCTCATTGGGCGCCTGGAACGCGAGTTCCTGGAACGATCCGGGAACGGCGGTCTTCGGCGCGACCGTGACGTGCGCCTGCGCGGTGCCCGCCAGCAGCGCCAGCAGGACTCCCGCGATCAGCAGGACAGGAGCAAGACGGCGAACGCCGAACGACCACAAATCAGTTCCCGGCACCTGTACATCTGACCTTACGAAGATGGGATTGGCCCAGTCGGCAAGCGTGATTTGCGCTATTGCTGCTGCCACCTGCGACGCGAATTGCCACGTCGTAGCAAAATGGCCAGCATGAGCGAGCCCACAGCTGGTCCGACCGAGACCGTTGATCCGGGCGCTCCCCCGGCGCCGCCCGAGGAGTTGACGCTCGCGGCCGAGTTCCCGGCGGCCACCCGTGAGCAGTGGGAGAAGCTGGTCGTCGGCGTTCTGGACAAGTCCGGCGCCCGCGGGCTCCTGCCGGACGCGGCGGCCGAGAAGCTCGCCGTCACGGTGGGCGGCGTCGAGATCGAGGGAATCTACGGGCCGGACGAGCTCGCCAACGTGCCCGACGCCGGATTCCCCGGCTTCGCGCCGTTCGTGCGCGGCCGCCGTCCCGAGGGGACGCTCGGCGGCTGGGACGTGCGCGCGCTCTTCGACCACCCCGATCCGGGAGTCGCCCGCGAGCAGGTCCTCACCGATCTGGAGAACGGCGTCTCGTCGATCTGGCTGCGCGTCGGCGACAGCGGCTTCGCGCTCTCGGCGCTGCCGAAGGTGCTCGCCGACGTTCTGCTCGACCTGGCCCCGGTCGTTCTCGACGCCGGTGCCGACGCGCTCCCCGCCGCCCGCGCCTTGTTGAAGGTGGCGGCTGACCGCGGGGTCGCCATCGCCAGCCTGTCGGGCAATCTCGGCCTCGACCCGGTCGGTTATGCCGCGCGTACTGGTGAACCGGCAGAGCTCGACGAGGCTGCCGCGTTCGTCGCCGAACACGTGACGTCCGGCGCCGATCAGCTGCGCTCACTCGTGGTCGACGGGCTCGCCTTCCACGATTCCGGGGCGTCCGAAGCGCAGGAGCTCGGGGCGACCCTGGCCGCCGGGGTGACCTATCTGCGCGCACTCGCTGCCGCGGGGCTCTCGCCGGAGCAGGCCTGCGGTCAGCTCGAGTTCCGCTACGCCGCGACCGACGACCAGTTCCTCACCATCGCCAAGCTGCGGGCCGCGCGCCGGTTGTGGGCGCGCGTGGCGAGCGCGTGCGGTGCGCCGGAAAGCCAGCAGGGGCAGGTGCAGCACGCCGTCACGTCGTGGCCGATGATGACCCGCCGCGATCCGTACGTGAACATGCTGCGCACCACGATCGCCGCGTTCGCCGCCGGCGTCGGCGGCGCCGATTCGGTGACGGTGCTGCCCTTCGATGCCGCCATCGGGGTGCCCGACGCGCTGGGCCGCCGGATCGCGCGCAACACGCAGGCGCTGCTGCTCGAGGAGTCCCATGTCGCTTCGGTCATCGACCCGGCGGGCGGTTCCTGGTATGTCGAGTCGCTGACAGATGAGCTTGCCCATGCGGGATGGGCCGAATTCCAGGCGATCGAAGCCGCCGGCGGGCTGGCGAAAGCGCTGACCGACGGGTTCGTCGCGGAGCGGATCGCGGCCAACCGGCGGGAGCGTCAGCACAAGCTCGCGGTACGCGAAGACGCCATCACCGGGGTCAGCGAATTCCCGCAGTGGCAGGAGAAAACGCTCGAACGGCAGGCGCCGGCGCCGCTGCCCGGCGGAGGTTTGCTGCGCATCCGCTGGGCCGAGCGTCACGAGGAGATGCGCGAGCGTTCCGACTACTTCGCCGTCCAGCACGGCCGCCCGCCGACGGTGTTGCTCGTGCCGATCGGCTCGGCCCGGGCGGCTGCGGCTCGGCTCGGCTTCGCCGGAGATCTGCTGCGGCCGGCCGGGATCGACGGCGCGGTACTCCAAGCACCAGGAGACCAGGCGAGCGATGAAACCCTCGCTGACGCGCTGAAGACCAACAGCACCACCGTGGCGTGCCTGTGCGGCACCGACGATGGCTACGCAGCTTCGGCGGCGGGCGTGGCCGAGGCGCTTCGCCGGGCCGGCGCTACGCAGGTCCTGCTGGCCGGTCCGGCGAAGGCCGCACCGGATGCCAAGATCGACACCTTCATCTTCCGGGGCTGCGACGCCGTCGCCGTCCAGGAACAGACCCTCACCGAGCTGGGAGTAGCCGAATGAGCGACACCGCTTGGGTTCCTGACTTCCGCGGGCTCCCGCTGAACACCGACGGCGCCGAAGCCGGGCCGGGCGACTGGGCTGGCTGGGCTGGAGCCGTTCACGAGAGCGTCGGCAAGGACCCGTCCGAGCTCGCCTGGCACACCCCCGAGGACATCGACGTCGCCGCGCTGTACACCGCCGACGACAACAAAGAGCTCGACTTCCTGCACACCTGGCCGGGCCTGCCGCCCTACCTGCGCGGCCCGTACCCGACGATGTACACGACCCAGCCGTGGACCATCCGCCAGTACGCTGGATTCTCCACCGCCGAGGAGTCGAACGCCTTCTACCGCCGCAATCTCGCGGGCGGCCAGAAGGGCCTGTCCGTCGCCTTCGACCTCGCGACGCACCGCGGGTACGACAGCGACCACGTTCGCGTCAGCGGTGACGTCGGGATGGCGGGCGTCGCGATCGACTCGATCTACGACATGCGTCAGCTTTTCGACGGCATCCCGCTGGACAAGATGAGCGTCTCGATGACGATGAACGGCGCGGTGCTCCCGATCCTCGCGCTCTATGTCGTGGCGGCCGAGGAGCAGGGGGTGGCGCCCGAGCAGCTGGCCGGGACCATCCAGAACGACATCCTCAAAGAGTTCATGGTCCGCAACACCTACATCTACCCGCCGACCCCGTCGATGCGGATCGTGTCGGACATCTTCGGCTACACGTCGACCCGCATGCCGAAGTTCAACTCCATCTCCATCTCCGGCTACCACATCCAGGAGGCCGGAGCGACGGCCGACCTGGAGCTCGCGTACACCCTCGCGGACGGAGTCGAATATCTGCGCGTAGGCCTCGAATCCGGTCTGGATGTCGATGCTTTCGCCCCCCGGCTGTCGTTCTTCTGGGGCATCGGGATGAACGTCTTCATGGAGATCGCGAAGCTGCGCGCCGGCCGGCTGCTGTGGGCCAAGCTCGTCGACAGCTTCGGCGCGAAGAACCCGAAATCCCTTTCGCTGCGTACACATTCGCAGACCTCGGGATGGTCGCTCACCGCGCAGGATGTGTTCAACAACGTCGTCCGCACCTGCGTGGAGGCGATGGCCGCCACTCAGGGCCACACCCAATCGCTGCACACGAATGCGCTCGACGAGGCGCTCGCGCTGCCGACCGATTTCTCCGCCCGCATCGCCCGCAACACCCAGCTGCTGCTTCAGCAGGAATCAGGCACCACGCGCACGATCGACCCCTGGGGGGGCAGCTCCTACGTCGAGCGGCTCACCTACGAGCTCGCCCGCAAGGCGTGGGCGCACATCCAGGAGGTCGAGGCCGCCGGCGGGATGACGAAGGCCATCGAGGCCGGGATCCCGAAGCTGCGCATCGAGGAAGCCGCCGCCCGCACCCAGGCGCGTATCGACTCGGGACGCCAGCCACTGATCGGGGTCAACAAGTACCGGCTCACTTCGCCTGAAGACATTGATGTTTTGACAGTCGACAACGCCGCTGTGCGGGCCGGCCAGCTCGCCAAGCTCGCCCGGTTGCGCGAGGAACGCGACGAGGCCGCCTGCCAGCACGCGCTCGAGGAGCTGACCCGGGCGGCAGGCGTCGACAAGCCGGGGCCCGGTGACAACCTGCTGGCGCTCGCCATCGACGCGGCGCGCGAGAAAGCCACCGTGGGAGAAATCTCGCTGGCGCTGGAGAAGGTCTACGGCCGTTACACCGGTCAGATCCGTACGATCAGCGGCATCTACCGGGCAGAGGCGGGTCAGTCGGACGCCATCGAGAAGATGCGTAAAGCCGCGGCCGCATTCGCTGCCGCTGAGGGTCGCCGGCCGCGCATCCTCGTCGCCAAGATGGGTCAGGACGGCCACGACCGCGGGCAGAAGGTCATCGCGTCAGCCTTCGCCGACCTCGGCTTCGACGTCGATGTGGGCCCGCTGTTCCAGACGCCCGGTGAGGTGGCGCGCCAGGCCGTCGAGGCCGATGTGCACATCGTGGGCGTCAACTCACTCGCCGCCGGCCACCTCTCACTGGTGCCCGCGCTCAAGCACGAACTCGAAGCGCTCGGACGCGGCGACATCATGATCGTCGTCGGCGGGGTCATCCCGCCGGGCGACTTCGATGCGCTACGCGCCGCGGGGGCAGCCGCCATCTTCCCGCCAGGCACGGTGATTCCGGAAGCTGCCGTCGACCTGCTCGAAGCACTGATGAAGCAGCGCGGGTACGGCACTAGCGCGTGAGCAACGTCGATCAGCTCGCCGCTGATGTCGTCGCCGGTCAGCGGGGAGCCATCGGTCGAGCGATCACGCTGGTCGAATCGACCCGCCACGACCATCGCCGCGAGGCGCAGGAACTGCTCACCCTGCTACTGCCGCGCACCGGCAATGCGCGGCGGGTCGGCATCACCGGCGTCCCCGGCGCCGGCAAGTCGACGCTGATCAACGCCCTCGGCCGCAGGCTCACCGCGGGCGGTCATCGGGTCGCGGTGCTGGCCGTCGACCCCTCCTCCACCCGCACCGGCGGCAGCATCCTCGGCGACAAGACCCGCATGGCTGATCTGGCCAACGATGACCGCGCGTTCATCCGCCCCTCCCCCACCTCGGGGCAGCTGGGCGGGGTCGCCCGAGCCACCCGCGAATCGATCCTCGTGATGGAAGCGGCCGGCTACGACGTGGTCATCGTCGAGACGGTCGGGGTCGGGCAGTCCGAGACGCTCGTGGCGGAGATGACCGACACGTTCGTCTTGCTCGCGCTCGCGCGCACCGGCGATCAGTTGCAGGGCATCAAGAAGGGCGTCCTGGAACTGGCCGACGTGGTCGCCGTCAACAAAGCCGACGGGCCCCACGAGATCGAATGCAAGCGCGCCGCCCGCGAGCTGTCGGGAGCGCTGCGCCTGATCGGCCAGCAGGACGCCTGGTGGCAGGTGCCGGTGCTGACGTGCTCGGCTGAGACCGGTGCCGGGCTGCCCGAGCTGTGGGAGGCCGTCGACAAGCACGAGGCGGCGCTGCGTTCCTCGGGCGAGCTCGAACGCCGTCGTGGATCACAGCAAGTGCTGTGGATGTGGGACACCGTCCGCGATCGGCTGCTGGACGAGTTGCACGAAAGCGCTGCAGTCAAGCCGTTGATCGACGGGATCGAGAACGACGTCCGTAGCGGTGTCCTGCCGCCGTCACTCGCCGCCGACCGGATCCTTTCGGCCTTTCTCGGTTCCTAGCCCGCCGCGGCACACTGCGCGCACGTGCCCTCGACCTCGACGGTGTGAGAGACATCCGAAAATCCGTGCGCCTCGGCGATCCGGTCGGCCCACTGCTCGACCTCGGGACCCTCGATCTCGATGGTGCGCCCGCAGCTGCGGCAGACCAGGTGATGGTGGTGGCTGGCGGTCGCGCAGCGGCGATAGAGCACCTCACCGCTCTCGGTGCGTACGGCATCGACCTCGCCCGCCTCCGCGAGCGCGCCGAGCTGGTTGTAAACGGTCGTCAGGCCCACCGTCTCGCCGCGTCCGCGCAGTTCGGTGAAAAGGTCCTGGGCGCTGCGAAAGCCGCTGGAGGCATCGAGCAACGCGGCCAGCGCCCGCTTCTGGCGCGTGGAGCGCCCAGGCGGCGAGGTGGCGGTGTGGGCCATGGCGTCAGCCTAATTGGCGGGCCTGGGACGCGGACTATGAGTGGCGTCGGTGTGAGGTCAGAGCCCGAGCGGTTCCAGCACTCCGGCGCGCATCCCGGCGGTGAACCCGCCGTCGACGACAAGTGCGTGGCCCGTGACGAACGAGGCGTCGGAGGAGGCGAGGAACAGCGCCGCGCCGGCGATCTCCTCGGGCTTGCCGAAGCGTCCGAGCTTGTGCTCGTCGCGGTAGCGCTCGCGCGCGCCCGCCATGCCCGCACTGTCGAACGTCGCGCGCATCAGCGGGGTGTCGATGAAGCCCGGGCAGACGGCGTTGACTCGCACGCCGCGGCGCCCGTAATCGATCGCCATGTTCTTGGTCAGGATGACGACGGCCCCCTTCGACGCGCTGTAGCAGCTGCCGCCCTCGGTACCGGTGACTCCCTCGATGCTGGCGACATTGACGATGCTGCCGCCGCCCGGCTGATCCATCATCACGCCCGCGGCGTACTTGCCGACCAGGAAGGTGCCCGTCGAGTTGACGGTCATGACGCGGTTCCACTCCTCGAGCGGAAGCAGGTGCACGGGTCCACCGCCGGTGATCCCGGCAGCGTTGACGCTCACGTCCAGCGACCCGAATTCGCTCACCGCTCCGCGTACCAGAGCCTCGACCGTGGCCTCGTCGGTGACGTCGCCGAGGACGTAAGAGTTCTTCGGTGCCGCGTCCGCCACGGCCTTCCAGTCGGGGCACTCGTGACGGTCGAACCCGACGACAGTGGCACCTTCCTGGGCGAAGCGCAGCGCACACGCGTAACCGATGCCGGACGCCGCGCCCGTCACGAGCGCGACCTGATTTTCGAGCCGACCCACGATTGCCTCCTGATGCGACGGGCGGGACCGACCGTCCCTGGGGTTGTATGCACGAAGGTAGAGCGAGGCCAGGCGCGGCGATCAGGAGGGGCCATGGGCACCAGCAAGCGCAACATGACCGAAAGGGGCCTGCTGGCCCGCTCGCTGGCACTCGGTCTCGCGTCCGGGATGCGCAGTTCGCTCGGATTCGCTGCACCGGGGCTGGGTAGCCGGCGATCGGAGGGGTTGACCGCCGGCAGCGCGGTGCGGCTGCTCGGGATCGGCGGGGAGCTGGTCGTGGACAAGCTGCCGCAGACACCCAGCAGGCTCTCACCGCCCGGGCTCGCCGCCCGTTTCGCCTCTGGTGCCGCCGGGGCCTTGCAGCTCGCCACCCGGACGCCTTGCTCAACGAAGACGCGAGTCACAGCCGTGGTGATCGGGGTCGCCGGAGCCGCAGGAGGTTCTTACGGAGGTGCGGCCTGGCGCCGGACGTCAGCCGGCGGCCGGCCCGACTGGCAGGGCGCCGTCGCGGAAGACGCGGTCGCCGTCAGCTTGGCTTTTGCCGCGAGTCGCTGACCCCTGCCGGGCTTGCGGGCCGTGGTGCTGGTGTACTCCACCGCAGGCGTCGACGTTTCGAGGAGGCAGCAGATGGCACGAACGCTGGAGGGTCAGCGAGTCCTGGTGGTCGGTGCCTCCGCCGGCATCGGCCGGGAGTTCGCGCTCCAGGCCATCCGCGACGGCGCCCGCGTGCTGTGCGCGGCCCGCCGGCTGGACCGGCTCACGGCGCTCGCCGAAGAGGCCGGCGGCGGCGTGCCGCTGGTCGTGGACATCACCGACCCCGAGTCGTGCACCGCATTGACCGAAGCGGTGCGGTCCGAGTTCGGCGAGGTCGATCTGGTGGTGTGCAGCGCCGGCTACTCGCCCCTGCGCCATTTCGTCGACGCGAGCCCGCAGGACTGGCAGCGCGTGCTCGGGATCAACGTCATCGGCATTCACCAGATGGTGCGCGCGGTCCTGCCGGTGACGAAAGAGGGCGGGCTCATCGCCGTCATGTCATCGGAATCGACCTCGCAGCCCAGGCACGCCCTGGGCGTCTACACCTCCAGCAAGGCGGCGCTGGAAATGTCGATACGCGTCTGGCGGCAGGAGCAGCCCCGGGCCCGCTTCACCACGCTGGTCGTCGGAGGCACGTTCCCCACCGACTTCGGAGCCGACTTCGACATGGACATCCTGCTGCCGGCCATGGAGGCCTGGGCACGCATCGGCACGATCCAGGAGAAGCTGATGGACACCGGTGAGGTCGCGGCCGTCATCCGCGGAGCCCTCACCTCGATCGTCGACCTGCCCGACATCAGCCTCGACCAGATCGTCATCCGCAGCCCCTCGCCCGTGGTGGGCGGGGCCGAGCACTTGAAGGCCGATGCCGCCGAAAACATCGGCCGCCTCCAGGAACCCACGGCAGACATGTCAACGACGGGCTAGCACCGCACCGATGTCTGTGACCGCGCGGCTGGACAGCTTCCAGCGCCGCCATCCGACGGTGGGCTTTCCCCTCGGCGTCATCTACAAGTTCACCGACGACCACGGCACATACCTCGCGGCGATCATCACCTACTACGCCTTCGTCTCCCTGTTTCCGCTGCTGTTCCTGCTCACCGCGATCCTCGGCTTCGTGCTGCACGGCAACGAGCATCTGCAGCAGCAGATCCTGCATTCGACATTGAGCCGGTTCCCGGTCATCGGCCCGCAACTCGGCGACCCGAAGGGACTGACCGGCAACACCGCTGGCATCACCTTCAGCGTCATCGTCAGCATCTACGGCGCCCTCGGGGTGGCGCAGGCCGCGCAGTACGCGATGAACGTGGCCTGGGCGGTGCCGCGCAACGAGCGTCCGAACCCCTTCAGGGCACGTGGCCGCAGCCTCCTGCTGATCGCCACGGTAGGGCTCGGAATCATCGCCACTACCGGCCTTTCGGCCCTGTCGAGCAGCGCGGACGAGTTCGGGGCGCAGATCGGCGGCGGGCTCAAGACGGTGATCACCATCGCCGCCGTCGTGATGAACGCCGCCTTGTTCCTGCTCGCCTTCCGGGTGGCGTGCGCGCGTCACGTGACCTTGCGCGACATCGCTCCAGGGGCGCTGCTCGCGTCACTTCTGTGGCAGGCGTTGCAGCTGCTGGGCACGGCCTACGTCGGCCATGTGGTCAAAAATGCCAGCGCTACCAACGGTGTTTTCGCGTTGGTGCTCGGGCTGCTGGCGTGGATGTATCTGGCCGCGTTCCTCGTCGTGATCTGCATCGAGCTGAACGTCGTCAGGGCCCGGCGGCTGTATCCCCGCGCGCTGCTCACCCCCTTCACCGACGACGTCGACCTCACCAGCGCCGACGAGCTGGCCTACGCCTCGCAGGCGATCGCCCAGCGGGCCAAGGGATTTGAACGCGTCGAAGTCCATTTCGACGACCATGGCGATCCTCCGGACGAGGGTGGTCACGCCTGAGGTAGG
This sequence comes from Frankiaceae bacterium, assembly GCA_036272075.1. Taxonomy (GTDB): domain Bacteria; phylum Actinomycetota; class Actinomycetes; order Frankiales; family Frankiaceae; genus DATAZK01. The sequence continues at coordinate 19,286 of DATAZK010000078.1, forward strand.
ACTGCCTTTGACAACGTTGTGAGAGGGTGCGCCGATGCGAGCAGTACGCGTGACGTCCGACGGCCCGGGAGTCGTCGAGGTCGACGAACCGGCCGGCGAGGGGCTGCTGATGGAGGTCTCCTCGAGCAGCATCTGCGGAACCGACCTCAATTTCATGGGGATGGGAGGGCTGGACTTCACCTTCGGGCATGAGTTCGCGGGCTACGTCGACGGCATCGCCTACGCCGTGGAGCCCACCCTGTCCTGCGGGGAGTGCGACCAATGCCGGGAAGGATTCACCCAGCGCTGCGTCGGCACACATTCCAACCTCGGGATCTTCTCCGACGGCGGGCTGGCCGATCGCGTGCGCGTCCCGCCGCAGAACCTGGTACCGCTGCCGACCGGGCTCTCGATTGACGACGCGTGCCTGGTCGAGCCCGCGGCCGTCGCGTATCACGGTGTCCAGCGCGCCGGGATCAGCGCCGGCGAGCGGGTCGTCGTGCTGGGCGGCGGCTCGATCGGCCTGCTGGTCGCGGCGGCGCTGCGCCGCGACGGCCATCAGGGCGACATCGAGGTACGCCATCGGCACCAGCGCGCGGCGGCCGAGCGGCTCGGCGCCGGGGAGGCGTCAGGAAGCTATGACGTCGTCATCGAGGCCGTCGGCACCGACTCGGGGATCGCGCGATGCGCGCAGCTCGCGAGGCCGGGTGGACGCGTGGTGCTGCTCGGCGTCTTCCCACAGACATTGCCCGTCCCGGGTGTGGCCACTCTCGTCAGCGAGCTGACGTGGATCGGCGCGATGGCGTACGGGCGCGGCACCGACGGGATCCGCGACGTCGAGCATGCCGCCGCGCTACTGGCCGCCGACCCCGAGATTGCCCGCACGCTCATCACCCATCGCTTCCCGCTCGATGACGCGGCCGAGGCGGTGCGGGTGGCCGGCGATCGCGCCAGCGGGGCGATCAAGGTGTCGCTGCACCCGTAACTGATGCGGTCTGCCGTGCGATGACGGACTCCTCGTCCGCGGGGACGACGAGCACCCGGCCGATCGTGAGCATGCCGAGCCGGCTGACCACACCGTCGCGGATCGACCCGGCGTGCTCGCCGATTCCACCTGTGAACACGAGGGTGTCGATCCCTCCGAGCACGGTGGCGAAGGCGGCGGTCTGCTTGGCGACCTGACGGATGAAGGCTTCGACGGCGAGGCGCGCCGGTGCGTCGGTACGGGCCAGGAGCGCTGCCATGTCGGACTCGCCGCCGGACAGCCCGCGTAGCCCCGACTGCTCCTGGAAAAGCCCGCGAAGCTCGTCCACCGGCACCGGATCACGGTCGCGACCGGCGAGATAGAGCATCACGCCGGGGTCGATGTCGCCGCTGCGGCTGCCCATGAAAAGCCCGGCGTCCGGAGTGAAACCCATGGTCGTATCGACGCTGCGCCCCTTCTCGATGGCGGTCATCGAGGAACCGTTTCCGAGGTGGGCGATGACCGCGCGCCCCAGCTGCGCCGGGCCGACCGTATGCACGACGTGGTCGTAGTTCAGGCCGTGGAACCCGTAGCGCTTGATGCCCCCCTCCCACAGTGCAGACGGCAGCGGAAGGCGTTGCGCGATCTCGGGCATGGTGCGGTGAAAGGCCGAATCGAAACAGCCGACCTGCGGGGCATCAGGCCAACGCTTCGCGGCCTCGGTGACTCCGCCGAGCGCGGCCGGCTGGTGCTGGGGCGCCCACGGGATCAACCTTTCCAGCGCGGCGATTACGTCTGGCGTCAGGAGCTTCGGGCCGTCGTAGTCCCCGCCGTGCACGAACCGATGGCCGATCGCCTCGGGTGCGGGCAAGCCTGCTTCGGCGAGCCCATCGGCGACGGCCGCCAACGGGTCCCCGTGGACCTGACGCTCAGCGCGGCCACCGTCCCACTCGAGCACCAGATGGCCGTCGGAGAGCCGGGCAATGCCCGCGCTGGCCACGCTCTTCCCGGCGGTGAACAGTGCCGTCTTCAGCGAGGACGACCCGTAGTTCACCGCGAGAATGGCCACCCGCTAACTCCAGGTCCAGTCCCTGATCTCGGGCAGATCCTCGAAGTGCTCCCGGACGTAGGCGTGGTGTCGTTCCAGCTGCTTGTCGCAGAACGCGGTGAGCTCCAGCGAGCCGGGAGGCAGCCGGCGCGAGCGCCGAAGTGCTTGCTGCGCAAGGTGATAGCGACTCATCTCGTTGCGCACCACCATGTCGAACGGGGTGGTCGTGGTGCCCTGCGACCGGAAACCGCGAGTGTGGAAGCGCTGCTGATTCAGCCGTCCCGGCAGCAGCCCGTGCAGTGAACGGGCGTAGCCGTGGAAGGCGACCAGCACGTCCTCGTCGGTCCCGAACAGCGAACGGAAGACGGTGTCGGAGAAGCCGTGCGGGTGCACCTCCTGCGGCATGAGCGCCATCAGATCGACGATGTTCACGACGCGGGTGATGAGGTCGGGAACCCACTCCCGCAGCAGCTGCGCCGCGGCGAGCAGCTCCATCGTCGGGACGTCACCGATGCAGGCGAGAACGATGTCGGGCTGGGCTCCGGAATGATGCACTTCGGTGCCGGCCCAGTCCCACACCGAACCACCGCGTTCGCAGTGCGCGGCAGCCTCATCGGCCGTCAGGTACTGAAGATGTGGCTGCTTGTCGGCGACGATGAGATTCACGTGATTACGGCTGCGGAAGCAGTGATCGGCGATGGACAGCAGGCAGTTGCCGTCCGGCGGAAGCCATGCCCGCACCACCCCGGCGCCGAGCGGGATGACGGTGTCGAGCAGTCCCGGACCCTGATGGCTGAAACCGTTGTGGTCATTACGCCAGCAGGTCGACGTCAGCAGCACGTTGAGCGACGGCACCGGCACGCGCCAGGGCAGCTTTTCAGCCTCCTGCAACCACTTCGCGTGCTGCACCAGCATTGATGCCGACACCATCGCAAAGGCCTCGTAGGTCGCGAAAAGCCCGTGGCGCCCGGAGAGCGTGTAGCCCTCGAGCCAGCCTTGGCACAGATGCTCCGACAGCACCTCCATGACGCGGCCGTCGGGCGAGACCCGGTCATCGAGCGGGTCGATACGCGTGACGAGGCAGCGGTCGGAGACTTCGAGCACGGCACCGAGCCGGTTGCTGGTCAGCTCGTCGGGGCTGAAAACCCGGAAGGAGTGCGGATCGCTGACGTAGAGGTCACGCATCACCTTGCCCAGTGCCGTCGGCGCCTCGACGAAAGTGCTCCCCGGGTGCTCCGGGTCGACCTCGAACGCGTACTTGCGCCAGTCCGGCAGATCCAGGTCGACAGTCAGCCGGCCACCGTTCGCGTAGGGGGTGGAACCCATTCGAAGGTCGCCTGCCGGCGCCAGCTCGGCGAGCTCGGGGATCAGCCGGCCGGCGCTGTCGAAGAGCCGATCCGGCTCATACGAGCGGAGCCAATTCTCCAGCATTTTGAGGTGTTCCGGGTTCTCACGCACCCCTGACAGCGGCACCTGATGAGCCCGGAACGTACCTTCGACCGGGACGCCGTCGACCTCCCTGGGACCGGTCCAGCCCTTGGGCGTGCGAAGCACGATCGCGGGCCAGCGCGGGAGTCGGGAGAGCCGGTCGACGCCTGGAGCGCGAGCCTCGTCCCAGATGGCCCGGATACGCCCGTGGGCCTCCTCGAGCGCTGCCGCCATGTCGCGGTGAACCTGGTCGACGTTGCTGCCGGTGACCTCGAGCACCTCGTAGCCGTGTGCGTTCAGCAGGTGCCGGACATCCTCGGGATCGACGCGTCCGAGCACTGTCGGGTTCGCGATCTTGTAGGAGTTCAGGTGCAGGATCGGGAGCACAGCACCGTCGCGGCGAGGGTTGAGGAAACGGGTGCCTTTCCACGACCCTTCCAGCGGCCCGGTCTCGGCCTCGCCGTCACCGACAACGCATGCCACCAGGAGGTCGGGATTGTCCATCGCCGCACCGAAAGCGTGAATCAGGGCGTAGCCGAGTTCGCCGCCCTCGTGGATCGAACCGGGAGTCGGCACGCTGACGTGGCTCGGTATCCCGTCCGGTGTGGAGAACTGGCGGGCCAGCGCCCGCACGCCCGCCGCGTCCTCGGTGATGTGCGGATAGACCTCGCTGTAGGTGCCCTCGAGGTAGACGTTCGCCACCAGCGCCGGACCGCCGTGACCCGGTCCTGCAACGTAGAGCGTCTGCTGGCCGGTGCGCTGAATCAAACGGTTCAAATGCGCGTAGACCAGGTTGAGCCCCGGCGAGGTACCCCAGTGGCCGAGCAGCCGCGGCTTGATGTGAGCAGCCGTCAAGGGCTCGCGGAGCAGGGCGTTCTCGGCGAGATAGATCTGGGCAACCGTCAAGTAGTTGGCGGCCTTCCAGTAGTCCACCGTCTTGCGGAGCTCCTGGCCGGTCAATTCGCCCATGGCGCCATTCAACTCCCGGCCCCTGGGCGGTAGGAAGACGGTTCCCGTGACGTTGTCGCGCTACTTGCCCAATATTTTGTCGCGGACGCTGTCGACGGCCTTGGCGACCGGCGCCGCCACGAGGTTGCCGGGCGGCGTGCTCGGAGAGCGGGGATGCGGGGAGGTCGGGGCGAGTTTCTTGGCCGCGTCGAGGGCGTCGCCGACCTCGGCCAGCCGCTTGCGTCCGAGCGCCTTGCGTACCTCAGGAAAGAGGTCGCGCTCCTCTTCCTTGACGTGATGACGAACGTTCTCCATGAGCACCGACACCTTGGCGTCGTAGTTCTCGGCATCGGCCGGGAGATGCTCGAGCTCGTTCAGCACCCACTTGACGATGTGATGCTCCTCGATGGCTTCGAGCACCTCACCGTTGGCGCCCGCGACTTCGGCGCGTACTACTGGATAGAAGACCTGCTCCTCGATGCCGGCGTGGACCGAGAGCGCTTTGATGATGTTGCCCACGACCTTCTGCTTGCTCTTGTACGCGCGTTGGCCGAGCTTCTCGTAGGTCTTGAAGAGCATCTCCACCTCTTGGTGGTCGGTCTTCAGCAGCGTGATGGCGTCCACGATGTGGCCCCCTTCGTCAGCGGAATCGGTGCTGTTGTCTTCGGGCTGCTACCCGCGGTTTCAAAATCCACACCGCCTGCTGCGACGATGTGATCCGGCAACGAGTTGACCTGGAGGCGTCGTGCTCACTGAACTGTCCGGCAAGGTGGCGGTCGTGACGGGTGCCGCGAGCGGCATCGGGCGCGGTCTGGTCCAGCGTTGCGCGCAGCAAGGCATGCGGGTCGTTGCGGCGGACGTCGAAGCGGGCGCGCTCGAGGAGACGGTCGCGTCGGCCGGCGGCGGCGGCTCGGTCATCGGAATGGTGACCGACGTGAGCGACGGCGCCGCGGTCGAGGCACTGGCGGCCCGGGCGTTCGACACCTTCGGTGCGGTGCACCTGCTGTGTAACAACGCTGGCGTCTTTCAGGCCGGGGTGCTGTGGGAGCGCACGATCGCCGACTGGGAGTGGGTGCTCGGCGTCAACGTGTGGGGAATCATCCATGGAATCAAGGCCTTCGTGCCCCGGATGATCGCCTCCGGCGAGCCCGGCCACATCGTCAACACCTCGTCTTTGGCAGGTGTCGTGAGCAACGCCTACAGCGGGCCGTACACGACCTCGAAGTTCGCCGCCCTCGGATTGACCGAGTGCCTGGCTCACGATCTGGCCGCTGCGAACGCGGTGATCGGGGCGTCTGTGCTCATCCCCGGCGCCGTCAACACCCGCATCGCCGAGTCCACCCGCAACCGACCGGAGGCGCTGGCCGAAGGAGTCGGTGCGGCCGATGCCGCCTTCGTCGACCAGATGCTCGCCAAGCAGAGCGAGACCGGCGCCGACCCGCTCGACGTCGCCGATCTGGTACTCGCCGCCGTGCGCAGCGGCCAGTTCCTGATCCCCACCAGCCCCGGCTACAGCACGCAGATCACCCACCGGGCCGAGGCGCTGCTGGCGCTTCAGGCGCCTCACGGGTTGCCGTTCGACTGAGCGGTATCGCCCGCTCCGGGTCTACCACCGACCCGGGCGACACCGCCAGACGTCGTCAGAGGCCGCGGCCTGCCGAGCGACACCATTTGCAGGTGCTCCAGCACCCGGATCCACTGGCGCCAGGGACTACGCATCCGACGATGGGGGCGCTACCCAACGCCAGCACGGCAGCACGCGGGGTCGTTGGCAGCACGTCTTGGCCCGGCGGGCGGCAACCTGGATCGCTCGGTGTCCGGCACTACCGGGCATGGCAGATGCGGTACTCAACGGACTAGGGCCGGGTAGCTTGCGTCGTGTGGACGCCTTCCAGGTCGTGCGCGACGGGTATGACCAGATCGGCGCTCGCTACCGTGACGCCAGTCGCGATAACCCGATCAGACTGCACTGGGTGGACTGGCTGCTCGGCAGACTCTCTCCAGGGAGCCTTGTCCTAGACCTCGGCTGCGGCGCCGGGGAACCAGCGACGCGTCTGCTGGCAGAGCATCATCGAGTAGTCGGTGTAGACGCATCGCATGTGCAGTTGCGGCTAGCCAGAATTGCAGCACCTAGCGCGGCCTTGGTCCAGGCAGACATGACCAGGCTCGTCCTGCGCTCCGCCAGCCTGGATGTGGTGACTTCCTTCTACGCTTTCGGTCACGTTCCCCAGGCCGGTCACGCTCCCTTGCTGAGGGCTATCGCTACGTGGCTCCGGCCGAACGGCTGGCTTCTGGCGAGCCTCCCCACCCATGCGGGCGATGCGCGCAGCCAATCCTGGCTTGGAGTGCCGATGTTCTTCGGGGGGATCGCTCCGAAGCTGGCGCGCCAGACGATTGAGGAGGCATCGCTGGTGATCGACCAGTGGTCGACCGTGCCCGAGTTCGAGTCTGACGGTCGCAAGGTGGAGTTCGCCTGGTTCGTCGCACGCAAGCGGGCGAGCGCCTCGACGTGAAGCGCGTACGTGTAGATATGCCGGTGATCTTTTAGCGCATTCCGACTCTGCCCATGGGGGGTGGGGCGGGCCGCTTCCAGTGACGCCGCAACGCAGATCTCCGCATGAGCAAGCGTGGATACAACGCTCGGGTACAAGTCCTTGTCGAAGCGTTGGGCGACGACCCGCCATTCGACCTCCATGTCGAGCCCTGGGGTGAGACGCTGTTCGCGCCTCCCGGATGGACTCTGCCGCCTCAGTGTCAGTGGATCGGGGGGAGGGCGTCGTGGCCAGCGGTGGCGAGCCAGGAGCGGGCTCGTCCGACCCGGCGCTCGGCACTGAATCCCCGCCAGGGACCGATCAGCTCGGGATGACGGTCGAGTTCTCGGCGGAATCGGGAAAAGGCGCCACGACCATCGACTGCGGTGGTGAGCCGGTCGGCCAGGTCCCGATCAACATCAAGGAAATCCACGGGCCAAGCCTCACCCCGAACGGGCTGCCGCTCAACCCCGACAGATCGCCTGCATAGAAGCCGACGCGCAAACGCACCCGCTCATGGCACATCCGCGCGTTGCCAAAGCGCAACACGGTCACCCTCATCGTGTCGGGCGTCGTCTACTACTCGGCCGATGCCAAGGGCCACCACCACCGTCCCCGGAGATACCGCGCGTTCGGATGTGACCGCACGGCCGACCACGAAGGTGTCGTGTTCTTGGAACTCGGCCTCATGAAATTCGGTGAGCACCCCGCCGTGCGCCAAGAGGTGGACGGTGATGTCGTCGTCCTCAATCTCCGCAAGGCCGCCTGGCTGACCGTGGCGATCCGCCGGTTACTTCGTGCGCGGAAGGGCGCGCTATTGGTATCTACGGCTCGGTTGGGATTGCTCGTCGGTAGCCCTGGTCGCCCGGCATCGGTTGCACCGTGATGCCTGAGCTTGTGAGGAACTGGCGGATCTGCGAGGCGTGTTCGACGACGTGCAACGGGATGCCGCCGACGATCTCCCCGTAGGGGGTTCCCGCGTATCGATGAGTAGCCGGCAGCCGCCGAAGAGCGAGGTCGTCGGTAAGGATTTCGCAGCTTAGCCGCGCGCGACCGCGGCACCAGTCGACGTATCCGAGAAGCTCCGCCCTGGTGAAGACGCGATTCGGGAGCGAATACGTGTTCTCATCGAAGGGGGCTGGAGGCACCCACGGCTCGAAGTCTCCGCCCAGGTCGTAATCAAGACACGTCAGTGCGTGGTAGCCGAGGAACCAGGTCGCGGAGCCATGCACTCCGCCCTGTGGGAGGCGACGGGTGGTCCCATCGAGCGGCCACAGATCCGTCTCCCACAACTCCTCTGGGCAGTCCGTCAGTGCCGCTTCCATCAGCCGCAGCGCGCTCTCAAAGTTGCGTGCCACGCTCACGGCAAGTACGGCGCCCATGCTTGCTGCCTATCCGATCGCGAGCAGAACATCCACCAGACGAAATGTACGTCTCGCTCCACTCCCCAATGGGCCAGAGTCGTGACCCAAGCCGGGCCGCGCCGGGCCCGACACGGGACAACCACCGGCAGTCCCAGTTGTATCGGGAACCGTTTTCATTTAGCCTCGGGACGTGCGCAGCCGCCTGGTTCTCATTGGGATCGTCGGCGTGCTCGTCGCGACGTGTTTGGGCTGCGCGGACTCTTCGGCGCATCGGATCGGCCCCGTTGTGGGGCGCGCGCTGCGGGTGGTCGCGGCGGAGAACTTCTGGGGCAGCATCGCCCAGCAGGTGGGCGCAAGCGCGGTCAGCGTCACCTCTGTCATCACCGATCCCGCCGCTGATCCGCATGATTACGAGCCGACCCCGGCCGATGCGCGGGCCATGGCCGGCGCCGATCTGGTGATCGTCAACGGCGTGGGCTACGACCCCTGGGCCACTACCCTGCTGGCCGCCTCCCCCGGGCCGATCGTGCTGAACGTCGGTGATCTCGTCGGCGCGAAGGACGGCGACAACCCGCACCTCTGGTACAACCCCGGCGACGTCCGCATGGTCATCGCCGCGCTGACTGAGGACCTCCAAAAACTCGATCCCACAGGCGATTTCGCCCAACAGCGGCAGCGCTTCGAGACGGTCACGCTGCATCAGTACAACGGTCTCATCGCGACCATCAAGAAGCGCTACGGCGGTACGGAAGTCGGCGCGTCGGAATCCATTTTCGCGATGCTGGCACCGGCGCTCGGCCTTCGCCTCGTGACGCCACCGACCTTCCTGCGGGCGATCTCCGAGGGAAGCGATGTCTCCGCCAGCGACAAGCGCACCATCGACCGCCAGATCGCGTCGCGTCAGATCAAGATTTACGTCTACAACAGCCAGAACGCCACCCCCGACGTGCAGGCGCAGCTCGAGCAGTGCCGGGCCGAACACATCCCGATCGCCAGCATCACCGAGACGATGTCCCCCGCCACAACCACCTACCAGCAATGGCAATCCACCCAACTCGCTGGCATCCAAGACGCGCTCGCCAAGGCTGCGACATGACCGGCATGAACGCTGTGAGCTTCCACGACGCCGCCGCAACCGTCGGCGGTCGGGTGATCTGGAGCGGCGTGAATCTGGAGGTCGAGCAGGGAGAGTTCGTCGCGATTCTCGGGCCGAACGGCGCCGGCAAGTCGACGCTGATCAAAGCTGCCCTCGGTGTGCTGCCCCTTTCGGCGGGAAGCGCGCGCATCCTCGGAAAGCCGCCTGGCGAGGCCGGCAGCGACATCGGCTACCTGCCCCAGCGCCGCAGCTTCGACGCGAGCCTGCGGATGCGAGGAGTCGACATCATCCGGCTCGGCCTCGACGGCGACCGGTGGGGTTTCCCCTTGCTGCAAAGGCGAAATGCGCACCGGACGGCGGCGGCCAGAGTCGCCGAACTCGTAGAGCTGGTCGGCGCGCAGGCCTACGCGCATCGCCCCATCGGGGAGCTGTCCGGGGGCGAGCAGCAACGCCTCCTCATCGCCCAAGCGCTCGCCCACCGGCCGTCGCTGCTCCTGCTGGACGAGCCGCTGGACAGTCTCGACCTCACGACGCAAGCGTCGGTCGCCGCGCTCATCAGTGAGATCTGCGATCGCGAAAACGTGACGGTGATGATCGTCGCCCATGACGTGAACCCCATCCTGGGCGATCTGGATCGCGTCATCTACGTCGCGCAAGGCAGCGCGGTGCAGGGCTCGCCGAAGGACGTCATCAAGAGCGAGACGCTCAGCCGGCTGTATGGCACGAACATCGAGGTGCTGACGACGTCGAGCGGAGCGCTCGTGGTGGTGGGACAGCCCGACACCGGGGTCGCCCATCACCATCACAGCGATGGCGCCCACCCGTGACGAGCGAGCCTCACCTGAGCTGGAACGTCGTGGCCGACGTCCGCCACCTGCTCGCTTTTCCCTTCATGCAGAACGCACTGCTGGCCGGAACGATCGTGGCGATACTCGCGGCAGCCATTGGCTGGTTCATGGTGCTGCGGGGTCAGTCTTTCGCGGGCCACACCATGTCGGTCGTCGGATTCCCGGGTGCAGCCGGTGCCGTCTGGCTCGGATTGTCAGCAGCGACAGGCTATTTCGCGTTCTGCATCGCAGCGGCGCTGATCCTGGCGGCGGTCCCCCGCTCGGGTCGGATGCGACGCGAGGAGTCGTCTGTGATCGGGGTCCTGCAGGCCTTCGCCCTCGCGCTCGGGCTCCTTTTCGTCAGTCTTTTCAAGGGTTTTCTGGGCGGCGTCAATGCGCTGCTGTTCGGCAGCTTCCTCGGCATCACGAACACGCAGGTGCTCACGCTGCTGATACTCGCCGTCGTTGCCCTCGCCATTCTTGCCCTCATCGGACGGCCGCTCGTCTTTGCGTCAGTCGACGCCGATGTGGCCGGCGCGCGCGGAGTCCCCACCCGGTTGCTGTCGACGGTTTTCCTGCTGCTGCTGGCCGTGACGACGGCTGAGGTCAGCCAGCTCACCGGAGCCTTGCTGGTCTTCGCCCTCCTGGTGATGCCCGCCGCGGCGGCCCAGCGGCTGACCGTCAATCCCCGGCGCTCGCTGGCACTCGCTGTTGTGATCGGAGTGCTCGTCACGTGGCTCGGTCTTGGGGTCGCCTACTTCTCCGCGTACCCGATCGGCTTCTACATCACGACTTTCGGGTTCGGTGCCTACGTGCTCGCCGCCGGGTGGGAAGCCGGCCGCAGCCGGCGCGGCCACCGCGCACCCTCAGGCGCCGGGCTCCAGGCCGCCCGATGAATCCCTTCACCGGTATCGGCCACATGCTCTCCGAACCGTTCATCGCCCACGCATTGCTGGCTGGAACGTTCATCGCGCTGGCGTCAGGACTGGTCGGTTTCTTCGTCGTGCTGCGTCGACAGGTCTTCGCCGGCGACGCACTTTCCCATGTCGCTTTCACGGGTGCCGTCGCGGCCCTGGCGATCGGTGTCGACCTGCGCGCGGGGCTGTTCGTCGCGTGCGTGGGCTTCGCCTTCGCGCTGGCGGCGCTCGGACGTGCGGGTACGACGGGCCGCGCGGATGACGTCGTCATCGGCAGCAGCTTCGCCTGGATTCTCGGGCTGGGCGTGCTTTTCCTGACGCTCTACACCACCTCACGCAGCGCCGGCGGCGACGGCAAGGCGGGCGTCAGCGTGCTTTTCGGGTCCATCTTCGGGCTGTCGGCGAGCCAGGCCTACGTCGCGGCCGGGATTGGACTGGGGGTCGCCATAGCCGTGCTGGCCATCGCCCGGCCGCTGCTCTTCGCCTCGGTCGATGAGCCGGTGGCGGCCGCCCGCGGGGTGCCCGTCCGGTTGCTCGCGACAGGCTTCCTGGTCCTGCTCGGGGTGACCGCCGCCGAGGCCACCCAGGCCGTCGGATCGTTGCTGCTGCTGGGATTGCTCGCCGCTCCAGCGGGCGCCGCGATCCGGCTGACCGATCGTCCCTTCCGCGCCCTCGCCCTTTCCGCCGGCTTCGCCATCGCCTCGATCTGGCTCGGACTGGCACTGGCCTACGCGGCCCCTTCGCTGCCGCCGAGCTTCGCCATCATGGCCGTAGCCACAGCGATTTTCGTCGCTTCCTACGCCGTCAGTGCACCTCACGCATGGCGGGGTCGGCAGGCAGCTGCGTAGGCGCACCCAGCAGGTGAACGATCAGCGTCGAGACGACCGCCTGCGACGCGAGAATCGACGCCAGTACAACCAGCTGGAAGCGTGCAGCCTGGGTGGGATCGGCGCCGCCGAGCAGCGCGCCGATGAAGGCACCAGGAAGCGTCACCAGCCCGGTGGTGCGCGTCTGGTCCAGCAGGGGAACGAGGGCTTCACCCGCGGCGTCGCGGGCGATATCGCGAATGGCTTGCCGCGAGGTCGCTCCTAGCGCGAGCCAGCCCTCGATCTCCTCACGGCGGGCGATCATTCCGGCCAGCAGGTGGCGTCCGGCGAGGGTCGCGCCGGTCATGGTGTTGCCGATGACGATGCCCGACAGAGCCACGACGTAACGCGCCGAGAACGGAAGCACGTCAAGGGCGAATACGGTCACGAGAGAGACCGCCGTCCCGGCAAGGCAGCACAGGGTGACGATGCGAAGGACGTGACCCAGTGCTTTGAGCCGGTTCGCCGCTGTCCAGCTGGCGGTGCCCAACATCACCAGCAGGGCGATCGCCACCGTCGGCGGGGCGCTGAGCACTCCCCGCAGCGCCAGCCCGACCAGCGCGAGCTGAACCCCACCCCGCACGATCGCGATGAGCGGCGCCCACCCGAGCCGGACCGTCGCGACCCGCAGCACCGCATACGTGATCGCGAGCAGCACGACGACCCCGATGACGGCGCGGACGAGCTCGGCCGTTGTGATCGTCACGGCGCGACCGTATCCGCCGCGGATGAAGAGTGATCAGCCGCGAACCGGCTGCCTGCGCGGGTGCACCAAAGGTCGGTGATCCGGATGGACGACGCGCTGCGGCTCGTAGTGCACCGCCTGGGATTTGCCTCGCCGCTTGCCGGTGTACATCGCGGCGTCTGCACGCTGCAGAAGCTCGTCGGCATCGACGGGTTCGTCAAGGGCGCCCAGCTCGGCGATCCCGATGCTGGCCCGCACCGCCAGCGGGGATCCTGCCACGGTGAACGGCTCGTGAAGCGCCGCCATCACACGATCAGAAAGGGCGCTCCCGTCGACGATCCGTTCGGTGCCCACCTCGCCGAGGATGGCGAACTCGTCACCGCCGAGGCGCGCCACCGTGTCGCCGGTGCGGGTCGCGCCGCGCAGCCGGTGGGCGAGCTGGCGAAGCACCTCATCGCCGGCAGCATGACCTGACGTGTCGTTGATGGACTTGAAGTCGTCGAGGTCGACGATCAGCAGCGTCACCGGCCGCCGGGCTCCCCGATGCAGTTCAAGAGAGTGCGTGAGCCGGTCCTGAAAGAGCGCCCGGTTGGCCAGGCCGGTGAGCTGATCGTGGAAGGCCTGATGGCGGACGGCGGTGGTGAGGCGGCGGTTCTCGTCGAGGATGAGCATCTGGCGAATCAGCAGGATCAGCACGATGAGTGCCGCCGCGAGCAGCGAGATGTCGTCATGGTGGGTCGAGCGGATCCGGTACGTCGTGATGACGAGCGCAAGCACGGCCGGTGCGTAAGGCAGCAGCAGCGCCGCCCTTGACGTGACATCGGAGCGGCTCGGCTCGTAGTCCGGCTCCGGCACGAGGGCGGCAAAGGCCAGCAGCAGGAAGCCGATCACCCAGCCGGCGTCGACGAGATTGCCGGTCTGGTACTGACCCGTTGCCGTGAGGTAGGCGAAGCCGCTGTCGCCGACCGACAGCGCCGCAAAGCCCGCTGCCAGCAGGGAGAGGCCGTTGCGGGCGTCGGGACGCGCATGCGCCACGACAACGAGCGTGAGCGTCATCAGCAGCAGATCGCCGACGGGGTAGGCCATCGAGACGACGGCGGCGAAGGTCGAATCGGCACCGGCGGCATAGACCTGCCCGAGCGCCGTGACCCACGTCAGGACGAAGAGCGACGCGGCCACCAGCAAACCGTCCAGCAGCGCGCGGCTGCGCCGGTGGCGTCCGAACCCGAAGCTGCGCCGCACCAGCAGACCGGCCAGCGCCAGCCCGGTGAAGGACAGGAACCCGGCATCGGCCAGCGAGGGGAACGGCGTCTGACGATGACCGATCAATTCGTAGTAGGACCAGATGCCCTGCCCTGCCGCCCAACAGCCGGTGCCGACGCTGATGAGCCACCAGGACAGCCGCGCCCGCCCACTGTCGCGCATCGCCCGGCGAATCCCGCAGACCGAAGCGATCGCTGCAGCCGCCAGTTCGCCGAGGTCGTCGATGTCCTTACGGACGTGGCCCCCGCCCCACTTCAGCTGCAGTTCAAGGGCAAAAAAGAGCACGGCGACCAGCGCAGCGACGGCCGCGAACAGCAACCGCCCCCTGCCGCGCACCCATGCACTCCTCCGGCCCATCGCTGAGTCATCGGTTTGTCGGCACGCGGGATCCGTCCCCCGTTCGGGTCATTAGTCCCGCGGGAGCGGATCTTGTTGCGACTAGTGGCATCGTGGCGGGCGTGACCGCGCCGCTGCCGCCAACGCCGTTCTCCGACTTTCAGAACGAGATCTATCTCAAGGGACTGTTCGGCGAGCAGCCCGCCCTTCCCTTCGACTGGAGGGAACTTCGCGAGGCGGCGCTGACGGTCATGAGCGAGCAGGCGATCGGCTACGTCGAAGGTGCGTCCGGAGCGGAGGACACCGCGGCGGCAAACCGGGAGGCCTTCCAACGCTGGAAGCTGGTCCCGCGGATGCTGCGCGGGATCCCGGCGGCGCGGTCCCATGCGACGAACGTGCTCGGTACGGCCATGCCGGCGCCGGTCATGCTCGCGCCGGTCGGGGTGCTGTCGATCGTGCATCCCGACGCGGAGCCAGCCGTCGCGCGGGCGGCGGGACGCCTCGGCGTGCCCTTCGTGGTGTCGACCGCGTCCTCCACGGCGATGGAGGAGGTGGCAGCGGCGGGGGCCGGCCCCAAGTGGTACCAGCTGTACTGGCCGACGGAGCGCGAGCTGGCCGCCTCCTTCGTGTCCCGGGCGGAAGCCGCGGGTTTCCAGGCCATCGTCGTCACGCTGGACACCTGGCAGTTGGGCTGGCGCCCACGCGACCTGAAAACGGCCTACCTGCCGTTCCTGCAGTCCATCGGCATCGCCAACTACGTGAGCGACCCGGTCTTCACCGCGGATCTCGACCCCGGTGATCCGAATGCGGCAGTCCTGAAGTTCGTACGCGTGTTCAACAACCCGACGCTCACCTGGGCCGATCTGGCATGGCTGCGCGAGATCACGTCGCTGCCGATCGTGCTCAAGGGCATCCAACACCCGGATGACATGCGCCGGGCGGCGGATGCCGGGGTGCAGGGGGTGATCTGCAGCAATCACGGAGGCCGCCAGGTCGACGGCGCTATCGGCTCGCTCGAGGCGCTCCCCGGGATCGTCGCGGCGGCGAATGGTTTGCAGGTGCTTTTCGACAGCGGCATCCGCACCGGTGCCGACATCGCGAAGGCGCTGGCGTTAGGGGCGAATGCGGTGCTCATCGGGCGTCCGTACGTACATGGGCTGGCCGTCGCCGGTGAGGACGGCGTGCACCACGTGCTGCGCAGCCTGCTCGCCGACCTCGACCTGCAGGTCGGGCTCGCCGGCTATGCGTCGGTCTCGGAACTCTCCCCGGAAGCCCTCGTACGCAACAACGCCTGACACCCGCGCGGCGGTTCGCCTCGGCGCGCTTTGTGGTGTTAGGTCCCTGTCGTGAAGATGTTCCGCCGGTGGGGTCGCCTGCGCGCCCGGCGAGTCTGCACCGCCTCCGCCGTCCTGGTTTCGACCGGCCTGCTCGCCGTCGCCTGCGTCCCCGTCCCGAAGGGCGGCGCGAACGCGGTCCTGTCGCGTATGACCCTGGAGCAGCGGGTAGGCCAGCTCTTCATGGTCGGCACGCCGGCGACCTCGGCCGACCCGACGGTGGCAGCCGAAATCACCAGCCGCCACATCGGAAACATCGTGCTCACCTCGCGCAGTTTCCAGGGCATCGGGGCGGTCGCCAACGTCACGAATGCGCTGCAGATCAAGACCACCAACGCGGCCACTGCCGGGGTTCCGCTCCTCGTCGCCGCTGACCAGGAGGGCGGCCAGGTTCAGGTGCTGAACGGGCCTGGATTCTCCGGAATCCCGAGCGCCCTCTCTCAAGGTTCGTTGAGCTCGTCGGCCATGCGCCTGGACGCCGGTGCCTGGGGACGCCAGCTGCGCGCCGCCGGGGTCAACGTCGACCTGGCGCCGGTCATGGATACGGTGCCGAGCCCGACGTACTTCAACCCTCCCATCGGCAACTTCCAGCGCGAGTTCGGATTCAATCCGGCGACCGTGGCGGCCCACGGAAAAGCCTTCGTGCAAGGCATGTCCGGTGCCGACGTCTCCTCGACGCTGAAACACTTCCCGGGCCTCGGGCGGGTCACGGCCAACACCGATGACAGCAGCGGCGTCGTCGATGCGATCACGACCCGCGGCGACCCGTACCTGACGCCGTTCGGCGCGGGGATCAACGCGGGCGCGCAGCTGGTGATGATGTCGACCGCGATCTACTCGCGTATCGACCCGAACAACCCGGCCGCCTTCTCGCCGTTCATCATCAATACGGTCCTGCGAGGCGATCTGCACTTCGGCGGCGTGGTCATCAGTGACGACCTGGGCGCGGCCCGCCAGGTCGCGGGCTACGCGCCGGCGACCAGGGCGCTGCTGTTCATCGCGTCGGGCGGCGACATCGTGCTCACGGTCGATCCCCGCACGATCCCCGCGATGTATGACGCGGTCCTGGCTTTCGCAAAGGCCAACCCCACATTCGCGGCGATCGTCAACAACGCGGCGCTGCGCGTGCTGCGCGCCAAGCAGGCTCGGGGATTGATCCAGCCCTAGCCGGCGTTGGCACTCTCACGTGACCAAGATCTTGCTGATCAGCGGAAGCGTCCGGGAAGGGTCGAGCAACCGGGCGGCGCTGGATACCGCGGCGGCCGTTGCTCCGGCGGGGGTCACGACCTCCTTCTATGCCGGGCTGCCGACGCTCCCGCACTTCAATCCGGATCTCGACCAGCCGCCGCTGCCGCAGCCGGTCGGCGCGCTTCGAGCGGCCATCGAGGCGGCCGAGGCCCTCCTCATCTGCACGCCTGAGTATGCGGGCGCCCTTCCGGGTTCGTTCAAGAACCTGCTGGACTGGACCGTCGGCGGCATCGAAATCTCGGGCAAGCCCACCGGCTGGATCAACATCTCCACCATGTCGACCGGGGCGGCGGGCGCCCACGCCGAACTCGCGACGGTGCTGCGTTACACGGATGCCCGGCTGGTCGATGCGGCGTGCGTGCACCTTCCGGTCGGCCGTAACGAGATCGGTCCGGATGGGCTCGTGAACTCCTCGCAGACGCGGGCAGCCATCACGGCCGTGCTCGCAGCGCTGGCGGCTGCGGCCGCGACCTGAGGGCGTTGCACTGCGTGCGCTATGCACATAGTTTCCACGGATGGACCTGGATGCTGTCAACGACGCCATCGCCGAGCTCGCCCCCATGTTGCAGGCCGACGGCGCCGACCTCACGCTGGTCGAGGCCAACCCCGCGACGTCGCGCATCGAGGTCGAGTTGCACGTCACCGATGCGACGTGTGCCGAATGCGTGCTCCCGGGTCCGCTCCTCGAGCAGGTGATCGGCGATGCCCTCTCCCGGCGGCTGACCACCGAATACGAACTGGTGCTCCGCGACCCGCGGGCAGCCGGAGCCCATGGTCACTGAGGTCAGCAGCACCCGCGCCACCTGGCGCATCCGGCTTCCCACCGCGCCCATCCCGGAGCAGGTCGGCGCGCCGTCGTATGTGCTCTCGCGGCCGATCACCGGGCTCCGAGTCGGCTTGCGTCACGAGGGTTCGTGGCGCTCGTGGATGCTGATTGTCGAGCAGTGGGAGACCTTTCTACGCCGTGACGGTGCAGAACCCGTCGTGCTCGCGGCCGGCGGACGGGTGGGCGCTGAAGGCGAGCGCACCAAGGCCGACGTGCAGGCCTGGGCCGACGACATCGACTGCGGCGTCTCGGGTTTGGGAACTTGCGGGTCGTGCACGTCCAACAGCGTTCACGACGCGGTGGCCCTGGAAGCGGCCGGCAAGCCCTCGATCGTCGCCGTGTGCGACGAGTTCGCCCAGCACGGCACCAACATGGCGCGCTTCCTCGGGCATTCGGGGTTGAAGCAGCTCGTCCTGCCCTACCCGCTGGAGGCGCGACCGGAGGCCGAATTGCGGCAGATCGCCGCCGAGTTCTACCCGCCGTTCCTGCGCTTGCTCGGGGCCCCATGACCGCAGGGTTCACCCGGCCGGTTCTGGAGATTCCCGCCGATCCCGAGGCGCTGTACGAGCTGTCGATGGAGCAGGGCTGGGGCGATGGGGTGCCGCTGCTGCCGCCGACGGATGAGCGGGTCGCTGCCCTGCTGGCGGCATGTGCGTCAGACCCGCACGAGGTGCTGGGCGCGCTGCCGCCCCGATTCGGTACGGCCACGGTGGAGCTCGCGGCCATCAATGCGGCCATGGCCGGGGTCGAACCGGCGGCGTTTCCCCTTGTGCTGGCGGCACTTTCGGCCATCCTGGTGCCCGAGTGGAATGCGTTCGCGCTGACCACCACGACTTCGAGCGTCTTTCCCATGCTGATCGTCAACGGCCCGAGCCGCGATCGGTTGCACATCGACTATCGGGCCGGCTGCCTGGGCGGGGCGGCCGGACGCGGATCGATGACGATCGGGCGGGCGGTGTCGCTGTGCCTGCGCAACATCGGGGGCCAGCGCGCGGGTGAGACGTCTCGCACGGTCTTCGGGCAGCCGGCACGCTTCGGGTTGTGCTTCGGAGAGTGGGAGGAGCGCTCACCCTGGCCGTCGCTGGCCCGGCGCCGCGGCTTCGACAGCGCGCAGGAGGTCGTCACCGTCCATGGCGGCAAGGGCACCTATCCCCTGGCTGACGTGAACAACGACGACCCGCGCGACCTCGCGTACACCATCGCCAAGAGCCTCGCCTTCCCCATGAACAACTGGTTTCTGGAACTCACCGGCGACAGCGGGCAGCTGGTGCTGCTGGTGAATCCGATGTGGGCGGCGCGGCTCGGGGAGGCGTTTGCAGATGTCTCGTCGTTCCAGGAGTACCTGTGGGAGCACGCCTGGCAGCCGCTCGAGCTGTTTCGCCCGCACAACCAGCAGGTGCTGCTCGAGAAGGCCCGCGTCGACGAGGCCGGGCGGGTGCGCCTGACGGGACGGCCGGATCAGTTCGTGCCGGTGGTGTGCGGCGGCCTCGGCGGGTTGCACGGCGTTGCACTCACCAGCTTCGTGCAGAGCGAGATGCAGAGCGTCGCGGTGGTCCGGCCGGCGGGCTAGTTCGTGGGCGGTGGGTTGCGCAGGAGCGACGCGAAAGCCCCCACTGCGGTCACGATCGCAAGAAGCAGCATCGCCCGGTGATAGCCGGCGGTGAAGGCCGGAAGGGTGTGGGCCGAGAGGCGGGACAGCGTGCCGGCATAGGCCGCCGCCTGGTCGCGGGGCTCGAGTGGACGGGTCACGATCGCCAGGCAGACCGCGGTGCCGGTGACGGTCCCGACGTTCTGCATCATGGCCCGCAGTGCATTGGCGACGCCCCGGCGGCTCGGCGTGACGCTGGCCATGATCGAGCTGGTGTTGGGCGTCATCACCAGACCCGTCCCGAGCCCGATGACGCTCAGCACGACGATCAGGCTCGTCATGTCAGTACGCGGATTCAGCTCGGCCGCCAGGTAGAACAGCGCGACGGCACTGATGCCGAGGCCGGCGGAGGCGAGGATCCGCGCGGAGAACTCGCGCGCGAGCCGGGCGGCCACGGGCGCCGCCACCATCATCCCGATGGCGGTCGGCATGATGATCAGGCCGGTGCGCACGGCTGACCATCCGTGCGCCGCCTGCAAGTACAGCGCGAGGATGAGCACGATTCCGAAGCGCGCAAAGGCCAGCACGAACGTCACCGAGAACGCGATCGCCCGCGATCGATCGGCGAAAAGCTGAAGGTCCAGCAGCGGAAACGGCAGCCGGCGCTGCGTCCAGATCAGGACCGGAAAGCCGACAACGAAAGCGATCGCGCCGGCCACCACGGGCCACGCGGTCCACCCGTGGGTGCCTCCGAGCGCGATCGCCATGACGAACGCGCCAATCACGATGGTCGACAGCACGGCACCGACGAAGTCGAACGGCTCCCGGGCGCCCTGGCGAGGGAGCTCGCGCAAGGTCGGAATGGCCCAGAGCATGCTCACGAGCCCGATGGGGACGTTGAACCAGAAGACCCAGCGCCAGTCGAGCCCGTCGGCCACCACACCGCCGACGGCCGGACCGGCGACCAGACCTACAGCAGCGACAGTGACGTTCGCGCCGAGGCCGATGCTGAGCTTGGACGGGCGGAAGGCATCGGTGAGGATCGCCGTGACGTTGGCCATGATCGACGCGGCGCCTACGGCCTGAGCAATCCGCGCGAGGATCAGCACCGCGACGTTGGGGGCGGCGCCGGCCACCAGGCTCGCGAGAGTCAGCAACCCGAGCCCTGCGAGGTAGAGCCGCCGCCTGCCGATGATGTCGGCGAGGCGGCCGAACGGCACCACCAGCACGGTGGTCACCAGCAGGAACGACAGCAGGATCCAGGTAGCCGCCGTGGCGCTGGCGTTGAAGTGCCGCACCACCGACGGCAGCGCCACGTCGAGCGTGCTGGCATTCAGCCCGGTGAGCAGTACCCCGAGGCTGGTGACGGAGAAGACCACCCACGCATGCCGGTCGGCGGCCGCGAAAGACGCCTGGGATTGCGGGGAATCGGTCGCGTCCTTGGAGCCAGCGGGCGTCGCACGGGCACTCGTCGTCACGCCAGATCGATCCAGGCGGTCTTGATGCGGGTGTTCTCCAGCACGCTCTCCCAACCGGAGTCCTTGCCGAACCCGCTGTCCTTCATACCTCCGAACGGTAGCGCCCAGTGGATGCGCGGGTAGGCGTTGACCCAGACGTTGCCGGCATCAAGGTCGCGGATCATGCGGTGCGCGCGCTTGAGGTCGGACGTCCAGACCCCGGCCGCGAGGCCGTAGTCGGTGCCGTTCGCGATGGCCACGGCTTCGGCCTCGTCGTCGAACGGGACGATGACCGCGACGGGCCCGAAGATCTCCTCGCTCGCCAAACGGGAGTCGTTTCCGGTGGCCCGAAAGAGCGTCGGCTCGACGAACCAGCCGCCTCCGAAGGGCGACTCGGCCGCGAAGAGCTCCGGGGTCGTGCGCCCACCGAAGAGCAATTCCAGACGGTCGTCGTCGCGTCCGAGCTTCAGGTAGCCACTGACCCTCGCCAGCTGCTCGGGCGACACGATCGCGCCGATGTCACTGCCCTCGTCGAACGGGTCGCCGACGACGAGTTCACCAGCGACGCCGCGGATCCGTTCGACCATCTCCTCGAAGACCGGGCGCTGCACGAGGATGCGTGAACCCGCTATGCACGACTGCCCGGCATTGGCGGTGAAGACGCCGGTACGCGTCACGCCGAGGGTCGCCGCGTCGAGATCAGCGTCGGCGAAGACGATGTTCGGGGACTTGCCGCCGAGCTCGAAGTGCAGCTGCTTCAGCGTTCCGGCGGCCTCCGCCATGATGAGCCGGGCCGTCTCGGTCGAACCGGTGAAGCTGATACGCGCCACCCCGGGATGGCGGACGAGCGCGCGGCCCGCCTCCTCCCCCAGACCGGTGACGACGTTGATGACGCCCTCGGGGAAGCCTGCCTCTTCGAAGAGTTGGGTCCACCGCAGGATGGAGCAGCAGGCCTGCTCGGCCGGCTTGACCACGATGGTGTTGCCGGCAGCCAGAGCCGCGCCCGCCTTGGCGGCGATGAGCGACATCGGAGAGTTCCACGGCAGCACGAGGCCGACCACACCGAGCGGCTCGCGGCGGGTGAAGTTGAAGCTGGCATGGCCGACGTTCACTGTCTCGCCGTGCAGCTTGTCGGCGGCGCCGGCGAAGAAGTGCAGGATCTCCACGCACGTCGGCAGGTGCCCGTAGAGCGTCTCCTTGATGACGCGCCCGGTGTCGAGGGTCTCGAGGTCGGCGAGCTCGCGGATGTGGGCGCGGGTCATCTCGGCAAGCGCGCGGATATGACCGGCGCGCACCTTGGCGTCAAGGCGCGACCAGCCGACCGCGGCCGCGGAGGCAGCGGCCACTGCCCGATCGATGTCGGCCGCGTCACTGCGCGGGATGCGCGCCCAGATCTGGCCGGTGGCCGGGTTCGCCATGTCGAGCATGAGGCCGGAATGCGCCGGCGTGTGGGCGCCGCCGATGTAGTTCGCATATTCCGTGATCGGCTCGCTCATGGTTACGCTCATCAGAATTGGCCTTTCTGCGCCAGGTCCGGATCCATGACGACGACGGCGCGCGCGACCTGTCCGGCCTGTGCCGCGGCGAATGCCTGGGGTGCGTCGGTGAACGAAAAGCGCTGTGACACCAGGGCTTCCAGCTCCAGGGCGCCGGTGCGGTAGAGCCGTTCGATGCGCGGGATGTCGCGCGCGGGGATGTTGCTGCCACCGGTGCAGCCGAGCAACCGGCGTTCGGAGAACAAGACCCGGCCATCGACCGGAATCTTGGTGCCGGTGGGCGGCGAGCCAACCATGACGCAGCGCCCGCCGGGTCTGGTCGAGGCGAGCGCGGCGGCCACCAGGTCGCCGTTTCCCACCACCTCGAAGGCCGCGTCTACGCCGCCCGGGCAGCGTTCGTTGATGGCCGGGGTGAGCCCGCCGTCCTCCAGGAGTACGTCGTCGGTGGCGCCCATGCTGCGCGCCAGTTCGAGCTTGTAGGGGTTGGTGTCGACGGCGATGATCTGGCCGGCGCCGCTGATGCGGGCGCCTTGGATGACGCTGAGCCCGACGCCGCCGCAACCGATGACGGCGACGCTCTCGCCGGGCCGTACCTCGGCGATGTTGAAGACAGCACCGAGGCCGGTGGTGACCCCGCAGCCGGCGAGGCAGATCACGTCGAGCGGGATGTCCTTGGCGACGGCGACGACCTGGCTCGCCCGCAGCACCGCCTCCTGCGCGAGCGTGCCGCTGCCCACGAAGGGGAAGACCCGCTCGCCGTTCGAGGAGAGCCGGGTGGAGCCGTCGGCCATCTCGCCGGTGATGGCTTTGATGCGGGCGGGTCCATTGCAGTGCACCGGATTGCCGGACAGGCAGTTGCGGCAGGCCAGGCAAGGACCGTAGAGCGCGATGACGACGTGATCGCCGGGAGCGACCGACGTCACTCCTGGGCCTACTTCCTCCACGACTCCGGCGCCCTCATGCCCGAGCACGAGCGGGAACTGCGCGACCGGACTGTGACCGGCGAGCACGCTCAGGTCCGATCCGCACACCCCCGAGGCGGCCAGCCGCACCCGCACTTCACCCGCCAAAGGTGCTGCCACATCGATACTTTCCAGCTCCGGCGGCTGCCCGCCGGCGCGCGCGACCCAGGCCTTCATCGTGCCTCCTCCCTCAGCGTCCAGCACAGCAGCGAACGAGCCGGGTCAGCGCCCGCCAGATCGTCGAACCCCACCCGAACCTCTGCGCCGACGCTCAAGCGGGGGTCATCCGGCGCACCCGCATACGAGCCCGGCAGCAGTAGATCGTCCTGCTCGGCCAGGCGAACGGTGAGCACCGCATAAGGCGCCGTAAAACCCGGTAGGAACGCGTGATGCGTGACGATCCAGCTCGCGATCATGCCGTCGCCCGAAGCCCCTTCCCAACTCCACTCGAACGAATGGCACCGGTTGCACAGCGCACGTGCCGGCCATCGCCACGTGCGGCACGAGGCGCAGCGCTGCAGCACGAACTCGTGGCGGGCAAGCGCCTCCCACCACTCCAGGGAGTCGCGATCCACCTGTGGCAGCGGGCGTTGCATCACGCGCCTCGCCGCAGCAGCAGTGCCGAAGTGGTCCCGGCGACGTAGCCCGGCTGCGCGGTGGACAGCGCGACCTGCGCTCCGGGCACCTGCCGGCTGCCCGCGTCGCCGCGCAGCTGGGAGACCGCCTCGGCCACATGGTTCAGGCCGTGCACGTAGCCCTCCGAGAGGTGGCCGCCGTGCGTATTCACCGGAAGCGAGCCACCGGCGACGGTATGCCCGTCTGCGACGAAACCCGCCGCCGCGCCTTTGGGGCACAGGCCATAGTCCTCGAGCTGGATCAGCACCAGCGGGGTAAACGCGTCGTAGAGCTCCGCGACGTCGACCTCGTGGGGTCCGACGCCGGCCATCGCGTAGAGCCGGGGGGCGAGATCGGCCGCCGCGCTGGTCCCCAGATCGCCGCGCCTGTTGGAGAAAAGCGTGTGGCCGCTCCCGTACGCGGCGGCGCTGATGAGCACCGGCTCGCGAGCCAGCGCTCGCGCCCGTTCGGCGCTCGTGATGACCAGCGCGACTGCAGCGTCCGTCTCCAGGCAGCAGTCGAACAGGCGCAGCGGTTCGACGATCCAGCGCGACGCGAGGTAGTCCTCCATCGTCAGCGGATGACGCATCATCGCCCGCGGGCTCTGGCACGCGTACTCGCGCTGGTTGATCGCTACCCGGCCGAGATCCTCCGGCCGGATGCCGTACTCGTGCAGGTAGGCCCGCGCCTGCATGGCGAACTGCTGCGGCGGCGTCGCATAGCCGTAAGGCACCTGGTACTGGAATTCGATCGTGTCGGGCGCGGCACGTCCGGTGCCTCCCATCCGGAACTGGCTGCGCGCGTTGATGGCTCGCCAGCAGACCACCGTCTCGGCCATGCCCGTGGCGACGGCCATCGCCGCCGACGCCACCACCTGATGGGAGACGCTGCCGCCGCCGAATAGATCGAGGTGGTAGCGCAGATCGGTGATGCCGAGCGACTGGGCGACGAGAACGGCCTGCGCGCTGTCACCGACGCGATGGCAGGCGACCCCATCCACGTCGCCCGCCGCAAGCCCGGCATCTTCCAAAGCCGCCGTCACCGCCCGCAGGGCGAGGGTCAGCGTGCTGACGCCGGAATCCTTGGAGAATTCGGTGTAGCCCACACCCGCGATCGCTGTGCGGTCGCGCAGCGGGTGTGCGCTCATACCCCGTAGACCCGGGAAGCGTTGCCGTGCAGGATCTTTTCCCTCGCCTCGGGGACGAGCCCGGCGGTCAATTCGGCGACGTGACGGCGGCTGTCGGGCCACAGGCAGACGCTGTGCGGGTAGTCGGTGGAGAACATGGCCGCATCCGCCATCCACGGGTAGTCGCCGACGAGCTTGAAACCCACGTGGTCGTCGAGCACCGTCACGAAGATGTTGCGGCCGAGCAGACCGCTCGGAAGCTCGGTGGAGCTCAGCGTGCCCATCGCCTGCTGGTTGACGAACTGCTCGTCCATGCTCTGAGCCCAGAACGGCAGCCAGCCGAAGTTGACCTCGCCGGCCACCAGTTGCAGGGACGGGTGGCGCTCGAAAACGCCACTGAAGGCGAGATAGGTCAGCAAGCGGGTCGAGGACAGGAAGCGGTGAACCGTGCCCGCGGCGCTGAAGTTGTTGTCGGCGACGTTGTCCCAGTCCGCTTCCTGCGGCTTGCCTCCAAAGGTGCGGTGATACGTCAGGGGCACCTCGCGCTCGGCGACCGCAGCCCAGAACGGCTCGTAGTACGGATCGTGATAGGGCCGCGCCGGGCTGCCCGGGATGAAAGCCGCCTTCGCACCGCGAGCGAGCACCCGGTCGAGTTCGGCGACGGCGACGTCGATCCCGTCCTCGACCGGAAGCAGGGGCAGACCGACGATGCGCTTCGGGTCAGCAGCTTGAAAATCCTCGAGCAGCCAGTCGTTGTAGGACTGCATGCAGGCGATCGCGAGGCCCCGATCAGGCTCCACATAAGTGAAGATGGCCTGCGCCGGATAGACGACGCTGACATCGATGCCGTCGAGTTCCATGTCGGCCACGTGAGCCGCGCCGTCGTAATTGCCCGGCAGGATCTCCTCGAAGCGAAGCCCGGCCTTCTGGTAATCGGCCTTGGCACGGCCCGCCATCGCCTCGACCCCGAAGGTGCGCTTGGGCGGCTGGCCGTCAAAGCTCCAGCCGTCACCGCCGTCGGCTCCGCGCAGCATCTTCGGTGCGCGGTCGCGGTATTCGGCGGGCACCCGGTCGAAGACCCACGGCGGCTCGTTCACATGGCAATCAGCGGAAATCACGCGCGTCATGAGTGGTCCTCCAGTTCCTCTCGGCGAACTTCGAAGCGTTGCACGGCAGCGATGGCCCGGGCTGCCGCATCGGGCGTCGTGAACGCCGGCAGCCGCGCATCGCGGCAGGCCTGCGCGACCAGGTCGGCGTCCGGCCCGCGGGCGACCTCGCAATTGCGCAGGACCAGAGCCAGCCGGGTGTTTGCGACATCGACTCTTCCCGTCCTGCGAATCAGCTCGGCGAGCGATTGCAGGTTCGGCGGCCCGTAGCCGTAGTACGCCGCGACGTTCACGTGCAGCAGGATGTCGCTGCATTCCTGACGTGCCAGCAGCGGTTCCAGCACGCGGGCGAAACCGTCGGCTGACGTTGCCGGCCCGAGCGGAATCTCGAGCGGGTTGGCCAGGCTCGTCCCGGCGCCGTAGCCGAGGCTGCGCAACTCGGCCTGCACGTCCTCGGCAACGCAGGCGAGCCTCAGCCCCGCGCGGTCGCAGGCATCCGCGGTCAGCACGGACGCGCCGCCGCCGGGTCCGACGACGAGGACGGTGCGTTCCCGCTCCCCCGCCGGGTCGAACGCCCACCGCTGCAAGTGGGCCAGGCATCCGATGAGATCCTCCAGCGAGGACACCACCGTCACCCCGGCCGCGCGCGCGATCGCGTCCCAGATCCGGCTGTCGGTCGTCATAGCGCCGGTGTGTGACGCGACGGCCCGCGCGCCCTGGATGCTGGTACCGCCGACGAGCAGCACCACCGGCTTGCGCCCATCCGCCCGGCGCAGCGCCCGGATCAGCGGCTCGCCGCCCGCCAGGCCTTCCAGGTACAGGCCGATGATCTGGGTATCGGCGTCATCAACGAGCCAGTCGAGCAGTTCGGCGGCCGAGACGTCGACCGCGTTGCCGATCGACGCGAGCTGCGCGAAACCGAGCCCGGCGCGATGGCCCGCCTGCAGGATGTCCCCGGTGAGCCCGCCGCTCTGGGAAAGCACGCTCACACTTCCGGCCACGCCGGGTGCCCCAGCCTGAAAGCTCTGGCGTCCGCGCGGGCTGTAGATGCCCATGCAATTGGGCCCGAGCAGCCGCATTCCCGACGCCCGAGCGGCTTCCGTCAGCTCGCGCTCGAGAGTCGCGCCGCCCTCACCGGTCTCGCCGAAGCCGCCGCTGACGACGTGGACGAAACGCGCAGCACCAGCGGCGTCACGGACCAGCGCCGGACACGCCGCAGCAGGGATCCCGGCCAGCAAATAGTCAACGCCGCCGGGGATTTCGCGAACCGAGGCCACCGCCGGAACCCCGTCGATCTCCCCAGCGGACGGGTGGATCGCGTACAAACCCTGCGTCCAGCCAGCAGCGCGGTAGGCGGCCAGGAAACGGTTTCCGAAGGTGACCTTCGTGGCCGACGCGCCAGCTACCGCGATCGACGCGGGGGCGAAGAGAGCCGAGAAATCTGTAGGCGGTGGCGGAGTTGCGGCTTCGAGGGGCGGCTGGAGGATGAGCCGGGCATCGAGGGCGGTCACTCCCGACGGACCGGCGAGCACCGGGTTGCACTCGAGCTCGACAAGTTCGGTCCCCAGAGTCTCGGCCGCGGCGCTGATCGCCTGCAGCAGCGCAACAATCGCGGTCCGATCCACGGGCGGGACCCCGCGCGCACCATCGAGCAGTTGCGGCGCCGCCAGCTCGCTCACCATCTCCTGCGCATCGCGAGGACTGAGCGGGCACGGCCGCATCACAGGCCTGCCCAGAAGTTCGGCGAGCACGCCGCCGTGACCCAGCAGCACGAGCGGGCCGGCGAGTGGATGACGCACGACGCCAACGATCAGCTCGACGCCGCCGCGGCGCTGCTCCTCGACCAGGTAGCCCGCCGGCTTCAGGTCCCTGCTTGCCAGCCCATCCGCCATCCGCGCAAGCATGGAGGCGACGCCGCCCGTGGTGAGCCCGAGGGCGACCGCCCCCACATCGCTCTTGTGGACGAGCCCAGGACCAAAAGCCTTGAGTACCAGGGGTTCTCGCAGGCCACCCCAGGTGGACGGCCCGACGCCTTCGGGGTCGACCGTGACGCCCGCTGGTATTGCAACGGCGGCCGACTGCGCGAGCCATCGCTTGACCGCGGGCTCGGCCACCGAGCAGCGTCCGCTGCCGTCGCCGAGCTCGTAGGCCTGGGCGCGCAGGTCGGCCAGGTTCACCGGGCAGCGTCGGGTCTCGACGCCGCACTCGCCAGCCGCTCGACCTCGGACAGCACCGGCGCGAGCATCTCCGGATCGACCTGCTCAGCAATCGCGCCGCCACCGGCTTGGCGCAGCATCTCCGGCAGCCGGGTACGCAACCGATCCAGCGTCCAGTCCAGCATCGGACCATTCGTGACGGTGTCGTAGTCGACCACGTTGTTGGTGTGCTGCCCGTCGACCACCGGATGGTTGTAGTGGTAGTGCGGCGGATCGTCGAAAAGATCGAAGCGCAGGTACTCGTGTCCATCTGCCTTCGCGACGACGTGCAGCGACAGACCTTCGGCGTAGAAGCCACCTTCTGGCGAGCGCTCCTCGAGCTCGGCGAGCTGCTGCGCGTTGCCCTGATAGGTCTCGCGCAGCGATTGCGGGTCGACCACCCGGTACTCCACGCCGATCGACACCGCACCAGCGTCGAGGTAGGTGGTGGCCTCCTCATCCGCCGGCTGCGGCGGCATGTTGTAGGTCTTGCCAATAGCTGGTTGGAGGCCAGTCATGAGCTTTCCCCTTCCGGTGACAGCGCTGCGAGCCGGGTGAAGACCGTGCGCGCCGTGCCTTCCTGCAGCGCGTGCGCGACGGCGGGATCGAGATCGAGCTCGCCCAGCTGGGCGACCGCCTGGCGATGGCCCACGGTCGGGAAGTTCGTGCCGAAGAGCACCTTGCGCTTGCCCGGCCCGCGCAGGAAGGACGTCAGCGTCGGCGACCAGTGCCGCGGCGGGTACGCCCCGGTTCCCAGGTAGACATTGGGGAATTTCAGCGCCATGGCCACGGCTTCCTCGACCCAGGGCCAACCGGTGTGCGAGAGCACGAAGCGGGCGCCCGGGAAGTACAGCGCCGCCCGATCCACGGAGATGGGATGCCCGCACTCGCTGGCCATCAGGCCGCCGGAAGTGCCGGCCTGCATCACGAACGGCACGTCCTCGTCCGACGCGAGCGCGTAGTACGGGTAGTACTCGGCCGCGTCGAATCGCAGATCCCAGCTGTGGGTGTGGGTGAACATGCCGACGACCCAAGGCTCACTGAGCCGGCTGCGCACCTCGCGGACGGCCTTCATGCCGAGCCCCGGCTTCGGTACAGCCAGGGCGGCGAACCGCCCGGGAAACTGCGCCGCCAGCTTTTCCATCTCTTCCCAGCGGGTCGCGACATGCTCGTAGTCAAGGGGATCGAGCGTGCCGTGCGGACCGATGTCACAGGTCGGCAGCAGCACGGTGGCGATGCCGATCTCGTCCATGCGTGCGACCATCGCGGCAGGCTCGGCGAAGGTGTCCTCGTCACCCTTGCGCACCTTGATCGGCAGCCCGGCGCGCTCGATAGCGCCATCCCAGATCGCCTTGCGGCCGGGCAGGAAGCAGTTCGACAGGTAGTCGACGATCCCGGCACTCATCCGCGTTCGTCCTTGAATCGCTTGGGTTTCGGCAGCGTCTCGATCTCGGTGAGCGCATCAAGCTCACCGGCCCGCACCACCCGCACATCGATGGCCACACCCAGGATGTCGACCAGCCGCTTGGCGACGGTGGCCGCGAGCTCGGGGAAACCGGACGGATCGCCCGCGCCGACGACGGACAGCCGCATCTCGTCGCGATTGCCCTCGCGCACCGCCTGCACGAAGTAGTCGGTCGTGATGCCGTCGACCGCCATCGCCAGCTCGCCGACGGCTTCGGGCCAGACGTTCGTGCCGCGCAGCTTCACCATGTTGTCGCCGCGGCCGGCGAAGGGGCCGATGCGTCGCAGCCAGCTTCCGCAGGCGCACTGCTCGCGGGGATAGCGGAAGGAGAGATCCATGTTGTTGTAGCGGAATTGCGGGCTGCCCGTCTTGTAGAGCTCGGTGATGACCATCGCACCGGTCTGCCCGTCGGGGACCTCCTCTCCGGTCTCCGGGTCGACGATCTGCACGACGAACGCGTCCTCGTACACGTGCAGCCCGTCGCGCGCCGCGCATTCCTGCGCGACCCACTGCACCTCATGGAAACCGTAAGAACGGTAGTACGGAAGGCCGAACGCCGCCTCCAGTGCATCCCGGTCGCCCATGTTGGTCAGGGCGGTGATCTTCAGGTCATTGCCGACGTCGTAGCCACGCTCGCGGGCGACCTCCACCAGACGCAGCAGGTAGTCGCCCGTCGTCAGGATCGCGTTGGCTTTGTACTCGACGGCGAGGTCGACCTGCTTCTCGGTGGCCGTCACCTTGCCGGTGCTGGTCGTCAGGACGACGCAATTGAGCCAGCGGTAGAGCGCCTCATCGAAGGACCAGGCACCGTTGTGCGTGCCGTAAGACCAGGAGTTGAGCACGACGTCGCCGGGCCGGATCCCTTGCGCGTAAAGGCCCCTGGCCATCAGCAGCGTGCCGACCTCGCGGTCCCATTGCGTGTAGAAAGTGGGCCGACTCGTGCCGGTGGTGCCGCCGGACATGTACACCCGCATCGGCTCGCGCAGCGCCGCCTCGGGCGTGATGCCCTGGTAGTCACCCCATGGCGGATGGGCTTCGATGCTCTTGCGGATGTCGTCGACCGTGTAGAACGGCACGCGCGAGAGGTCGTCGATGCTCACGATCGAACGCGGGTCGAATCCGACGGCGTCCCAGCGCTGGGCGAAGAACGGCACCTGATACGCGGTGAGCGCGCGCTGCTGCAGGCGGGCCAGTTGCTTGCGCTCGATCTGATCCGGGCCCTCGAAGTACGCCGACTCGTAGTACTCCGGTGGCGGCGGGAACAGCCGCGCGATCTCGTCGTAGTCGACCGCTTGATAGGGCCGGCGCAGCCCGGTGCTCACGCGCTCGCCGGCATGTGCGAATCCGGGAAGCGGTAAAGGTCGACCGCGTTGTCCCAGAGCACCTTGCGCTTGCTGTCGGCGGAGATCTGATCGGGCAGCAGGGCGAAGAACTCGTCGGTGGCATGCGGATATTTGGAGTCCGGGTGCGGGAAGTCGGTCTCGAAAACGATGTGGTCGTCGCCCATCCAGCGGATGACGTCGGAGACGAACGGGTCCTCGCACTCGGTGGAAATCCAGCAGTTGCGGCGGAAGTAGTCGGTCGCCGACATGGTCAGCTCCGGGAACTCGCGCGCGGCGGCGATCTCGATGTGTTCATCGAGCCGGTGCAGCCAGGACGGCAACCATCCGCAGCCGGCCTCCATGTAGGCCACGCGAAGCCGCGGGAAACGCTCGTAGACGCCGTTGGTGATCATCGAGACGACGCCGCTCATCGCTTCGAGCGGATGCACGACCGTGTGCCACTCGGTGTAGCTGAAGAACCGGTCGGAACCCTCGGACGCGCCGTTCAACCCCATGAATTCGTGGGTGCCGAACGCGACACCGAGATCCTGCAGCAGCTCCCAGATCGGGTCGTAGTAACGGTCCCCGAGATTGCGGTGGTTGAAGTGGTTGTTACGCGCCCAGAAGCAGCGGGTGCCCAAGTGGTCGTAGGCGTACTGGATCTCCTCGATCGCCCGCGAGACGTCCTGCAGTGGGACGGGTCCCGACGCGTGCACGCGCCCGCCCGAGCTCTCGCGCATCTCCTGGCCCCACCGGTTGTAGGCGCGCACCATCGCTGCTTGCAGCTCGGGGTCGATGCCGTCGATCCAGAGGTCGTACTCAGGCCCGTAGACGACCATGATGTCGACGCCCTCGGCCTCCAGCGCCTTGGCGACTCGAGCGCCGGTGAAGCCCTGGACCACCATCTCTTCGCCGTACTTCTCGATCATGTCTTCGGTGGTCCAGTTGATCGCCTTCTGGAACTGGCCGTACAAGCTCGTCGGGTGCTGCGTCCAGCGCCCGTCGACCGTCACCGGGTTGTACGTGTCGAGCCCCGCCGGTGCGCGCCGCCCGACCCGATGGCGGTAAGGCTTGTCGAGGAAGCGGTCCCAGAGGTCTGCGGGATAGACGACGTGAGCGTCCGCGTCGAAAACCTTGAAGCCGTTCTTCACTGAGGGCCTCCCCTTCATCCGAACGAGCCGCTGCAGCGGCGCCGACAATAACTCAAACGACTGTTTGGTTCTAGGGCCCGCCCGCGATCAGCCGCCAGCCCCCGGCGGCACGCGCTCCGCCGTCGACATGGATCGTCGTCCCGGTCACGAACGCCGACAACTCACTCGCCAGGAAGAGCACCACGCGCGCCGCTTCGTCGGGACTTCCGCGACGACCGAGCGGGGGCAGCAGCATCGGATCGAAGCGGGCGTCATCGGCAAGCATTTGGGTGCGCGCGTCGTCGTCGCCGGCGGTACCGATCGCGTCGGGCGCGATGGCGTTCACCCGGATTCCGCGGGCGGCCAGTTCGAGAGCGAGGGACGCGGTCAGATTGGCCACCGCTGCCTTCATCGCTGCGTAGATCGCAAAGCCCGGCGCCGCCTGGTGCGCCTCGATGGACGTGACATTGACGATCGAGCTGCCCGCGGGCATCAGCGGGGCGACGAGGCGGACGAGACGGGTGACGGACGTGAAGTTCTCGGCCACGAGCATCGCCTCACCCTTGGGCGATACGTCAGCGAGTGACGCGTGGAAGCTGCCGCCGGCATTGTTGACCAGGATGTCGACGCCGCCGAAGCGCTCGCCCACCGCCGCGACGAAGCTCTCGGTCGGCGCCGCCTCACGCACGTCGACCTCAGCCGCCAGCACGTCGGCCCCGAGCTTGCCGATCCCCGTCTGGACGACGGCAAGCTCGTCGCCGCGCACGTCGCAGATCGCCACGCCGGCGCCACACGTCGCGAGCAGCTCCGCGCAGGCCCGGCCGATCCCGCGCGCCGCGCCGGTGATGAGCACGGTGCGTCCGGTGAGGTCCAGGGACGGGACCTGCCCGGGCGCTAGCGGGGCGCCCACCCCGCCTCGAGGGTGGCAGCCAGGGTCGGGACGACCTCGCGCCAGTCACCGACAATTCCGGCGTCAGCGCAGCCGAAAACGAGGGCTTCGGGGTCGGAATTGATGGCCAGGATGAACCCGGCCCGGCGCACACCGACCATGTGGTTGAACTTGCCGCTCACGCCGATCGCCACGTACAGCCGCGGGGCAAGGCTGCGGCCCGTGATCCCGACCTGCCGAGCATGCGGCAGCCAGCCGACATCGGTGACCTTGCGCGTCGCCGCGAGCTCGGCGCCGAGCACCCGGCGCAGCGGGTCGAGCTGCACGTAGTCGTGCGGAGCGATGCCGCGACCCACGCCGATGACGCTGGCGGCCGCAGCCAGCTCGTCCATCTCGTCCTCGATGTGGGACGAGAGCACCTCGGTCAGGCCTCGGGAGACAACGGAGGTGGTGGAAACCGGCACCGGGCGGCCGGGACGCGGCGCCCCCAGCCCAAGGACGCCGGGCCGCACCGTCGCCAGCTGCGTCGGCGACGACGAGGTGATGGCCGCGACGACCTTGCCACCGAAGGCGGGCTTCCACGCCACCAACCGGTCGCCTTCGATCGTCAGCTCGATCGCGTCGCCGACGAGCCCGGCGCCCAGGCGCCCCGCTGCCCGCGCAGCCACCTCGCGTCCCCACATGGTTCCTGCCACCAGCACGGCCCACGGACGCACATCGAGGCACCACTGCGCGAGCGCGGCGGCCACATCCGATTCGACCATCGACGTTTCCCCGGCGCCTTGCAGGATCGTCAGCTCATCGGCGCCGCGGCGACCCAGCTCGTCGGCGTCAGGTCTATCGCCGCCGAGTCCGAAAGCCACCACGCGTCCGCCGCTCTGGGCCGCCAGCGCAGCCGCTGCGCCGAGCAGCTCCCAGGACACCCGCGGCCGGCCGGGCTCGATCAGCACACCGATCAGCGGCCCGCTTCCGGGCC
Source organism: Frankiaceae bacterium (assembly GCA_036272075.1). GTDB lineage: Bacteria > Actinomycetota > Actinomycetes > Frankiales > Frankiaceae > DATAZK01. The sequence continues at coordinate 53,273 of DATAZK010000078.1, forward strand.
CGCCATCCGCTACCGGACCCAACGGATCGTGGTGCGCGACGCCCGCCAAAACCCCTGCCGCGTCGAGCATCCCGACGGCTTCGCGGACCTGCTGCCCGACCGGTCCTTCCAGCCGCACGCCGGGGCGGGAGTCGTCGTAGACCCGCATCTGTCCGACGACAGTAGGGCTGCCGAGCTGCCCCCACGGGCCGGCGCCCAGTTCTGCCGCCGTCAGCAGTTCCAGCCGATCGGCATCGACCGCCGCGCGGCCCTCCGGGGCCACCTTCGACGGGTCGCACAGCCGCTCCGCACAGGACAGCACCGCCGGGAGCGAGGTGCGCGCCTCGATCAGGCGGTCGTCCTGCTCACAGGTGGCTGACACGATCCGGCCGTCGATCTCCAGCATCTTGACGCCGCCGAGGAAGGGCAGGTCGAGCAACTCGGCAAGGCACGGGCCGACCTGCCCGGTGTCGGCGTCCACCGAATTGCGTCCGGTCAGGATCAGGTCGAACGGACCGCGGCTGCCCAGCGCTGCTGCAAGCGCCCGAGCGGTGGCGAGGGTGTCGCTGCCGGCGAACGCCGGGTCGGTGATGAGGACTCCCCGGTCGGCGCCCCAGGCGATGGCTTCGCGAAGCGAATCCTCGGCGGCGGGCGGCCCCAGCGTGAAGACAGTGCACGATCCCCCGGTCGCCTGGGCGAGCTCGACGCCCTTGCTGACCGCACGGCGGCAATAGGCGTTCATCTCCAGGTCGAGCCCGGCACGACGCAGCACACCGCCCGGCCCGAGCTCCATCTCCTCGACGCGCGGAACCTGCTTGATCAAGACCGCGATTCGCAATGCCAACGGGCGCCCCTATGTCTCCAACAGCTATGTCTCCATGAGCTTCTCAGGCCGTCGCTTCGGCTTCGAAGGCACCCGTCAGGAAGTCGACCAACCGCTCGCCGAGCGAGTCACCGGCGTGCGGGGCGTAATGCTTGAGCCACAGATGCACCGGGCTGGTGGCGACGCTCACCGTTCGATTGACAGTGTCCTTGGCGATGGCCCAGCGCAGCATCCGCACGTCGTTGGACAGATGTGGGGTGACCTGCTCGAGCAGCGCGAGCGTGCGCGAGATGTCCGGCTCGTACAGCTCGTTCATCAGCGGGATGTACTCGGGATGATTCATGACCGCCGCCAGGAATCCGACGTAGCCGCCCCCGCCGCGGCGGGCTCCCCCGAGCTCGATCATCGGCCACACCAGCACATCGACGACGTCGCGCAGGTGAACCTTGGGCTGCGCCTCGATCCGGTCGAGCATGCGTCCGCGCCGCTCCACGAGCTCGCCCGCCCAACGGGCCAGCAGCGCCTCGACGAGGCCGCTCTTGGAGCCGAAGTGGTAGTGGATCGCGGCCGTGTTCACCCCGGCTGCGTCGGTGATGTCACGGATGGATACCGCGTCGATGCCGCTCTTGGCGAACAGCCGCTCGGCCGATTTCAGGATGCGTTTGCGAGTGGCGTCACCACTGGCCATGCGCTGGTCCTGCTCGCCGCGCGGGGCCGTACGTGAGCGGCGCGCTTCCATAGGGCGGATCGTAGTGCGCGGTTTGCGCCAGCTGTGGGAGCCGCTACTCGGGACGTTCGCCGGCGAGCGTCACCCGGCACATGACCCGGCGTTCGGTGTAGTCAGGGACGGCGTAGTGCTGCACCCAGCGGTTGTCCCAGAACGCGACCGTTCCGGGGCTCCACCGCAGCCGCACCTGGTAGTCGGGAACCAGCATCTGATCGCACAGCAGGTCGAGCAGAGCGGCGCTCTCGCGCTCACCGAGGCCGTCGATGCGCGTCGTCCAGTTGCGATTGACGTTCAGGGCCTTGCGCCCGGTCGCGGGATGGCGGCGGACGACGGGATGGCGGAAGGGCGGCCAGCGCTGCTGCATCTCGGCGACGTTCGCATCGCTCTTGCCGATCTCAATGGCTTTCACAAGCATCTTGGTGATGTCGTGAACGGCCTGCAGCCCGTCGATCATCTCGCGTACCGGCGCCGAGAGACCTTCGTACGCGAGGAACGTGTTGGCCCAGCAGGTGTCGCCGCCGAGCGCCGGGATCCGCTCGCCGCGCAGGATCGACGCGAACGGCGGCTCCGGCATGAACGTGTTGTCGGCGTGCCAGCGGTCGGCCCCCTCCCCCTTGGGCGCCAGCTGGTCGAGCACCGTGATGTCGGGGTTGGCCGCGTCCTTCGGCCCGAACGGCGCGACGCTCACCGGACCGAAGCGGGTGGCGAACGCCAGCTGCTGCTCGGGAGTGATGTGCTGCTCCCTGAAGAAGAGCACCAGATGCTTGTCCAGGGCGGCCAGGATCTCATCGCGGCAGCCGTCGTCGAGCGGCTCGGCCAACGTCACGCCGTCGACTTCGGCGCCCAGCGCCGGCGTCACCGGACGGATCGCCAGTCGTGACACCTCGCGCCTCTCGGAAGGGGGGGTGGCCCACGGGGACTTCGGGCCGGGCGCGAGAATCTAACTGCGTGAGTCGCGCAACCGTCAACCGCCCAGCGAACGGCCCCGAGGAGGACGACCTTGCTGAGCCGCAACGAGCTCATCCTGGTGACCGGGGTGATCGGCAACCCACCACTCGACACGCTGATTGAAGCGTCCGTCGCGGGCGGTTATCAGGGCCTGTCGGTCTGGCCGGTGGACGTCGAGCAGTGGCGAGCCGATGGCGTCACAGATGTGCAGGCGCGAGCGCGGTTCGAGGCTGCCGGACTGGTTGTGGCGCAGCAGGAATGCCTGATGCGCTGGCCAAAAATGGGTGCCGCGCAGACGTCTCGCGAGGAGACCGAGGTCTTCGACGTGGCGACGGCCCTGGGAGCAGAGATCGTCAGCATCCTCAGTCCGGGCGATGATCGCTACAGCGAGAGCGAGCTGACCGAGGCGATGGCCGGAGTCTGCGCGCGGGGAGCCGAGCGCGGGCTCGAGATCGCGCTTGAAGTCGCCCCTTGGAAAGGCACCATCGACATTCCCAAGGCCGTACGCATCATCGAGGGCACCGGACATCCCAACGCCAAGCTCGTCATCGACAACTGGCACATGTTCCGGGGTCACGTGCCCGACGCTCACCTGGCGGCTATCCCGGCCCGGCGGGTCTCGGCGATCCAGCTGAGCGACGCCCCGGCCGCGCCCGCTCCCGAGATCTTCCCGGAGACGATGGGGGCCCGCCTCCTGCCGGGCGAGGGAGACTGCGACATCCAGGGATTCCTTTCCGCGCTCTCGGCGAACGCCGGCGACGTACCGATCAGCGTCGAAGTGCTGAGCGATGAGATCCGATCTCGCGGCCCGGTCGAGGCGGCCGTACGCACCGCCGAGGCGACCCGCCGCACGCTCGCCGCCCATGCGGCCCTGATGGAAGCCTGATCGCGGTGGATCCCGTCACGTCAGAGGTGATGCGCAACGGTTTGCTCGTGGCCGTCGAGGAGGCCAGCCGGGTCGTGGTCCGCTCGTCGCACTCGACGTTCATCCAGGAGGGTGCTGACGCGTGCGCCGCGCTGCTGGACACTGCCGGGCAGCTGGTGGCGCAGTCGACGTCGACCAGCCTCATGCACAGTTCGAGCCTGCGCTGCAGCCTGCCCGCCGTGCTGGAAGTCTTCGCGCTGGACGCGATGCAGCCGGGCGACGTCTTCGCCGTGAACGATCCCTACCTCGGTGGCATCCACGCCAACGACGTCCTCGTCTTCCGGCCCGTTTTCCTCGGCGCCGCCGTGCGTTTCTTCGCCTGCACGCTCGTGCACGTCGCCGATCTGGGCGGAGCCGTCGCGGGCGGCCTCGCCTCGCTCGCGGCTGACACCTTCGCCGAGGGCATGGCGCTCCCGCCGGTCCGGCTCTACCAAGCAGGCCAGTCGAATGACGACGTGTGGCGCATCCTCGGCGGCAACAGCCGCACGCCCGCCAAGGTGCTCGGAGACATCCACGCGCTCGTCGCCGGGACGTACGTCCTCGCCGCGGCAGTGGAGCAGCTGACCGACCGCCACGGCCTGGCCGAATTGACCGACTTCATCGCCCGTCACATCGACGCGACCGAACGTCAGACCCGGCGCGAGCTTGCCGCGCTCCGAGCGGGTCGCTACACCGGCGCGTTCACGATCGACAGTGACGGCGTGAGCCAGGGAGTGCGCTACGAGGTCCGCGTCGCGGTCGAACTCGACGGCGAAGGCGGGATCCGGCTGGATTTCACGGGGACGTCGCCGCAGTCACCGGGCGCCATCAATGCCTCGGTGTCGCAGGCGATTTCGGGCGTGGTCTACGCCGTGCGCTGCCTGATCGACCCGAGCATTCCCATGAACGAGGGCTGCTTCCGGCCGCTGGACATCGTCCTGCCGCCGGGCACGCTCGTGAACCCGAATCCACCGGCGGCCTGCGGCGGGCGCCTCGTCACCGTCGCCGCGGCGATCGAATCCATCCTCGATGCCCTGAGCGAAGCACGGCCTGATCGGGCGGTGGCGGCGAGCGGGCTCATCCACGTCTACACGCTCGGGGGCCGCACGCCTACCGGCGAGGGCTGGGTGACACTGCTCTACGAGTTCGGCGGGATCGGCGCCCGTGCCGGGTCGGACGGTCCTGACGCCAACGGCGCGTTCTTCCTCGGCGGACGTTCCGTGATCCCGCAGATCGAACCGCTGGAGACGGCCTATCCCATGGTGATCCGCAGCGCGAAACTGCGGCCGGGCTCGGGTGGAGCCGGGCAGTACCGCGGCGGCCGCGGTGCGCAGATGGACATCGAACTGCTGTCCGACGCGGTGCTGACAGTGCGCGGGGATCGCATGGAATTGCCCCCTCCCGGCCGTTTCGGCGGCCAGAGCGGTCAGTCCGGTTTCAACCGCGTCGTGCGGGCCGACGGCACGGTGGAGGAACTCGCGACCAAGCAGATCAACATCCCGCTGCGAACGGGCGATCGCTTCGTGCTGGCCACCTCGGGCGGCGGCGGTCTTGGCTCTCCGGCCTCGCGTGATCCCGAAGCGGAGGAGGACTAGTGGCGGGGGCGGCGACGGTCGGTGTCGACGTCGGCGGCACCTTCACCGATGTCGTGGTGGATGACGGCTCGGGCGTGCAGCACGTCGTGAAGGTATTGACGACGCCGCAGGACGCGCTAGTCGGTGTCCGCCGCGGCCTCGAAACGGCTCTGACGCAAGCGCGGGTGGCGGCGAGTGCGGTCAGTCGCGTCGTGCATGGCACCACGCTCGCCACGAACGTCATCCTCGAAAGACGCGGTGCACGAACGGCTTTCGTCACCACCGAAGGCTTCGGCGACCTCTTCCGGCTCGGCCGCGAGGCGCGGGTCGAAGAGGATCGATACGACCTGCTCTTCCAGCCGGTGCGCCCGCCGCTGGAGCATGCCCTGACTTTCGAGGCCCCCGAGCGCATGAACGCGGCCGGGCAGCCGTTGACAGAGCTGGACCCGGCGGCGGCGAAGGAGCTGGCCGACCGGATCGCCCGGTCCCAGCCCGAATCCGTCGCCGTCTGCTTCCTGCACTCGTGGGCCAACCCGGCGCACGAGGAGCTCATGGCCGAGGCGCTGCGGGCAGCTCTGCCGCAGGCTTACGTGGCCATCTCCTGCGAGGTCTGGCCCGAGCTTCGCGAGCACGAGCGCGGCATGACGACCTTGCTCAGCGCGTACGTCGGACCCGTCATGTCCCAGTATTTGCAGCGCCTGCACGACCTGCTGCGGGCGGACGGCTTCAGCTGCCCGGTCTATGTCATGGACTCGGCCGGCGGCGTCATGTCGGCCGAGCAAGCGGCCCGGCGACCCATCTTCACCATCGAATCGGGCGGCGCCGCCGGAGTCGTGGCGGCCGGGCAACTCGGGGTGCGTTACGACCTCGAGCGGGTGCTGTCCTTCGACATGGGCGGGACGACGGCCAAGGCCGGATTGGTGCTGCGCGGGCAGCCCCGCATCACGCACCACTTCGAGGTGAGCGGCAAGGGAAGCTTCGGCGTCATGCGCGCCGGATCGGGCCTGCCGGTGAAGACCCCCGTCGTCGACCTGGCGGAGGTCGGAGCGGGCGGCGGCAGCATCGCCTGGGTCGACGGGACCGGCGCGCTGCGCGTCGGGCCGCGCTCGGCCGGCGCCGATCCGGGTCCCGCCTGCTACGGGCGCGGCGGCACCGAGCCGACGGTCACCGACGCCAATCTCATGCTCGGCTACCTCGACCCCTCCGGGCTTGCCGACGGGGTGACGCTCGACGTGGCGGCCGCCGAAACCGCCTTGACCACAAGGATTGCCGGCCCGCTCGGGATGAGGGATGGCGCCGAAGCGGCCCGGGCCGTACGCGACATCGCCGTCGCGACCATGGCCGCTGCCATTCGCGTAGTCACAGTCCAGCGCGGTGAAGACCCGCGGGAAGCGGTGATGGTCGCCTTCGGCGGCGCCGGACCCATGTTCGCCGTCGACCTCGCCCGGGTCTTCGGGATGTCCCGGATCGTGGTGCCCGCTGCTGCCGGTGTGGGTTCTGCCGTCGGCCTGCTCCACGCCGACCTCAGCGTCGAGCAGCTGCGCACCCGGGTGCTCGCGGCCACGGCTGCCAATTTCCCCGCGGTGATGGACATCTTCGGGCAGCTTTCGGCAGCAGCGCTCGATTCGCTGGATCAGGATCCAGGCCGCGTGACGCTTCGTCACAGCATCGACATCCGCTATCGCGGGCAGGCCCACCAGCTTCCGGTCCTGCTCTCCGAGCAGGATCTGCACGCCGGGCCTGATGCCATCCTGGCCGCCTTCCGGGTGGTGTACGAGAGCACTTACGGGGTCGCGCAGAACGGGCCCGCGGAGTTCGTCACCTACCGCGTGCGGGCGATCGCCCCGTTCGACGCCGGGCAGCCGGCCGCTGCCGGGACGGCGGCACGAGCCGGCGCTGCTCCGACCCGGACGCGACGGGCGAGTTTCTCAGCGGCTGAAGGCTTTCTCGATGTTCCCGTGCTCCGCCGCGAGGACCTCGGGGCGGGCGAGCGGGTCGCGGGTCCGGCGTTCGTCGAGGGGCCCGAGAGCACGACACTCCTGCCGCCGGGAGCGCTCCTGACCGTCGACACGCTCGGCACGTTGCACCTCTGGCCCGAGGGAAAGGACGTCACATGACGAACACAGCCGACCGGTATGACCTGATCGTGCGCGGCGGGATGGTGGTCGACGGCACGGGACTCTCGCGGCGCCGGGTCGATGTCGGGGTGCGTGACGGCCGCGTCGTCAAACTGGCCCACCTCCCCGAAGGCGCCGCCGACCGGGAGATCGACGCCACCGGTCGCGTCGTCGCGCCCGGAATCGTCGACGTCCACACCCACTACGACCCGCAGATCACGTTCGACCCGTACGCCGCGATGTCGAGCTATCACGGTGTCACGACCGTCGTCGCGGGCAACTGCGGCTTCTCCGTCGCACCGACCAAGGCCGAGGACCGGCCGTTCCTCGAAGGCATCTTCGCCGCGGTGGAAAACATGGATCCCATCGCGCTCAGCGGGGTGGCGTGGAAGGAGTTTGAGACCTTCCCGGAGTTCCTCGCCAGCCGCGAGGGTCGGCTCGGAGTCAATTTCGCCTGCTACGTCGGGCATTCCAACCTGCGCCGCTGGGTGATGGGTGAGGCGTGCACGGAACGCGCCGCGACGCCCGACGAGATCGCGGCGATGGCGGTGCTGCTGCGCGAGGCGTTGGAGGCCGGGGCCGCCGGACTGTCCTCGTCGGCAGCGCCCACCCATCTCGACATCGCTGACCGTCCGGTGCCGTCACGGCTGGCCGAAGACAGCGAACTTCTCGCGCTGGCCGACGAGCTCGGCCGCCATGGCGCCGGCTCGCTCGCCTTCCTGCCGAAGAGCTCCATCGGCGGCCTCGACGACAAGGACAAGGAACTGCTCATCTCCCTGGCGAAGGCGAGCGGTCTTCCCGTGGTGATCCAGGGACTCGGCGGGCGCAACAAGGTCGACGCGCCGACGGCGACGTGGGAGGCGTCGAAGGAGTTCCTCGACCGCGCCGGCGCGCAGGGCGCCGGGGTCTACTCCCTGCTCATCACCAGGCCGTTCGACCGGGCGTTCGCCGTCGACGAGACCAACCTGCACTACCTCGCCGTCCCCAGCTGGAACCGGATGCTGAACTTGCCCGCGGCGGAGCGCCGCGACGTTCTCACCGACCCGCTCGCCCGGGCCGAGATGCGCGACGCGGTCGAGAACTACAACCGCGATCCCGCCAAAGGCACCACGGTTCCGCCGCCCCTGTGGCGCGCCGTGTACGTCGACGAGGTCAGCAAGCCGCACAACCAGAAATGGGCCTCGCGCTCCGTCGCTGACATCGCCGAAGAACTTGGTGCGGCGCCGGCAGATGCCGTGCTGGACCTCGCGCTGGACGAGGACTTCGCCGTACGGCTGCGTTGGCGCACCGAAAGTCCAGAATGGGCGGCAGCGGTCAAGGAGGCGCAGCTCGACCCGCGCATGCTCATCGGCACCTCCGACGGCGGCGCCCATCTCGCGCGCGACGACGGCGCCGACTGGAGCAGCTACTTCCTGGGCAGCTGGGTTCGCGATCGCGAAGTGTGGTCGCTGGAGGAGGGCATCCGCCAGATCACGGCCGTCCCAGCGGCCTTGGCCGGAATCGCCGATCGCGGCACGCTGACGCCCGGCGCCTGGGCCGACATGATGATCTTCGATCCTGACGCCATAGGACCGACGCACAAGGAGTTCGCACACGACCTGCCGGGTGGGGTGGGGCGCTACAAAGCCTTTGGGCGCGGGGTTTCGGCGACCATCGTCAATGGCGTGCCGATCATTTCGGAGGGAGAGATCACCGGGGAGCTGCCCGGTCACGTCGTGCGTCCGGGTGGTCCCGCCCAGCCGTGAGCACGACGTTCTGGGGCCGGTTCGCCGCCCGCGCACAGGCGAGCGCGCAGAGCCCGGCGCTGTTCGACGAGCACGGAAAGACCCTCACCTTCGGCGCACTGCGCGACCGCTGCGAGCGAGTGGCCGCGGGCCTTCACGAGCAAGGTATCGGTGAGGGCAGCCGGGTGACCTGGCAGCTGCCGACCCGGATCGACACGGTCGTGCTGATGCTCGCGCTGAACCGGCTGGGCGCGGTGCAGAACCCCGTCATCCCGCTCTACGGCAAGCGCGAGGTCGCCTTCGTGCTCCGCCAGACCGGCGCGCAGCTTCTCGTCGTCCCCGGACGCTGGCGTGACACCGACTTCGGCGCGAGGGCACATGAGCTGCAGGACGAGATCGGCCCACCGTTGCAGGTGTTGCTCACTGACGACGGATTGCCGGAAGGCGATCCCCGATCGCTGCCTCCCGCACCTGAAACCTCCGCGATGCGCTGGGTTTTCTACACCTCAGGCACGACGGCGGACCCGAAAGGCGTCTGCCATACCGACGACAGCCTGCACGCCGCCGGACACTCCCTCGTCGTCCTGCACGACCTGCGGCCCGATGACGTCGGTTCCATCGCCTTCCCGATCGCCCACGCCGGCGGGGGGCAGTACCTGGCATCGATGTTCGAAGCGGGCTTTCCCGCGCTACTGCTCGAACGCCTGGTCCCGACCCAAAGCGTGGACGTGATGCGCGGGCTCGGCGTCACCATTGTCGGCGGCGGCTCGTCGTTCTACCAGGCGGTGCTCGACGAGCAGCGCCGGCGCCCGGACATCCGCGTGCTGCCCACCTTGCGCAAGCTCACCGGCGGTGGAACTCCCAAACCGCCCCAGCTGTTCTTCGACGTGAGGCGGGAGCTGGGTGCACCTATCCTGCACGGCCTCGGAATGACGGAGTCGCCCTGCATCACGATGGGCGCGATGACCGACACCGACGAGCAGCTCGCCTTCACCGAGGGCGCTGCGGTGCCGGGCATGGAAGTGCGCATCATGCGCGGCGACGACACCCCCGCTGATGTCGGCGAAGAGGGCGAGATCCAGCTGCGCGGAACCCTCATGACCGTCGGCTACACCGATCCGGCGCTCAACGAGGCAGCATTCACGAGCGACGGGTGGCTACGCGGCGGCGACCTCGGGAGGCTGCGCCCTGACGGGCATCTCGTCATCACCGGGCGCATCAAGGACATCATCATTCGCAAGGGCGAGAACGTCTCGGCGCGCGAGCTGGAGGAGCTCTTGCTCGCGCATCCGAAGGTCGGCGATGTCGCCGTCATCGGGCTGCCGGACGGCGACCGGGGCGAGCGTGTCTGCGCAGTCATCGAGAGCGCACCCACTGGCCTGCCCATCGATTTGCCGGAACTGCAAGGGTTTCTACGCGAGGCTGGTCTCGCCGTGCTCAAGCTTCCTGAGCAGCTCGAGGTCGTCGACGCGCTCCCCCGCAATGCCTTGAGCAAGGTGCTCAAGGCCGAGCTGCGAGCCCGCTTCAGCTAGCGGTCGGCTTGCCAATCGCGTAGCACTGTTGCCGCGGTCACCCGCTCCCGCGGGCCGAGCTGCTCGATGGCGCCAGGAGTCGCGGAAAGGCGGGGAAACGGTGCGGCGGCGAGGACATCGTCGGCGAGCCGGACGAGGGATTCCCGCGCCAGCACCTGAGGATCGGCGGCGAGGTCCGCCAGATCGTTGACGGGGCTCACCGGTACGCGGGCCTCCCGGAACGCGGCGACGACCTCCGCGCGCGGCCGCTCGCGTATCCAATCGGCGACGAGCGCGTCGAGTTCGTCGGCGACGGCGAGCCTGGCCGCGCTGGTGGCGTAGCGCTCCTGTGCAGCCTGCGCGCCGATCACCTGCAGCACGCGTCGCACCTGGGCGTCGGTCGTGCCCGAGAGCACGACCCACCGGCCGTCGGACGTTGCGTAGACGTTGCGCGGGACGCCGCCGTGCACCCGGCTGCCGGTACGCATCGGCGGCTCGGATCGGCCGTCCCAGGCGGCGACCGTGAGACCCAGCAACCCGAGCACCGGCTCGAACATGCTGACGTCGACCAGTTGCCCGGACGCGCCCCCGACGTCGCGCGCATAGCAGGCCAGCAGCGTCCCGATGAGCCCCGACACCGCGACCAGCGGATCGCCCAGGGCAGACGACGGGAGCACCGGAGGCCCATCAGAGGCACCCGTGAGATGGGTGAGACCCGCAAATGCCTCGGCCAGGCTGCCGTTTCCGGGCAGGTCCGCGTACGGGCCGTCGGCGCCGTAGCAGGTGACCCAGACGTAGACCAGCCGTGGATTGCGCACCGAAACCTGCTCGTACGTCAGCTCCCAACGCTCCAGCAGCGACCGCGGCTGATTGACGACGACGACGTCCGCCGCCTCGATCAGGCCGGCCACCGCCTCGCGTCCGTCCTGAGTTTCAAGGTCGACCTCGGCGACCCGCTTGCCCCGATTCGCCAATGAATACGGGACAGATTGCCCGCCGCGAGAAACTCCGAGTCCCTGCAACGGGTCGCCGCCGGGTGGTTCGAGCTTGAGGACGTCAGCCCCGAAATCACCCAGCAGCGCCGAAACCTGCGGTGCCGCCAGCAGATTCGACAGATCGATCACGCGCAGCCCGTTGAGCGCTTTCATGCGGCACGCCCGCATTCCTCGTACGCTGGCCCCTCACCCACCCGCGCGACAGTAGTCGAGCGCGCTCGCAAGGAGGCACTGGCGTGGCCAGAAGCAAGGCTGCTGAACCGGCTGTCCCAGCGTGGGTGCTCGAGCTGGACGAGGCTGTCACCCGAGTCAGCCGGGCCGCCCGTTCACCGCGGCTGCACCAGCTGATGGGCCAGCGAGCCAAGGTGAATCTCGGCGAGCACTTGCACCTCACGCTTGCCATGCTCGGCACCGGCCAGCCGCTGCGCGTGTCGGATCTGGCGAACCTGCTGGACGTCGAACGTTCCACCGTCAGCCGCCGCGTCACCGAGCTCGTCGACCTCGGCCTCGTCACGCGCTCGGTCGATCCGCAGGACCGGCGCGCCGCGGTGCTGAAGCTGACCAAGACCGGCGAGCGTGCGCTCGGGCGCATCCAGGCGTCCTGGCATCAGACGCTCCTGGGCCTCACCGAGGAATGGCCCGTCCGGCGCCGCACCGAGACCGCCGCCAACCTCAACCGGCTCGCTGCCGCACTCGAGGAGTTGCTCGCCCCCGAAGCCGGCTGAGCGTTGGCGATGACTCTGGCGTCTCCGGCACGTCTACCCCTTCAGTAGGCAAGCGGAACACGTGGAGCATCGAAGGAGCAGACGTGGAAACCATCAATCTGGGCAGCGCAGACGGACTTCCCGCCGTGGAATGGGCCACCGTTGCCGGCAAGCTCGACGCGGGGACTCCCCCGGCACCCGACGACCACAACTCCAAGTCCACCTGGCTGTCGACCGTCAACGAGGACGGCAGCTCCCATCTGGTTCCGGTGGGCGCAATCTGGCTGGATGGCACTTTCTGGTTCCAGACGGGTGCGGGCACGCGGAAGGCTCACAACATCGCCCGTGATCCGCGGTGCTCGATCGCGGTCTCCGTGTCCGAAGCGGACATCGTTGTCGAGGGCGATGCTGTGCCAGTGACCGACCCAGCAGTCGTGGCACGGGCGGCGAAGGCGTGGGCGGACACGGGCTGGCCCGCCGAACCCGATGAGACCGGTTCCGGAATCACCGCCCCGTTCAACGCACCGTCGCAGGGGCCGCCGCCCTGGGGCGTCTACAAGGTCGACATTCGGTCGGTCGTCGCCATTCTCGGCGTCGAGCCCGGCGGCTTGACCCGCTTCCGGTTCTGACCTGGAAGACTGTCGCCATGACCACCCTCACCGACCGGCCGCGGACGGCGCTGATCGTCATCGACGTACAGAACGAAATCATGGGCACCGCGCATGAGCGCGACGGGTCAGAACCCTTGGTACGCAAGACCTTTCCGGACTCGTTCGAGGACACCGACCTCGAGACGACGCTCGTGGCTGACGCGCACACCACCGTCGACCTCACCGAGTGGGGCGCACCCCCGCCGGAGCAGGTCATCTCGCACACCAACATGTACTGGTCGGGCCATCGGGCTCCGGGACGCACCGCCGGCACGGTCGTCGCGGCCGACGTGGATTTCAGTCTGCTGAAGTAGCAGCGCTCTCCGCGGAAAGTTGCATCGTCGCGCACGGGTAGACGGCGACGCTCGCCTGTGGCCCGTGCTTGCGCTCGAGCCACGCGATCGTCTCGGCCCACGTCGGAAGCAAAACCGTGCCGTCCATCGTCGGCGGCAGCATCCCAGGAGTGGTGCGGGGGGCGAAGAAGATCACGTCGCGTCCGCGGATGCGTGTCGGCCGCGGCGCCGCCAGCCGCATCCCCGGACCGAAGAGCGAATGCGAACCCAACCCTTCCTCACCGGAGACCACCACGACGAACGTGCCACCTCCGCGGACGATGTGCGTCTCCGCCGTCACGTGCGGCGCAAAAGCCGTCAGATGCTGGAGAAATTCGCTGTCCTTCGGGTAGAGCGACAGCACGCAGATGTCGGACTCCGGCGGGGTGGGCGTCGCAAAGACCCGACGCGCGATGGCCGTCCCCGCGCGATGCGCCTCGACGACATGCCCCGTCACCACGCCCGCCAGACCGAGGCGAGAATTCGGGATGCCGTTCACGATGAAGTCGACGCCCGCCATCCGGGCCGCCTCTTCCGATTCCAGACGCGCGTCAGGCGCCTCGAGCCCGTAGCCGCCGCGCAGCGCAGAGCCGCGGTGATACGCCTCGGCCGAGCGGATGCTCGAAACACCGGGCATCAGGAGCTTTGCACCGCCCGCGAAACCCGCCGCCGCATGCGGGATGATCGAGCCGACCAGGATCCGCAGATCGCACGCCAGGAACTCGTTGTTCACCTCGACCGGCGAGCCGAACGAGGTCGTTCCGATCAGCGTGCAGTTGTCCCACGAGAAGTGGTTGCTCACCCGGCACCGGGCGAGCACGTCCGGCCCGATTTTCTTGAGGAAATCGGCCCGCTGCATCGGGCGATGATTGGCGACGCCGGCCAGGATCAGCACGTCGCTCGCGGGAATCCCGGCGGCGGCGAGCTCGTCCAGAATCGGCGGAATCAAGCGCGATCCGGGGGTGGGGCGGGAGAGATCGTCGATGACGATGACCGGCCGGTGACGCCCCCGGGCAATTTCTGCCAACCGCGGCGTGCCGATCGGCGAGGCAAACGCGGCGGCGATGCCGCCGTCACCGATGTCGGGACCATCAGCGGGCGGACAGGCCAAAACCTCATAGCCTGCAGGGAAATCCAGGGTCAGCTCGGAGTCCTCGAACCACGCGCCCCAGCGGATCGTCGCACTCAACGAACACGCACCTTCACTGCTTCGGACGCGCCGCCCCGAAGCCGGGTGAGGAATTCGTCCATCGGTGCGGGCTCCGAAACGGGGCCGTCGAGATCAAGAGAGGCGTCCCAGAAGACCTGCCACGTCGGCCAGAATTCGCCCCACCCGCCGTCATACGGATCGCGATCGGGCCAGCGCATCTTGTGCTCCCCGATCGGCGGCTTGTTCAGGTCGGTGGCGTACCAGTACAGCGGCAGCCGGCGGCGGAAAAACCAGCTGCCGCCGATGCGTTCGTAGTGATCCCAGTACATCATCGTCATGATGACCCACTCGGGGCCGGTCTCGTGCTCGTTACGCGAGTAGACGACGCCGTGCGCGTGGTCGGCGTCGTCGAACTCGATGATGTGGTTGCCCGTGACGTGCGCGGTGCCGGTGAACTGCACCCGCAGCGTCTGGTCGAACCAGGCCCGCAACGCCTGGCGCCCTGACGCGTCCCGGCTCACTCGCACATCGGCGGCGAACAGGTTGACCAGAGCGTCCAAGGCGCGCATGTCGAGCGCCAGGCAATAGCGGGCGGTGAGCTGCCGGATGGCATCCAGCGACTCGAGACGGTCGATGCGGGAGAGCAGATCAGGATCGGCGGCCATGCGCCGACCCTAGATCCAGCTCCACCCTCAAGCGGCGAGTGCCCCCAGCCCGGCTGGAGCGGCCGCTGCAGTCACAGTGGCCGGCTCCAAGGCGAGGGAAAGCACCTCACGAACATCTGACACGGGGTGGACGGTCAGCTCAGCGAGCACGCTGGCCGGCACGTCGTCCAGATCAGGCTCGTTGCGCGCCGGGATCAGCACCGTGGTGATGCCCATCCGGTGAGCGGCGAGCAGCTTCTGCTTGACGCCACCGATCGGCAGCACCCGTCCGGTCAGAGAGACCTCGCCGGTCATGGCGACATCGCTGCGCACCGGCCGTCCCGAGAGCAACGAGGCGAGCGCTGTCGTCATCGTCACACCCGCCGACGGGCCATCCTTCGGCACCGCACCGGCAGGCACGTGGATGTGCACGCCCCGCTCCTTCAGGTCACCCACGGGCAGCTCCAACGAGGCGCCGTGCGAGCGCAGGAAGGCCAGCGCGATCTGCGCCGACTCCTTCATGACGTCGCCCAGCTGACCCGTCAGCGTCACGCCCGTGCTTCCGGTCTCGGCATCGGCCAGCGACGCCTCGACGAAGAGCACGTCACCACCGGCACCGGTGACCGCCAGCCCCGTCGCCACACCGGGCAGCGAGGTGCGCTCGACCGACTCCGGCAGGAAGCGTGGCCGTCCGACGTAGTCGCGCAGCGTTTCGGCCGAGACCGTCTGCACGCCCTGCGCCGTCTCCAGCTTCGCCGTGACCTTGCGCATCACCTTGGCCAGCAAGCGCTCCAGCTCACGCACACCCGCCTCGCGGGTGTAGTTCGCCGCCAGCTCATGCAGCGCCTCGTCCTCGAGCACGACGTCATCAACGGTCAGACCGGCGAGCTCCAGCTGCCGTGGCAGCAGGTGATCGCGGGCGATCGTGACCTTCTCGTCCTCGGTGTAGCCGTCGAGCCGGACCAGCTCCATGCGGTCCAGCAGCGGGCCGGGGATCGACTCGAGCACGTTGGCCGTGGCCAGGAAGACGACGTCCGACAGGTCGAGCTCGACCTCCAGGTAGTGGTCGCGGAACGTGTGGTTCTGCGCCGGGTCGAGCACCTCGAGCAGGGCCGCCGCGGGGTCGCCGCGGTAGTCCGAGCCGATCTTGTCGACCTCATCGAGCAGCACCACGGGGTTCATCGAGCCGGCCTCGCT
>DATAZK010000079.1:0-5656 GCA_036272075.1 Frankiaceae bacterium
GGGCCATTTGGACGAAAGCCTCGGCGCGGCGGTGGCCGATGGTTTCGGTGAGCAGGTCACCGTCAGGATCGGGCTTGCGCAGGAATTCGGCGAGGGCTTTGGCGATGATGAGACCGGCTTCGGCGTCGAACCAGCCATCGATCCGCCACATGCCGTCCAGCTTTTCCGACAGGTTCACATGCTGGGCGGCGCGTTTACGGCCCGCCGCATCAGCGGATTCCTCGGGGGCGGCGGCGGCGACGAGTTCTTCGGCGACGACGCGTAGCTGCCGTGGCGTCAACGGCCCGGCCTGCTGCGCCAGGAAGCCTTCGAGGTCGACAGCCAGATCGGTCTGCAGGTCCTTCGTCGCCTGCGCAATGACATGAGCATGATCGAGACCCAAATCTCCGGCTTCGAACGCTTTTCCGGTGACGGGCATCCGATCCGCCAACGCCCGGCCGACCTGGACCCGCTTCGAGATCCACGCGTCGGACTCACCCGAGACGTGACGCACGTACGCCTGCGTCGAGGACGCCCCGTCAATCGCATAAACCCCGGACCGGTCAGCACGTTCGATCAACCGACACGTCAGCAGCTCACCCTGACGCACCGCAGCCAACACTTCGGGCAGCACCTCGACCGCCGCCGCCGCAGAGGTATCAGAGGAGACGAAGGCGGCGAGTTCGGCGGCAAGCGCATGGAACTGCGCCGCTTTCACCCCGAACTCTGCTTCGATCATGTGTTCGAGTCTAACACAGAACTAGCAGCTCAGCGGGCGCCGAAACCGTACAGCCGCTCGGCATTTCCGTGCAGGATCAGGTCGCGCTCGGCCGGGACGATCCCCGACATCGAGGACTGGATCGTGCGCCACGAGTACGGGTAGTCGGCGCTGATGTGCGGGTAGTCGCTCGACCAGAGGATCCGCTCGGCGCCGACGTACTCACGGCTGCGCAGCCCGAAGGTGTCGGTGATGTACGTGAAGTGGAAATGGTCGTTGATGTACTCGCTGGGCAGGCGCTGCAATCCGAATCGGCTGACCGGTTCGAGCCGCTGGTAGTTGTTGTCGATCTGCTCCTTGACGTAGGGCACCCATCCGAAGTCGACCTCGGCGAAAACTACGTCGAGCTGCGGGAAACGGTCGAAGACGCCGTCGAAGACCATCTCGATGATCCTGTTGGGCGCATCGAAAAAGCGCCCGTATCCGGGGAGTTTGGCGCGATGCGCGGCAGGCATGGATTGCGTCAGGGACACATGGATGTTCAGCGGGATGCGCCGCTCGCTCAGAGCACCCCAGACCAGATCATCCTCGGGGCTGATCGCCAAAGTTCCGTTGGGCCAGCAGCCGATCAGGGCACCTGACATGCCCGGCCGGTCGAGCACGCGCTCGATCTCGGCCACGGCCTCCTTGGCGCCGCCGCGGTTGGGCAGCAGGGCGAGGCCGGCGAAGCGGTCCGGTGCCGTCGCGACGTACTCCGAGAGCCAGTCGTTGTAAGCACGGATCATCGCGAGGTGGTACTCGGTCTCGGGGTGCGCGACGAGCGCGTTCGACAGCCGCGGAGTCGGATACAGCACCTCTGCATCGACGCCGTCACGGTCCATCTCGGTCAGCCGGACCTTCGGGTCCCAGCCCCCGCGTCGCATCTCATCGAAGCGGCACCAGCCTTTCATCTCCTCGGGCTCGAGGCCGGCACAGGCGTTCATCCCGAAGTTGATCGGTTCGCTGACGCCTTCGATGACCCAGGCGTCGCCTTCGTCGAAGCTCTCGATGCGCGGAGCACGATCGCGAAGATTCGCCGGCACCCGCGTCGTCCACAGGTCGCCTGGTTCGTTGACGTGGCTGTCCCCCGAGATCAGCCCGTACCTGGGCCGTTGGACTGCTGCTGCCATGCGAGCACCTCCCCTATCGCGAATGCTGCCTCTTTCTTATCAATGATTGGGGAGATGGCTCGCACAGGCCCAGGACTGAGGCGCTACGCGTCAGCCTGGGGCCAAAGGGGCAGGGCGGCGTAGGCCGGCTGCCACAGGTCTCGGTAAGCGAGCGCCATCGGCGGGGGCAGCACCCGAAGGACCGCCGACCTGATCTCGAACTTGGCATCCTCCAGCGCCCACGGGAAGAAGCGCTGGATGTCCTGACCGACCCGGCGGCCGGTCTCCGCCCCGAACGCGCTCCACTCCTGCTCGCTGACGGTCGCGTCGATCAGGGGAAGGACGTCGACCTCCTCGTGACCGAGGTGACCCCGCAGCGCTGACGCGAGAGAGTCGGTGAGCTCGCCGAGCCGGCCGAGACCGGAGTCACGGTCGGTAAGCGCACCGTCGATCGATGCCAGCAGCGGGTCGATCACGGCGTGCTCGGCCTCCATCGCGTCGAGCAGCGCCTCCGCGGAGGAATCGCCGCTGAGGGCCCGCCGCATCGCCGGCCAGAGCAGGTCGTCCTCGGCGCTGTGGTGAACCTGCAGGAAGGACTTGAACATCTCCCACCCCAGCGCGGTGCGCAGCAGGTGCTTCGGATCGTCCCGCGGGCGCTGCGTGATGGCGACGACCTGGGCGAGGTCGCGGCGCAGCGCGTCGTGGGTCGCGTACATCATGTTCATGTCGTTCTTGAAAGCCATGTCTGCTCCTCGAGGGTGTTGGGTGGCTAGTTCCACTGGCCGGGCTGGTATTCGCCGGCGGGCTGGCGGGTGATGGCGTTGAGCCGGTTCCAGGCGTTGATGCCGGCGATGGCGGCGACGAGCGCGGTGAGCTGGTCACTGTCGTAGTGCTTGACCGCGTTAGCCCAGGCCTCGTCGCTCACCCCGTCAGCCGCGTCGGCCAGCCGGGTGCCCTGCTCGGTGAGCTCGAGCGCGGCACGCTCCGCCTCGGTGAAGACGGTGGCTTCGCGCCACACCGCCACCATGTTGAGCCGCACCGCCGATTCCCCAGCAGCCGCAGCGTCTTTGGTGTGCATGTCCAGGCAGGCCGCGCAGCCGTTGATCTGGCTGGCGCGGATCTCCACGAGGTGCAACGTGGCGGTCGGCACGGTCGAATCGAGCGCGACCTTGCCGGCCGAGATCAGGTACTTCACGATCTTCGATCCGACCGGGCCTTCGAAGTAATTGAGCCGGGCATCCATGGCGATCTCCTCACCGTCGGGATGGTTTGGCGAATGGACCGGTTGGCCCTCACCACCAGACGACGGACGGGCACGCGCCGAAGGGACAGCCGGGGTCGCGAAGATCTGGCGGCAGAAAATCCGGTGTACCGGCGCGGCGCCGGCGGCTAGCGTCGAACCCGTTCTTGAGAAATTTCACCCGGTGGTGTCCCATGCGCGGCGGCTCGTTCGTCGGGTATCCGAGAGCCCATTTCTCCGGGAGGTTGCGATGCAGTACGCCCTGATGATTTACGCCGAGCCCAGCTATGGTGCCGCGCTGTCCGAGCAGGAGCGCGCGGCGGTCCAGGCCGAGTTTCAAGCGTTGCTCGGCGACGCCCGGGTCATCGAGGCGGCGCGCCTGGAGCCCGCAGAGATGGCCACCAGCGTGCGAGTTGTCGGTGGCCGGACCCTGATGACGGACGGCCCGTTCGCCGACACCAAGGAGGCGCTGGGCGGCTTTGCTCTCATCGAGGCCGCCAACCTCGACGACGCGATCGACCTGGCGGCTCGCATCCCCGTGACGCGCTACGGCGCCGCGATCGAGATCAGGCCGGTGGTGCGACTCTGAGCGTGCTGGAGGACGTTTTTCGCGACGAGTGGGGCCGGGTGCTGGCCTCGCTCGTCGGGTTCCTCGGCGACTTCGACAAGGCCGAGGACGCCGCGGCGGAGGCGTTTGCAATCGCCGCGGAGCGCTGGCCCGCGTCAGGGGTGCCGAACAACCCCGGCGCGTGGCTGGTGACGACCGGGCGCAACAGGGCGATCGACCGGATCCGCCGGGAACGCACTCTCACCGAAAAGCTCCACCTGCTGCCCGTTCCCGAGACAACCATGGACGAATTCGATGAGACGCTGATCAAGGACGAACGGCTCGAGCTGATCTTCACCTGCTGCCACCCGGCGCTACCGCTGGACGGTCAGGTAGCCCTCACCCTTCGGGCCCTCGGCGGTCTGGCGACCGCCGACATCGCCAGGGCATTCCTCGTGCCCGAAGAGACGATGAAGCGCCGCCTGTCCCGCGCCAAAGCCAAGATCAAGGGAACCGGCATCCCGTTCGCTGTCCCCGACGCGCCCCTGCTCGCCGAGCGCCTCGATGCGGTGCTGGCCGTCGTCTACCTGATCTACAACGAGGGTTATCAGGGACGTGTCGATCTCGGGGCCGAGGCCATCCGGCTTGGACAGGTGCTCGTGGAGCTCATGCCGAAAGAGCCTGAGGCACAAGGGTTGCTGGCGCTGATGATGATCCATCACGCGCGCCGGCGGGCCCGGTTCGCCGGCGATGATCTCGTGCTGCTCGAGGATCAGGACCGATCACTGTGGGACGCGGACGCCATCGCGAGGGGTCGCGCCGTACTCGACCAGGCGATCGCGCTGCGCGGGCCTGGAGCGCATGGCCCCTACGTCCTGCAGGCCGCGATCGCGTCAATGCAGACGCGAGAACGCATCGACTGGCCCCAGGTCGCCGAGACCTATCGGCGGCTGGTGGACCTCACCGGCTCCCCCGTGGTCGTTCTCAACCACGCAGCGGCCCTCGCCCAAGCCGGCCAGCCCGGCGCGGCGCTGCACGAGGTCGACCGCCTCGAGCTTGACGGCTATCTGTACTACCACTCGACCCGGGGCGAACTCCTCAGCCGCCTCGGCCGCGAACAGGAGGCTCGCGTCGCTTATCGCCGGGCGCTGGACCTCGCGACCTCGACCCCCGAGCAGCGCTTCCTGCAGCGGCGCCTGGAACAAGTCTGACCCGGACTGTCCCCGGGGAGAGCGCCCATTCGTCGCCCCGACAGGCGTCAGAACCGTTGGTGCCGCCGCGTCCTCGCGGCACAAAAACCGAACGAGAGCTGAAGGAGTGCCCTGATGTCAAAACGCGCCATACCGACCTGGGCCGTGCTGGCAGTGTGCTGCGTGGCCCAGTTCATGGTCGTGCTTGACGTGTCGATCGTGAACGTCGCCCTGCCGAAGATGCGGGCCGATCTCGGCCTCTCATCCACCGGCCAGCAGTGGATCATCAACGCGTACACGCTCACCTTCGCCGGCTTCCTGCTGCTCGGCGGGCGAGCAGCCGACCTCTTCGGCCGCCGCCGCACATTCCTGCTGGGCCTGAGCGTTTTCACGGTGTTCAGCCTGCTCGGCGGGCTCGCCCAGAACGGTGCAACGCTCATCGCTGCCCGGGCGGCGCAGGGCGTCGGCGGCGCGATCCTGGCGCCCGCCACGCTGAGCCTGATCACCACCACCTTCACCGAACCGGCAGCCCGGCGCCGGGCGCTGGGTGCCTGGTCGGCAGTCGCCGCGAGCGGCGCCGCAGCAGGGGTGCTCGCGGGCGGGATCCTCACCGACCTGCTCGACTGGCGCTGGGTGCTGTTCGTGAACGTCCCCATCGGCGCCGCGCTCATCGCGGCCGCGATCGTGTCGCTGACGGAATCGCGGGCCGAGCAGCGCCCGAGCCTGGACATCGCCGGCGCCGTCACCGTCACCGGCGGGCTGGCCCTGCTGGTCTACGGCATCGTCAGCACCGACACCCGCTCATGGGGGTCCGCAGCCACGATCCTCACCCTG
>DATAZK010000080.1:0-121059 GCA_036272075.1 Frankiaceae bacterium
GTCCAGGGCAGCGGCGAGTACGCACCCATGCCGCCCGTGTTGGGTCCGGCGTCGCCGTCCAGCGCCCGTTTGAAGTCTTGCGCCGGCGAGAGCGGGACGACCGTGCCGCCCGGACCGATGACGCAGAACAGCGACACCTCCGGACCATCGAGAAACTCCTCGATCACCACCCGGTCTTCGGGACGCGAGAGTGCGGCTCGTACGGCGGCCGCCGCGCCATCGCGGTCGGAGGTCACGGTGACCCCCTTGCCGCCCGCGAGCCCGTCGTACTTCACGACGTAGGGCGGCCCGAACTCGTCCAGATCCGCCAGCGCTGTAGGGATTTCGTGGTGGTCACGCCCTCGGGCAGTAGGCACGCCTGCCGCCGTCATGACGGCCTTGGCGAAGGCCTTGCTTCCCTCCAGCCTGGCGGCGGCGGCGGTCGGTCCAAAAGCCGTGAGCCCGCGCTCGGTCAACGCGTCCACGACGCCGTCGACGAGTGGCGCTTCCGGTCCGATGACGGTGAGATCGGCACCCAGTCGCTGGGCCACATCGGCGACAGCGACGGGATCACCGACGTCGACCGGATGTGTCTCCGCGATCTCGGCCGTGCCGGGATTGCCTGGCGCGCAAACCAGAGCATCGACGTGGGGATCGCGGGCAAGGGCGGCGCACAGTGCCGACTCCCGGCCGCCCGAGCCGACCACGAGGACCTTCATCGCGCGCCGATCGTCCTGATCAGCATGGATCAGACGAGGTCGCGGACGACGATGGTCTCGTCGCGCCCGGGTCCGACGCCGACCGCGGAGATCGGGCAGCCCGCCTGCCCCTCGAGGAATGCGATGTAGCTGCGGGCCTCAGGCGGCAGATCCGAGAGCGCGCGGGCCTTGGACAGGTCGGCGTCCCAACCCGGCAGCTGCTCGTAGATCGGGACGGCGTGGTGGAAACCCGTCTGGGTCATGGGCATCTCGTCAACCCGCTCGCCGCCCACGTCGTAGCCCACGCAGACGGGAATCGTCTCGAGCCCGGACAGCACATCGAGCTTGGTCAGGAACAGGTCGGTGAGGCCGTTGACGCGCACGGCGTAACGCACGATGACGGCGTCATACCAGCCGCAGCGCCGCGCCCGGCCGGTCGTGACCCCGAACTCGCCGCCGACGGAGCGCAGCCGCTCGCCGTTCTCGTCGTTCAGCTCGGTCGGGAACGGACCGGAGCCGACGCGAGTGGTGTATGCCTTCACGATGCCGACCGCGCGGCTCAGCCGGTTGGGACCGATCCCCGAGCCGGTGGACGCACCGCCGGCCGTCGGGTTGCTCGAGGTGACGAACGGATAGCTGCCATGGTCGACGTCCAGCAGCGTTCCCTGGCTGCCTTCGAGCAGGACCACCTTGCCGGCGTCGAGCGCCTTGGCCAGCAGCAGACTGGTGTCGGTGATGTGCGGAGCGAGGATCTCGGCGTAGCCGCCGTACTCCTCGCACACCTCGTCGACGTCGATCGCGCGCCGGTTGTAGACCTTCGTGAGTACCTGGTTCTTCTCGCGCAGCGCCAGCTCGACCTTGGCGCGGAAGATGCCGGGATCAAGCAGGTCCTGCGCGCGGATGCCGACGCGGGCGACCTTGTCCCCGTAAGCCGGGCCGATCC
Organism: Frankiaceae bacterium; assembly: GCA_036272075.1. Lineage (GTDB taxonomy): Bacteria > Actinomycetota > Actinomycetes > Frankiales > Frankiaceae > DATAZK01. Next base: position 1,621 of record DATAZK010000080.1, read on the forward strand.
CGCGTCCGGTGGTGCCGATGCGGGCCGATCCGAGGTAGCGCTCGGTCACTTTGTCCAGTGCCCGGTGGTGCGGCATGATCAAGTGCGCGTCGGCGCTGATCTTGAGCTTGGAGACGTCGATGCCCCGCTCGCGCAGGCCGTCCATCTCCTCGATGAGCACGCCCGGGTCGACGACGACCCCGTTACCGATGATCGGGACGCAGTCGGGGCGCAGCACCCCGCTGGGGAGCAGATGCAGGGCGTAGGTCTCCTCGCCGATGACCACCGTGTGGCCGGCGTTGTTGCCGCCCTGGTAGCGCACGACGTACTCGACTCGGCCACCGAGCAGGTCGGTGGCCTTTCCTTTGCCCTCATCGCCCCATTGGGCTCCGACGAGTACGACTGCTGGCACGTCGCCCGAGCCTAGTGGTCATCGCGAGTTGGTGCGGTGGATCGGGTCGTAGGCTGCTGACGTGGCAGCGTTGCCGGGTTTTTCGCGGGCGGTCGGGATGATCACCGCTCCCGCACGAGCTCTCCTCGAGGTCCCGCGCACCCTGCTCGATCTCAACCGCTCGATCCTGTCACTGATCGATGCCGTCACGATCGCCCGCGAGACGCTGACCAGCGCATCTGAGGTTGCCGCCCGGATGGAACGCGTGGCCGAGGAGCTCGAGGAGCCGCTCCTGGCGCTGCGTCCCGGCATCGAGCGGCTGGCAAGGGTGCTGGACGACGAGGCGGTCGACACCCTTCCCGACACGCTCCGCAAGATCAACGAGGACGTGCTGCCGTTGCTCAGCGGGCTGCGCGAGACGCAGAGCCGGGTGAATGCGGTCGCCAGCATCATGCCCGGGGCGGCGTCGTTGCTTTTCGCGCGCCGCGGTCGCCCCCCGGGCGGCGACGGGTCGACTGTCGACCTGGTCGTCGAGCCCGAAGACGACGACGAATAGCTCAGCTCAGGGAGCGACGGTGAGGTCGACCGTGCCCAGCAAGGTGCGCTGATCGGGGCATCCCTCAGGGTCATTGCAGACAGGTGCCGACATGACCTCGATGACCGCGTGACCGGCGCTGTCGGCGCGTAGCTGAGGTTGCTGGCCGGCGAGCGTCAGCGCCTCCACCACCGGTACCTGGCCGGACGGCTGCTCCAGGACGGTGGAGTACGTCCGTCCGCTGGGCAGCCGGAATTCCAGGTACTCGCCGACGCGAATGCTGGCGGCGGCGGCCTGAGCGCGGGACACCGTGGTGATGACGTGACTCGGCGGCGCCGGCAGCGGTGCGGGCTCGGACGGGGCTCCGGAGCGGCGCGCGAAGACGATCGTCGCGATCGCTGCCAGGCTCACGAGGATGAGGAACGTCAACGTCCGTCGCGCGTTCGGCGGCGCCGCGGGTGCAGCCGGTGCCGCCGGTGCCGCCGCCGGCAGGGCGACCAAGACGGCGGTCCTGGTTCTGACGCGCTCTCCGCCGGAAAACCAGCTTTCGCCTGCGGGCAAAGGCCGCAGTGTGTGGCCGTGCCAGGTCGAACTCGGCGAATCAGCCATCGGAGCTCGCAGCCGAACTCCAGTCACCCGCGATCGGGGCGCTGGGGTCGGCGTCGGTCAGTAGCGCACGGCAGCGTTGCGCCTCGGCCTGCTCGCCGATGGCTGACGCGGCCCGCCCCAAGGCGGCCACCGAGTCGAGGAAGCCGCGGTTGGGCTCGTGTGACCAGGGCACCGGACCAGCGCCCTTCCAGCCGGCGCGGCGCAGCGCATCCAGGCCGCGGTGGTAACCGACCCGGGCATACGCGTAGGACTCCACCCAGCTCCCGGCGTCACCCGCCCGCCGCGCCAGTGCGGCCCAGGCGAAGCTCGACGCCGGGAAGTCGGCGGCCACCAAAGCCGGGTCGCGTCCTTCAGCCAACTGCTGCACAGGGACCGGATCGGCCGGAAGCTGCGTCGGTGCAGGACCCAGCAGGTTGCTGTGCCCAGAATGCCCAGAATGTCCGCTCGGTGATGTCACCGGACCATCGTCACCCTTGACCCCGGTCGGCGACCAGTTCTTGTGGGCTTGTTGACGAACGAAGTGTCAGCGGACCTAGAGGCCGAGGCTGGAGGAGCAGCCTGGCCATGGAGCCCAGCCGCGCATGCGCCAAAGCTTGGCGACCGCCTCGTCCTGCACCCACGGGGCCGCCTGACTCGGCAGCCCGCCGAAGCCGAGCGAGGCCCACGTTCCGGCGTCGAACTGGTAGGCGCCGTAGTACCCGTTGCCGGTGGCGATGGCGTAGTTGCCTCCCGACTCGCACATGCGGAGCCGGTAGAGGTCACTCGCGGAGGGGCTCGGCGCAGCGGACGGCGTACAAGCCGAAGCCACAGCGGCAAGCGCGAGGGAAGCCGTGGCGGCGGCAAAGACGGAACGGGTACGCGAACGCAGACGTGCCTGAGGCAACGAGGAGACCTTTCCCCACGCCTGCGAGGTGAGCTGTCGGGTTCGGACCGGGTATAGCCCGGCCGGTCAGCTCGCGCGCTGACCGGCTTCACCCCTAGATCGCGATCACCGTGAGGTGGGACGCGACCGGAAGACCGTGGGTCCCCCGCACCTGCCCGGTTCGTTCGTCTGGGACCTGGCCCCGGGGCAGGATTCGGCGGTCGGGGTCGGCGGCTCGCCACTCACGAGTTGGGGGGAGCCTTCTACTTCGGCCCGAAAAGCCCAACGAGTTGTGGCGTGTATCACGCGTGTCGGCGCGTCAAGCCCGGGCCATTCCATCCGTAACGCAGTCATTCTGTTGGGTTCGCAGCGGCGAGCCTGAGCTCGTCACTGTGTCATGCGACGACTGCGGACCGTGAGAAACGAAATCCGCCGGCCCCTGAATGGGACCGGCGGATCTCGGTGAACAGAAGCGGACGGGCGCTACTTCTTTGCCGTCGTCTTGGCGACCTTGGCCGTGACGGACTTCCACGTCTCGGTGCCCACCACCCCGTCGACGTGCTTGAGGTGATGCATCTTCTGGTACTCGAGCGTCGCCAGAGCAGTCAGCGGACCGTAGGAGCCATCCACCTTCAGCTTGGAGTGCAGCTTCTTGTTGAGGTTCGACTGAAGGAGCTCGACGTCCCAACGCACCTGGCTGGCGTTGTCCAGGCTGAACGAGCCGAACACCACCGGGACCTCGACCGGGGCGATGGCCGTGCGGCTGAAGTCGCGGCTCGCGGGGGCGTAGTTGGTGTAGGTCGGCTGCGTGTACGTGGGCGTGTAGCTCGGTGCCGGCGTGTAGGAACCGCCGCCCGCGCCGCAGACGGGCCACTGGCCGAATCCGCTGCGGGCTGCGAGCTGTGCAGCAGCCGCGTCCTGGGTGGCCGCCGAGGCGTCGCTCGGGACGCCCGAGTACCCGAGCGAGTTCCAGGTGCCCTGGGTGAACTGGTAGGCGCCGTAGTACCCGTTGCCGGTGTTGGTGGAGTAATTGCCGCCGGACTCGCACTGACGAATGTTGCTGAAGACGTCAGCGCTCGCTGGGGCGGCGGCAAAAACGAGACCCACCCCGGCACCGGCGGCCGTGAGGGCCGCGAGCACGGAGGTACGGCGCAGGCTTGAACGAGCCATTTATGATCCTCCGACGCCGGCGAGGTGAGCTGTCGGGTTCGGACGGGAGTTCGCCCGGTCGCATGCTGCGACTTCACCCCGAGGGCACGCCGTGTGGCGTGTCCACTACCTGGGTCCCCCGCTCCTGCCACACAACGATCGCGGTCCGCACAGCCCGACGGCAGGATTTGGCGTATTCGGGAGGCGAGCACCCACTGGAGGGGTGCGGTGGCTACCCTACTCGCAACATGTGGGGTGCTTGCAACTAGCTAGCAGCACTTGTTCGCCGGATATGACGGACCTCTCAGCACGTCCGGCGTCGGCGTGTCAGCGTGCCTTCTGCCCGGCGGAGCGAAGGTCCTGGCAGGCCTCGAGAACCCGAGCCGCCATGCCCGTCTCTGCCGACTTACCCCATGACCGCGGGTCGTAGAACTTCTTGTTGCCGACCTCGCCGTCGACCTTCAGCACGGCGTCGTAATTGCGGAGCATGTGGTCGGCCACGGGGCGCGTGTACGCGTATTGGGTGTCGGTGTCGACGTTCATCTTCACGACCCCGTAGTCGAGCGCCTCGCGGATCTCCTCCGGCGCCGAGCCCGAGCCTCCGTGGAAGACCAGGTCGAACGGACGGTCTTTGCCGACCTGGGCGCCCACCGCGTCCTGGATCTCCTTGAGGATCTTGGGACGGAGCTTGACGTTTCCGGGCTTGTAGACGCCGTGCACATTGCCGAAGGTGGCGGCCAGCATGTAGCGGCCGTTCTCGCCGACACCGAGCGCTTCGGCGGTGCGCAGCGCGTCCTCGGGCGTCGTGTAGAGCTTGTCGTTGATCTCGCCGACGACGCCGTCCTCCTCGCCGCCGACCACGCCGATCTCGAGCTCCATGATGATCTGCGCCTTGACGCAGGAGGCCAGGATCTCCTCGGCGATCTGCAGGTTCTCCGTCAGCGGTACCGCACTGCCGTCCCACATGTGGCTCTGGAAGAGCGGCGGCCGGCCCTCGGCGACCCGCTGCTGGCTGATCGCGATGAGCGGGCGGATGTAGGTGTCGAGCTTGTTCTTCGGGCAGTGGTCGGTGTGCAGGGCGATGGTGACCGGATACGAGTTCGCGGCGTAGTGCGCGAACTCGGCAAGCGCCTGCGCTCCGGCGACCATGTCCTTGATGGTCGTTCCGGACAGGAACTCGGCGCCGCCGGTCGACACCTGGACGATGCCGTCGCTTTCGGCCTCCGCGAAACCGCGCAGGGCGGCGTGCAGCGTCTGGCTACTCGTGACGTTGATGGCCGGGTAGGCGAAGCGGCCTTCCTTCGCGCGATCGAGCATGTCGGCGTAGGACTCGGGGGTGGCGATCGGCATGGCGGCATTCCTCTGTGGCGAAGGCTAGAAGATCTTGCCATTCGAAGTCTGCCAGGATGCCGCTTTGCTCAGTAGGTACTTAGGTCATCTCGTGGGTGATTTGAGACGCTCAGCGACGTTCCGAAACGAGGCCCTTTGTCACGGCGTCGTGGAGCTTGCGGGCCGCGATCACCACGGGATCAAGCGTGGGCGAGTAGGGCGGCGCGTATGAAAGGTCGGCGGAGTAGAAGTCCAGCGCCGTCATCCCCGCCCAGATCGCAGTGGCCAGGATGTCGATGCGTTTGGCTGAGCCCTCATGGCCGACGATCTGGCCGCCGAGCAGCCTGCCGGTGCCGCGTTCGGCGATCAGCTTGACGCGGATCTCCTCGGCTCCGGGGTAGTAGCCGGCCCGGGTCGTGGATTCGACGCTCACGCTGACGATCGCGAAGCCGGCCTCCGTCGCCTCTTGGGTCGAAAGCCCCGTGCGGGCCACCTCGGTACGGCCGACCTTGGTCGCCGCAGTGCCCAGGACACCGGGGAACGCTGCGTAGGCGCCGCCGATGTTGTCGCCGGCGACCCGGCCCTGCTTGTTGGCGTGGGTGCCGAGCGCGACGTTGATCGGGCGGCCCGAGAGCACGTGGCGCGATTCGACGCAGTCGCCGGCGGCCCAGACCCCCGGGGTGCACGTACGCATCTGCCGATCGACGACGATGGCGCCGGTCGGGCCGAGGGTGATCCCGGCGTTCTGGGCAATCGCGACGTTGGGTCGCACACCGAGAGCCAAGATCACCAACTCGGCGGCGAGCTCGCGGCCGGAGGCGGTGCGCACCGCGCGTACCCGTCCGGCGTCGTCGGGGAGGATCTCGCCGAGGCCGTCGCTCAGGATCAGTCCGAGGCCGCTGTCTCGGATGCCGGCGCCGACGTGCTCGCTCATGTCGGGATCGAGGGTCGACATCGGCGCGGCGGCGTGGTCGAGCAAGGTCACGGAAAGGCCCCGAGCCATCAGCGACTCAGCCGTCTCCAAGCCGACGTACCCGGCTCCGACGACGACCACGTCGGTGACTCGCCCGGTGTCGATCTCGGCGCGTACGCGCTCTCCGTCTCCCAGGCTGTGGACCTCGAAGACCCCCGCGCTCTCGACGCCCGCAACATGAGGTAGCACCGGCACCGAACCGGTCGCGATGACGAGGTCGTCGTACTGCTCTGAGTACTGCCCTCCGGTATCCAGTTGCGTGACTTGGACTCTCCGGGCTCCGGTGTCGATGGCGTCGACGAGCGTGCGGGTGCGGACCTCGATCTGCTGCTGCTCGCGAAAGACCTCAGGGGTACGCGCGATCAGCGCCTCCCGGTCGGTGACCAGCCCACCGATCCAGTACGGGATTCCGCACGCCGAGTACGACGTGTCGGGTCCCCGCTCGAAAGCGATGATCTCGAGCAGCTCAGGCCCTTTACCCCGACGTGCTTGAGACGCCGCGGACATGCCGGCCGCGTCGCCGCCGATCACCACCAGCCGACTGCGGCCTGCACCCATTCCCGCAACCTAACTCGGCAATGCCGGCAAACCGGTGCGGCGGATCACCCGCGTGGGACAACGGTTCACACAGGGTCCGCACCTAGGCTGGCGGCGTGCACCTTGCTGTGAACCTGCTGGACTCCAAGAGCCTGATCTCGTCCTGGGGACTGGCCGGCCTGCTCGCGATCATCTTCGCGGAAACGGGCCTGCTGATCGGCTTCTTCCTGCCCGGCGACACGCTGCTCTTCCTGGCGGGCGCGGTGACCATCTCGCACTCCGACCCGCACCTTCCGCTGGCGGGCGTGCTGGTCGGCACGGCGCTCGCGTCGATCATCGGCGCCCAGGTCGGCTGGCTGATCGGCGCCAAGGCCGGGCCGAAGATCTTCGACCGGCCGCGTTCGCGCCTGTTCGATCCGCACAACGTCGCGCGGGCGCACCGGCTGCTCGAACGTTTCCACTACAGCATCGCGATCGTGGTCTCCCGGTTCGTGCCGGTCGTACGAACGTTCATCAATCCGGTGTGCGGCGTCGCAGAGATCCCAGCGCGGGCGTTTCTGGCGTGGAACATCGTCGGCGGCATCCTGTGGACTCAGCTGATCGTCCTGCTCGGACGGGCGCTCGGACCCAAGGTTCACATCGACAAATACATCTTGCCGATCGTCGGCGTGATCATCGTGATCAGCGTCGTCGGGATCCTGCTCGAGGCACGCAAGGGCGGTAAACGCCTGAAGGCCGCTGATGCCGCTGATGCGGCTGCAGCAGGAGACCAGCAGCCAGCGACGGAGGAGCGGGCCTAGCTCACGCGGTGAGTCAGCGGAGCATGCTCAGCGACGCGACGGCGGGGAAGAGTCGTCCTCGTCGGCGTACTCGTCGTCATCATTCGTATCGGCCGGAGCATGACCATTCGCGCGAAGCTCATTCTCCAACCGGCTGGGATCCCAGTCCGGCGAGGAGTTGTACTTGAGCTCCCGCGCGACCTTTGTCTGCTTGGCCTTGGCACGGCCGCGCCCCATGGCTCGACCCCCTCGAAAGCTTTCAACGGGGACCTGCCCCGGCACTGATGTCGTGCTTTCAGCGTACAGGCTGCGAGCCAGCCAGGCACGCCGCCCCGTAAGGCCCGCTGCCGCGATCCTGGCTGTGGCTTGTCAGCGGCCTCTGGCAGGATCGAAGAATGGCTGCCCTCCCTGGTGCGCCCGCTGCTCACCTGCGGGTCTACGAGCCGATGGCGGCATTTTCCGAAGAGGAGCAGCAGCGCTACACGGCCCTGAGCAAAAGCGGTGACGTGCCCGGCCGCTCAGCCAGTGATCGCGATGAGCGTTCGGCCGCCGTCCGAGCCGCGGTGCGCAGGACGCTCGACCTCCCCGAAGGGCCCGTCCTGATCGAGCCGGTCGACGGGCTGCTGTTCGTCTGCCCGCTCCGGACCCGGCTGCGAGCCCTCATCGCGGCCGGCGAATTCCGCTCGGGAATGGCCGACACCCTCGCTGACGCGTTCATCCCCGCCGGGCTGGCCGAGCAGGCCGAGTCCGACCTCGAGAAGTGGCGCCGGCGGATGCCGACCATGAAGGTCGCGGTCGTCTCCTGCACCTATCTCGTGCCGCTGCCCTGGTTCGTCCCCTTCGAGCCGGGCGAGCGGGTGCTCGTCACCGGCAAGGGCGAGCGTTCGATGCGCTACATCGCGCCGATGAGTGCCGCCCGCCGCCGCACCGCCCGGGCGCTGGCCACCTTGCGGCGCGCGCTGCCCGACGCTCCGACGGTCGCCGGTCTCGAGCAGCTCGGTCGCTGGCTCGAGGATTTCCACCCGCACTCGCGGGTCGAGCTCGACTACGCCGGACTCGTCGAGCTGCTCACCGACGAGGAGTTGCGCGAGGACGTCTCGGTCGCCGACATCGCCGAATCGCTGACCGCCCTCAGCGAGGGAAACGGTGCCGATGCCGTCGCCGCGTACGAGCGGGTGATCGGCCGGTGGAGGCCGCTGCAGCAGCTCGAGACCGCGAGCTGAGCGGGTGTCCGAGCGTCGCTTGCCGGACCTCCGAAAGCAGTGGAAACGCCCATAAGTTCGCAGGACGAAACTGCACTCCGCATACACAACCGGTGACTAGTCCTCGAATGACCCGCTTGGACCATTTCGGACATCAGGGTCACGTTGGACAATATGTGAGTGCTGTCGGCCCCGTGCCCTCAGCGGGCGGAAGGAAACGACATGACTGCGCACACCCCCGAGAGCGAGCCCCTGCTCACCCCGGCGGAGGTCGCCACCATGTTCCGCGTCGACCCCAAAACGGTGACGCGTTGGGCCAAGAGCGGCAAGCTGACGTCGATTCGCACGCTCGGCGGCCACCGTCGCTATCGCGAGACCGAGGTTCGCCGGCTGCTGTCCGGTATCCCGTCGCCGCGTACCGACGACTGACCTCTACCTCCTGCGTGACTGCGCCCGGCCGGGTACCGGCCGGGCGCCTCTGTGCGCCCAGGAGTCGCTGACGCGGGCGCGCGAGCCCCAGTAGCGACGGCATGCCGCCTTTCGCGCGAGGGGTGCACCGGATTTCGTGGAATCCGTGGCTCAATCGCCCTATGGGGGCGTCGATAGTGCGGCTGACATGAGGGCCTTGCACAGGAATTCCGGTGTGCGCACCGATGAATCCGGTGTGGCGAGCATTGACCTCGGCTCGGCCGTCCTCGACCTCGACGCTGCCGGCGCTGTGACGGCGGCCCAAGGGGCTGTGGCGGTGCTTCTCGGCGGGAACTCCGCTGATTTGGTTGGGCAACCGTTGATAAATCTCGTCCACCGGGAAGACCGGCCGGCGTTGGAATCCCTGCTGCGCCGGCTCATCCCGGGGGGTCCGGCCGGTCGGTTGGACTGCCGGATGTGCTCAGGGGACGGCGCCTGGCGGTGGACGGAGTTGTCGGCCGCGCGGGAGGACGGGAACCCGGGCGCTCCGGGTGCCCTGCGCGTCGCACTGCACGACGCCAGCCGCGCCCGAGCCGCGGAGCAACAGGTGCGTGAAACCCAGTCGCTGCTGCAGGCGTTGCTCGCGCACATCCCGGCGGCGGTCAGCGTTCGTGACCCGCAGGGCAGGCTGCTGTCGGTCAACCGGGAGTTCACGCGGATTGTGGGCCCAGGCGGCGCTCACCCCGAGGTTCTGCTCGGCCGGGTCGACGCGGACTGGCGTGAAGACGCGCCCCCCAGCGTGAGCAAGGTGCTCGAAGAGGGCCGGGCGCACGAGCGCGATGTGGTGGTCACCCTTCCCACCGGCGACGTGCGTACCTACTCCGACATCCGCTTCCCGGTCTTCGGTCCCGATGGCCGTCCGGCGGCGGTCGGCGAGATCGCCACCGACGTCACGGAATTGCGCTCCGCCCAACTGGAGAGCACGCGTCGGCGTGGGGAGTCCGAGGATCGCTACCGGCTGCTGGCCGAGCACTCGCTCGACGTCATCGCGCGCATGCGTCCCAACGGCACCTTCAGCTACGTCTCCCCGGCATCCAGCGACGTGCTCGGCTTCGAGCCTGACGAGCTGACCGGATCCGACCCGCCGGGCGGCCGGGTGCACCCGGAGGATCAGGCGGTTGTTGCTGATGCGATCTCGCGCGTGGTGGTCGGCGGTCCCCCCAAGACGCTCAGCTACCGCTTCCTGCACGGCAACGGCTCGTGGCGCTGGCTCGAAACCACCTGGAGCGCGATCCCGATCACGCCGGGCCCGGGTGATCCGGCCAGCGCGGAGTACGAACTCTTCGCTGCGACGCGGGATGTCTCCGAGCGGTACGCGGCGCAGCAGCAGCTCGAGCAGCTCGCGTTACGCGACGGGCTCACCGGGCTCGCGAACCGTGCGCTGCTCACCGACCGGCTCACCACCGCCATCGAGCGGCTGGAACGCCGGGGCGGGGCGGTCGCTGTCTACCTGATCGACCTCGACCACTTCAAGGCCATCAACGACACCTTCGGTCACGCCGGCGGTGACGCCGTCATCGTCGAAGCCGGACGGCGGCTGATCCGGGCTTCCCGGGCGGGCGACACCGTGGCCCGTCTCGGGGGCGACGAGCTGATCCTGGTCGCGGAAGTCGCCGGCACGCGCGAGGCCGAGGCGCTCGGCCGGCGACTCCTGGACCATCTGCGCAAGCCGTATCCCGAGCCGGTGGGCTCGGTGTGCACGTCGTCGATCGGGCTCGCGCTCGCACGCGATTACCGCTGCGATCCGGACGGTCTGCTTCAGCGCGCCGATGTCGCGCTCTACGCGGCCAAGCAGGCGGGACGCGATCGGGTCGAGGTTTTCGCGGGTGCCGTGCAACGCCGCCTCGGGCGACGGCGCGCCGTCGAGCAGCAGGTGCGGAACGCCCTCGCGAACGACGGGCTGACGCTGCACTACCAGGCGCTGGCCGACCTCGAATCCGGGACGGTCGTCGCGGCCGAGGCGCTGGCGCGCTTGGACAGTCCCGACGGGCTGCCGATCGCGCCGGACATCTTCATCGGCGTGGCCGAGGAGACCGGGCTGATCGCCGAACTGGACCGCTGGGTGATTGCCCGGGTCATCAGGCAGATCAAGGAACTTCGCAGCAGTGGCAACGGACGTTGCCCGGTGATTTCGGTCAACGTCTCGGCCCGGACGTTGGCCGCTCCGGAGTTCGCCGGCTGGCTGGGTGAGGCGCTCGCCGCGTCGGACCTCGACGGCGGCGGCCTCTCGCTGGAACTGACCGAGCGCACGCTGCTGGTCGCCGGTGAGACCGTCGAGCGCACGCTTGCCTCGCTCGCGGAGATGGGCGTCGGCGTGGGGCTCGACGACTTCGGCACCGGCTGGTCGTCCCTGCGCTACCTGTCGGAGCTGTCGCTCGATTTCGTCAAGCTCGACCGCAGCTTCACCGCGGAGCTTGCTCCCGACGGCCGCAAGCACGACTTCGCGAGGGCGATCTGCGGGCTGGCGCGCTCACTCGGGCTCGTCGTCGTCGCCGAAGGTATCGAGACCCGCAACCAGGTTGATCTGCTGCGGGAGGCGGGCTGCGACCTCGGTCAGGGGTACGCGATCTCGCGCCCGGGCCCGGTCGATCAACTCCCGGCGCACGTGTCGCTCGCCGATCTGACGACCGCAACCTGACCCAGCGGCGGCGCGGGAAGTCCGGCGCGATAGGAACGACCTGACAGGTGGTGATGTTCTTGAGTCCGCGACCCTCGCTGGACCTGCTCGACGGCGACTTCTATCTCGACCCGTATGCGACCTATGCCTGGCACCGGGAGAACGCCCCGGTCGCGTGGGATGCGGTCAACGAGCTCTGGGGCGTCTTTCGCTACGACGACATCGTCGACATCGAGACGCGTGACCGAGAGTTCATCAATTCCGACACGGCCAAGGGCGGCTACCGTCCCAACCTTCCGGCCGACCCGGCGATCATCGGGCTGGACAACCCGCTGCACGCGCAGCGCCGCAAGATCGTCAGCCGCCGGTTCACCCCGCGCACGATCGCCGGCCGCGAGGACCACATCCGCGAGGTCGTGAACGAGCTGATCGACGCTGCCCTGGCGAAGGGCGAGGGGGTCGAGATCATCGACGAGCTGGCCGCCCCGCTGCCGGCCCGGATGATCGGCTGGCTGCTCGGCTTTCCGGAAACGGACTGGCGCCTGCTCAAGCAATGGTCCGAAGAGACGATCCAGCTCGGCGGCGGCCCGCGTTACTTCGACGAGGCCGGCATGACGAGTTCGGCGGCGTTCTTCGCCGCTGCTGAAGAGCTGTATGAGGAGAAGAAGCGCTGCCCGGCCGACGACATCATGACGATCTGGACCGAGGCCCAGATCGATGGCCGGCCGATGAACCTGGCCGAGGTGCGCTCCGACGGGCTGCTGATTCTCGATGGCGGCGCGGAGACGACCCGCACCGTCATCGCCCGCACCCTGCTCAACCTCATCGCCAATCCCGAGCAGTGGGCGGCACTGCGCGCAGGTGCCGATATCACCTGCGCTGTCGAGGAATTCATCCGCTACGTGACGCCGATCCACAACATGTGCCGGGTGGCGACGCAGGACTGCGAGATCGGCGGCGCGCAGATCAAGGCGGGCCAGCAGCTCGTGCTGATGTACGGGTCGGCCAATCGCGACCCGGCGCATTTTGCCGATCCCGAGAAGCTGGATGTGACGCGCAAGCCGAACGAGCACATCGCGTTCGGGCTGGGCACGCATTTCTGCCTCGGCGCCGGGCTTGCGCGGCTGGAGATCAAGGTGTTCTTCGAGGAGTTCGTCCGGCGAGTGAGCGAGCTGCGGCTCTCGCCGAGCGGGTCCATCGTGGAGATGCCGAATGCGTTCGTCTACGGGCTTCGCTCGGCGGATCTGGACTTGGTGGCTGCCTCCTAACCCGTCGGGTCAGGTGACGACGGGCTGCCCGATCTGGTCCTGCGACCACGCCCAGAGCCGCTCGGCGACCTCGGCGTCGATCGCGTGCGGCGCGACCCCGTGCGTGCGTGCCTCGTCGGCGGGCTCGGCGATGTGGACGTCCTCGAGGTAGCGCCCACCCTTGCCGGCGAGGTCGGGCGAGGTGGCCGCCCAGACGCTCGTGGCGGCACCGGCGGGGATGGACTTCAGCGTCAGCGCTCCGGCCGGTGCGCGCGAGGCCATGGCCTTGAAGTCGTCACGCGAGAGGTGACGCGAGAGCTCGGTGGCGATGACTCCGGGGTGGACGGCGAAGCTGTGAATCCCCTTGTCTGCCAGGCGCTTTTCCAGCTCGACGGTGAACAGGATGTTGGCGCTCTTGGACTGCCCGTAGGCCTCGAACTTGTCATACGGCCGGGTCCGGTAGTGCGGGTCGTCGAAGTTGATCCCGCCGCGGAAATGCCCGCGCGAGCTGAGATTGACGATGCGGACGTCGCCGCCCGCGTCGGCGGCTTTGCGGAGGGCGGGGAGCAGCTCGCCGGTCAGCGCGAAGTGGCCGAGGTGGTTGGTGCCGAGCTGCATGTCGAAGCCGTCGGTGGTCTGCGCCTGGGGGCAGGCCATCACACCAGCGTTGTTGATCAACAGATCGAGGCTGTCGTGCTCGGCCCGGAAGCTCTCGCCGAACGCCCGCACGCTTGCGAGCGAACCGAGGTCGAGCTCGCGGATCTCGAGCTGCGCGTCCGGAACCGACTCGCGAATCTGCGCGGCGGCCTTCTCGCCTTTCGCCACATCGCGCACCGCCATCACGACCCGGGCTCCCGCAGAGGCGAGTGCCCGCGCCGTCTCGACGCCGATGCCGGCGGACGCGCCCGTCACGACGGCGAGCTTTCCGGTCAGGTCGATTCCGGCGATGACCTCGTCGGTGGTGGTGTCTGCTCCGTATGCCATGAGAGCAGCCAACCACCGGCCGCTGTCGCCCGCTGGGCCGGGGCCGGGCTACCCTCCTGAGAACGGCATTTCACTGTGTTGGTTCAGCCCCCAGAGGAGTTGGCTGTGAGCGACGCCGAGCTTTTCCTTCCCGATCCGCTTCCCCGCGAGGTGAAGTACACGGTCATTTCGGTGGACGACCACGTGGTCGAGCCCCCGCACACGTTCGAGGGCCGCATCCCCCAGCATCTCGCCGACAAGGCCCCTCGAATCATCGAGACCCCGCAGGGCCACCAGGTGTGGGAGTTCGAAGGGCAGACGTTCACCCAGGTCGGGATGAACGCGGTCGCCGGGCGGCGCAAGGAGACGGTCAAGCTCGAGCCGTTCCGTTTCGAGCACATGCGCCCGGGCTGCTACGACATCGGGCCGCGCATCAAGGACATGGATATCAGCGGGGTGTGGGCGTCGGTCAACTTCCCGTCGCAGATCACCGGATTCTGCGGCCGGGTGTTCTTCAACGCCCAGGACCGTGAGCTCGGCATGGCGTGCATAAAGGCCTGGAACGATTGGCTTTTCGAGGAGTGGCACGAGCCGTATCCGGAGCGGATCGTCCCGCTGGGGATCACGTTCCTGGCCGACCCGGAGCTCGCGGTGGCGGAGATTCGCCGGTGCGGCGAGCGCGGCTTCACAGCGATGACGTTCCCCGAGCGTCCCCACATGATCGGCTTGCCCTCACTGTGGGATCGCGACCATTGGGATCCGATCCTGCAGGCGATGGTCGACACCGACATGGCGATCTGCCTGCACGTCGGCAGCTCGGGATTGAACCAGGCACCTCCCGGCGCACCCTCGCTGCAGCTCGGCGCCACGCTCTTTTCCGCGGTGTCGCTGAATGCGTGTGCCGAATGGGTGTGGTCGGGCTACCCCTTGCGCATGCCGAAGCTCAAGATCGTCATGAGCGAAGGTGGAATCGGCTGGGTCGCGATGCTGCTCGACCGGCTCGACAACATCATCGATCGGTCGGGCTACGGCCTGGGCTGGGACCAGCGTCCCGCCGACGTCCTGAAGCGCAACTTCTCGTTCTGCACCATCGACGACCCGTCGACGATCGACACCCGCCATCGCATCGGTATCGAGAACATCATGTTCGAGACCGACTATCCGCATGGCGACGGCACCTGGCCCGACACGCAGCTCGTGCTGGAGAAGGCCTGGGGTCACATCCCCCCGGCCGAGCTGCGCGCCATGTGCAGCGAGAATGCCGCTCGCGTCTTCCGTCACCCGCTGCCGTCCGTCGTCCTGCCGCGCGACTGAGGAGTCCTCATGGAGTTCACCCCGACAGCCGAAAAGCTGATCCCCGATCTGAGCGAGCGGGAAGAGCTCGTCCTGCTGGCGCGCACGCTGTGGCGCGAGGGATACAACGACCACCTCGCCGGCCACATCACCTGCGCGCTCGGCGACGGCACCTTGCTGTGCAACCCCTGGCTCATCACCTGGAACGAGCTGCGCCCCGAGCAGGTCATCCGCATCGACCTGGAGGGCAACCTCGTCGAGGGTGACTGGCCGGTGCCGCTCGGCATCCCGCTGCACCTGCAGCTGCACAAGCTGCGCGAGGACGTGAAGTGGGCCTGCCACAACCACCCGCTCTACGGCACGGTGTGGGCCGACATGGGTGAGGTGCCGCCGATCTTCGACCAGAGCTCCGCGCTCGGGGGCGGCGGCGCGCTCGCGCTGGTCGACGAGTACGACGGGCCGGTCAACGACCCCAACACCGCACGTCAGGCCATCGAGAAGATGGCCGGCGCGCATCTGGCTCTGCTCGCCGGCCACGGCGTCTTCGTGCTCGGGGGTTCAGCGCGGGCGGTGCACCAGCGGGCGGTCGCGCTCGAGCAGCGCTGCCAGCGGGCGTGGCACGTACGCGCCGCAGGTTCGACGGCCGGCTCGCCACTTCCCGAGGGCTACCTGACCGCGATGTCGCGCTCCGACGGCGAGGGCTTCATCGGCTTCTGGGAAGCCATGGTGCGCCACGAGCTGCGCGCCGACCCCACCCTCCTCGACTGATCATGAACGGGCCTTGAGGGAGGCCTGGATGGCCCGGATGCGGTCGGCGAAACCGGGCTGATCCATCGACCACTCCTGGGCCTCGAGCTCCAGGGCCATGGCGTGCTCGGGGCTGGAGAGTTGCAGGCCCGCGCGTAGGGAGGCCTTGGTGCGGGCGAGCAGTTCCCGCGGGCGACCGGCGGCGCGGCGGGCGAGCTTCAACGCGAGCGGCATGAGTTCGTCGTCGGGGACGCAGCGCCAGGCCAGCCCTGACGCGGCCGCCTCGGCGCCGTCGAGCGTGTCGCCGCAGAGCACGAGAGCGGCCGCGCCCTGGGTGCCGATGCGCTGGGTGAGACGCCACAGGTGCCCGCCGCCGGGGTGGATGCCGACGTCGAGCCAGCGGGGGTCGAAGCGGGCCCCGGGTGCGGTCAGGATCACGTCGCAGGCGAGCGGCAGGTTGACGCCGGCCCCGATCGCCGGGGAGGCGACGGCGGCGATGGTGGGGACCGGCGCATTGGCCAGCGAGAGGAAGCCGGCGTAGGTCGCTGCCAGCGGAACTTCCCGTGAAATAAGGGCATCCAGCGAGCCGCCGGCGCAAAAGACGGGTGGCTCGGCGGTCAGCACGATCGCTCCGGCGCCCTCGTCGAGTGCCGCCTGGACCGCCGCCGCAAGGGCGTTGCTGAGCGCGGGTGAGAGCGCGTTGCGATGAGCCGGGTCCGTGAGCCGGATGACCGCCACGCCGTCCTCGACCGTGCTGGAGACGAGGCTGGAAGGGGGCGAACTCATCGCGTGAAGGCTCCTTCGACGATCTCGTGCAGCGCTTGGATCGACAGTCTTTCGCCCGCTGTCGGGTCATCGGCCATCACCGCCGGGTCGAGCGACTGGTATCCGTGCACGATGCCGCTGAAGATGCGCGAGAGCACGGCGGCGTCGCCCTCGCGAAACACTCCCGCGCGTTGGCCCTCGGTGAACAGGTCGGCCTGCATGCGCATCGCTTCGTCGAAGCGCAGCTGGACGCTCGGGTCGACGGTGACGCCATGTGCGGCGTCGGCCGTGCCCGTGAAACGCAAGTAGAGGCGTCCGAAGGCAGGGTGCGAACGGAAGAATCCCACCTGGAAGTCGACCAGCCGTTGCAGCCGGGACAGGACGTCAGCCCCTCCGGAGGGGTCGAGCGCGTCAGCCATGCCCGGCATGAATTCCATGCCGCGGCGCAGCCACACGTGGCGGAAGAGCTCTTCCTTGCTCGGGAAGAACAGGTAGACGGAGCCGACGGCAAAGCCCGCCAGCTCGGCGATCTCCTTCAGCGTCGCGAGCGCGAATCCGCGGCTGCCGAAGATCTCCTCGGCGGCGTCGAGCAGATGGGTGCGGCTGAGGTCTTGCTGGCGAAGGCGACGCTGCGTGCGCCGGTCGACGGCTGGGTCCGCCTTTGCGTCGGTCGTGAGCGGGCCGGTCACGAGCATTCCTCCCCGTCTCGCGCCGGACTTGCCAATCCGGCGAGTCCGTGTGAATCATAAGCCGGAACGCTGAACGTGGATTCAGTATCGTTCACGGATCGACCGGCAGGAGCCGCAATGGACGCCAACGACATGATCCTGATCAGTGTGGACGATCATCTGGTCGAGCCCCCGGACATGTTCGAAGGCCGGCTGCCGGCGAAGTTCGCCGATCAGGCGCCCCGCGTCATCCGCAAGCCCGACGGCTCCGACGTGTGGGTCTTCAACGGCACCGAGATCCCCAACATCGGGCTGAACGCGGTGGCCGGGCGCCCCCGGGAGGAGTACGGGGTCGAGCCGACCGCGTACACCGAGATGCGTCCGGGCTGCTACGACATCCACGAGCGGATCAAGGACATGAGCGCCGGCGGCGTGCTTGCGTCGATGTGCTTCCCGTCCTTCCCCGCCTTTTCCGGACGGCTTTTCGCCGCAGCCGAGGACAAGGGGCTCGCGCTCGCGACCGTGCAGGCCTACAACGACTGGCACGTCGACACCTGGTGCGCGGCCTACCCCGGGCGCTTCATCCCCATGGCGCTGCCCGTGCTCTGGGACGCCGAGCTGGCGGCCGCGGAGGTACGCCGGATGGCGGCCAAGGGCGTGCACTCGATCACCTTCACCGAGAACCCGGCGACGCTGGGATACCCGAGCTTCCACGAGAGCTACTGGGACCCGCTGTGGAAGGCGCTCGTCGACGAGAACGTCGTGCTGAGCATCCACCTCGGCTCGTCGGGAAAACTCGCGATCACCTCGCCTGACGCGCCGGTCGACGTGATGATCACGCTGCAGCCGATGAACATCTGCCAGGCCGCGGCCGACCTCGTGTGGTCACGGATCCCGAAGCAGTTCCCGGACATCAGGATCGCGCTGTCGGAGGGCGGCACCGGGTGGATCCCGTACTTCCTTGACCGGCTCGATCGCACGTACGAGATGCACCACCTGTGGACCGGTCAGGATTTCGGCAACCAGCTGCCGAGCGACATCTTCCGCAAGCACTTCCTGACCTGCTTCATCGCCGATCCGGTCGGCGTCCAGCTGCGCCACCTCATCGGGATGGACAACATTTCCTGGGAGTGCGACTACCCGCACTCGGACTCCTCGTGGCCGACGTCGGCGCAGGAGCTGGAGGCCGTCACGGCGGGCGTGCCGGACGACGAGATCAACAAGATCACCTACGAGAACGCGATGCGCTGGTATTCCTTCGATCCCTTCGTGCACCGCACCCGCGAGCAGTGCACGGTGGGGGCGCTGAAGGCAGAGGTCGCCGGGCACGACGTCGGCGTCCACGCCTTCGACACCGGACGCATCGAGCGCACCCACAGCGGGATCGATGTGGGCAATCTCGTACCCACGGCTTAGGCGGGCCGGTTTTGTCGGCCGTGGATCGGCCGATGATGGGTAGGTGAAGGACGATCTGACCTCCCCGCGGCTGGAAGGCACGTTCGCTGTGGGGGAGCGCCGGCTGGGGTTCGCCGAATTCGGCAACCCCCGCGGGCGGGCGGTGCTCTGGATGCATGGCACTCCAGGCGCCCGGCGACAGGTGCCCGAGCCGGCGCGGCTCGCGGCGCAGGAGCTGGATCTGCGCATCGTCGGGATCGACCGGCCGGGAGTCGGCGCCTCGACCCCCCACCGCTACACCTGCATCCGCGACTTCGCGTCTGACGTCGAGCCGCTGCTCGACGCGCTGGGCATCGACACGTTCGTGATGATCGGCCTCTCCGGCGGCGGTCCGTACGTGCTCGGCTGCGCTCACGCGATGCCCGACCGGATGATGGCCGCCGGGCTGATCGGCAGCGTCGCTCCCACGGTCGGGCCGGACGCTCCCGGCGGGGGTCCGGTCGAATTGACCCGCACCCTGCACTCGTTCCTCACGCGTATGCGGGTACCGCTGTCGTTCACGCTGACCGCGCTCGCCTGGGCAGGACGCCCGGTGGCGGGCAATGCATTGGATCTCTATGCGCGGCTGAGCCCCGAGGGCGACCGGCGGATGCTGCTGCGTCCGGAGTTTCGGGCGATGTTCCTGGACGACCTGCTCAACGGCAGCCGGATGGGCCTGCGCGCGCCGGTCGACGACCTCATTCTCTTCGGCCAGGACTGGGGATTTCCGCTTTCTGAGATACGCGTGCCGGTTCACGCCTGGCACGGGGAGCGCGACCACCTGGTCCCCTTCGCTCACGGCATCCACCTGGTCTCGCGGCTTCCCGAGGCCCACCTGTACCCGATCCCGGGAGAGAGCCACCTCGGCGGTCTCGGCGAGGCCGAGGAGATCCTGCGCACGCTGACGAAAGCCTGGGATTCGCAGCTGCGCCGCCCGGTGGCTGCTCGCCGCTGATACCCGCCGTCGGGTGTGCCAGCATGCGGCATGGCCCCGGACGAGATCGTCATCGACGACTACGCCAACCCTCAGTTCAGCCCGGAAGCACGAGCGATGCTCGACGCGATCGCCGCCTCGCCCGCCCTCCCGCTGGAACCCAAGGTGCTGATGGACGCGGCGAGCGAGCAGACCGGGCTCGACGACTTCGGCGCCGACTGGTTTCGCGAGCCCCTCGATGTGGTGTGCCGGGCGATCCCGAAGGAGGCCGGGCTCTCACCGACCGGTCGCGTGACGGCGGGGATGTCGCTGGTGGGCATGCTGACCAACCGGCTGCGGCTGGAGGATCTGATCCGCCGCCATCCCGAGATCGAGCAGGTGCCGATCTCGCGTCCGATCATCATCGCCGGGCTCCCTCGCACCGGGACCACGCACCTGCACAACCTGCTGTCGGCAGACCCGGGGCTGCGCTCGCTGCCGTACTGGGAGAGCCTCGAACCGGTTCCGGCGATCATTCCGCCGCCCGATCCGGATCCGCGGATCGAGCGGGCGGCGATGGCGACCGGGTTCACCGATGTGGCCATGCCGCACTTCAAGGCCATGCACGAGATGACGCCCGAGCACGTCCACGAGGAGGTGCAACTGCAGACGCTGACGTTCGCGACCATGCTGCTGGAGACCCAGTGGCACGTGCCGAGCTATCGCGACTGGTGGAAAGCAACCGACCAGACCCCTTCCTACGAATATTTGCGCCGCGCGCTGCAGGCGCTTCAGTGGCTACGCGGCGGGGAGCGTTGGGTGCTGAAAAGCCCGCAGCATCTGGAGCAATTTCCCCGGCTGATGAGCGTCTTTCCCGACGCCACGGTCGTCTGTACGCATCGCGATCCCGTCGAGGTGACGGCGTCCTTCGTGACGATGGTCAGCTACAGCGCGCGGCTTTCCATCGAGCATCCGGATCCGACGGCTATCGGCCGCTACTGGTCCGACCGGATCCAGGACATGCTCTCGGCGTGCGTGCGGGACCGCGAAGTGCTGGCCCCGGAGCGCTCGATGGACCTGCGTTTCAACGACTTCATGGCCGATGACTGGGCGGCCGTCGAGCAGATCTACGCGATCGCCGGGCAGCCGCTCCCGGAGGTGAACCGGGCAGCGATCCAGGCGTATCTGGATGGGCACGGACGCGGCCGGCATGGGCGGATCCGCTACGACCTGGCGTCGTTCGGCGTCGATGTGGCCGAGCGCGAGGCCGGACTCGCCGGCTACCGCGAACGATTCGGGGTGTGAGTCACAGCGCGATGAAGACGTTCTTGGGCCGCAGCCATTCCTCGAGCCCGGCGCGGCCGCCCTCCCGTCCGAACCCGCTCTGCTTGTATCCGCCGAACGGGGTGGTCGGCGACATGCCGGACATCCCGTTGACCGAGATGGAGCCGGCCTCGATGGCGTGCGCGAGGCGATGGGCGCGGGCCAGATCGCGAGTGTGGACGTAGGAGGCCAAGCCGTAGCGGCTGTCGTTGGCCTTCGCGACGACCTCGTCCTCGTCGGAAAAGCGCAGCACCGAAAGCACCGGTCCGAAGACCTCCTCGCGAGCGATCTCGCTGTCGTGGGCGACATCGGCCAGGACGGTCGGGGCGAGGAAATAGCCTTCCGCGAGATCGCCGCCGAGCCTGGTGCCGCCGGCGAGGAGCGTGGCGCCGTCGCTGGCGGCGCGCTGGACCATGCCCAGGATCCGGCCCACAGCATGTTCGGTGATGACCGGGCCCATCTGGGTTTTCGGGTCGAGCGGATCGCCGACCCGGAAGTGCTGCACCATCGCCACCAGGCGGGAGACGACCTCGTCGTAGACGCCGTCCTGCACGTAGAGGCGGGTGGGCAGGGCACAGCCCTGGCCGGAGAGCAGTTGCACGCCGAGGGCCGCCGCCATCGGGACGGCGACGTCGAGGTTCGCGTCGTCGAAGATGAGGTTGGCCGACTTGCCCCCGAGTTCGAGGGCCACCGGTTTGAGGGTCTCGGCAGCGAGCGTCATCACCCGGCGCGCGACCACCCCGCCGCCGGTGAAACTGACCTTGTCGACGCCGGGATGGCGCACCAGCGCCTCGCCCGCCTCGGCGCCGCCGGCCACGACATTGAGCACGCCGGGAGGAACGCCGGCCTCCAGAGCCAGCTCGGCGAACAGGTAAGCGCCGAAGGGCGCTAACTCCGGTGGTTTGGCGACCACGGTGTTGCCGGCGGCCATCGCCGGGACGGCCTTCTGACCCATTCCCATCATCGGGCCGTTCCAGGGCACCATCACTCCGGCGACGCCCCAGGGCTCCGACAGGATGTAGTTCAGCCCCTGCACCGGATACGTCGGCACGACGCTTCCCTCGACCTTGTCACACCAGCCGGCGTAGTAGCGCGTCCACTGGGCGGTGTAGGCGCCGGGACCCAGGCCCGCGACCGGATTGCCGTTCTCCAGGGCGCTGATGATTGCGGTGCGCTCGCTGTGCTTTTCGAGCAGATCAGCCAAACGATGCAGGATCTTGGCGCGCCGGTCGGTCGTCATCGCGCGCCAGGCGGGCAGGGCTGCCCGCGCGGCCGCGACGGCCTGGTCGACGTCGGCCGACCCGGCCATCGGCACCTCGGCCTGCACCTTTCCGGTCGCCGGGTTGTGATGCGCATAGCTGCCGCCGCTACCTTGCGCGACGCGATCGCCGCCGATGAGCAGCCCCTTGGCCGCCATCTCGGCAAGCAGCGTGCCGTGGTCGGCCATCACGAGCCTTGCGCGACGGGCTGGAGTCGGCGGACGGCGTCGGCGACGGCTGTGCCCTCGAAGAAGTCCGGATTGGTGCCGGTGAAAAGGCGCGCCGGATTGCTGAAGGTGAAGTCGCGGAAGTCCTCGGGCGTGAGGACTTCTTTGCGAACCAGGCCCCACGCCTCGGCCACGACGGCGGCCATGTCCTCGACGTCCCAATGGGCGATGTCGGAGCTGAACACCGGCTGCAACCGGGCTTCGAAGGCGTTAGCGCGGGAGAACGCAAACGACATCGTCCGGTCGTCGGCCTCGCAGCCGAAGTAGAAGCGCGGGACGAAGAGGTCGCGCAGCTCGGCCTTGGACGTGACCCCGAGATGGCGGAATTCGTCGAGCTCGGCCGGCGGTACCCCGACCGCCGGAATCGACTGCAGGCTCTCGCGCAGCTCCTCGACCCCGTCCAGCAGCTTGCCCCCGTATTTCGTCATGAGCTGCTCGAACAGGTCCCAGTCGACCAGCTGGGGATCGAGATTCTCGTGCAGCGCGTCGAGGTTGCGCTTCTCCCAGTGCTCGACGATGTCGACCAGCAGCGAACAGGCCCAGCTGACGCCGCACTCGAGGAAGGCGATGTTCAGGTCGGGGAAGCGGCGGGTGACGCCGCCGAGGAAGAGCGACTTGCACAGCCGATGCATGCGTTCGGCGAAGAAGCCGATGTGATTGAACACGTAGCTGGTGATCGAGGTGAACGTGTAGGGCGCGATGTGCCCGATGCCGCCATGGAAAACGGCCGCGAAGCCGCCGTCGGTCAATGCCTGCCAGACCGGGTCGTAGTCGTGGGCACTGTCGAGGCCGAAGGTGTCGAACCAGTGCGCCTGACCCGGTAGCAGGAACGGTGAGACCGAATGTGGATCGGGCTTCGGGATCGGCCGGGTGACGCCCTCCGGCAGGCCGACGACCTTCAGCCCGAGCTCGCGGCAGTGCGCCAGCTCGGCCACAGCTTCCTCGGGTGTCACCATCGGCACCACTCCCGCGACCGTCATCCGGTCGGCGAAGGGCGCGTAGGTCTCGGCGAAGAAGGCGTTCAGGCCGCGGCACAGGCCGATGCGCATGTCCTGGTCCGAAACCCCAGCCGTACCAAGGGTTTTGGTGGCGTACAGGACGCAGTAGTCGATCCCCAGTTCGGGAAGCCGCTCGTGCAACAGGGCCGGGATCGTGGCCGTCGCGAGGTCGATGGTCTTAGCGGCAGGGTTGCCCCACCAGGCGCTCTGCGGCGCCCGGGTCTGCTCTCGCTCGGCCAATGAGGCCCCGCCCATGATGCGGCCGATGGGAGAGGTCTGGCTGCGGTACTGGTCGAAGAGCTTGGGGCCGAGCGCCTCGCGCAGATAAGGCAAGGCGGCCGGCATGAACTCGAGGACATGACCGTCGGCGTCGATGACGGGATGGTCGAGATTCTCCCGTATCTGCTGGGATTCTGAAACCGGTCCAGCCATCCTCAGACTCCTCCTCGAAGTACCCGGCCGTGGCGCGCACCCGGGACGTCCTTGCCGAACGCCCGGGTCTGTTGCCCGCCGACCCAGACGTGTTCGATGCCGATGCTCGCAGCGACGAGACGGTCCGCGCCTCCGGGCAGGTCAACGATCCGCTCCAGCGGGCCGGTGCCCACCGTCGCCGGGTCGAACGCCACCAGATCGGCGACGGCTCCCGGCGCGATGTGGCCGCGTCCGGTGAGGCCATAGACCTGCGCGGGCTGACCGGTCAGCCGCCAGATCGCCTCCTCCAGCGTGAGCACGCCGAGCTCGCGCACCCAGCGTTGCAGCAGGTAGGTGGCGAAGTTGGCATCGCAGAGCTGGCTGGTGTGGGCGCCGGCGTCAGACAGGCCGAGCAGCATGGAGCGGTTCTGCAGCAGGCGTGCGACCTGCTCCTCATCGTCGTTGATCATCACGATCCGGAAGCGGGTGGCGAGATCCTCCGCAAGCGCGAGTTCCACTGCGACGTCGAGGGCCGTGCCGCCGCGCTGCGCCGCGAGCTCGCCGAGGGTCGGCCCGTCGCGTAGCTCGCCGTGCAGTTCGGTCTCCTGCACCGTGGCCTCGTCGAGCTTGTTGCCCCACTTCTCGCGCACCCCCGCGTACGCCCGCTCGCGCCAGGCCGGGTCGCCGTACAGCGCTGCGCGCGCCGCGCGCTCCAGCGAGAGGATCTCTCCGAAGGCGGGGACGTTGGCCAGCGGCGCAGGATCGGCGAGCGTCACCTGGGCCACGATCGGGCGGCACGCCACCTGAGGGAAGACGCTCGTCCCGCCGCCCCCGGCAGCGGCGACGCGACGCTCCAGATCCGCTGACATGGCGGCGTTGTCGCGCACCACCATGATGGCTGCCCAGGTCACCGGGCGGCCGATGTCGGCCGCCAGCCGGGCGCACTCCTCGACGTGGAAGTCCGGCCCCCAGGTGGCCTCGATCGTGCCGCGTCCGCTGGCGCCGACGCCCTCGGCCAGTGACCAGATCTCGCTCAGCTCGGCGAGCCGGCTCGGCACCGGCCGTCCGAACGCGCCGCGGTGTGATTCCGAACGGGACGTGGAGAACCCGATGGCGCCGGCGGCCATTCCCTCATCGACGAGCGCGCGCATGCGGGCGACCTCGTCCTCGGTGGCGACGCGTTCGGTGGCCGCCTCACCCATGACGTGAAACCGCAGCGGGGTATGGCCGAAAAGGGCCGCGAGGTTGCAGCGCGTGGGCTCGGCATCGAGCGCGTCGAGGTACTCCGGGAAGGATTCGAACGTCCAGGGAATGCCGGCGCGCAAGGCGGAAAGCGGCATGCCCTCGACGTTTTCCAGGGTGCGCATGACGAGTTCACGGCCCGCTTCGGACGCCGGGGCGATGCCGAAGCCGCAGTTGCCCATCACGACGGTGGTGACCCCGTGCCAGGAGGAGGGCGATACGTCGCGGTCCCAGAGCACCTGGGCGTCGTAGTGCGTGTGCGGGTCGATGAATCCGGGCGCCAGCACCAGGCCGGTCAGGTCGATGTCCTCGTCGGCGGCCCCCTCGGCGACGTCACCGACTTCGGTGATGACGCCGTCGGTCACCAGGACGTCCGCGTCGGTCCACGGATCGCCCGTGCCGTCGACCACGATGGCGCCGCGCAAGGCGAGTTTCATGCGTGCCTCCTGTGCTGGGTCATGCGGGGCGGACCACCTGACCGGGCGTCGCTGAAGTGGGCATTCCGTCTTCGACGACCACCTCGCCATTGACGATCGTGGCCCGTACCCCGATGACGCTGCTGCGGAAACGCGGGGTGCCGGTGATCCGGTCGACGTCCTTGCGGCGGCGGCCGAGCGCGAGGCGTTCGGGGTCGAAGATGAAGATGTCCGCGGCGCCGCCGGGACGCAGCACGCCGCGGTCAGTAAGCCCAAGCACCGCAGCGGGAATCGCCGTGATCCGGCGGATCGCCTCCTCCAGTCGCCAGACCCGCTCCTCGCGCCACCACGTCGCGAGGAAGTGGGTCGACCACTCGGCGCCGTCGTCGAAGTCGAGATGGGCACCGCCGTCGGAGACACCGACGATCATCTGCGGGTGACGCTGCACCTCGCGCAGAAGTTCGCGCCACGCAGGCGTCTCATTCGTCCAGTGAAAGAGCGCATCAGGGTCGGCGAGCGCGAGATCGAACATGACGTCGGCGGGGTGGGTGTCACGTTCGCGCGCCAGCGCGCCAACTTCGCGGCCGACATCCTTTCCATGGGAGGCCGAGCTCGTTTCCTCGATCGCCAGGACGTCCCAGATGGGTGGTGGAAGCGTGGAGCCCCTCGCCGCGTCAGTGTTCGGATGGTCGATCGCGTCACGCAGCCGCTCGCGCCAGCCAGGATCGGCGAGGCGCCGCCGGCGCTCCTCCCAGTCCAGCCCCATCAGCTCGCGCCAGAGCGGCACGCCGTCGTAACGCGACGAGCCCTCCCGCAGCGTGAATGTCCCGTTGAAGGCCCGCGTCATCAGCAGCGAGAAGACCGGCGCCCCGCGCTCAGCGGAACCGTCGAGGAAGGTGCGCGACTGCTCCCAGGCCTTGCTGGGCGCGTCGACCTTCGAACGCCCGCCGAGCCCCTGCGTGATGACCGGGACGCCGCCGCGGGCGGCAAGTTCTTCCAGCAGAGCGCGATCGGCCGCGTCGATCCCCTCGACCGCACTTCCCGGTGCGTACGCGATGGAACCCCGCCCGCGCCGGCCGACGGCATCGGCGAGCGCCCGCACCTCGTCCAGGGAGGCGAGCCTGCTGGGCACCGGCCGGTCCGCGAGGTCGAGATGTGTCGGTGCATGCGAGGAGGAGAAGCCGAGCGCACCGGCGGCCATCGCCTCGTCGACCATCCCGGCCATCGCGGCGATCTCGCCCTCGCTGGCCGCCCGCTCGTAGGCCTCGTCACCCAGTAGCCAGCGCCGGATCGCGGAGTGCCCGACGTACATGCCGAGGTTGATGCCGAGCGTTCCAGGGCGGGTGGCCAGGAATTCGGCAAAGGTAGAGAAGTTCCAGCCCACTTGTGAAAGTGCGCGCAGTTCCATGCCCTCGACCCGGGCAAAAAGCTGCGCCAGGTAGTCGTGATCGTCCATCCGGCACGGCGCGACCGAGAAGCCGCAATTGCCCGCGGCGACGGTCGTCACGCCGTGCAGCGCGGACGTGTCACACAGCGGATCCCAGGTGATCTGCGGGTCGTAATGGGTGTGGGCGTCGACGATCCCGGGCGCGACGACCAGCCCGTCGGCGTCGATCACCCGCTGAGCGGCTTCGCCGGAGAGCCGGCCGATGGCGGTCACCTTGCCGTCGTTCACCGCCACGTCAGCCGGGCGCCCTGGCAGTCCCGTCCCATCGACCACCAGGCCGCCGCGGATCAGCAGGTCATGCATGGGACATCTGCGCACGGGAGTCGGTCTTGGGAGCACTTGCGTAACGCTCGAAATCGGCGGCGAATCGGGTGAAGAGCTCACTGAATCGAGCGACGTCGGCCGCGTCCCAATCAGCCACGATCTCGCTCAGCATCAGCCGCCAGCCCTTCTCCAGCGCGCTGAACATCTGCTGGCCCTCGGGAGTCAGCCGCAGGTAGGACGTGCGCCGGTCGGCTCCCGTGGCGCGCTCGACGAGCCGCCGATCCTCCAGGACGCGCACTCGCCGAGACACGGTCGACAGTTCCAGGTTCAGCAGCCCGGCAAGCTCGGAAACCGTGACGGCGCCGGACGTTCCGAGCCGGGCCAACGTCCCGTAGTACGGGCCTTCGAGCGGGTAGCCGACGCGCTGGCCGAGCTGCTCGTGCAGCGAAAGGTCCTTGGCCCGGCGCGCGATGACCCCGAGCGCCTGCTGTACCGATGAGTCGATGAGGCGGTCCGCACGGTCCGCCTGGTTGGCCGTCACAGCAACGCGACGGGGTTGATCGGGCTGCCCGTGCCACCAGGGATCCGCAGCGGAGACGCCGTGAACAGGAACGCGAAGCGATGCTCCTCGCGGCAGGCTTGCAGCAGCGTGTCGAGCCGGACGTTGTCGATCAGGTGCAGGCCCATCCCGACGATCCCGATCTGGTGCACCGGGAACGACCAGTGACCGGCACGCGGCGGCAGCAGGTCGGAGATCCCGTCACCGCACAGCACGGCGACCTCACGCTCGGAAAGCCAGCGCAGGCAGTCCGGATGCAACCCCGCCAGACCTTTGACGAACGGGTTCAGCTGCCCTCTCGCCTCCGTACGGCGGGCGTCCCGACCGGTGGAGATGAGCAGGATGTCGCCGGACCCGACGCTCACCCCCTGCGCCCGCTCGGCCGCCTCCAACTGGTCGGGCGTGATGGCGTGGTCGGCGTCGAGGTAGGGCCGGTCGAGCGCGCCCGGCACGTCGAGCAGCACGCCGCGCCCGACGATGCCGTCGGCCAGCGTCATGACCGAGTTGCGGGTCGCGCCGGAGCTCGGGACGTCCTCGGGCCGGCCGCCGTTGTACATCTGGCCGCGCACGAACATGTGGCACAGCGCGTCAAGGTGCGTCGTCCCGAGACCGTGGACGTCGGTGCCGACGAAGTCGCGGGTCGCCTCGTAGCCCGGGATGCCCGAGGTTTCCAGCGCGTCGCCGCTGGCGAGCATGTGGTGCTGCGACGGGAACGGCTGCTCGGCGTTGGGCGCCAGCGCCAGGTCGTGCGCGAGGCTGATCGTGCGCCCCGTCTTGACCGTGCTCGCCGCCGCCGCTCGCCGCTCGGGGGTGAGATAGGCGAGAGCGCCGCCCTGGTCGTCAGCGCCCCAACGGCCCCACGTGGAGACCTCGTCGTACAGCGCGTCGAGTTGGCTTTCGGTGGGCCAGGTGGCAGCGGTCACAGCGACGGAAACTAACTGCTTGAGTGGAGCAAGTAAAGGGGCAGGGTCAGCCGAGGGCGATCCCGACGGCGGTCTGCAGCCGGTGCAGGCGCGTCACGAACTCCTCGTTCCAGCCGTGCCGGGCCGCCACCGCGGCCTCGTCGGCGGCATCGTCCCAGCCCCGGAACACCCCGAAGAGAAAGGCGTCGTGACGGTTGGCGCCCCAGTCTCGCGGGTCCGCGGAGACGATCCGCCGCACGCTCATCAGCGCGTCATTCAGGTCTGCCTGCTGTGAGTCCGACACACTCACTCCCTTCGGTCACGTGCGCTCCCATCCTGCGATGGCAGGCTCATGGTGTGCTCGAGCGGTTGCGGACAGGGCTCTGGGATCCCGAACATCCGCGGGAGTTGGTCTTCGCGGGCCTCGCGATCGTCACGGTCGTGGCCGCGCCCGACGCCGCGAGGACCTGGGCCACGGCGGCGGTCCTGCTCGCCGCCTTCGTCGGCTACCTGGTGCTCACCCGCGGTCCGCAGCGCTACGGCCCGGCGGCTTTCCTGATCTGCACCGGTGGTGGGGTGGCCAGCATCCTGCTCGCTCCCAACGGCGTCGGGGAATGGCCGGTGCTCATGTGCGCCGTCTATTGCCGGGTCACGTTCCGGGGCCGGACGGGCGTCGTCGTGACGGGCCTGCTGGCAGTCGGCTTCGCGTTCTGCATCGTGTGGATCTCCAGCAGCGCGGTCGGAGTGCTGGCCGGGTTGGGAGTGCCGGTTCTGGCACAGCGGCGCCTCGATCAAGAACAGTTGCACGCTGAACGCGACCGCGCGCTGGCGCTGCTCGCGGAGTTGGAGGCAGCGCGAGATGCGCAGACTCAAGCGGCAGCGCTGGAGGAGCGGGGGCGTATCGCTCGCGAGATGCACGACGTCCTCGCGCACAGCCTCGCCGGACTTTCCCTGCAATTGCAGGCGGTTCGTGCGGTAGCGGGCCGCGAGGGCGTCGGTCCGCAGGTGCTGGAACCGCTGGATCGGGCGGCAGAACTGGCGCGGTCCGGGGTGGAAGAGGCGAAGGCGGCGGTCGGCGCGCTGCGTGAAATGCCGTCCCTCGGATTGGCGGACCTGCCGGTGCTCATCGAACGGTTCCCGGGCTCCGCGACTTACGCGAGCACCGGCACCCCGGCTCCCGTCGACCCGGCGCTCGGTCACGCGCTCTATCGCGCGGTGCAGGAGTCGCTGACGAACTCGGCCCGCTACGCGCCGGGCTCGCCGGTCCGGGTGGGAGTGCATTGGGAGGCGCAGCGCCTTGTCGTCCGGGTCGAGGACGACGGGCCCGGCGATCACCCTGTTGTGAGCGGCCAGGGAACAGGTGAGGGGCTACGCGGGATGCGCGAGCGCCTCGCCGCCGCCGGCGCCGAGCTGGGAGCCGGACCATGGCAGCACGGCTGGCGCACCGAGGTCACCGTCCCGCTGGCGAATCCCTCGTGAACGTGCGCATCCTCGTCGCCGACGATCAGCCCGTCGTCCGCGATGGCCTCGCGTTGCTGCTCTCGACGGCCGATGACCTCGAGGTCGTGGCGGTGGCCGCAGACGGGGTCGAAGCCGTCGAGGCGGCGCTACGCGAGTCGCCGGATGTGGCCCTCGTCGATCTGCGGATGCCGCGTCTCGATGGGGCGGGCGTCACCGCTGCTCTGGCGGAACAGGCGCCCTCGATCCGCGTGCTGATCCTGACCACCTACGCCGACGACGACGCGGTGCTGCCGGCATTGCGCGCGGGTGCCGCCGGCTATCTGACGAAGGACACCACGGGCGAGGCACTCATCGACGCGGTGCGCGCGGTCGCTGCGGGACGCACGGTGCTCGATGCGGCGGTACAGGCGCGGCTGGTGGAGATGTTGCGCGAACCCGGCCCGCCCACGGCAGGAGAGCCACCGGTGGCCGAGCCGCTGCCGGAAGGGCTGACGCCGCGCGAGGTCGACGTCGTCCGCCTCGTCGCCGACGGCCTGTCCAACAAGCAGGTGGCGCGACGTCTGTTCGTCAGCGAAGCGACCGTGAAGACCCACCTCAATCACGTCCTCGCCAAGCTCGACGTCGAAGGCCGGCCAGGGCTGGTCGCCTGGGCTTGGCGACACGGCCTGGCCGGCCAGTGATCCTGCAAGGAATCAGACGCTTACCCGCTCGAAGGTCCGGACGGAAACGCTGGACGAGCGCTCGGCACGGACAGCCCGCTGCCCGCGCCACACCAGGATGGCGAGCCGGGTGATGACCTCCGCGAGAGCCATGAGGACCAGTCCGTCCGTCCACGCGGCGATGGTCGTGATGTGGTGAGCGGCGCTGAAATGCGTCACGCTCGAGCCGCCGCCGTTCTGGGCATACAGCGAGAAGGCGATCCGCGAGCCGACGCCCGCGATCCAGAGGCCGACCGCCAGCCCCCGAGCCCGGACGTAGGCGGCGCCCGCCTCGGCGCGGACATCGCTCGCGAGCGCGCTCAGCCCGCCGAAGGTGAACCCGATCGCGGTGAGCACGCCGATCAGCACGAGGTCATTGCCGGCGGTGGGGATGGCCTTCAGGTAGCTGGTGGCGGCCCAGGCCACGAGGCCCAGCGGCAGCAGGATGAAACGCAGGTCCACGCGGTTCCAGCGGATCTGACGAAGGACGATGGCAATGAGTGCGAGGTCGATGACCCAGTCGGTGAAGGACATGGATCAAGCCTCGCCGCGTTGCGCCGTCCTGCCGTCAACCCCAGGGTGGAGACGGGTGGAGATCGGGTGCAGGCCCTACCGACCGGCTGCCACCGGCACGGCGAACTGCGGGTAGAGCGCGCCGACGCCGCCGGCCAGTCCCGCCTGCACCTGGCGGCTCACCTCATCGGCCAGGATCTCGACCTCGCCGGCCTCCAACGCGTCGAGGGCGATCGCCGCGATGGCGGCGGGGTCGCTCTTGGGAGCGGTGACGGTCGCCGTCATATCGGTGTCCATGTACCCGACATGCAGGGCCGCTACGCGGGTGCCCTGCGCAGCCAGCTCCTGGCGCAGCGCATTGGTCAGCGACCACTCGGCGGCCTTCGCGGCGCAGTAGGCCCCGCCGTCGGGAAAGCTGATCCACGACAGGACTGACAGCACGTTCAGCACCGCGCTGCCGTCATGGGCCGCGAGCTGGGGAGCGAAGGCGCGGGTCACGGCGAGCGTGCCGAAGAAGTGGGTGTCCATCTCCAGCCGGATGTTGGAAAGTTCGCCATCCAGCAAGGACGTCTTGGTGGAGACGCCCGCGTTGTTGATCACGACGGAGACGCCTCCCCGGGCCTCGATCAGCGCTGCGGCAGCCGCGACCGACGCCTGATCGGTCACGTCAAGCTGGACCGGGATGACGCCTGGGACGTCGATGGATTCGGGCTGCCGCGCGGCGGCGAAGACGGTGGCTCCACGGGCGACGAGCGCTTCCGCGAAGCGGCGACCGAGGCCCCGGTTGGCGCCGGTGACGAGAACGTTGCTTCCAGCGAGCTGCATGGCTTCCTCCTAAGTTGGTTTTCCCAACCTAGCATCTAAGTTGGAAAACGCAACCCAGAGGTAGGATGACCGAATGTTGGTGGAGTCGCCCTGCTCGATCGCCCGCAGCGTGGGCGTGCTCGGTGAGCGCTGGACCTTCCTGATCCTTCGCGAGGCGTTCTTCGGGGTGACGCAGTTCGCCCGCTTCCGCGAGCAGTTGGGGGTCGCGCCCGACGTGCTCTCCGAGCGGTTGAACACCCTCGTCGAGTACGGCGTGCTGGCCCGCGTGCCGTACCAGGAGCCGGGTGCGAGAGCCCGCCAGGCCTACGAACTCACGGACGCCGGGCGTGAGCTGGCCGTCGTCCTCGGAGCACTTCAGCAGTGGGGCGACCGGCATTTGCCGCGTCCCGAGGGGCCGACCGTCATACGTCGGGCCCGCAAGACCGGACGGCCGCTGCACGTCGGCTTCATCGACGACCGTGGCAAGGAGATACCGCTCGATGACGTCGCCTTCGAGAAGACTGCCGCCTACCCCGACTGAGTCCTAGCCGTAGCGCTGCGGACTGTAGGCGGGAGGGCCGTCGGCACCGCTGCCTGCGCCGATGATCGCGCCGATGTCGTCGGTCGTCTTGGTGTAGCCCGCGAAGAGCAGTACCACGATGGCGGCGATGAAGACCGACGGCCAGTGACCGGCGGTGCGGTCGTAGAGGCCGTGCAGGACAGCGGCCAGCCCGAGGCCGATGAGCACGAAGAACACGCGGTACTGCCTAGCGATCACGGCGAACCCGACGAAGACGCCGACGATGCCGGCCAGGGCCGCGTGAAAGAGGGAGTCGGTCAGCAGCCGCCAGATGATGCCGGTGACGATCGTCGTGTCTCCGGTGCGCTCGAGGCCGTTGTTGTACAGCGCGCTGTACGCCATCGATTCCACGGCTCCGAAGGTCAGCCCGCTGACCGCACCGAGGTAGAGATACGTGCGCGGTCCGATCTGGTTCCCCATCACCAGGAGAACCAGCAGGAGTGGCAACGCTTTCGCGAGCTCCTCGGGTACGCCGACCGTGAAGATGCTGTGTGCCAGCGTTGACGTGCTCGCGTTGAAGTGACGCTCGAGGGTGATGGCCGCACTGACACCGATCACCGCCGTCACCGCGATGATTTGCAACTGCCTGGCGACTGACACGTGCTCTGGCTTGATCAGCGCGCGAATGGCAATAAGCCAGATCAACGCGAAATAGATCGTGAAGCCCCATGCGGCGTGGCGGACGTCAGTGTCTTTGATCGTCAGTTGCACGAGCAGGAAGGGGGCGAGGGCACAGGCCAGGAACAGCCCGATCCGGCCCCTCCAGAAGACACCGGAGCGTATCCAATCGCCGATCGGCAGCAGGTCGCGCCACTGCGGGTCAAAGGAGCGCTGGTGGGAGATCGCGGGGGGATAGGCGTTGGGTGCGATGGCGCCGGGTGGGGCAAAGGGAGTCGGGCGGCTGCACTGCGGGCAGAACGCCTGGTCGCCCGCGGGGTAGCCACACGTCGCGCAGGCGTACCGGCTCGCCAGGTCGGTCGTGATCGGCGGGGTCATCGGCGGTGGGTAGGACATCGCCGGCTGCGGGTACCCGGTGGGATATCCGGGCGGTGCTGCCGAGTAGGCCTGAGGTGCGGGATAGGCCTGAGGCGCGGGATAGCCCTGAGGCGCGGGATAGCCCTGAGGTGCGGGATAGCCCTGCGGCGGGGGATAGCCCTGTGGCTGTGCCGGAATGCTCGGCGCCTGCTGCGGCTGCGGCACCGACACGAAGTAGGGATCGGGCGATTGATGATCCTGGGGCGTCGGTGGCTGTCCGGGACCCGCAGCAGGGTCGTAGGACCCCGTCGAGCCGTATTCCACTCCCGACATGCTGCAGCCCCCGACGTCGCGCCTACCTATTCATCACGAATGGTCGGAAAAGTGAAGGCGTGACTTCATCACTCGGAAGGGCTACCCGCGCATCCCCCACGGGGAGCCGTAGGCGGTCAGCAACTCCAGGAAGGGCACCGCGTCGAAGGCCTCGGGCCCCAGCACGCCCGAGCCCGACCAGGTGCCCGCCGACAGCAACTCCATCGCTACCACCGGGTTGATCGCGGTCTGCCACACCACCGCCTGGCTGCCGTACTCCTGCATTGACCAGGCGTTGTCGACGACGTGGTAGAGGTACACCTCGCGCGGTACCCCGTCGACCCCGGTGCCCGTCACCCACGTACCGGCGCAGGTCTTGCCGGTCATCCGCTCCCCGAGGCCCGCCGGGTCGGGCAGGCACGCGGCGACCACATCACGCGGCGACACGAACAGCGTCGAATCCGGGCCGCCGACCTGGACCGGCTTGGTGCGGTCGAGGCCGAGCTTGTGCAGCGTCTCCAGCACGGCGATGAATTCCGCCCCGAGGCCGTACTTGAAGGTCACGCGTCCGGCATTGACCCAGCGCGGGATCAGCAGCACTTCCTCGTGCTCGACGTTGACGCACTCGACCGGGCCGATGCCCTCGGGGAAGTCGAAGATCTCCGGCTCGCTGAAGGGTGGCGTGGTGTACCAGCCGCGCCCGGACTCATAGATGACGGGCGGGTTCAGGCATTCCTCGATGGTCGTCCAGATCGAGAACGAGGGAGCGAATGACGGCGAACCATCAGGCCCGGTGACGACGAGGTCGGCTCCGTCGCGGACGCCGATCTCCTTGATCTCAGCGAAGAGGTGATCGCTCGCGTAGCGGGCGAAGACGTCGGAAAGTCCGGGCTCGACCCCCATGCCCACGAGAGCCAGCTTCTGCGAGGCCACCCACTCGGGCGCGGCGGCGAACTGCTCGTCGCCGAGCTTCATGCCCGTCTCGTGGTAGGGCCGGGTCGGATGTGGTGACGACAGCGACATGGCCATGTCCATGTAGTCGCAGTTGGCCGCGAGAGCCCCGTTGAAGATGGGCAGCACGAAGCGTGGATCCACGGCATTGAAGACGAGGTCGCTGTGGGTCTGACGGGCGAGGTGGGCCACCGCCTCGGCGTCGGACGCGTCGATGCGCTGGGCAGAAAAGCGCGCGTCTGCGGCTTCGGCCGCGGCCCGCTCGGCGCGAGCCAGGTCGTAGTCGGCGATCACCCAACTGTCGAAGAACGGCCGCCGCGCCGCGATCTTTGCCGCTGCCGACCCCACGCCACCCGCGCCGACGCTCAGTACCCGCATGGTGTTCCGTCCTCTGAGTCACAGGGAAGTGATGAGCCGTTGCTCGAAACATAGTCCGGCTGCGGAAACCCTTGCGTGATCCGGCGGCGGCGACGGAATGCGTCCTGAACCCCATTCTGTCGGTGCCTGGCGAGAGGATTTGGCTATGAGCACTGAAGAGGCTGCAGCTTGATCATCGGTGAGGCGGCGGGCGTGCCGTTCGTGGCTTGGCCTCCTGCCAATGGGGATGTGTCGGCTCGCGTCGTCATCGCCTGGCACTTGATGGACGCGCCGCGCACCGAGGCGGCGCTCGCCGCGGAGCCCGGCACCGAGCCCGCCCCACAGACCGTCGACGCCGTGACTGTCGATGCCCTTGCGGTGAGCTGGCTCAAGCGTCATCTGTCTGCCTCTGGATAGCTGGTCGCCGGACGGCGGAGCGGTCGATATCCTGGTCACACCAGCGCAGCAGCGCCGGCGGCGGCTTTCTTGCTCCCTTTGCCGGAGGCTGCGGACTAGGGTTTCGGGTGCGCGCTGCGGACGTCGATGCCGCCCAGGCATCGACGGCAGTCACTGACGGTGCGGAGAGGGTGCCCGATGTCGGATTCGTTGGACCTGAGTAAGCCACTCGCGCCTCCGGCGGGGGCGGCAGTACCAGTGGCTGCCGCTGCGTCACCGGGCACCGCGCTGGAGCTCTCGCCGCCGCAGGCAGTTCCGGTGCTGGCCGATGACCAGGTCGACAGCATGGTGCCAATCGACGAGTCCACCCGCGTCGAGCTGCAGAAGAAGGCGGCAGCGTTCGCCGACGAGCTGGCAGCGCAGGACCCACACAGTCCGGCGTTCCAGGAGAAGGTCAACGACATCACCAAGATGGGCGAGCGCGAGATCATCGCGAGCGCCCGCGTCTCCAATCGGATGCTCGAGCGGCCGGCGCAGGCGCTGAGCAGTGCGCGCGGCGGCAAGGGCGGCGACGCCCAGTCCCGGGTGGCCGGCACCCTGCTCGAGCTGCGCCAGACCGTCACCGATCTGGATCCGGCGAAGGCTGATCTCAAGGGCGCCCGCAAGCTGCTGGGGATGATCCCGTTCGGCAACAAGCTGGCCCGCTACTTCGAGAAATATCAGTCGGCGCAGAAGCAGCTCGACGCGATCATCAAGGCGCTCGACAGCGGTCAGGACGAGCTGCGCAAGGACAACGCCGCGATCGAGCAGGAGAAGGCCAACCTGTGGGCGGCCATGGGCAAGCTGACGGAGTACGCGACCCTCGCCAAGGCGCTCGATGGCGCGGTCTCCGCGAAGATCGACACCCTCAAGGTGAGCGACCCGAAGACGGCTGACGTCGTCACGTCGGATGCGCTCTTTCCGATCCGGCAGCGTCAGCAGGATCTGCTCACCCAGCTCGCCGTCAGCGTGCAGGGGTATCTCGCGCTCGACCTCGTGCGCAAGAACAACATCGAGCTCATCAAGGGCGTCGACCGGGCGCAGACCACCACGGTCGCGGCCCTTCGTACCGCGGTGATCGTGGCGCAGGCCTTGGCGAACCAGAAGCTGGTGCTGGACCAGATCAATGCGCTGAACGCGACGACGAACCAGATGATCCTGTCGACCAGCGAGATGCTTCGCCAGCAGTCGGGTCAGATCCAGGAGCAGGCGGCTTCGAGCAGCGTGAGCGTGGAGACGCTGCAGAAGGCTTTCGACAACGTGTTCGCGACGATGGACGCGATCGACACCTACAAGCTCAAGGCCGTCGACAGCATGGCCACCACCGTCACGGCCCTCGAGACCCAGGTGACGCGTTCGAAGTCCTACCTCGAGCGGGCCCGGGCCAATGAGGGTGGCACCAGCTGATTCCTCAATGGTTGCAGTGCTTTTCGCCGTAGGCGCGGCTGCCGAGAGGGCTGCCGTGGTTCGCCCGATCAGGAGGGTTCGTGTTCTTCCGGCGAGGTCCTGACACCGCGGAGCACGCGGATCCGGCCTCGCCCACCCCTGCGCGGCCGACGGAGGCCCAAGAGCACGAGGCCGCGGTCGTGGCGCAGGTGCGAACGCTCCGTCAGGAGCTCGCCGACATCGTCACGAAGGCCAACGCCGACGGCGGCCGGCTGCCTCCTGGCGCGGTGCCGACCGTGCGCGACATCGACGATGTGCTGCGCCCGCTGCTGAGCTACATCGAGGCGCGGTCGGCGAGCGAGGAGGAGATGCGCCACCTCACGGCGATCATTCACGACTACCTGCCGACGGCGCTCAATGATTTCTGCGCGTTGCCGCCGCAGTACGCCGAGCGTCCGGGCGTGACGGGCACGACGCCTGCTGACGATCTGCTCCAGCAGCTCGTACTGCTCGATGAAGGTGCCAACGATCTCCAGGATCTCGTCTATACCGGGGATGCGGCGCAGCTGGCGATCCAGGCCCGATTCCTCGATGCCAAGTTCCGCCGTTCCGATCTCGATTCGTGACGGTCACCCTGCCCAAGGGCGGCAACCTGCTGCTGGCGGACGAGGCGCCGGGTATCACCGAGGTCAGGGTCGGGCTCGGATGGAACCCGGGGCCGCCCGCAGCGGGTGCGCCGCTGGAAATGGACGTGGTCGTCAGCGTCATCACCGAGACGGCGCCGGGAGGCCGGCTGCTTCTTGCCCAGCAGATCCCCAATCCCGAAGAGCCGGTGGGGACGCGGCCAGTGAGCGGCCCGATCGTCGGCGATGTCGAGAAGCTCGTGGTGAATCTGGAGAGCGCGCCGCGCAGCCTCACGCGACTCGTCTTCGGAGTCGCCATTTACGACGCGACCCAACGCCGGCAGACGTTTCGCCCGGTGCGTGACGCCTACATCCGGGTGCTCAATCACGAGAACGGCGTCGAGGTCGCGCGCTACTCGCTGGAAACCGAAACCGGTGCCGAGACGGCCATGGTCTTCGGCGAGCTCTATCGCAATCCGAAGGGTTGGAAGTTTCGCGCGGTCGGGCAGGGCTACGCCGACGGGCTGCGCGGAGTCGCCGGCTCCGGGACCGCGGAACCCTCGATCGCCCGCCCCGTGGATGTGACCAGCTTCCTCACCCGCGACTCCGCCACCCGAAACCGGCGCAGCGTCGCCGATCACCTACACCCGCCCCCGCCACCCGCTCCCGCGCCGGTCAAAGCAGTTCCGGCCAAGACGGCAGCACCGCCGGCCAAGGCGGCGCCGCCTCCAGCCCAGCCAACCCCCACAAAAGCGCCGACGCCCGCCCCGCCGCGCCGCGGCCTGACCCCGCCCGCACCGCCGCCAACACGACCGGCCCCGCCTCGCCCGCCGCCCACCGCCTCGGCCCGTTCCTCGCTCGATCTGAGCGCACCGGATCCCACCCCCGCCACGAACGCGTCCGAGCCGACGGTGCAGGCTCTCCGCCCGGCATCGCGAGTGGTGTTCGGTGAGCACTCGTCGCGGTTCCGCCAGCGCCAGGAAGACGTCTCGCTGCTCGACGACGACCATCCCGTCACCACGTGGACAGAGGCCGACCGCGGGTCCGGCGGCATGACCCTGACGCTGCGGTGGGAGCCGCTTTCGACCGCCTCGCGCCTGCCGCGTCCCAGCGACCTGCAACTGGGCTGCTTCTGGCAAGCGGGCGACCGTGCTGTGGGCGTGATGCAGACGCTCGGCAACGCGATCAGCGCTCCCGGATTGCTGGGTCCGCGTCAGGTGCTGCGCCTCGGTCGTCGCGACGAGCGTGAAGGCCAAACGATCTTCGTGGATCTGGCAGCGCTGGCCGAGTTTCGGCGATTCTTCGTCTTCGCGTACGGGCTGCACGGCTCGCCCGAATGGGAGGCGCTGCGTCCCGAACTCGTGGTGACCGCACCGAGCGGCAAGAACCTCACCATGCGCGTGGGGACGTCGTCGCCGAGCGCCCGGATCTGCGTCGTCGCGTCGTTCCACGTCTCGGCGGACGACCTCGTCATCCGGCGTGAGAACGTCTTCCTGGACGGCACGCAGGCCGATGCCGCCGCGCGGTACGGCTGGGCGCTGGAGTGGAACCCGGACGGCATGACGTTGCGTGCGTAGCGGTCAAGCCAGTCAGGCTAGGAGGGCCGGGAGGGGAGCAGCCATGTCGCGCCGTCCCCGTCGCGCCCTCACCGTGCTCGTCCTCGCTGTCGTCGCGGGGGTGACCGTCGCGTGCGCCGGCACCAGCGCAACCGGCGCGCGGGGCGCTCCCGCGCCGAGGCCCGTAACGCCGTCCTCGCACGCGGTCTCCCCAACGGCCGCTCCCTCGGCTGCACGCGCGGATCCCAGCCCGACGCGAACGCCATCACCGGCGCCCAGGCCGACGCCGACCGTCACCCTCCCGCTGCGGGTCGAGGTGTGGGGGGATTCGATCGCCGGGCAGGCGGCGTCGAACATCGCGTTCGTCCTCGGTGAGTCAGGCAAGGTCGTCACTCGGCTCCACACGTTTGGCGGCACGGCGCTGTGCGACTGGTTCACCGACATGCACAACGAGCTCAATCCGAGCGATCCCGACGCGTTCCATCCGCAAGTCGCTGTGATCCAGTTCTCCGGCGACGCCTTCACGCCCTGCATGCACGATGCCAACGGGGTGGCCTACAGCGGTCAGGCTCTCGTGAACAAATATGCGACCGACTCAGCCTTGACCATCGCGCTGTTCGGACAGTCGAAGATCCCCGTGTACTTCGTGAGCACACCCATCTCGGCCGGCCAGGCAAAGCAGGGCTACGTGGGTCTGATGCCCATCGGCGTGATGTTCTCCAAGCTGCCGGCCCGCTATCGCGCCGGACACCTTGCCCGCTACATCGATGGTGCGAACCCGCTCGAGTGGCACGGGAGGTACTCCGCCACGCTGCCCTGCCTGCCTTGGGAGACCTGCACCGGACGCTGGCCCGACGGTACGAAGACGGTTGTGGTGCGCCAGGCCGACGGAACGCACTTCTGCCCCGTCGCCGAAACCGTGAATGCCGACGGCTCCAAGACCTGCCCGGTGTTCATGCCAGGTGCCCAGCGTTTCGCGACGGCGATCGCCGGCCCGATCCTGCGGGACTTTCATCTGTAGCGCCGCTCGCGCCGTCGACG
The DNA here is from genome assembly GCA_036272075.1 of Frankiaceae bacterium. Lineage (GTDB taxonomy): Bacteria > Actinomycetota > Actinomycetes > Frankiales > Frankiaceae > DATAZK01. The sequence continues at coordinate 41,821 of DATAZK010000080.1, forward strand.
TCCAGCGTGGTGGTGGGCAGGGGCGGGATCGAACCGCCGACCCTCCGCTTTTCAGGCGGATGCTCGTACCGACTGAGCTACCTGCCCGGGTAGCGCTCACGGGACCCTATAGCGCGACGGGACCTACGTGAGGAGCGGTCTCGACGGGATTCGAACCCGCGACCTCCGCCTTGACAGGGCGGCGTGAACTCCAGACTTCACCACGAGACCAAGCTTCAACGATCTTCAGTTGTACTGCCTTACACGTACTGCGTGCCCCCAACGGGATTCGAACCCGCGCCGTCGCCTTGAAAGGGCGATGTCCTGGACCGCTAGACGATGGGGACGAAGGCTTCACCGCGGTCGCGGCGCGAAGCCATCATCCGCAGCGTCCGCCGCCGGGAGCATCGCTGAGCATACGGGAGCGTGAGCAGGCGCGACAACCGTGCCCTGAGCCGGGACCGGCGAGCGCTCGCCCTAGGCCCCCCGCTCCGAGGTGAGCGAATCGCCCCGGGAGGGCGAAAGTAGCGGCTCGAACACGTCGGCCACGCACGCGTTGGCGACCAGGCCGTGCCTGAGGCTGCCCGACAGGTCGACCCGGTAGTGATTTCGCCGGCCGTCCTTGAAGCGCTGCAAGTAGCCGGCATGGACAAGCTCGGAGACCAGGGTGGCGGTGGCTCGCTCGGTGACGCCCACGGCGCCGGCAATATCGCGAAGACGAAGCGTGGGGTCGCGCGCCAAGCTAAGCAGCACATGCGCGTGGTGGGTGAAAAACGTCCACTGGCGCCCGGTCACTTCTTCCACGTTAGTAAGTTATACGGATAACGAGACACCCGCGGGGAACTCGGAACATTAGAAATCAGGTTCTAGAGTTTTGCTTGGGTTACCTCGGGTAACACACCTCAACATCACTCTTAAATCGGACGTTAATCGCAGTTTATTACGCTGAGTGCGCTTTAGATGCGCGTTGCGTTACGGACTCCGCGACACGACTGGACCCCCATCGGCCCCGCACCGATCGGTCGCGCCGCACGCGTCCTCGCTACCCGGCGAGCATCCCTAACGCTGGAACGGGCAGACTTGCGCAAGCCACGCCAAGCTCTCCTCGGAAGGTCCCGCCCGTGCCTGCTTCCGATCTCACCAGCACCCCGGAATGGGCGGCCCTGGCGAGCCACTACGCATCCATCGAGAAGACGCATCTGCGCGAGCTGTTCGACTCCGATCCGGATCGCGGCACGCGCCTGACGCTCGAAGCCGAGGGCCTGTATCTGGACTACTCGAAGCATCGCGTGGACGACGAGACGATCCGGCTCCTCGTCGCGCTCGCCGAGCGGGCCGGCCTGCGCGAGCGAATCGACGCCATGTTCGCCGGCGAGCACATCAATGTCACGGAAGACCGTGCTGTGCTGCACGTGGCGCTGCGGGCGCCGCGCGGGGAAAGCATCGTCACCGGCGGCCAGGACGTCGTCCCCGAAGTCCACGAGGTGCTCGACCGGATGTCGGCTTTCGCCGACCGGGTGCGCAGCGGTGACTGGACCGGCGCGAGCGGCAAGCGGATCTCCACGGTGATCAATGTCGGGATCGGTGGCAGCGACCTCGGTCCCGCGATGGCCTATCAGGCTCTCGGTGATTTCCGGTCGCCGCAGATCCACTGCCGCTTCGTCAGCAATGTCGACGGCGACGACGCGTATGAGGCGCTTCGTGACCTCGACCCGGCGCAGACCCTCTTTGTCGTCAGCAGCAAGACATTCACGACCGTCGAAACATTGACGAACGCTCGTACATGTCGAACATGGCTGGTGGACGCACTTGGCGAATCTGCGGTGGAGCACCACTTCGTCGCTGTCTCCACCAACACCGAAGCGGTGAAGGCGTTCGGCATCAATCCCGACAATATGTTCGGCTTCTGGGATTGGGTGGGCGGGCGTTACTCTTTCGATTCCGCTATTGGCCTTTCGTTGATGATCGCTATTGGCCCGGAAAATTTTACTGACATGCTCGCCGGCTTTCACTCCATCGACCAGCATTTGCGGACGACCCCATTCGAGCGCAACCTGCCGGTCCTGATGGGCCTGCTCGGCGTCTGGTACATCGACTTCTTCGGCGCCCAGACGGCGGCGGTGCTCCCCTACAGCGCCTACCTCGGCACGCTGACGAACTACCTGCAGCAGCTCGACATGGAGAGCAACGGCAAGTCGGTCACGCTCGAGGGAGAGCGGGTGACGTATGACACGGGTCCCATTGTCTGGGGGACGCCCGGCACCAATGGTCAGCATGCGTACTACCAGCTGATTCATCAGGGGACGCGACTGATCCCCGCCGACTTCATCGGGTTCATCGAGCCGCGCCACGAACTGGAAGGCCACCACGACCTGCTGATGGCGAACCTCTTCGCGCAGACGGAGGCGCTGGCCTTCGGCAAGACCCGCGAGCAGGTGGAGGCCGAGGGCGTGCCCGCCTCTCAGGTCGCGGCGCGCGTCTTCGAGGGCAACCGTCCGACCAGCACGCTGCTCGCGTCGCGGCTGACTCCCTACGTGCTCGGCCAGATCGTCGCCACCTACGAACACAAGGTGCTCACCCAGGGCGTCATCTGGAACATCAATTCCTTCGACCAGTGGGGCGTCGAGCTCGGCAAGGTGCTCGCCAAGCGCATCGAACCCGAACTCCACGACCAGCAGGCGCCTGACCTGCAACACGACGCCAGTACCAACGCGCTGATACGCCGTTACCGCACCGCACGCGGCCGCGCGGTCTAGGTCCCGCCCAGATGTCCGGGACCGGCGGCGAAGTGTGGCTGGTACGCCACGGCACCACGGAATGGAGCCAGAGCGGGCGCCACACCGGCCGCACCGACGTCCCGCTCACGGCCGAAGGAGAACGCGCGGCTGCTGCTTTGTGGCCGGTGCTGACCCGTCGCACTTTCGGGCTCGTGCTCTCCAGCCCGCTCGTGCGGGCTCGTCACACGGCAGAGCTCGCGGGGCAGACGCCCGAGATCGACGATGACCTCCAGGAATGGGACTACGGGCAGTACGAGGGCCGCACTACGCACGACATCCGCGAGGAGCGTCCGGACTGGTCGATCTGGCAGGACGGGGTCATCGGCGGTGAGACGGCCGACGAGGTCGCCGCCCGGGCCGATCGGGTGATCGCGAGGGTGCGCGCCGCCGATGGCGATTGCCTGCTCTTCGCTCACGGGCACCTGCTGCGCATTCTCGGAGCCCGCTGGATCGATGCCCCACCGACCGCCGGGCAGCACCTGCTGCTCGCGACCGCCGCCGTGAGCATCCTCGGCTACGAGCGGGAGACGCCGGCGCTTGCGCGCTGGAACGACACGTCTCATCTCGACGGGGGCCTCGGCGCGCTCTGACGGCGTGGCTTCACCGAAACGCGCCCCCGCCGTGAGCTGCACCTCTACGCTTTTCCAATGCCCGGGCACCCCTTGCGTCTCTTCGTCGACGGCACCAGCCATGTGCTGACGCCTGACACGGATTGGTTGGTCGGCCGGGACCCGGCAGCATGCCGCGTGGTCGTCCTGCACCCGCTCGTCTCCAGCCGCCACCTGCGGCTGCATCACGACGGGCACTTCTGGCGTGCATCGGACGCCGGGAGCACCAACGGCACCTGGCACAACGGCAGCCGCGTCGACGAGATCGTGGTCAACGGCGACGTTCGGCTGCGCCTGGCCGCCGAAGGGCCCGAGGTCGTGCTCAGCCCGCAGGTGCCGGCACCCGTCGGCGCATCGACCGGGCCGCCGCTCGCCCCACCTTCGGCGCCCCCTTCCGCGCCCCCGTCAGTCCCACCTGCTCCGGCGCCCTCGATGGCTCCGCCTCCGTACGTACCCACCATCAGGAGTGCCCCGGTCAGCGCCCCCAACGGCGCCGGGGTCCCCGCGGGATCAGGCGGTGGACCGGTGCTCACCGGCGTGCATCGCGTCGGCGGGGCGGTGCTGCGGATCGGCCGCGACCCTTCCAACGACCTCGTGATCAACGACCTGCTGGCGAGCCGGCGCCACGCTGATTTCCACCCCGGCCAGACGTCCGAGATCGTCGACCTGGGCAGCGCGAACGGCACCTACGTCAACGGCCGCCGCATCCAGGGTCGTGCGCTGCTGTCCGAAGGCGACATCGTCGGCATCGGGCGCCACCAACTGCGGCTGGCCGGCAGCGAACTTCTCGAGTACGAGGACACCGGCGACCTGACGTTCGTGGCGTCGGAGCTGACTGTCACGGTGCCCTCAGGTCACGGGGAGAAGGTGCTGTTGCAGGGCGTCGGCTTCACCCTGCCCCCACGAAGCATGCTCGCGGTCGTCGGCCCGAGCGGTGCCGGCAAGTCGACCCTGCTGGGAGCTCTCACCGGAATCCGGCCTGCTTCTCGCGGCACCGTGACCTACGCGGGACGTGACCTCTACGGCGAGTACGACGATCTGCGCCAGCGCATCGGACTCGTCCCGCAGGAAGACATCTGGCACACCGCTCTGACCGTGCGCCAGGCTCTCCGGTACGGCGCCGAGCTGCGCTTCCCGGCCGATGTGAGCGCGGCCGAGCGCAACGCGCGCATCGATGAGGTGCTGGCCGAGCTCGAACTCACCGACCAGCAACACAACCGGGGCTCCGGCCAGCTCTCCGGCGGCCAGCGCAAGCGCACGAGTACGGCGCTGGAGTTGCTCACCAAACCGTCGCTGCTCTTCCTCGACGAACCGACTTCCGGCCTGGACCCCGACCTCGACTCCGAGGTCATGACCAAGTTGCGCGACCTCGCTGACGACGGGCGCACGGTCGTCGTCGTCACCCATTCGACGCTGAACCTGCACGTCTGCGATCTGCTCCTGGTGCTCGCCGAGGGTGGTCAGCTGGCCTACCTCGGCAAGCCCGAGGCCGCCCTGACCTATTTTCAGGCGCGCTCGTACGCGGAGATGTTCCACACCCTCAAGCGCCGCCCGCCGCAGGAATGGGCCCAGCGGTTCCGCTCGTCACCGGACTATCAGCGCTACGTGGTCGGCGGACCCGCCGGTCCGGCTGCTGTCCGGCGCACCAGCCTGCCGCCGCTTCGCCAGCAGTCGATCGCCAGCCAGTTCTCGACGCTGTGCCGCCGCTACCTCTCGGTGATCGCGGCAGACCGTTCCTATCTCGGGCTCCTGCTGGCACTTCCGGTGATCCTGGCGGCCATCAGCCGGATCGTCCCCGATCCCGACGGGCTCGGCTTCAACGCCGTCAGCGCCAATATCAAGGCCCGGCAGCTCTTGCTCGTCATAGCCCTCGGGGCGACCTTGATGGGGGCCGCGAGTTCGGTCCGCGAGATCGTCAAAGAGCGTCCGATCTACCAGCGGGAACGTTCGATCGGACTCTCCGCGGCGGCCTACCTGTGGTCCAAGGTGGTCGTGCTTTCGGTGATCGTGACGTGCCAGTCGTTGGTGCTCACGGTGCTGGCCCTCGCCGGACGCAAGGGTGCGCACGATCCGCTGGTTCTGGGCTCCACGATCGTGGAGATCGCCGTTGCCGTCGTAGCGCTGACGATCGCGTCGGCCATGCTCGGCCTGGTGATCTCGGCGTGGGTCAACAACGCTGACAAGGCGATGCCCATGCTGGTCCTGATGATCATGGTGCAGCTGATCTTCTCCGGCGGGCTGGTGCCGCTGGCGGGAAGGCCGGGGCTGGAGCAGGTGTCCTACATCGTCCCGGCGCGATGGGGCTTTGCCATGACGGCATCGACCGTCGACCTACGCGCCATCGAGACCATCCGCGCCCCGCAGTTCTGCGCCCAGCTGGATCAGGCGAAGTCTCAGGGCCAGCTCCCGCCCGACCTGCTCAGCAGCACCGACAGCGCCGAGATCAACCAGATCTGCCACCACAAGCCGCCGCGGGTCGACGCGATCTGGCGCCACGACAGCGTCACCTGGTTCGGCGATCTGTGGGTGTTGCTCGCGCTCAGCGGCGTCTCGATCATGGGCGTCGCGATCCTGCTGCGTCGGCTGGAACCCAAGCGACGGGCCAACCAGATCGGCCAGGTCGCTGCCCCGCCGCCCGGTGCTTGGGGCGCTGCTGGGTACACCCGCTAGGTGATACGCGCAACGACACCCGATCCCGTACCGCCGCCGCCCCCGTCGCCGATGCCGCCCCCGGCGCCGATGCCGCCTGGGCCTCCGGAGCCCACGCCGCCGCCCCCGCTCTGAGCTGGAGGCCTACGGCAGGTAGGGGAGCGGGTTCACCGGGACGCCGTTGATGCGCACCTCGAAGTGCAGGTGAGGTCCGGTGGAAGCGCCGGTGCTGCCGACCAGGCCGATGAGCTGGCCCTGCTTCACGACCTGGCCGACGCTGACTTCCACGACCGACTGGTGGGCGTAGCACGTTGCGAAGCCGGCGCCGCGGTCGATGCAGGTGTAGTTGCCGTAGCCGCCGCTCTGGTCAGGGGTCTCGACGATGGCGACCGTGCCGGCTGTGGCCGCGACGATCGGGGTCCCGGTCGGTGCCGCGATGTCCTGCCCCGCGTGGAACGTGGTGCCGCCGCCGAAGGGATCGGTGCGGTAGCCGAAGCCGGAGCTGAAGACGCCCGTGGTCGGCATCACCAGGCCGCCGGCGCTCTCGGCTCCGGGGTCGCCGGTCGACAGGGGGATGGTCCCGCTCTCGCCTGCCGCCCGCGCGGCGAGCACCTCTTGGAGCCGCTCTGAAGCAGCCTGCAGATCCGAGTACTTCTTCTGTGCTGCTGCCGCCGCGGTCTTGGCCTTGCTGAAAGCCGTCTGCTGCTGGCGCTGCAGGGAGACGAGCTGCGCCGACGCATTCTGGGCCCGGTTCTGGTCGGCGGAGACGTTGTTGAAGTCCTGGTCAGCGGCCGTTACGGCACTCTGTGCTCGCTTGCGGGCGGAGGCGAGCACGTTCTCCCTGCGGGTGAGCTCGTCCTTGCTGGCAGCCAACCCCTTGAGCCGGGACTGACGCGTCGCCGAGAGCTGATCGAGCAGGCCGACCCGGTCGGCGAGCTGGTCGGGGGTGCCGCCGTCCATCAAAGCGTCAAGGTCGCCGCCGACGCCGTCCTCGAATGCGGATCGCAGCATGACTTCCAGCTGGTCGCGTGCCTTGTCATACTTCGCGGTCGCCGCGGTGACCTGGGCCTGCGCGGCACGCTCGTCCGTTTGTGCCTGGGCGAGTTCGCCCCGCTTGGCGACGAGGATCTGCTGGGCTTTGGCCAGCTCCCGGTTGGCGCCGGCGAGGGCCGTACGAGCTGCGGCGACCTTGGCCTGAACCTGCAGCAGCGCCAGCGCCGCGCGCTCGGCTGCGGCGTCGCGGACCCCGATGTCGGTGGCGGCGGATCCGGCGTCCTGCTGCAGCTGGGACAATTTCTGCTGATCACTGATGGCATACGCAGGAGGCGAGCTTCCGCCGAGGACCAGCACCGGAGCGGTCAGCGCCACGAGCGCGACCGAAACCCACGCGCGGCGCGAGCTCAGGCGGGCCGAGGCGGGCATTGGTGAAATCTCCTCGCGGAGCTCGTGGTTTCGGCGGCCGGTCGTGGTCATTCACGATCGGCGGTCAGAATCAGCAGAAGGGGTCAAGGTAAGCGTCGGCGTTCGCGGGTCACTTGTTTAGCCGCGGCGTGTCGTCATTTATGTCGATCACCGAGCTCAGCGCCCTGATCAGGCGCTATGCGGCGGCGGCGGCGCGCTCATCGTCGTCACACGAAAGCGGCGCCGGATTCGCCGCCTGACATCTGTTACGCGCGGCTGTACATCACGTCGGTGGCCCAGCGGGTGAATCCGAGCCGTTCGTAGGTCTTCATCGCGGCCACGTTGGACTCGTCGACGTAGAGCAGCACGTCCGTCATTCCGCTGGAGCGCAGGTGGTGCAGGCCTTCGAGGGTCAGCGCGCGTCCGAGTCCCTTTCCGCCGGCAGCCGGATGGACCCCGACGACGTACACCTCCCCGATCGGCGGCGTCTCCTCGCGATGGATCTTGGTCCAGTGGAAGCCGACCAGCTCACCGTCGTGCTCGGCGAGAAAGAAGCCCTTCGGGTCGAACCACTCCTGCTGCTCCCGCTGCTGGAGGTCGGACAGTCGCCATTGGCCCTGCTCCGGATGGGTGGCGAACGCGGCGGCGTTGACGGCCAGCCAGGCTGCTTCGTCACGGCCCGGTTCGAACGTCCTGACCGTCACGTCAGGTGGCCACACTGCTTCCGGCAGCTCGCCGGACAGTCCTCGGCGTAGCTGTAGCAGCACACGTGAGCGCTCGTAGCCCAGCTGGGACGCCAACGCCCGCGCCCCGGCGCCATCGCCGTGCGCCCAGACGCGAAGGCCCGTGCCCGACTGCGCCGCGACCGCCTCCAGCAGCGCCCGACCGTGTCCCTGCCGCCGGTGCAACGGATCGATCATCAGCTCGGCGGAGCCATCGGCCTCGAGTTGCGCGTAGCCCGCGACCGACGAGTCCTGGCGCAGCAGGAGGTGCTGCGCCCCGGCGGTGGAGTCCTCGAGGTGGAGCAGCGATTGCTCTGAAAGCGGCGCGACGCCGTCCGCCGTCGTGACGGCGGCGACCAGTCCCCGCACCGCCAGGACGTCGCCCGGCGGCAGCGACTGCAGGGTTTCGATCACGACCGGCACGCTAGCGGCCAGGCCGAGAGCTCAGACGGGAAGGGCGACGCTCGATGACGTCATCGAGCCGTGGGAATGCTGCTGGTGGGCCTGGCTCGGGGGCGGGGCGACGAACTTGTAGCCCACGTGGCGCACGGTGCCGATGAGCTGCTCGTGCTCGGTCCCGAGCTTGGCGCGCAGCCGGCGGACGTGAACGTCGACGGTGCGGGTGCCCCCGTAGTAGTCGTAGCCCCAGACCTCCTGAAGCAGCTGGGCGCGGGTGAAGACCCGCCCCGGGTGCTGCGCCAGGAACTTCAGCAGCTCGAACTCCTTGAAGGTCAGCTCCAGCGAGCGGCCGCGCAGCCGGGCCGAGTAGGTGACCTCGTCGATCACCAGACCGCCGACCGAGACAGCACCCTCGTTCGCCGTCGAGCGGGCAGGAGCGGCACCGCGGGCTGCGGCCAGCCGCAGCCGGGCGTCGACCTCGGCCGGGCTGGCGGCATCGAGTACGACGTCGGACAGTCCCCAGTCGGAAGCAACGGCAACCAGGCCGCCTTCGGTGACCACGGCGAGCAGCGGTGCCGACAGGCCGGTCGTGCGCAGCAGCCGGGCGAGACTGCGGGCGCCGGCGAGGTCACGGCGGGCGTCGAGCAGCACAGCGTCGACCGCCGGGGTGTCCAGCAGAGCCGACGGCTCAGGAGGGGCAACCCGAACGTCATGCGGAAGAAGTGAGAGACCGGGCAGCACCTCAGCGGCGCCGCCGGGAGATGCGGTCAAAATCAGGACGACGGCCATGGGGCTTCCCTCGTGTATCGCAGCAGCAACAGGGACGGGGCGTCGTCGACCCGATTCCTGAGTAAGGATAGACGACGACATGGGAACGCAATCAAGTGTTACTTCCGCGGTTCCCCTACGGACGGCTGACGGGGTGCGCCTGGCGGCTACGTACACCCCCGCCCGCGGCACGGGTCACGTCGCAATAGTCCTGGTCCCGGGCTTCTCAGGCTGGTCGGGCAAGCCGGGAGTCGCCCGCGCGACCGCTGTGCTGGCCGAGTACGCCGACGTGCTTCAGGTCGATCTTCGCGGTCATGGCCGGTCCGGTGGCCGGTCCACGCTGGCCGACCGGGAGGTGTTCGAGGTCGACGCCGCGGTGGCGTACCTGCGCTCGCTCGGCCACGAGCGCGTCGTCACGGTCGGTTTCTCCATGGGAGGCGCCGCCGTCATCCGGCATGCGGCGCTCGTCGGGCATGAGGTGCACGGCCATCTCCTCACTCAGCCGGTGGACGCGGTGGTCTGCGTCAGCACCGGTGGCACCTGGTACATCCGTGACACCAAGCCCATGAAGCGGTTGCATTTCCTGGTGCTGACGCGCTTGGGACGGGTCATCGCCCGCGAGGTTTTCCGGGTGCGGATCGACCCGAAGGGGTGGGGCAAGGAGCCGCTCTCGCCGCTGGACGCTGCCGCCCGGCTGACGGTGCCGCTGCTGGTAGTCCACGGGGACCGCGATTCCTATCTCAGGGAGCGCCATGCGGTGGCGCTGAGCCAGGCGGCGACGGGCCCGGTCGAGCTGTGGATGGAGTCCGGTTTCGGGCACGCCGAGGAGGCCGCGGACCCCCAGCTGCTGCGCCGCATCGGTGCGACGCTGCCGCGCCTGGTCGAGCTGGGGAGCCCGCTCGAGCCGAGCCCGCCGGTCGTGATCGATGACTAGCGTGACCGTGCACTACTGGGCGGCCGCCCGTGAGGCGGCTGGATGCGCGAGCGAGGTGCTCGCCGGTGACACCCTCGCTGACGTGATCGAGCAGTCGGGCGCCAAGCACGGGCCGGAAATGGCGCGGCTGCTCGGCATCTGCTCCTACATCGTGGGCGACCGGCCGGTGAAGCGCGAGGCTGCGGCCACCCTTGCGCTCCAGGAGGGCCAGAGGGTGGAGGTCCTGCCCCCGTTCGCCGGCGGAAGCGCGGTCATCCCCGCTCCGGCGTGACAGGATTTGCCGGTGAACGGCGGGTGAGCGGTGTTGCGCGTAGCCACGCGCGCCCATCCGGCCGGATGTCCGCGGGGTGGGCGGCAGCGACGGTCGTGACTGCAGCCGTCCTGCTCGTAGGCAACGCGTCAGGACGGCCCGCGCTTGCCGTTGCTGTGGGCGTGGTGCAGGCGGCCTTCGTGGCCGGGTGGCTCGTGAGCTTCGCCGCGACGCTCGACGCTGCCGTTCTCGTCGTCATCGGCGTCGCTGTCGCTGACGTCGTCCTGCTGCGCACCCGCACCGCCACGGGTGGATCGATCGCCGGCGTCATCGGCGTGAGCGTCATCGCGGTGCTCTTCCATCAGCTGGTGCGCCGCGATCCGCGCGGCGTGACGTCCGCCGTCGCGCTGACGCTCGCCGCGATCATCCTCGGCGCAGCACCGGCCCTGCTGCTTCCGCTACGCGAGCTACCGGTGGGACGCTCGGCCGGTTTCGTGGCGCTCCTGGCGAGCGGCGCTGCGCTCGTCGTCGTCCGGCTGCCGGTCGCCCCTGATCTGCCGCGACGGGTGGCGGCGCTCGGAGTCGGGATCGCGGCGGCGCTGCTGTGCGGTCTGGGCAAGGGCGGTCTGACGACCGGTCACGCGGCGGCGATGGGGGCCTGCTGCGTCGTCACCGTGCTGCTTGCGGACCGCCTGCTCGTACGCATCGCGGTTGAAGCGCGTCCCCCCAGCGCCGGTTGGCCTGCAGCTGTGACGAATGCGGCTGTCGCGGCGATCCTGCCGCTCGCGCTGGCGTGTCCTGTGGCATATCTCGTCGGAAGGGTCATCGCCCCCGGGGCGGGGTAGCGGCTCGGGATGCGCAAAGGACTGATCGTCACCTTGGCGATCCTCGTGGTCGTGCTGATCGCCGCGGATCGCATCGCGCTGCTCGTCGCCGACAGTCAGATCGCCGACCGGGTGCAGAAATCCCAAGAACTGTCGGCAAAACCGCAGGTGTCGATCAAGGGCTTTCCGTTCCTGACGCAGGTGCTCGGCGGGCGCTATCACGAGGTCGACGTCTCAGTGCGCAACGTGACCCGCAACGGACTCACGGTCGACAAGCTCAGCGTGCATGCCCATGGCGTCAGCGTCCCGCTGAGCAAGGTGGTGTCCGGGTCGGTCAGTGAGGTGCCGGTGGACCGGGCCGACGCTGTCGTGACCCTGGGCTACGCGCATTTGAACGCCTACATCTCCAGTCAGCTCGGACAGGTCCTGAAGGTGTCGGCCGACAAGGGCAATCTGCGGCTGACCGGAACCTTGCCGTTCCCTCCGCGGATTTCGCTCTCGGCGCAGGCGCACATCGATGTCTCGGGGAGCGCCATCACGCTGCGCCCGGTCGCGCTGGCCTCGGTACTTGCCAAGCTTCCCGGAAAGCGCCTCTCCACTGGAGTTGTCGAGCAATTCCTGACGGTCCGGCTGCCGATCTCGCAGCTGCCTTTCGGCATCCAGCTGCAGCGCGCGACGGTGACCCCCGAGGGCCTGGTGATCGCCGCGTCCGCCTCGGGCCTGACGATCCGCGCCCCCAGCAGCTAGGGTGAGCGCGTTATGCAGTCTGCCCTGAGCCTCCTGCTCTTCAAACGCCGCGTGGTCGACCTGTGCCGCGTGGGCAGCTGCCTGTGTCAGGCCGGCTGAGCCTGCGCTGACGCGGGTTATCGCGTCACCGTCCGCCGCCCTCGCGAGTCCGAGCCCCGTCCCGCTCCCTCGCCGCCTGACCCTTCCCCATCTTTCGCAAGAGGAGTTCCCCATGAGCCGAGCCGACGTGCTCGTCAGTGCCGAGTGGGCAGAGGCCCACCTCGACGATCCCAAGGTGGTCCTCGTCGAGGTCGACGAAGACGTCTCCGCCTACGACAAGAACCACATCCGCGGCGCCGTGCGCGTCGATTGGACCAAGGACCTTCAGGACCCCATCAAGCGCGACTTCGTCGACCAGGCCGCGTTTGAAAAACTGCTGTCATCAAAGGGGATTTCGAACGACGACACCATCGTCCTCTACGGCGGCAACAACAACTGGTTCGCCTCGTACGCGTACTGGTACTTCAAGCTTTACGGCCACCAGGACGTCAAGCTGCTCGACGGCGGTCGCAAGAAGTGGGAGCTCGATTCCCGCCAGCTGGTGACCGAGCCGACCGAGCGCGCGGCGACGCAGTACAAGGCGCAGCCCGTACGCACCGACATCCGCGCCTTCCGCGATGAGGTCGTCGCCGCGATCGGCCAGCAGAACCTGGTCGACGTGCGCTCGCCGGATGAGTTCAGCGGCAAGCTGCTGGCTCCGGCGCACCTGCCGCAAGAGCAGTCGCAGAAGGCGGGTCACGTGCCGACCGCCGTGAATATCCCTTGGTCGAAGGCGGCCAACGAAGACGGCACTTTCCGAAGTGATGACGAGCTGCGCAAGCTCTACTCCGAGGCGGGTGTCGACTTCACCAAGGACAGCATCGCGTACTGCCGCATCGGTGAGCGCAGCGCGCACACCTGGTTCGTCCTGCACGAGCTCCTCGGGCAGGAAAACGTGAAGAACTACGACGGTTCGTGGACCGAGTACGGCGCTCTCGTCGGGGTTCCGATCGAGATCGGCGCCTAGAGCATGTGCGCTCCCCCAGTCGGAGGACTGTCGACCGAAGGAATTGATGTGGCCAAGGAATCAGTGATTCAGGGGACGGTGACCCGCGAGGGTCAGCCGGTGTCAGCGGCGTACGTGCGCCTGCTTGATTCCTCGGGCGAGTTCACCGCAGAGGTGGTGACGAGCGCCACCGGGCAGTTCCGCTTCTTTGCCCGGCCGGGCGAGTGGACCCTGCGCGCGCTGTCGTCGCAAGGCGCCGGCGAGGCGAAGGTCGTCGCCTCGGCGGGTCAGGCGGTTGAAGCGTCGGTGGCGCTGCCCGCTTGAGCCGGCGGCACGAGGTCCTCGCCCCGGTAGTCGACACCGGGGCCGGGGGCCGTCGGTAGCCCCGCCTCCCGCCAGGCCCTGAAACCGCCTGCCAGATCAGCACTTTTGTGCAAGCCGAGGTCGACCAGCGCGGCCGCGGCGAGGCTCGAGGAGAACCCCTCCTGGCACGCGACGACCACCTCCACATCGTGATCGGTCGCGGCGCTGATGTGCGCGCTGCTCGCTGGATCGAGCCGCCATTCCAGGTGGTTTCGTTCGATCACGAGGGCGCCGGGGAACGAACCGAACTCCGCGCGCTGCCAGACCGGGCGGATGTCGACCAGCAGCGAACCGGCACGGACCGCGTCGCGCGTCTGGAGCGGATCGAGGCGGCGGATCCGGCAGCGGGCGGCGGCAAGAACGTCGTCGATGGAGCGAGTCACTCGCCCATTCTCCCAAGCTCGTTAGTAGACGAGCGCCTGGACGTCGTCGGCGAGCGCGGACTCCACGAAACTCGCCGCGCCGGCGATGCGGATCCCTTCGATGATGTCGCCCGGCCCGATGTCGCGACGCGCTGCACATTGCGTGCACAGTGTCACGCTCCCGGCGGTCAGGACCGCCGCCAGCAGGTCGGCCAACGGCGCGGAATGGGGGAGCTCGAACGTCTCGGCCCGGCCCGGGAGCGCGAACCACGCCGACTCGCCGGTCAGCCACAGCTCCACCGACGCGCCGCTGCTTGCCGCCGTTGCCGCGACCGTGAAGGCCTGGGCGCAGCGCTCAGGGGCATCGGCGCCGGCGGTGACCTTGACCAACAGCCGCTTCATATACGGCGACGCTACCGGGGAGCTCCGCTGCGCCGGGTTAGCATGGCGCCGTGCTGGAGGTCGTGTACACGAGCCTGCTCATCCTGGTCTTCGTGCTCTTCGCGTGGTTCTCGGGCTTCGTCGTCTATCGGCTCTACCAGGGCCAGCGCTAGGCGGCCGGCCATGCTCCAGGGCTGCCCCAACGGGGCCCGCCGCCGCGGCGTCCCGCTGACTGCGACGCAGGTCGCCGAGGCCGCGGCGCAGATGGTCGCGGCCGGAGTCGACGAGCTGCACATTCACCCCAAGGACCCTGAGGGCGCCGACTCCGTTCATCCGGCGTGGGTCGCGGAGTTCGTCACCGCGGTGCGCGCGGCCGTTCCCGGCATCCCCGTGGGAGTCACCACGGGCGCGTGGGCGGAGCCCGATCCCGGCCGGCGCCTCGCCTGCATTCGCGCGTGGAGCCCCGCCGCGGCGCCCGACTATGCCTCGGTGAACTGGCATGAGGAAGGCGCCCACGAACTCGCGTTGGCGCTCTTGGAAGCCGGCATCGGGGTCGAGGCCGGCCTGTTCTCGGGGACTTCAGGAGCCGACGCGTTGGCGCTCAGCGGGCTCGGGGAGCGGATGCACCGCTTGCTGGCCGAGGTCGTGGAGACCGATCCGCTGCTGACGTCCGGCGTCGCCCGTCAGCACTTCGATTTGTTGCGCCCGCTCGCCGAAGCGACCGGCCGGCCGTTGCTCATGCACGGCCAGGAACTCGGGGCGTGGCCAGTACTTCGGCTCGCCCACCAGCTCGGCACCGACCAGCGCATCGGTCTGGAAGATGTGCTCGTCGACTCCGAGGGCCGTCACGGCAGCAACGCGGCGCTCGTACGCTCGGCGCGTGACATCCTCCGACGATGAGCTGGCACCCGAGCTCTTTCCGATCGCGTTCCTGCTCGGCACCTGGACCGGCGAAGGGGTGGGCGGCTACCCCGGAGAGCCGGACTACCCGTTCGCCCAGGAGCTGCGCTTCCAACGCGTGCCCGGGCTGGCTGTCTTGGGATACACGTCGCGTATCTGGGACCCCGAATCCGGCGTGGTACTCGACAGCGAGGTCGGCTACTGGCGCACGGCGGGGACGTTCGAGAGCGGCCTTCGCGTCGAGGTGACGCTCGCGCATCCGACCGGGATCGCGGAAGTCTTCGTCGGCGACGTCGACGGCGGCAAGATCGAGCTGACCGACAACGTGACGGTGCGGACGGCGACGGCTCGCGAGGTGGAGCGCTCCGAGCGGCTCTACGGAATCGTCGAGGGAGACCTGGCGTACGCCATCGACATCGCCGCCGAAGGCCACGAGCTGCGCCCGCACCGATCGGCCCGGCTGCGCAAGGCCTGAGCCGCGGATCTGCCCCGGGACGCAGACGACCCCCGGGCGCTTCCGTGCGTACACGGGCCGTCTGGACTGGACGGCACCCGGGGGTCATGGTGTCTGCCTGGTGTTCGCCGGCGCCGGTGCTCGCGCACCCTTTTGCTTGGCGGCCGGGCTTGACCACGAGACCGGCGACTAGCGGACAGTCACCTCACGAGTCCTATGTCTACACAAAACCGGACCACCTCCTCTCCCGTGTCCCTTAACGGTAAGTCGCCATTCGCGTTGCGGCAAGCGCATAAGGCGCTGGTCGCGGGCGTAGCCTTCACAGGGTCTGGTCCCGCGGGGCATGACGCGACCTGTGTGAGGTAGCCGGAGGATGAGCCGCGACGCTGGGGCGGGGTTGCACACCCACGCTGACGTGGATCGTCATGCGCACGTCACCGATCTCGATGCTGACGCGCCTGACTGGCAGACCAAGCTGCGCGAGGGCGGATATCGGCTGACAGCGCAACGCCAGCTTGTTCTGGAGGCCGTTTCGCGGCTCGGCCACGCGACCCCGGAAGACATCTGCGTCGAGGTCCGTTCCACTGCTCATGCGGTCAACATCTCCACCATCTATCGCAACCTCGAATTGCTGGAAGAGCTCGGCCTCGTCGCGCATGCGCATCTCAACCACGGCGCTCCGACCTACCACGCCACGACCGAAGAGCCGCACGTTCACCTCGTCTGCAGCCGATGCGATGCCGTCGAACCGGTCTCGACCGAGCTCGTCGCTGACGTCGTGGCGCGCCTCGGCGAGGAGCGCGGATTTCGGGTCGACGTGCGCCACGTGACCTTCTCCGGCCTGTGCAAGGACTGCTCATGAGCGTCACCGAAACTGCTGAGGTAGCTGCGCCGAGTGCGCTGCTGGGACGTCCCGGCGCCGTCGCAGGCGACCCGCCTGACGCAGGCGTGGCAGCCCACTACGGCGATCCGTTACGTGAGCAGACGTTTCCCGCCGGGCTGGTCGATCGATCGCATCGCGAGGTCGTCACGGTCACGGGTCCGGATCGGCTCAGCTGGCTGCACACGCTCACCAGCCAGCACCTGACCGATCTCGAGCCGGGCATCGGTACCGAAGCGCTGATCCTTTCGCCGCATGGTCACGTCGAGCATCACCTCGCGCTGGTCGATGACGGGGCGACGACGTGGATCGACGTCGAGCCTGGCACTGCGGCGGAGCTGGTCACTTACCTGGACCGGATGCGCTTCATGCTCCGGGTCGAGCTCGGGCGCGACTCCCGCGCACTGCTCACGGTCTTGGGTGAGGGCGCTGCTGCCGCCCTGGCGACCGAGGGTTTGCGCGCCCACCAGATGCCGTGGGGCGTCGATCTCCTGGTGCCCCGGGCGGAGGTGGACGCCGTCGTCGACTCGCTCGGGCTTGAGCTCGTGGGTCATTCGGCGTTCGAGGCAGCGCGCGTCGCGGCCCGTCGCCCGCGTTTCGGCTTCGAGAGCGATCACCGGACGATCCCGAACGAGCTGCCCTGGTTGGACAGTGCGGTGCATCTGCAGAAGGGCTGCTACCGCGGGCAGGAAACGGTTGCCCGCACCCACAATCTCGGACGCCCGCCGCGCCGACTCGTGCTGCTGCACCTCGATGGCGCGCTGCCGGAGCGGGGAGCGCCGGTCATCGCGGGGGAGCGGACCGTCGGCTGGATCGGGACGCCCGCCTACCACGCCGAACTCGGGCCGATTGCGCTGGCGGTCATCAAGCGCAACGTCCCGGATGAGCAGCCGCTGGCTGCCGACGGCATCGCGGCTTCGGTCGATCCCGCTTAGCCCCGGTCGGGTTGCGTCGATTACCCAGTTTTGGACGCTTCTTAGCTGCGCCCGAACAGGCCCTTGCGCTTGCGGGCGTGCTGGCCGCCGCCGGCCGCCACCGGGGCAGGCGTGGGACGGTTCGGCAGCCGCGGGGCTGACGAGGTCGTCTCGGTGCTGAGGCCGCTGAGCTCACGGAGTAGGGCGGCAGTGTCCGCGAGCCCGTTTTCGCGGCGCGGACGGGGGGCGTGGCCTTCCGGAGCCGCCGGCGGGGCCTCGTGCTCGGGCTCCGGCTCCTCCTCGACCTCAGGCTGCCGCTTGCGGGAGACGGACTCTTCGGAGAACTCCGAGAGCAGGCGGGCGGCGTTGGCAGCCGACGCGCGGCTCTCACGCGCGGTCTCGACGTGCTCGGGCTCGACGACCTCGGCCTCGACGACCTCGGCCTCGGCCTCGGCCTCGACCTCGACCTCGACCTCGGCCTGGCTCTCGACCGGCTCAAGTTCAGCCTCGACCGGCTCGGCTAGTTCCTCGACCTCGACGATTTCCTCGACCTCGACGGTGTCGACCACGTCGATGATCTCTTCGGCGTCCTGACTGGGGGCGTCCTCTTCGTGGGATTCATCGCTCGCGGAGTCTTGGGCGGCGAACGGGAGCGTGATGACCTCGGCCAGGAACTCCTCGTCCTCGTCGACGATCGGCTCGTCGACCACCGGTTCGATCTGGGCCTCGACCTGGGCCTCGACCTCAACCTCGACCTCGACCTCGGCCACCGTTTCGAGCTCAGCTTCGTCCTCGACGGCTTCGACCTCGATCTCAGCCACGGGTTCGAGCTCAGCCTCCACCTCAGCCACCGGTTCGAGTTCGACCTCGACCTCAGCGACCGGTTCGAGCTCAGCTTCGGGCTCTGCCTCAGGCTCGGGCGCAGTTTCCTGCTCGTCCGGACCCGTCATGGCCTCGGAGAGTGCCGCGCTGACGCGGGCGAGGGCGCTGGCCAGCGTGTCACCGTTGGCGGTCCGTGGGGGCTGCCAGGGTGCGCCGACGGGTGAGAGCCCGACTTCCAGATCCGCGACAGCCGGACCATCGAAGGAGAACGCGGCCGCGATGGCGGCGAGGGAGCGGGCTTCGCCGCCGTCACCCTCCGCCGACGCCTCACCGTGCAGGTCTTCGGCATCCAAGTCTTCGTCGTCGGACACCTCGTCGGACGGATGGGCGATCTGCACCAGACCGGAGTCGATGAGGGCGATGATCTTGTGTCCGGCGTCGAGGAGCGTGAAGCCCGTCGAGCTGGCCAGCTCACCCAGCGTCTTGTTGCCGTCGATCGCACACAGCAGCGCGAATCCGTCGGCGTCCATCTCGAGGTCGGGGGCGCCGTCAGGGTTCTCGGGATTCGCAGCGAGGGAAACGATGGCGTCCGCGCCGTGCAATGTGGCCTGCAGTTCGAGCCATTGCGCTTGCCGGTCGGCGACGGTCGCCAGAGCCTCTTCGATGGCGAGGGGAGACGGAAGGCTGGGTCCGGTGCGTTCGCGGCGCCGGAAACGCCAGCTTCCGGACGTCCACTCACAGAGGTCGGTGAGGGCGGCCAGCGCCTGCTCCAAAACGAGCGCTTCGACCTCCTGCTCGTCGGCCAGCCCCAGGTGGATCAGCAGTTCGGCCAGGGTCCAGGCGGCGAGTTCGGTTTCCTGCGCCTCACGAGCTTCGGCCAGATCGGACGGGGTGAGGTGACGGTTCGCGACCAGGCGAGCCCCGACCGCCTCTTCGGCGCCGGGCATCATCACATTGCAGATCGCGCCTTCGCGCAGTCCAACGGTCGCTTCGAGTGCCCGTCGGGCACCTGGCTGGACGTAGACACAGCCGGTCGCTTTCGCGTCTGCCAAGCGTTTGAGCAGGTCAGAAAGCGGCGTCGTCTTCAGATCGCCGCGCTGCACGCCCGCCCCCTTCCCGTCCGCCATCTCGCCCGAGTGGCTGACCTCTTCTTGTGACTCGGCAGGTACGCGCCGTGGATTGAGCCGTCTGGGCGTGTCTGTATCGACCGGTTGCTCAGCGAGTTGTCAGCGAGCGTCAAGAAGTGCCTTGTGAATTGCCCAGACCTGCCGACAGGAGTGTCAATTAGCCTTGGGGATCGACCGGCGTTCACCCATGGGGTCATGCTGACCGCGTGGGTGTCATGTCGGCACCGCGCCGGGGGACGTCGACAGGGAGGTCCACGTGGAGGGCGTTCTTACCGGTGGAAAGCGCCGGATTGACAAGGTCCTGGCGTCCAACTACCTCGAGGGCCTCGAGAAGCTGCCGCTGGACGAGGTCCGGTCGCTGCGTGAAGAGGCCGACCAGGAAGAGACTGACCTCTCTTACCTGCGCCGACTGCTGCAGGGCCGCATCGACATCGTGGCCGCTGAGCTCATCCGGCGCTCCGGCGGCGACGCCCAGGGCATCGTCGGCGAGCTTCCGCAGATCCTCTCGGACGGTCCGCGCGGCCAGGCCCACGGTCTCGGGCGTCACCAGGTGACCGAACCCTCCAACGCCGGGTCCACCCGGCGCGCGGAGGAGCAGGCGGCCGCCATGGACGTCACCGACCTGAGCGACCACGACGACGACGAGGTCCACGCGCTCCTGGAGAGCTTGCGCGCCACCGAGTCGGACATCTCCGCACGGCGCCGCGCGGTTCAGGGTGTGTACGACGCCGCCAGCGCCGAGATCACCCGCCGTTACCGCGACGGCCGCGCTGACGTCGGCGATCTGCTGCGCGAAGACGACCCCGCCACCTGATCCAGGCCTTGCAAGCGGTCTGTGTCTTCTGCGGTTCCAGCGACGGTGTGCAGCCTGAATTTCGGGCCGCGGCGACGGCATTGGGCGCCTACCTCGGCGAGCGCGGGATCGATGTGGTCTACGGCGGTGCGTCGGTCGGCCTGATGGGGGCCGTCGCGGATGCAGCGCTTGGCGCGGGCGGGCGCGTCTTCGGCGTCATCCCGCGTCACCTGGTCGACCGCGAGCTGGCGCATCCCGGTCTCACGCAGCTGCACGTCACCGAGAACATGCACGAGCGCAAGGCTCTGATGGCGGAGCTTTCTGACGCTTTCGTGGCACTGCCCGGCGGCTTCGGGACCCTGGAGGAACTCGCGGAGGTCACCACCTGGGCGCAGCTAGGGCTGCATCACAAGCCCATCGGCGTGCTGAACGTCGCCGGCTTCTACGAGCTTTTCCTGCAGCACGCGGACCGCATGGTGACGAACGGCTTTCTCAGCTTCGACCATCGCCGGCTCCTCGTGACGGCCTCGTCGCCCGCCGATCTGCTGGCGGGGTTGGAGGCGTTCCAGCCCTTGACGACCGAGAAGTGGCAGTCCAAGCCGGGCGAGCCCGGCTGAGCGGGCTACGCCTGTCCGACCACACCGGCCGCCAGCAAGGCCTCGACGTCGCTCACGCCCCAGTCGCTCAGCGCCTGCACGGTGTGCGACCCGGGCGCCGCGGCCGGGCTGGAGACGGCGCTCGGGGTGCGGCTGAATCGCGGCGCGGGCGCAGGATGGACGATGCCGTCGATCTCGATGAACGTCTCGCGCGCTGCGTTGTGCGGGTGTTTCGGCGCCTCCGTCATCGACAGCACCGGGGCGACGCAGGCATCGGTCCCGCCGAACACGCCCATCCATTCCTCACGCGTGCGGGTGGCGAAGATGGCGGCGAACCGCGCGCGTAGCGCGTCGCTCTGCCCGCGGTCCTGCGGCGCCTCTTCGAGCGTGAGGCCGAGCCCGTCGAGCAGTGCCTGGTAGAACTGCGGCTCCAACGCCCCGACGGCGAGCCACTTGCCGTCAGAGCTCTCGTAGACGTCGTACCAGGGGAGCCCGCCGTCCAGCATGTTCGACGCCCGGTCATCCACCCAGGCCCCGCTCGCGTGCATCCCGTAGAGGAACGACATCAGCGATGACGCGCCGTCGGTGATGGCGGCGTCGACAACCTGCCCCTGGCCGGAGGTTCGGGCCTCGAGCAACGCTGCGAGGACACCCATCACCAGATACGTGCTGCCGCCGCCGAAGTCGCCGATCAGGTTGAGCGGGATGATCGGCCGTCCGGCGGGACCGATGGCGTGCAGGGCTCCGCTCAGGGCGATGTAGCCGATGTCGTGTCCGGCCATCGATGACCAGGGCCCGTGCTGCCCCCATCCGGTCATCCGCCCGTAGACCAAGCGTGGGTTGCGCGCCAGGCAGGCGTCAGGACCGATGCCGAGCCGTTCGGTGACGCCGGGGCGGTTGCCCTCGAGGAGGATGTCCGCGGATTCGGCGAGGGTGAGAACCACCTCGGCGGCCTCGGGCCGGCGCAGATCGATGACTGCTGCCCGCCGGCCCCGGCCGGGAATGTCGTAGGGCGCGAACGCGGCGGCTCTCATGGCGGTCGGCCGATCGATGCGCAGCACCTCGGCGCCCATGTCCGCCAGCATCATCGCGGCCGTCGGCCCCGGCCCGATGCCGGCCAGTTCAAGCACCCGCACCCCGGTCAACGGTCCCGATCGCCCCACGAGAACTCCTTTCGCCCACCGGATGTCGTTGCGAGTCAAACAGATGGGTCGGATGCGCCTGGTAGCACCTGGCTGACATGTCGGATGATGTGGGCTTGCGGGCGGCGGGTAACTGACACGGAGGGGAAACCGTGAGCGGAAACGGTGGACATTCGGCGGCAATGCAGTCCGCGCAGGGCTCCTCCCGGACGAAGAACCTCGCGTTGGCCGCGATGCTTTTCGCCGTCGCCATGACGTTCATCGACCAGACGATCGTGGCGATCGCGTCGCCCAATATTCAGTCCGAATTGTCCCTGACGCATGCCGGCACCCAATGGGTGGTGAACGCCTATTTGCTAGCGCTGGCAGCCGCTTTCGCCCTCGGAGGCCGGCTCGCTGACGTCATCGGCCCGCGCCGGATGGTCTACATCGGAATCGTCGGATTCGCTGGTGCCTCAGCACTTTGCGGCGCGACGCCCAAGGGTTCGCTCGCGCAGTCGTGGATCATCATCTTCCGCGTTCTGCAGGGCGTGGCCGGTGCGCTCATGGTGCCCGCGGCCCTCGCCATCGTCGTCGCCATCTTCCCGGTACGCGAGCGGGGCCGGGCCCTCGCGGTGTTCTTCGGAGTCAGCGGCGCGTTGACCTCCGTCGGCCCCATCGCCGGCGGCTACCTGACGCAGTGGACGTGGCGCGCCATCTTCTGGATCAACATCCCGATTGCCGTCATCGCGCTGGTGCTCACGGCGATGGCCAAGATCCCCGTGACCCGCCAGCGCGCGCGTATCGACATCCCCGGCGCCGTGCTCACGGCGATCGGAATGGGCCTGTCAGTACTGGGTTTTGAGCAGGCCTCGAGCTGGGGCTGGCGCAACGTCGGCACCTGGGCTTGCATCGTGGGCGGGCTGCTCGTGCTGGTCGCCTTCGTGCGCTTCGAAGCGCGTACCGAAAGCCCGCTCATCCAGGTGCGGATCTTTCGCGACAAGGCCTTCGTCATCGACAACGCGGTCCTGCTGCTGTCGATGATCGCCTTCGTCCCGGTGTTCTTCTTCGCGGCCGTCTACTCGCAGGTTTCCTTGGGCTACAACGCCAGCAACGCCGGGCTCTATCTGCTCGTGTTCTTCGCCGGATTCGCGCCTGCGGCTCAGCTCGGCGGGCGCATGCTTGACGCCCGCGGTGCCAAGCGTCCTGTGGTACTCGGCTGCGCCTTATCGACCGTCGGATTCGCCTTGTGGGCAAGCCATCTGAACCATCTCAGCCTGGGCGCGCAGTGGATTTACATCGTCATGTCCGGCGCCGGAATCGGCCTGCTGCTCGGACCCGCAAGCACCGATGCGGTGAACCGTTCCTTCGGCACCTCCTACGGCGAGGTCACGGGCATCACCCAGACCGTCCGCAATTACGGCTCGGCACTGGGCATTGCGGTGCTCGGAACGCTGCTGTCGACCGTGCTCGCCAACCGCTTGCACACGTCCCTCGGCGCGTTAGGGCTGAGCCGTCCCGAGATCGATTCGATCGCTCACGCCGCCGGTTCGGCATCCCCGGGGACGGGCGGCGCGTCGGTGCCGGCGGCGTTGCAGGCCAAGATCTCCGACGCGATCAGTCACGGGTTTGCCTCGGCTACCGCTGGAGTTTTGTACGGCATGGCCGTGGCCTTGGCGCTCGCCTTCCTGGTGGCATTGCGCCATCCCGGCGGGCGCCCGGGGCTGAACGAGGATTCCGGGGAAGCGGTGGACGTGCGCGGGGAGCAGCCCGCGGCGAGTGCCGTCGATCCGCGTCCGGCGGTGTGAGGGGGCACACACCCCTACCGCTAGCCGACTGCTTGCAATCGTTAGCACCCGCGCATAGTGTCGGTGTTGCAGGACGAGAGGAGGTCGGCATTCATGCCCAATTTGAACGTTCCGAGTTTGAATGTCCCCGGTCTCTCCAGTTCCTCCATCAAGGAGATCTCGGTCCGAGGTCTGGGCGAGTACATCCGCGAGCAGCGGCGTAGCGCACAGATTTCGTTGCGGCAGCTGGCACGCCAGGCCGGTGTCAGCAATCCGTATCTGAGCCAGATCGAGCGCGGATTGCGCAAGCCTTCCGCCGAGATCCTGCAGCAGATCGCCAAAGCGCTGAGGATCTCTGCTGAAGCGCTTTACGTCCAGGCCGGAATTCTGGAGGAGCGCGAGGGCACCGAGCTCGCGCAGGCCTTGCTCTACGACCCGCACCTCACCGAGCGCCAGAAGCAGGTGCTGATCGAGATCTACGACTCCTTCCGCAAGGAGAACGAGTCGCGTACCGCTGCCGAATTGGCGGAGGAGATGGCTGCCGCCGAAGGCGTCGACATCGCCGTCTCCGACAAGCCGGTGCTGTCGATGGTCGAGCCCACGCCGTCTCCTGCCCGTCCGGCGTCGCGTCGCGGCGCCAAGCCAGCCTCGGGCTGATCCCGAGGGCGGCTCAGCCGCAAGACATAGCAGTGCGTCGTCGTGATGCACGTTCCAACGACGACGAAAAGTCCGCTTTCATCCCGATAAACCAGGAGGTACATCATGGCTGTCGCCAAGACCACCACTACGCGTACCCGCTCCACCGCCAGCGCTACGACCAAGGCTCGCACCACCAAGCCGGCACCGGTCAAGGCCAGCGTTGACGCCACCGCCGTCGTCGATCTCGACCGGGTCCGCAAGCCGTTCTACGCGTACGTCGGCGTTGCCGACCTCGCCGTGGAGAAGCTGCGCGAGATCCCGTCGTTCTACAGCCACGGCTTCAGCACCGCCCAGGCTCAGGTCAACCAGGCCCGCGGCTCGGTGAAGAGCCTCCCGGACAGTGTCCGTGAGCAGCTCGAGACCATCCCGACCCAGCTGCAGGCGCTGCCGAAGAAGGCCCGCGGTACCTATGCGGATCTGGTCAAGCGGGGCCACAAGCTGGTCACCTCGGTGCGCAACAACCCCAACACCAAGGCTGCCCTCAAGCAGGCCAAGACGGCTCGGACCCAGGCCAAGGGTGCCGCCACCTCCGTGCGCCGCGCCGCCGGCTCCGCCGAGAAGGTCGCCGAGTCCACCGCCGCCAAGGTCGGCTGATCGCCGGCTGACTTCCGCGC
This sequence comes from Frankiaceae bacterium, assembly GCA_036272075.1. Classification (GTDB taxonomy): domain Bacteria; phylum Actinomycetota; class Actinomycetes; order Frankiales; family Frankiaceae; genus DATAZK01. Next base: position 66,716 of record DATAZK010000080.1, read on the forward strand.
AACGGAAGGCAGCCGAACCAAAGCAAGGCTCCCGGGACTGACTACGGTCCCGGGAGCCTGTTTTGCGTTCTGCCAGGCGGCCACCGAAGGGTGATTTCGCCGAGCCGCCAGCGGTCACGCCGTCCGATCACTGGCCAGCCTTGGGCGCGCGTCGCCTCAGCCATCGCCATCCAGCGCTGACGGGCGCCGAACACACCGACGCTCGCGGCCGCCGCCCAGTTCTCATCGAGCACAGCCAGCAGCGCATGCACCGGTTCGCCCGCCACGTTTCGCGCGATCAGCGCCTTGGGCAGGCGTTCTGCCAGCTCGGACGGGCGTTGCAGGCCAGGCAGGTGAGCGGCCAGCGTCAGCGACACCGGCTGCCCGTTCTCTACCAGCAGCCAGCACGCCCGGCGCCCGATCTCGTCGCAGGTGCCATCGATGACGGCCGCTCCCGTCGCACACATCGCCGACCATGCGGCGGCCACCGCCTTCTCGTCGTACTGGCGCAGCACGTTCATGGCTCGCACCACGGCCGGCGACGTTCCCGCCAGCTCGAAACCGCCGCGCGCGAAGCGCAGCCCCGGAGCGACGGCGGCTGACTGGGCAGCGGCCACTCGCTGCGGATCGATCTCGAGACCCAGGACCTGCGCGTCTGGATGGCGCTGCTGCAAGCGATGAGCCAGTTCGACCGTCGTGACGGGCGTCGACCCGAAGCCGAGATCGACGACGAGGGGGGCTTCGCAGGAGTCCCGCAGGCGCGCGGCAAGCGCCCATAGGAGCCAGCGATCCACCCGCCTGAGCCGGTTGGGTGCGGTGGTCCCGCGGGTGGGGACACCGAGCGCGCGAGCGCGTCCGGCAGCAAGTCGACCGGTCTGGGGAGTAACCGGCACCCCCGCGAGGTTAGGCCTGCTGGCAGAATCTTCCTGAGCCTTCGGCGCGAGCCCGGGCGACCGAGTGCTGCGGAGGTGTTCCCCGGTGGCTGTGCGCCGCACCGCGCGCGGGAATCTCACCCCGCTCCCAGGTCGGTCGCCAGCACCTTCGCCGGAGGGCCTGAAGCGGGTGGCGATGCTCTCGGTCCACACCTCGCCGCTCGACCAGCCCGGCACCGGCGACGCCGGCGGCATGAATGTCTATGTCGTCGAGCTGTCCCGCCAGCTGGCCACGCGCGGCGTCGAGGTCGAGATCTTCACCCGGGCGACCAGCAGCGACCTGCCGCCGACGGTCCCGCTCGCCCCTGGCGTCCTGGTGCGCCACATCACCGCCGGCCCGTACGAGGGCCTGCGCAAGGACGACCTTCCCGCCCAGCTGTGCGCTTTCACGGCGGGTCTCATGCGGGTCGAGGCCGCCCACGAGCCCGGCTACTACGACGCGGTGCACTCGCACTACTGGCTTTCCGGCCAGGTCGGCTGGGTGGCTGCTGAGCGCTGGGCGGTCCCGCTCGTGCACACCGCCCACACGCTCGCGAAGGTGAAGAACGCCGCGCTGGCTGAGGGTGACGTACCGGAGCCGCTCGCTCGCGTCATCGGCGAGCAGCAGGTGGTCGATGCGTCGACCCGGCTCATCGCCAACACCCCCGCTGAGGCGTATCAGCTCTCACAGCTCTACGACGCATCACCGGACAGCATCGACGTGGTGGCCCCGGGCGTCGATCTCGAGGTCTTCCGGCCGGGTGAGGCCTCCACCGCGCGTACCCGGCTCGGAGTGCCCCCACATGCGGCGGTGCTGCTGTTCGTCGGGCGCCTGCAGCCGCTGAAGGCGCCCGACGTGCTGCTGCGGTCCGCCGCCGAGATGCTGGCGCGCGACCCTTCGCTTCGCGAACGGCTCGTCGTCGCCATCGTCGGCGGTCCCAGCGGCTCCGGGCTCGATCATCCGCAGGCCTTGCAGGAGCTGGCGGTTTCCCTCGGCATCGCCGACGTCGTCCGGTTCGAGCCGCCAGCACCCCAGCAGCGGCTGGCCGATTGGTATCGCGCCGCCACCGCCGTCGTCGTCCCCAGCCACAACGAGAGCTTCGGGCTCGTCGCCCTCGAGGCCCAGGCTTGCGGGACCCCGGTCATCGCCGCCGCCGTCGGCGGTTTGCGAACGGCTGTCCGGGACGGTCTCAGCGGACTTCTCGTCGACGGCCACGACCCGGCGGATTACGCCACCGCCGCGAGCAGGCTCATCGCCGCTCCCGCCTACCGGGCCCGCCTCTCATCCGGCGCGGTCGCCCATGCCGCCCATTTCGGATGGGCGGCGACGGCCGGAGGTGTGTTGGACTCTTATCTGGCGGCGGTCACCGAGACCGACGCTGCCTTGCTGGCCGCACTGGCCTAGAGGCTCCGCCGGCTACGAAGGACAGGGGCGTAACCGACTGTGCCGAGCGCGCTGACCACCGACGAACGCCTGCGGTTGGACCAGGTGATCGAAGAGACGCTCAAAGATCTGGAGCTCAGCTACGAGCACCCGAAGGACGGCGCCTTCCTGGTGACGCTCCCGGGTGAGCACAAGCTCACGACGATGACCTGGCTGGTCGTGCAGGACTTCAGCCTGCTCGTCGAGGCATTCTTCATGCGCAAGCCCGAGGACGACCCGGCCGCCGTGAACGACTGGCTGCTCAAGCGCAACGCCCACATGTACGGGCTCGCGTTCTCCATCGACCAGCTCGGTGACGTCTACCTCGTGGGCCGGCTCCCGCTGTCCGCTGTCGAGCCTGACGAGATCGACCGCCTGCTCGGCTGCATGCTGCGCTACTCCGACGACGGCTTCGACACGGCTGTCGCGCTCGGGTACGAGACGTCGATCCGCCGCGAATGGGCCTGGCGCGTCAAGCGTGGGGAGAGCACGGCCAACCTGGCAGCCTTCGCCCAGTTCGCCGGAGGCGAAGAGTAGGTAGGGCGGTGAAGAACCAAAAACATAGGGGAACGCGAGGTTTTCGGAGCCGGCAGCGAGAGAATGGGCGCCATGGCGACCCTTCTCCTGCTCCGGCACGGCCAGAGCGAGTGGAACCGTAGCAATCAGTTCACCGGCTGGGTCGACGTCGCGCTCTCGGAGCAAGGCCTCAACGAAGCCCGTCGCGGCGGTGCGCTGATGCGGGAAAAGGCCGTGCTGCCCGACGTTCTGCACACCAGCCTGCTGACCCGAGCGATCCACACGGCGACGCTGTCGCTCGAGGAGTGCGGACGCCAGTGGATTCCCGTGCGTCGCTCCTGGCGGCTGAACGAGCGCCACTACGGGGCTCTGCAGGGGCTCGACAAGGCTGCTACCAAAGAGAAATTCGGCGACGCCCAGTTCATGCTCTGGCGCCGTTCCTACGACATCCCGCCGCCGGAGATCGAGGACGGTCAGCCCAGCGGGGTCGACGAGCGGTACGCCGATCTCGCGCCCGACGTCATCCCGCTCACCGAGTGCCTGAAGGACGTGCTCGTACGGATGCTTCCGTACTGGTATGACGACATCGTCCCGGATCTGAAAGCTGGTCGCACGACCCTCGTGGCGGCGCACGGCAACTCGCTGCGCGCGCTCGTCAAACACCTCGAGGGCATCAGCGACGACGCCATCGCGGGTCTCAACATCCCGACCGGGATACCGCTGCGTTACGAGCTGGACTCAGACCTGCGCGTCGTCGATTCGGCGTACCTGGATCCGGAAGCGGCAGCAGCCGGGGCCGCTGCGGTCAAGGATCAGGGCTCCAAGTAGCGAGGCCTCAGGCTTCCGTGAGCGGGAGCAGGATCACCGGGCCGCCGCGCGACATCCGGGCGTCGCAGTGCTCGCGCAGGACGTCGTAGGCGGCGTTGCCGATCAGCTCGCGCAATTCCGACTCATACGTCGCGACGACAGGCTCGCGGCCCGCGGCGTGGGCGCTCGCCGACGACGAGCACCACCACGAGAGGTCGGCGCCGCCCTCACCCCATGAGGCGCGGGCGAATTCGCTGATCGTCGTGCGGCCCTGACCCTCGCCGAGGTCCTCCCACTCCCGACGCACGGGCACCTGCCAGCACACCTCGGGCTTGGTCACCATGAAGTGCACGCCCTCGCGTTCGGCGAGGTGGTGCAGCGCGCAGCCGTACGTGTCGCCGGGCGTGCGGTTGAAGAAGACACAGACGTCATCGACCACGGCGGTCTTGCGCGCCGGCTCGCCGTCGAGCTCGTCGTTGATCGCGATCTTCTTGGTGCCATGGCGTTCCCAGAGATCCGGGGTGAGCCTCTTGGCGGCCGCCTTCACCCGTTTTTCGTCGGCGTTGTCGACGAAATACGCGCCGTGGCTGCAGCACGCATCCTCGGGGTGGGCAGCGTTGATACCGGGGCATCCACGGCCGAAGATGCATGTCCACGTCGACAGCAGCCAGGTGAGATCGGCCCGGATCTCGTGCTCGGGGTCGTCGGGATCGGGGAACGTCAGCCACTCTCGCGGGCTGGTCGGCGCCGGTGCGGTCACGTGCGCGACCGTACCTAACGCGATCGCCGACGCGCCGACTTGCCCGCCGCGAGCGTCGGGTGGGTCGGCGCGCATACGCTGACTCCCCGTGCGCCTCGGAGTCTTGGACGTGGGCTCCAACACCGTCCACCTGCTGGTGGTCGACGCCCATGCGGGAGCGGCCCCGCTACCCGCTGCGAGCGTGAAAACGTCGCTGGGTCTTGCAGAACTGGTCCTTGCCGACGGCACTCTCGGTGCCGACGGAGCGGCTCGGCTGTGCGAGACGGTGGAGAACGCCCGCAAGGAGGCCGACGAGCTCGGGGTCGAGGAACTGCTCGCTTTCGCGACCTCCGCCGTGCGTGACGCGCCTGACAGCGACGCGGTGCTCGCCGAGGTGCGCCGGCGCACCGGGGTCGACCTTCAGGTGCTCAGCGGCGACGACGAGGCCAAGCTGACGTTCCTTGCCGTCCGCCGGTGGTTCGGCTGGAGCGCCGGCCGGTTGCTCGCGCTGGACATCGGCGGCGGGTCGTTCGAGGTCGCCGCCGGTGAGGACGAGGATCCCGATGTCGCCGCGTCGCTGCCACTGGGCGCCAGCCGGCTCACGCGTGACTGGCTGCACAACGATCCCCCGAAGCGCAGCGAGATGGCGGCATTGCGCAAGTACGCCAAGGCCCAACTTGCCCCGCTGCTGAAGGACCTTTACGAGCTGGGCGAGCCCAATCGCGTCGTCGCCACCAGCAAGTCGTTCCGTTCACTGGCCCGTATCGCCGGGGCCGCGCCCTACAGCAAAGGGCAGTACGTGAGTCGCTCGCTCACGGCGGCCGACCTCGATGGCGTGGCAGCGCGCCTGTCGAAGATGCCTGCGGCGGAGCGCTCCTTGCTGCCGGGCGTTTCGCCGAGCCGCGCCCAGCAATTGCTGGCCGCCTCGCTCGTCGCGTCCGAGGCGATGGACCTGCTCGGCGTCACCCAGGTCGAGATCTGCCCGTGGGCGTTACGCGAAGGGCTGATCCTTCGCAAGTTGGATCAACTGCCTGCCGAATAGGCTGTAGTGGTGAGCGGCGACGGAATGATCGCCCGGGTGCCGTCGGCGAAGGTGGCGTTGTCCACCGCGTCGACGTATCCCGAGTCGACCGCGAGCGCGTTCGAAATCGCCTCCCGGCTCGGCTATGACGGGGTCGAGGTCATGGTCTGGACCGACCCGGTCAGCCAGGACATCGATGCGCTGCGCCGGCTGTCGGACTACCACCAGATCCCGATTCTGGCGATCCACTCGCCGTGCCTGATCATCACTCAGCGGGTCTGGGGGACCGACCCGTGGGGCAAGCTGCAGAAGGCCAAGACGGCGGCGGAGAAGCTCGGCGCGTCGACGGTCGTGGTGCATCCGCCCTTTCGCTGGCAGCGTGACTACGCGCGGGAATTCATCTCCGGCATCGCCACCATGGCGGGCGAGACCGACGTGCGCTTCGCGGTGGAGAACATGTTTCCGCTGCGGGCCCGGGGCCGCACCGTCGTGCCCTACGCGCCGGACTACACGCCGGTGGATCAGGATTTCAGCCACGTGACGCTCGACCTGTCTCACACGGCGGTCTCGCAGTCCGACGCGCTGGCGATGGCCACCACGCTCGGCGATCGGCTGGCTCACGTCCACATGGCCGACGGATCGGGCACTCCGAAGGACGAGCATCTGGTCCCGGGCCGCGGCACCCAGCCCTGCGCCGAACTGCTCGAGCGGCTAGCCGAGAACGGTTACAGCGGTCTGGTCGTCGTGGAGGTCAACACCCGAAAGGCCGAATCGCGCGCAGACCGGGAAGCCGATCTGGCGGAAGCGCTCGCGTTCACCCGGCTCAACATGGCGGCACCCGCGGACTTCGCCGACGCGCCGCACCTACCCAGCCGCGCCTGACGGCCGTCAGGCAGGACGCCGTGCCCTCGCTCTTCGATCCGCTGGTGGACTTCTACGACGCCGCCAGGCCCGAGTATCCCGACGCCCACTTCGATGCCCTGATGGCGCTCACCCGGCCGCTGGAGGCCGCTCGGGTGGTCGAGGTGGGAGCCGGGACCGGGATCGCCACCCGAGCCCTGCGGCGACGGTCAGCCACCGTGCTGCCGCTCGATCACGGCGCGGCCATGCTGCGCCGGCTGCAGGAGCGGGGAGCGCAGTTCCCCACGGCGGTGCAGGCCGACGCGCATCGGCTGCCGGTGCGCGCCGGATGGGCAGATCTCGTCTGCTATGCGCAGGCCTGGCACTGGACGGATCCGGCGCGGGCGACCGCTGAGGCCGGCCGGGTGCTGAAGCCCGGCGGTGCCCTCGCCGTCTGGTGGAACCTCGTGCAGTCCGATGACGTCGATTGGCTGCAGCGCCAGCACGCCCGTATCCGGGCGGCCAATCCGGCGTGGGACGGCAATGCCAACCACCGCCGGGGATGGCAAGCGGAATTCGAATCCTTCGGCTGGACGGTGCAGACGGCAGCCACCCCCTGGGTACGCACCCTCCCGCTGCAGGATTACCTGGTGTGGATGCGATCGAAGTCCTACGTGGCGGCCATCGAACCCGTGGCGCTGGAGGAGTTCATGGCCGAGGAGCGGGCATCCCTGCTGGAGGCGTTTCCCGACGGCGCCATCGTCGAGCCCTTCGTCACCGAGCTCTATGTCGTACGTCCACCCACGTCAGGAAAAGTCGGGAGAGACTGAACGCATGCGCATCGCCATTCTCGGGGCCGGCAAGATCGGCGAGGCGCTGCTGTCCGGGCTGCTGCGAAGTGGCCGCGCGCCCGATGACCTCTGTTTCGCCGAGCAATACGCCAAGCGGGCCGCCGAGATCACCGAGCGCTACGGGGTCGTGGGGATGTCGAGCGTCGAGGCGGCTCAGAGCGCTGACGTGGTGGTGATCGCGGTCAAGCCTCCCGATGTCGGTGCGCTCGCGTCAGAGATCGCCTCCGCGCTCGGTCCGCAGGCGGTGGTGGTGAGCGTGGCTGCCGGGATCACCACGGGCTTCCTCGAGGCGCATCTGCCGCCGGGCTGCCGGGTCGTGCGGGTGATGCCGAACACCCCGATGCTGGTCGGCGAGGGCATGTCGGCGATCGCCGCGGGTTCTCACGCCGGCGATGACGATCTGGCGCGTGCCGAGGAGCTGCTCGGGGCGGTCGGCAAGGTCGTCCGGCTGCCGGAGGCGCAGCTCGACGCCGTGACGGCGCTGTCCGGTAGCGGTCCGGCCTATGTCTTCCTGCTGGCCGAAGCCATGATCGATGCGGGGGTGCTGATCGGCCTGACCCGGCCGGTCGCGACCGAGCTTGCCGTGCAGACGCTGGTCGGCTCGGCGGTAATGCTGCGCGACAGCGGCGACTCGGCGGCGCAGCTCAGGGAGGCGGTCACGTCGCCCGGCGGGACGACGGCTGCCGCGCTGCGCCGGCTCGAGGAGCGGGGTTTGCGGGCCGCGTTCAGCGACGCGCTCGAGGCCGCGCGCGACCGCTCGCGCGAGCTGGCGGGTGAAAAGTGAGCAGCCCGGCACGCGTCGAGATCGTCTGGGACGAGCAGCTCACCGCGTACGACCACGGCGAGGGCCACCCGCTGCGACCGGTCCGGCTCGAGCTGACCATGGCGCTTGCCCGCCAGCTCGGGGTTCTCGACCGGCCCGGGATCACGTTCCGGTCGCCGGTCATGGCCAGCGACGAACTGCTCGGGCTGGTTCACGACCCGCTGTATGTGGGCTTCGTGCGCCGGGTGCGTCCGGACCAGATCGTGAACGCGGCCGGCCGGCACTTCGGCTTCGGGAGCGCCGACAACCCGATCTTCTCGCGCATGCACGAGGCGTCAGCGTTGGTCAGTGGCGCGTCGATGACGGCGGCCGCAGCGGTCTGGGAGGGGCGCGCCGACCGTGCCGTCAACCTCTCCGGCGGCCTGCACCATGCGATGCGCGATCACGCGAGTGGCTTCTGCGTCTACGACGACCCAGCCGTGGCGATCGCGTGGTTGCTCTCGGCAGGGGCCGAGCGCGTCGCGTATGTCGATGTCGATGTGCACCACGGGGACGGGGTCCAGGCCGCCTTCTACGGCGACCCCCGCGTCCTCACGATCAGCCTTCACGAAAGTGGCCGCACGCTGTTCCCCGGTACCGGATTCGCGTCCGAGATCGGCAGGGGTGAGGGCGCCGGCTATTCGGTGAACGTCGCCCTCCCGGCCGGTACCGGCGACGCCGGATGGCTGCGCGCGTTCGAAGCCGTCGTGCCGCCGATTCTTCAGGCGTACCAGCCACAAATCCTGGTGACCCAGCACGGCTGCGACACCCACTGGCTCGATCCGCTGGCTCACCTCACGTGTTCCGTCGACGGCCAGCGCACCGCGTATCGGCGCCTGGCGGAACTTGCCGGCAGCTGCGCCGGCGGCAAGTGGGTGGCGCTCGGCGGGGGTGGCTACGAAGTGGGTCAGGTCGTGCCGCGCGCGTGGACCCATCTGCTCGCCGAGCTCACCGGCGGCCAGGTGAACGGCGTGACCCCGGACGACTGGCAGCACGAGGTGCTCGAGCGGGTCGGAGGTCCGGCGCCGGGCAGTCTCACCGATCTCGAGGGCACCGGCGGCTCACCCGTGATACGCGGCGAGGCGTGGAAGGGCTCCACCGCCACCCCGCTCGATGACTCGATCGATGCCACCCGCCAAGCAGTCTTTCCCTTGCACGCCCTGGTGCCGTGACCGAATCGGGCGGCGGGCTCCCTGCGGAGATCGCCGCGCTCCGGGAGGAGCTGCTGGCGTTTGCCCTTTCGCTTCCGGAGGCCTGGGAGGACTACCCCTGGGGTGAGAGCGTCGCCAAAGTGCGCAAGAAGGTCTTCGCATTCTTCGGCGTCGGTGACGGCACTCACCCGGCGGGACTGACCGTCAAGCTGCCGGAATCTGGCGATCATGCCCTCTCGCTGCCGGAAGGCAGCCCCACTGGTTACGGGCTCGGCCGGTCCGGTTGGGTGACGATCGGCCTGAGCAGCACGCTGCCGCCGATGGACGTGCTGACCGACTGGATCATGGAGAGTTACCGGGCGTTGGCCCCGAAGTCCCTGGCGGCCAAGCTGACCTGCGCCGACGAGTAGGCTCGGCCACAGGCTGGTCGCAAACGAAGGGTCACTCGTGGGTTCCGTAATCAAGAAGCGTCGTAAGCGCATGGCGAAGAAGAAGCATCGCAAGTTGCTGAAGAAGACCCGCGTTCAGCGTCGTAACAAGAAGTAGCTGACTCCCGCAGCCGGGAGAAGGGGACCGATGGCTCGCCGCATACTCATCACTGGGGTGGCCCGCCACCTCGGGGGGCGGCTGGCGCAGATCCTCGCGGCATCACCGGATGTCGAGGTCGTTGTCGGAGTCGATACGACCTCGCCCCGGGCTGATCTCGGTCACACCGAGTTCGTCCGGGCTGACATCCGCAATCCGATCATTGCCAAGGTGCTCAGCACCGAGCGCATCGACACGGTCGTGCACATGAACCTCATCGCGACCCCCGAGCGCGCCGGTGGGCGTACGGCGATGAAAGAGATCAACGTCATCGGCACCATGCAGCTGCTGGGGGCGTGCCAGAAGGCGCCGCTCGTACGCCGGCTGGTGGTGAAGTCGTCGACCGCGATCTACGGGTCCTCTTCGCGAGATCCGGCGCTGTTCACGGAGGAATCACCGCCCCGGGGCGGAGCTTCCGGGTTCGCGAAAGACGCGGTGGAAGTCGAGGGCTACGTGCGCGGCTTCGGCCGTCGCCGCCCTGATGTGGCGCTGAGCGTGCTGCGTTTCACCAATTTCATCGGGCCCCACCTCGACAGCTCGCTGACGCGCTATCTCTCGCTGCCGGTGGTGCCGACCGTGCTGGGCTACGACCCGCGAATCCAGCTCTGCCACGAGGACGATGCCCTGGAAGTGCTGAGGATCGCGGCCCTGGGTGATCACTCCGGCGTCGTCAACGTGGGCGGCGAGGGCCAGGTTCTGCTCTCTCAGGCGATCCGCCGGGCCGGGCGGCTGTGGATCACCGTGCCGCCGCCGGCCGTCACGATCACAGGAGATCTGCTGCGCAGGGCGAAGCTGGTGGATGTGTCGCCCGAGCAGATTCGCTTCCTCGAGCACGGCCGGGTTGCTGACGTCAGCCGGCTCCGTGAGGCTTTCGGCTACCAGCCGCGCTACACCACGATCGAAGCCTTCGACGATTGGGTGGCTGCAGCGGGGCTGCGGCTGATCGATCCCGATGCGGTGGCACTGGCGGAGCGCGCGGCTTTCGGGCTGCTGCGCCGTGGTCATGCCCGGGTCGAGCGGGTGTTGGCGCGTGTCTGAAGCCCGCATCATCCCGATCAGCGGCGCCGGTGGGAGTTCACGTCGTCGTCCCGGGGCCGAGGATGCGACCCCGGCCGCGCCCTCTGCGCCCGAGCCGCAGCCGGAATCGGAGTGGGAGCAGAAGCTGGCAGGAGCGCTCGCGTTCCTGCGCCGCCGCATCACCGGCGATTACGAGGTCGATGATTTCGGGTTCGACCCTGACCTGAGTGATCACTTGCTGGCCGCGCCCTTCCGCCCGCTCTACAACAAATGGTTCCGGGTCGAGATGCGCGGCCTGGAGAACGTGCCCGACGAGGGCTGTGCGCTCGTCGTCGGAAACCACTCCGGAACGCTGCCGCTCGACGCCGTCATGACCTCCCTGGGGCTGCTTGATCACCACCCGGCCCACCGCCACCTGAGACTGCTCGCGGCCGACCTCGTCTTCGCGACCCCGTTCCTGGCTCCGCTGGCCCGCAAGGCCGGAAACACCCTGGCGTGCAACGAAGATGCGGAGCGCTTGCTCAACGGGGGCGAGCTCGTCGGGGTCTTCCCGGAGGGCTTCAAAGGCATCGGCAAGCCGTTCAGTGAGCGCTACAAGTTGCAGCGCTTCGGCCGGGGTGGCTTCGTGTCGGCGGCCCTACGTACGGGGGCGCCGATCATCCCCGTCTCGATCGTCGGCGCCGAAGAGATCTACCCGATGATCGCTAACGTCAAGTCGCTCGCCCGGGCCTTCGGGCTGCCGTACGCCCCGGTGACCCCGCTGTTCCCGCTGCTCGGTCCGCTGGGCCTGGTACCGCTGCCGTCGAAATGGATCATCGAGTTCGGTGAGCCGATCGACACTGCCAACCTCGGTGCCGCAGCCGCCGACGACCCCATGCTCGTCTTCGATCTCACTGACCGGGTCCGTGAAACCATCCAGCAGAACCTGTATCAGCTGCTGATGTCGCGCCGCTCGGTCTTCTTCTAGCCGGGCTGCGCTAGCGGACGAGCTTCTTCAGTCGTGACGCGACCAAGGAGGCGGGACGGGTGGCGGGACGGGCGGCGGCGAACACCACGTCGGCGGTGGAGCGCCCGCTTTGAGGCCAGCGGATCGTGACCGGCAGTGGATCGCCCCAACCCGTGACGGTGCGCTTGAGCTGCTGGGGGTAGCTGAGGCCGGCGTAGCGGCGGCGCAGCGCGACTCCGGCGACCACCCCGCCGGCGACAGCTCCGATCCCGGCTGCCGTCGGGACGCCGACCCGGGCGGCCTTACGCGCGGTGCGGAAGTCGCGGATCTCCCACCCGTGCTCGCGGGCCGCCTTCTTCAGATCGGGATCGGGATTGATCGCGACGGCGTGGCCGGTGGTGGAGAGCATCGGCACGTCGTTGATGGAGTCGCTGTAGGCCGTGCAGCGTTCGAGGTCGAGCCCCTCGCGCTCGGCCAGCGCGCGTACGGCCTCTGCCTTTGCCGGACCGTGCAGCGGGACGCCGATGAGGTGACCGGTGTAGCGGCCGTCCTTGGTCTCGGCGACGGTGCCGAGCGCGCCGGTGAGCCCGAGCCGTCGGGCGATGATCGACGCGAGCTCGACCGGGGTCGCCGTCACCAGCCACACGCGCTGGCCGGCATCCAGATGCTGCTGGGCCAGCGCCCGGGTCGGCCCCCAGATCCGGTCGGCCATGAGCTCGTCGTAGATCTCCTCGCCGAGCCGGACGATCTCCTCGACCTCACGGCCGGCGACGAAGGCCAGGGCGGCTTCGCGGGCGTCGGCCATGCCTTCGGGGCTCTCCTGGCCACCCACCCGGAAGGTGATCTGCTTCCAGGCGAACCGCGCGAGGTCGCGGCTGTGAAAGAAGCCCCGGGAGGCCAGGCCGCGGGCGAAATGAAAGATCGAGGCGCCCATCATCATCGTGTTGTCGACGTCGAAGAACGCTGCGGCGGTGAGGTCCGGCGGCACTGCGAGCGCGGCTTCGACTTCGGCGGCTGCTGCCGCAGCGGCGCCCGCCACGATCGCTGGCTCGCGTGCGTCACTCTTGCGTAGCAGTGGCGCCATGGTGGTGCGGACCTCCCCGTGCCGCGCTGCGCGGTAGCTCCCGTCGCCTCAGCGTAGCGGGGACTGCAGGGAAAGCGGACCCGCCGAGACGCTCGGCAGCGGGTCGAACCAGGACGGCACCAGGGCAGGCAGCGACGGCGGATCGCTGGGCAAGGTCGATGGGAAGCGCCCGCCCGCGAGCTGACCGATCGCCGATGCGGCGGCTGAGGGCGCTTGCGTCGCGGCTGCGAGGGTCGACGCCGCGCTCACCGGCGAGGGGGAGGCCGTTGGATCAGCCGCCGTCGCGGACGTCGGCGCAGCGACCGGCTGCACCGACGACGTCCATGCCACCGAAGACGCGCCAGCCGCCGATTCTGAGGCGGGCGCGCCGCTGGGGGGTGGCGCCGGGCCGCGGTCATGCGGCGCAGGGCTACTCAGCCGCGGGGCGGCGGTAGCGGGAGCGGTGGAGTTCGCCCGGGCCGGCACGTTGAACGAGTGGGCCGCTGCCACGATCCCGCCGCCGGCGAGGCTGAAGCCGATGCCGATGGCCGCCAGCTTGATGCCGCCGCCCTTGGGGCGCCGTGGCCGTCCCGAGCGCGGCCGGGTCTTGGGCTGCGCGGCGATCAGCAGGGCTTCATCGACCAGTCGCTGGCGCAGCTCGCGCCGGAAGTCGAGGCGAGGCGCTGCGGCGGCGCCCATGGCGTTTCCGAGGCCTCGCAGGGCGGGTGTGAGTGAGAGTTGTTGCTGTTCTGTGGATGGTTGCCGTGAACGCCTTCTCCGTTTGAGAGCGCTCATGGTGACATCGCAGGAGGCGCCATCACGCGACTCCCTTCCCCCGATGGCAGGTATTTGCCTGCACGGGAAAAGAAACGATCGTGACCGTCGCGAGATACGCCCCAGGTTGTCCTAATTGTGAAACAGCTGAACCCGTCACAAGGCGTGCGTCAGCCCTGACGTTCGCCGATCGACCTGCGGGTTAGCGCGGTCCTAGCGCACGGACTCCTCGGGGAGCAGTCGGGCGAGAGCGCGCACCGCGCGGTATTGCAGGGCCTTGATGGCGCCGTCATTCTTACCCATTGCAAGCGCCGTCTCGTTCACCGACAAACCCTGCAGAAAACGCAGCACAATGCACTCCTGCTGCTCGGGGTTCAGCTTCTTGACGGCCGAAAGCAGCGTGGCATTCGTCAGGGAGTCGAGCACCAGGCTTTCCGGGCCGTCGGTCGTCTGGGCCGGACCGCTTTCCAGAATGTCCTCGGTGGTGATCTCGAGCCGGTATCGGCCCGACTTGAAGTGATCGGCGATCAGATTGCGCGCGATCGTCACGAGCCAGGCGGCGAAATCACGACCCTGCCAGGTAAAGCTGTCGATCCGGCGTAGCGCCCGCAGGAAAGTCTCGCTGACGAGATCTTCTGCGAGGGTCGGGCTGCCGACCCGGTAATAGATGTAGCGGTAGACCAGATCGACGTAGCGGTCATAGAGCAGACCGAAGGCTTCGGGCTCGCCCGCCTGGGAACGTGCAACCAGGTCGGCGACGGTCGGATCCGGTGCGGTGAACTCGCCGGTGTCGGGGCTTTCCGCGGTGGCGGTAGCGGTTCCCCCGCCCTGCGGAGGCGGGCCGGAGGGCCGCGTCGCGCTCGGCCGGGGCGCGGGCGAGGGCCGCGGGGGCAATCCGGGGCTGGGCAGCCGACGCGGGGCGGCCCGGAAGCGAATCAGCTCGGCGCGCAGCACCGCGAAGTCGAGCAGCTCGGCCTGCTGGCGAACTGCAGGGCGGCTCATCGGGCGCCTTCCCATTGTTGAGGGGTGAAGCAGCGGCCGCGTCGATAAGACTCGGCTGGCATGAATCCCCCGGGCGAGAAGACGAACGACGTCCTGCGTTTGGCTCCGCAAGACCTTACGTGAGCGACACGACACACTGCGAGAGCCAGATTCCCCAACCCGTGTGCTTATAACCCCCCGGAAACGTCGGACTTACGATTCATCCGGGTGACCTTCTGACGAATCTTGGGGAGTTGGCGACGCGTGAGCGATCCGGTCGATCCCGCTGCGGGCGGCGGCGACGCGTCGAACCTGGCCACCGCCGCCAACGTCGCTGACCTCGTCCGGGTGGCAGCCCGTACGCGCGCAGAGCATGCCGCCCTGGTCGGAGCCCACGGAAGTACGTCGTGGAAGGAGCTCGACGACGACGTGGATCGCATGGCCCAGGCCCTTCGTGCGCTGGGCCTGGTCAAGGGCGACCGCGTCGCTGCGGTGCTGGGAAACGTCGTCGAGTTCGCGGTCACGTACTACGGCGCGCTGCGGGCCGGCCTGGTCGTCGTGCCGGTCAACCCCGCCTACACGGCGCGTGAGATGGCTCATCTCCTGCGTGACAGCGGCGCCCGCCTGGCCGTGGTCGCAGCTCCCTACCTGGCAGCGCTGGTCGAAGCCCGCCCGGCCTGCCCGGAGCTGGAGATCGTCGCCGCGGTCGGCGGCCAGCCTGCCGACGGCGTCCTGAACTTCTCCGAGCTGCTGGCCCAGGCGCCGCAAGGTCGCGCCGACTCGGCGGGAACGGGGGAGGACCTGGCCGTATTGCTCTACACCTCGGGCACCACCGGCACCCCCAAGGGCGCCATGCTCACGCATCGGGCGCTGCTCGCCGACCTGCGTCACGTCGGCTCGATCGACCCGCCGGTGGTCGCGTCCGACGACGTGGTGCTGCTCGTGCTCCCGCTCTTTCACGTCTTCGGGCTCAACAGCGGGCTCGGGATGGTGGCAGCAGCTGGTGCTACCGGGGTGCTCGTCGAGCGCTTCGACCCCAGCCAGACGCTCGAGGTGATGATGCGGCGCGGGGTCTCCGTCGTCCTCGGTGCCCCGCCGGTTTTCGTGGCGTGGTCGATGCTCGAGCAGGTCAGCGACGCCTTCGCCGGGCTGCGCCTCGCGGTCTCGGGGGCGGCTCCGCTGGCGCCCGATGTCGTACGCCGGCTGCTCGATCTCACCGGGCGCTACATCTTCGAGGGCTACGGGCTCACCGAGGCCGCCCCGACCGTCACCAGCACGCTCATGAGCGAGGTGCCGCGGCCCGGTTCGGTCGGACGGCCGGTGCCGGGGGTCGAGGTGCGGCTCCTGGACTCCTCGGGGGCGGTGGTCGAGGCCGACGACCCGGGCGAGATCGCGATCCGCGGGGCCAACCTGTTCAGCGGGTACTGGCCCGACGGCCGTGACGGCCCTGACGAGCAGGGCTGGTGGCGCACCGCCGACCTGGCCATCGAGCTGGACGGCGGCGACCTGCAACTGGTCGACCGGCGTCCCGAGCTGATCCTGGTCAGCGGGTTCAACGTCTACCCGCGTGAGGTCGAGGACGTCCTGACCACCCACCCGGACATCGAGGAAGCCGCCGTCTTCGGGATCCCGCACCCGTACACCGGCGACGCCGTCAAGGCACTCATCGTGGTCCGTCCCGGCGCCACGCTCTCGGTGGATGACGTGCTCGCTCACGCCGGCCGTTCGCTGGCCCGCTTCAAGAGCCCGACGGCGGTGGAATTCGTACCGGCGCTGCCGCATACCAGCGTGGGACCCATGGGGAAGGTGGCCAAGGCCCGGCTGCGCGAGATGGGCCTGGGTGACGGAGGCGAGTCCGTTCCGACCCCGGGCAGCTGAACGGGTGGCGGACCCCCGACTCGTGCTGCTCAGCAGGACCGGCTGTCATCTCTGTGACGACGCGCGCGCCGTGCTGGCCTCTGTCGCCGATGAGCTGGGGGTGGCCTGGGACGAGCGCGACGTCGACGCTGACGGCGTCCTCGCCGACGAGTACGGCGACCGGGTGCCGGTGGTGCTGCTCGACGGCGCCGAGCATTCGTACTGGAGGGTCGACGAGGGCCGGCTGCGTGCCGCGCTTGCGGGCCGGCGCCGCTGGTGATCGGCAGCCGCTGACCAATTTGTGAAAGTGTTCACGAGCTCTTATGGTGAGAGGGTCGTCAGGGCCGACAGGCTCTTGTTTGGGGCCGAGGAGCTGCATTGGTGCAGGCCAGCGTCCCGGTGCATCGGCTGCGCGGCGATCGGGCTGATCGTCGCGGAATCCCGGAAGCCACCGTCGCACGCCTTCCGCTGTATTTGCGCGTGCTCATCGACCTCGCTGACAGCGGCGTCACCTGCGTCTCCTCCGAGGACCTCGCCACCCGCGCCGGCGTCACCAGCGCGAAGGTGCGAAAGGACCTGAGCCAGCTCGGTTCCTACGGCACCCGCGGCGTCGGATACGAGGTCGACTGCCTGAGCGAGGAGATCAGCCGCGAACTCGGGGTCACCCAGCATCGCGCGGTCGCCATCGTCGGGATCGGCAACCTCGGGCATGCGCTCGCCGGGTACGGCGGCTTCACCGCCCGCGGTTTCCGGATCGCCGGCCTCTTCGACGCCGATCCGCTCCGTTCCGGGGAGCTCGTCGCTGGCCTGCGGGTGCGGGCCATGGACGATCTCGAGCAGGTCGTCGCGGGCGAGCAGGTCAGCATCGGAGTGATCGCGACTCCCGCCTGCGCCGCCCAGCAGGTCTGCGACAGGCTCGTCGCCTGCGGGGTGACGAGCGTGCTGAACTTCGCCTCCACCGTGCTTTCGGTGCCCGCCGGGGTTGACGTGCGCAAGGTCGACCTGGCCGTCGAGCTGCAGATCCTGTCGTTTCACGAGACCCGCAAGTCGCGCGCCGCTGTGAGCGCGGTTACCGCCGTCACCGGAACGGCGGCTGTCTCATGAGCCTGCTGGCGATCGGCCTCAACCATCGCAGTGCTTCCCCGGAGCTGCTCGAACGTGCCGCCGTCACGCCCGAAGACGTACCGAAGGTGCTGCACGACCTGCTGGCCGGCGAGCACATCAGCGAAGCGGTGCTGCTGACCACCTGCAACCGGGTCGAGGTCTACGCGGAGACGGCGACGTTCCACGGCGGGGTCACCGAGGTCGGAGAAGTCCTCGCTCGCACCGCCGGGCTTGCGTTCGAGGAGCTGCACCGCAGCCTCTACGTCCATCACGAGGCCCGCGCGGTCCAGCACCTCTTCTCTGTCGCCTGCGGGCTCGACTCGATGCTGGTCGGCGAGGCGCTGTTCCTCGGGCAGGTCCGGCAGGCGTACAAGATCGGCCGCGACGAGGCGAGCGCCGGGCGCGGGCTCTCGGAGCTGATGCGCGAGGCGCTGCGCGTCGGCAAGCGGGCGCACGCCGAGACCGGGATCGACACCGCCGCCGCCTCGCTCGTCGGGGTCGGTCTGCGGGTCGCCGGTGAGGCCATGCCGGCGCCGATCGACCCGACCGCCGGACCGCTTCAAGGGGCCCGCGTGGTACTCGTGGGCGCCGGCTCGACCGGTGCCCTTGCGGGCAGCCTGCTGCGCCGCGCGGGCGTCGGGCAGCTCGTCATCGCTAATCGCTCACCGGAGCGCGCCCGCCGGCTCGCGGCCAAGCTCGACGGCCGCGCGGTAGGCCTCGAGGCGCTCGACAACGAGCTGCGCGAAGCCGATCTCGTGGTCACGGCGACGGGCGCCACCCTTCCGGTGGTCAGCGCCGAGGCCGTCTCACGAGCGCTGGCTGAGCGCGACGAGCGCGGGATGGTCCTGCTGGATCTGGGCCTGCCGCGCGACGTCGACGTCGCCGCGCGGGAGCTTCCCGGCGTCGCCCTGATCGACCTGGAGACCCTCCGCTCGGCGCTCGCCGGGTCCGACGTCGTCACCGATGTCGATGCGGTACGCGCCCTCGTCGCCGAGGAGGTCGCGTCCTATCTCGATCGCCAGCGCGCCCTTCGGGTCGCTCCCACCGTCGCGGCTCTCCGGGCGCGGGCGGCCGAGATGGTGGCGACCGAGCTCGACCGGCTTTCGGCCCGGCTGCCGACGCTTTCCGAGCGCGAGCGTGCCGAGGTGGCGAGCACCGTTCGCCGGGTGGTCGAGAAGTTGCTGCACGCCCCGACCGTGCGGGTGAAGGAGCTGGCCGAGAGCCCGGGCGGCGACCGCTACGCCGAGGCGCTGCACGAGCTCTTCGAACTCGATCCCCGCAAGGCCCAGGCGGTCTCCTCGCCCGGGCTGGATGAGCTGCCCGGCCCGGCCCCAGGTTCGCTTCGGTGAGCGCCGCCCTGCGGGTGGGGACCCGCCGGTCGGCGCTCGCTCTCGCCCAGTCCACGCAGGTGGCCAAGCAGCTCTCGGACGCACTCGAGCGTCCCGTCGAGCTCGTCGAGATCGTCACCGAAGGCGATCGCTCGGCCGCGGCGATCAGCCAGCTCGGCGGCACCGGCGTCTTCGTGACGGCACTGCGTGAGGCGCTGCTCGCGGGCCGGGTCGACGTCGCGGTCCACTCCCTGAAAGACCTGCCTACGGCTCCCGCCGGGGGCATCGCGCTCGCTGCCGTACCGCTACGCGAGGACCCGCGCGACGCGCTCGTCTGCCCCGCGGGCTTCGCCCTCGGCGAGCTGGCTCCGGGCTCGCGGATCGGGACCGGTTCGCCGCGGCGCACGGCGCAGTTGCACGCCCTGGGCTACGGCCTCGACCTCGTTCCGATACGCGGCAACGTCGACACGCGCATCCGCAAAGCGGCTGAAGGTGAGGTCGACGCCGTCATTCTCGCGCGTGCCGGCCTGGCCCGCCTCGACCGGCTGGTGGACATCACCGAGGTGCTCGACCCGCTGCAGATGTTGCCTGCGCCAGGACAGGGCGCGCTGGCCGTCGAATGCCGGGAGCACGACGAGAGCCTGCGCCGCGAGATCGAAGCGGCGCTGGACGATCCGCCGAGCCGGATGGCCGTCGCTGCCGAACGAGCGCTGCTCGCCGCGCTGGAGGCCGGCTGCACCGCACCGGTCGGCGCGCTCGCCGATACCGTCGAGCCTGATCCCGAAGACGAACCCGGAGCCGCGGTCAGCGGCGTCGGTGAGATCTACCTCCGCGGGGTGGCTGCGGCCGTCGATGGATCTTTGATCCTTCGGCTGTCCGCCACCGGTTCCCCCCGCGACCCCGAGGCACTCGGGCGCCGGCTCGCCGCCGATCTGCTCGACGCCGGCGCCGCTGAATTAGTCGAATCAGTAAGGACGAATACATGAGCCCGAGGTCGTCATCAGTTTCCGCACCGCCGTCGGCGCCCTCACAGCCGAGGCCCACCCGTGGCTCCCGCCAGAGCGCCCCGGTGATCCTGCTCGGCACCGGCCCGGGCGATCCTGATCTGCTGACGGTGGGTGCTGCCCGCGCGCTCGCCGAAGCTGACGTCGTGATCGCCGGCGACGAGGTGCCGGCCGCGCTGCTGCGCGATCTCGCAGCCGAGATCGTCACCGTCACCCTGGATCAGGACGCGTCCAGGGAAATGGTGACCCGGGCACGGGCCGGGCAGCGCGTGGTACGCGTGCATTCCGGCGATCCGTTCGACTCGCCCCGTGCGGTCCGCGAAGCGAGCGCCCTGCACCGGGCCAAGGTCGGCTTCGAGATCGCACCCGGAATCCCGATGGCGTCTGGGGTCAGCACCTACGCCGGCATCTCGCTCGGGACGGCACACACCGTCGCCGCGGTCGGCGATGGCGACGATCCCGACTGGGCGGCTCTCGCGGGGGTCCCGGGCACGCTCGTCCTCTCGCTCGCTGCGTTCAGCGACGCGGGCAAGGCCGCCGCCGCGCTGATCGAGCACGGCCGGAAGGCGGATACGGCCATTGCGGTCGCCATCGAGGGCACCACCAATCGGCAGACCACTGTCGTCAGCACCCTCGAGCAGGTCGAGGCGGACTGCGCCGCGCTCTCGACCGCCCGCAGCCGCGCCGGGTCGCCCATCGACGGGCCGGCGGTGGCGATCATCGGTGCCGCGGTGAAGGCGCGCGACAAGCTCTCCTGGTGGGAGACGCGGGCGCTGTTCGGCTGGACGGTGCTGGTTCCGCGCACGCGTGAGCAGGCCGGCACCCTTTCGGAAATGCTGCGCGCGCATGGTGCGTCACCGCTGGAAGTACCGACGATCGCGGTCGAGCAGCCGCGCACCCCGGCGCCCATGGAACGTGCGGTGAAGGGTCTGATCAGCGGGCGTTACCAGTGGATCGCGTTCACCTCGACCAACGCGGTCAAGGCGGTCCGCGAGCGCTTCGAGGAGTACGGGCTGGACGCCCGCGCGTTCGCCGGCGTCCGGGTGGCCGCGGTGGGCGAGGTGACCGCCGAGGCGCTGATCGCCTGGGGCATCGTGCCCGAGCTGGTGCCCTCCGGCGCCCAATCGAGCGAGGGCCTGCTGGCCGACTGGCCGCCGTACGACGACGTGCTCGACCCCATCGACCGGGTGCTGCTGCCCCGCGCCGACATCGCCACCGAGACGCTCGTGGCCGGGCTGCAGGAGCTCGGCTGGCAGGTGGACGACGTCACCGCGTACCGCACGGTGCGCGCCGCGCCGCCGGCCGCGCCGATCCGTGAGGCGCTCAAGGGCGGCGGGGTCGACGCCGTGTTGTTCACCTCGTCCTCCACCGTGCGCAATCTCGTCGGCATCGCCGGCAAGCCGCACGAGTCGACCGTCATCGCTGTCATCGGTCCGGCGACCGCCCAGGCCGTACGCGATCAGGGGCTGCGCGTCGATGTCGAGTCGAGCGAGCCGAGCGTGCCCGCGCTCGTCGCCGCGCTCGCCGAGTTCGCCTTGGCCAGGCGGGCCCAGGAGGCGGAGGATGCCGCGAACGGCGCGAAGGTCGTGACGCTTCCGAAGGGACGGCGTAAGAGGTGAGCCCCGAGCTGAGAGTGCCGCCGCCGTTCCCGACCAGCCGTCCTCGCCGGCTGCGCCGGACTCCGGCGCTGCGCCGGCTCACCTCAGGCGTCCGGATCGACCCGGCCGAGCTGGTCCTGCCGATGTTCGTCAAGGAAGGCATCAGCGAGCCGGCTCCGATCGGCTCGATGCCCGGAGTCGTTCAGCACACCCGCGAATCGCTGCGCAAGGCGGCGGTCGAGGCGGTCGGTGCCGGCGTCGGTGGGCTGATCCTTTTCGGCATCCCCGCGCACAAGGACGCGTGGGGATCGTCCGCCGACGACCCGCAGGGCATCGTTCAGCTCGCCCTGCGCGACCTGGCGAGCGAGGTCGGCGACCAGGTCGTGCTGATGGCCGACCTGTGCCTGGACGAGTACACCGACCACGGCCACTGCGGGGTGCTGACCAGCAACGGAGAGGTCGACAACGACTCCACTCTCGCGCGGTACGCGTCGATCGCGGGCGCGCAGGCGGAGGCGGGCGTCCACGTGGTCGCCCCCAGCGGAATGATGGACGGCCAGGTCGCCGCGATCCGAGCCGGACTGGATGACGTCGGCGCCCGCGAGACCGCGATCCTGGCGTACTCGGTGAAGTACGCAAGCGCGTTCTACGGCCCCTTCCGCGAGGCGGCCGAGTGCGCGCCCCAGTTCGGGGACCGCGCGTCGTATCAGCAGGATCCGGCGCGCTCGGTGGACGAGGCGCTTCGCGAGGTGGCGCTCGACCTGGCCGAGGGTGCCGACGCGGTCATGGTCAAGCCGGCGCTGGCGTATCTGGATGTCGTGCGGGCCGTACGCGAGTCGGTCGACGTGCCGCTGGCGGCCTACCAGGTGAGCGGTGAGTACGCGATGGTCGAGGCGGCCGCCGCAGCAGGCTGGATCGACCGCGAGCGCACGATCATGGAGACGCTCACGGCCATCCGCCGGGCCGGCGCCGACATCGTCCTCACGTACTGGGCGGTGGAAGTCGCCCGGCTACTCAGCCGCTGAACGACCGAGGGGTTGCCTGGGCCACAGTGGGCCCGAGGGGCAGACAGCCGCGCCGTTTGGGGCGATCCTTGAAGGATGCTGACGGTGCTGGCCCTGTGCCTGGCGCTGCTTGCCCCCACGGTGGTACTCGGGGCGATCTTCGCGACGCCCAAGTGGGTCGCTGCAGCCGGTGAGGCGCGTCGCCGCCGGCTGCGTCGGCTCGGCAAACTGGTGACCCCCTCCGGCCCGCCGCTCGAGCGTCTTGCCGCTGACCTGCGTCGCCTGCGCGAGCAGCGGGCGGATCCGCATCGGTCGCGGGTCCAGCGTGAGGGTGCCCGCCTGGCGTACGAAGACGTCATGCGCCAGGCCACGACCGCTCTCGACATCGCCCACGATCTCGACGGCACCCGGAACCGCTTCGGCCGGGAGGTCGAACTCCTGCGCCTGGAGCAGGCGCTGCTCGACGCGGGGCTCGTCCTCACCTGAGGTCCGCCCGGCGCCGGGTTGCGCCTTCGGCGAAAGGCCCTGCCCGGCCGTGACCTTTTCCCTGCTCCTACCGTTCTTCTATCGTGCAGCCTGGGATCAGGCCGCGAGTAAGCGAGCAAGGCGAGCTGGCGGGAGGACCGATGTCGCGCCAGACTCACGCGTCTCCCACCGCGGAGTCCGATGAGCCATTGCCCTATGCGACCGCGGCGTTCGGCGGGGGCGGTCCGTTCGGGATCGCCTACGCCTTCGGCATCGTGGATGAGCTGATCGATGCGGGCCTGTCGCTGGACGGCAGCGAACTGCTCGGCACTTCGGCCGGCTCCTGGGTGGCCGCCTGCCTCGCGTCTGGCACGCCTTTCGAGACGCTCTGCGCGCTTCCGCCAGTGAAGGTGCCGAACCTGCGTCCGGGAAAGTTGCAGGCCCTCGCCGAAGAGGCGCTCGGCGACGCGCGTTCACCGCTGGTGCGGGCGAGCGCGGTTCGCGTTTCCACCGGCCGGCGCGTCCTGCTCAGCGGCGCGGACTACCGCCTCGCCGACCTCGTCGCCGCCTCATCAGCCGTGCCGAGCCTCTTTGCCCCTGCGCATCTGCTGGGTCGCCGTTATGTCGACGGCGGCGTCAGGTCGATGGTGTCCGCTGATCAGGCACCGCCCGCCCAGCACCTGCTCGTCGTGGCTCCGATCGCCGGGCCCATGTTCGGGCGGGCCGGACGCGTGATGGAAGTGCTGCTCAAGCGTGAAATCGGACGCTGGGAGCGCGCCGGCGGCGGAGGCGTTCACCTGATCCGGCCCAACAAGGCGATCGCCGGCCTGGCCAAGTCCCCACGCGACCTGTTCGACACGGCTCTGGCCCGGGCGGTCTATCCGCTCGCCCGACAGCAGGCCCGCCAGCTCCTTGACAGCCGTGACGCGCTGGCCGGGTTCGTCGTGGGCGACGTGCCGGCTGCCGCCTGACACGCGGGGCCGCTTCACCTGAAAAGATCGGTGAGTGACCGTCAGCGAGGAGCTCTTCGCCCGTGCCCAGCGGGTCGTCCCGGGCGGGGTGAACTCGCCGGTCCGGGCTTTCCGGGCGGTCGGAGGTACTCCGCGTTTCATGACGTCCGGAGCCGGGGCCTACCTGACCGACGCCGATGGCAAGCAGTACGTCGACCTGGTGTGCTCGTGGGGCCCGATGATCCTCGGCCACGCGCACCCGGATGTGGTCGGTGCGCTGGCGGCTGCTGCGGCTCGCGGGACGTCCTTCGGCACGCCCACGCCGGGCGAGGTCGAGCTCGCCGAACTGATCGTGGAGCGGGTCGGGCCACCGCTGGAGTCGATACGCCTGGTGAACTCCGGCACCGAGGCGACCATGAGCGCGATCCGGCTTGCCCGCGGCGCGACGGGGCGGGCCAAGGTCGTCAAGTTCGCCGGCTGTTACCACGGCCATGTCGATGCGCTGCTGGCCGCCGCAGGTTCAGGCGTCGCGACCCTCGGGCTGCCGGACACCCCGGGAGTCACGGGCGCTACGGCCGCCGACACGATCGTCCTTCCGTACAACGACCTCGTGCTCGCTGAAGCCGCGTTCGAGGAGTACGGCGACGAGATCGCCTGCGTCATCACCGAGGCCGCAGCCGCCAACATGGGAGTCGTCGCGCCGCTCCCCGGCTTCGTCGAGGGGCTGCGCGCCTTGTGCGACCGCTACGGCGCCCTGCTCATCAGTGACGAGGTCATGACGGGCTTTCGGGTCAGCGCCCGGGGCTGGTACGGCTTGCCGACGGCCGACCCCCGCAACCAGGCCGGCCCTGGTGTCGTGCCCGATCTCTTCACCTTCGGCAAGGTGATGGGAGGCGGCCTGCCGGCAGCCGCGTTCGGGGGCAGCCGCGAGCTGATGTCGCTGCTCGCCCCGCTCGGTCCCGTCTATCAGGCCGGGACGCTCTCGGGCAATCCGCTCGCGGTGGCGGCCGGGCTCGCCACGCTGCGCGCCTGCACGCCGGACGTCTACCGAGCGGTCGATGCCAGCTCCGCGCGGGTCGCCCAGGTGGCGTCAGCGGAGCTCAGCGAGCAGGGGGTCGCCCACACGCTCGGGCGGGCCGGGAGCTTGTTCAGCATCTTCTTCACCGATGGCGTCGTCACTGATTACGCGACCGCTCAGCGGCAGAACGTCGCTCGCTACGCGGCCTTCTTCCACTCCATGCTCGACGCCGGCGTCTACCTGCCGCCCAGCGCCTATGAGGCCTGGTTCACCTCGGCGGCCCACGACGAGCAGGCGCTCGAACGCATCGCCGCCGCGCTGCCCGCTGCGGCCAAGGCGGCCGCGGCCGTACCGGAGCGGGTTGGCGACGTGCCGCACAGTGGGGCGTCCGACGCCGGCCAGTCCGCGTGAGCGCCCGCACGACCGTCCATCTGGTCCGTCACGGCGAGGTCTTCAACCCGACCAAGGTGCTCTACGGGCGCCTGCCCGGCTTCCGGCTGTCGGAGACCGGGCTCGCTCAGGCGGAGGTGGTCGCCAAGTTCCTGGCCGGTCGCGACATCGTCAAAGTCATCTCCTCGCCGCTGGAGCGGGCCCAGCAGACCGCGGCGCCGCTGGCCAAGGAGTACGGGCTCGAGGTCGAGATCGACCCGCGGATCATCGAGAGCAGCAACTATTTCGAGGGCGGCGTGGTCGAGCCCGGGCCGGGCATCCTGCGCCATCCGCAGCATTGGCATGCGCTGCGCAACCCGTTCAGGCCGTCGTGGGGTGAGCCGTACAAGATCGTCGCCGCCCGGGTCATGGCCGCGGTACATGACGCCCGCGATGCCGCGCACGGTCATGAGGCGGTGCTGGTCAGCCACCAGCTGCCGGTCTTCGTGACGCGTCGCGCGGCCGAGGGCCGGCCGATGTGGCACCGGCCGGACCGGCGCCAGTGTGCGCTGGCGTCCGTCACCTCGCTGGTGTTCGACGAGGCTCCCGGCGGCGATCAGCTGGCATATGTCCGCTATTGCGAGCCCAACGGACCCGGCATCAACAAGCAGGGCTCGGTCGGCGCCTGACGCGCCTGCTGCAGCTGGAGGGTCCGCCGGGCCATACTTGCCATCGTGGCTGACCTGCCGCCTGGGGCGGCGCGGACCCAGCGCAAAGTGCGTCAGGCGTCGGCAGCGCTGGCCCGCGAGGCGCTCGGGCGGATGGAAGCCGAGCTGCCTTTCTTTGTCGAACTCCCTGCGGATCAGCGCGCGGGGATCGGGCTGGTCGTGCAGGCCGGTCTGTCGGCTTTCAGCTCGTGGCTCGAGCAGGCCGATGCCGGTCCGGAGGTCGGGGCGGGTGTCTTCGCCGTCGCTCCCCGCGAGCTGGTGCGGGCAGTGAGCCTGCAGCACACCGTCGACATGGTGCGCCTCGCCGTCGACACAGTGGAGGAGCGCGTCGCCAGCCTCGCCGAGCCCGAAACCGTTCATTGGCTACGCGAGGCCGTGCTGCGTTACTCCCGGGAGCTGGCGTTCGCCGCGGCCCAGGTCTACGCGGCCGCCGCCGAGGTCCGCGGCGCGTGGGATGCGCGGCTCGAGGCGCTCGTCATCGATGGCCTGGTGCGCGGATCCACCGGCGAGACCGGATCACCGCTGGGCGACTCGGTCCTCGGCCGGGCGGCAGCGCTCGGCTGGCGAAGTACCGAGCGGGTGGTCGCGATGGCGGGCCGGGCGCCCGCCGGCGACCCCGAGCCCAGCCTCGTCGCGCTGCACCGTGTCGCCCGCGACATCGGCGCTGACCTGCTGGCCGGGGTGCACGGCAGGGCGTTGATCAGCCTCGTCGGAGCGGTCGGCGATCCCCGTCCGCTGCTGGGCGAGCTGCTGGTCTGTTACGGCGAAGGTCCTGTCGTGGTGGGTCCGGTCGTGCTCGGGCTGTCGCAAGCCA
This sequence comes from Frankiaceae bacterium, assembly GCA_036272075.1. Taxonomy (GTDB): domain Bacteria; phylum Actinomycetota; class Actinomycetes; order Frankiales; family Frankiaceae; genus DATAZK01. The sequence continues at coordinate 93,361 of DATAZK010000080.1, forward strand.
CCCAGTCAGCGCAGGCGGCGCTCGGTGGGCTCAGCGTCGCTGCGGCCTGGCCCTCGGCGCCGCGCCCGGTGTCGGCGCGCGCGTTGCTGGGAGAGCGCACGCTGGCGGGCGAGCAGGCCGCCGTCGAGGAATTGGTCGGGACCGTCTACGAGCCGCTCATGGCCGCCGGTGGGGAGTTGCTCACCACAGTCGCGGCGTACATCGAGGGAGCGGGCAGTATCGACGGCGCCGCGCGGTTACTGTTCGTGCACGCCAATACGGTGCGGTATCGGCTGCGGCGCGTGACGGAACTCACGGGGCTGTCGGCGACGGACCCACGGGACGGATTCCTTTTGCATGTCGCCCTTGTTCAAGGGCGGTTGCGATCGGCGGCTGCCTTGTAAAAAGAATCCGACGATTGTGAGAAACCTACAAACGCGCGTGAGCGACTTGGTTCGAGCCGTCAACGCGGTTACCCGTCAGTCACCAGGAGGCTAGAAAGCGTGCTCGCCGTTGTCGCTCCCGGACAGGGATCCCAAACGCCCGGAATGTTGATCCCGTGGCTCGATCACCCCATTGCCGCCGCGGTCCTGCGCGACGCTGCGGAGGTGACCGGTCTGGACCTGATCCGCCTCGGTACGACCGGCACCGCTGAGGAAATTCGTGACACCGCCGTGGCCCAGCCGCTGCTGACGGCACTGGCGTTGGCGACGGCAGCAGCGCTCGAGCTCGGCCCGTCGGACATCGACGTGGTGGCAGGTCACAGCATCGGCGAGCTGCCCGCGTCCGTCCTGGCAGGCGTCCTGGCCCCGACCGACGCGCTCCGGCTGGCCCGTGACCGCGGAGCCGCGATGGCGGCGGCGTGTGCCGCGTCGCCCACGGGTATGACGGCGGTGCTCGGCGGCGATCCCGACGAGCTCGATGCCCTGCTCGCCGAGCTCGGGCTCATCGCCGCGAACCGTAACGGCGCCGGGCAGACGGTCGTCGCCGGCCCGCTGTCCGCGCTCGCCAAACTGGCTGACGCGCCGCCGGCCAAGGCGCGGCTGCGTCCGCTGCCGGTCGCGGGTGCGTTCCACACCTCGGCGATGGAGCCCGCCCGCGAGGCGATGCAGCTGGCCGTCGCCGGACTGTCGGTCAACGACCCGCAGCCGCGCTTGCTCTCCAATGCTGACGGCGCCGTGGTCTCCACCGGGACCGAGAAGCTGGCCCGCCTCGTGGCCCAGGTCGCCGCGCCGGTGCGCTGGGACCTGTGCCAGCAGACGATGGCCGAGCTCGGGGTGACGGCCCTGCTCGAGCTCGCACCGGGAGGCACCCTGACCGGTCTGGCCAAGCGCACGTTGCCCGGCGTCGAGACGTTCGCGGTGAAGACCCCCGACGATCTGACGGCCGCCCGCGGATTGCTCGCGTCGCGCAGCGGAGCGGCTCCGGAAGCGGCTCCGTCCTTCCGTCTCGTGGTGGCTCCGCAGGGCGGCACGTTCGATGCAATTGACCTCAATGAAGGCTCGGTGTTACCTGCCGGTGCCATGCTCGGCAGCGTGCGTAGCTCACGCGCTGAGCATCCGGTGACCTTGCCGGCCGGCGGCGTCCTCGTCGAGTGGCTCGCGTCCGACGGCGATCCGGTGGCGGCCGGGCAGCCTCTGGTGCGCCTGAGCCCTTCCGGCAGTGACGGCCACGAGGCTCACGTTCACGCCGGAGGAATGGCATGAGTCAGCAGCCCTTGAACCCGGCGATTCTCGGGCTGGGCGCCTATCGTCCGACCGCCCGGCTCACCAACGCCGACCTCGTGGCTCGCCTCGACACCAGCGACGAGTGGATCGTGCGCCGCACCGGGATCTCGGAGCGCCGGATCGCCGGTCCCGACGACACGCTCGTCGCTATGGGGGTCGACGCGGGGGCGAAAGCCCTTGCGGCTGCTGGGGTTCAGGGCGCTGACGTCGATCTCGTCATCGTCGCCTCGTGCACGTCTCAAACGCCGATTCCGGGCATCGGGCCGCGCATCGCCGCCGGTGTGGGCGCCAGCGCGGCAGGTGCTTTCGATCTGAATGCGGGCTGCGCCGGCTTTTGCTACGCCCTCTCGATGGCCGCCGACGCGGTCCGAGCAGGCAACGCGAAGCGCGCCCTCGTCGTCGCCAGCGAGCGCCTGACCGACTGGGTCGATTCCGATGACCGCGGGATGGCGATCCTGTTCGGCGACGCGGCGGGTGCCGCTCTCGTCGGGGTTCCTGATACGGCGAGCGAAGGCGGGATCGGCCCGGTGGCGTGGGGCAGCGACGGGTCGGCCGCTCACGTCATCGAGGTCCGCGATCGTCCCGATGGCCGCTCGTTCATGGAGATGGAAGGCGCTGCCGTCTTTCGCTGGGCCACCACGCAGCTGGTTCCTGTCGCGCGGCGGGCCTGCGAGCAGGCCGGCATCGAGCCGAGCGACCTGTCCGCGATCGTGCTGCACCAGGCCAACCTGCGCATCACCGAGTCGATCGCTCGCAGCCTCGGCGCCCCGCAGGCGATCCTTGCCCGCGACATCGTCGACGCCGGCAACACCTCCGCCGCTTCGGTGCCGCTGGCGCTCTCGCGGCTCATCGACGAGGGCCAGGTCGGCAGCGGCGACCGCGTGCTGCTCTTCGCCTTCGGCGCCGGACTCACCTACGCCGGCCAAGTCGTTCGGCTGCCCTGACCGCAGGGTCGCCGGCAAGCAAATCCAGCCCATCCATCAAGGAGGACGTACATGACGCAGCAGGACATCCTGGCTGGTCTCGCTGAGATCGTGAACGAGATCGCCGGAATCGAGACCAGCGAGGTGGAGCTCGACAAGTCGTTCATCGACGACCTCGACCTCGACTCGCTGACCATGGTCGAGGTCGCCACCTCGGCTGAGGACAAGTTCGGCGTCCGCATCCCGGACGAGAACCTCAAGGATCTGAAGACCGTTCGTGACGCCGTCGACTTCATCGAGAAGGCCGGGGTCGCAGCCTGATGGCCGCCGCCGATTCCCGCACCGCGCCTCGTCCGGGTGGTGCCGGTGAGGACATCGTGGTCACGGGCATCGGTGCGCTGACCCCTTTGGGCTCCGATGCTCCCAGCCTGTGGCAGGGCCTGCTGTCGGCCGCAAACGGCGCGCGCACGCTGACCGACTGGCCCGAGGACATGCCGGTCAGGTTCGCGGCGCAGCTGTCGGACGAGGCGGAGGCCAAGCTGGCGGTAGAGGTTCCGGCGCACCAGCGCCGCAAGCTCGACCGCGTCCAGCAGATCGCGCTCGTAGCGGCTCGTGAGGCGTGGGCGGATGCCGGGGCACCCGAGATCGACCCTGAACGCCTCGGAGTCTGCGTGACGTCAGGCATCGGCGGGCTCACAACGATCCTCACCCAGCACGACAACATGCGCGAGCGTGGCCCCAGCCGCGTCAGCCCCCACACCGTCCCGATGCTCATGCCGAACGGTCCAGGTGCAGCCATTGGCCTGGAACTGAAGGCCCGGGCCGGGGTGCACGTCCCGGTGTCGGCCTGCGCGTCCGGCTCGGAGGGAATCGCTTTCGCCCTCGACATGATCCGGGCAGGCCGCGCCGACATGGTCGTGGCCGGCGGATCGGAAGCGGTCATCCATCCGCTGCCGATTGCGGCGTTTGCCTCCATGCGGGCGCTGTCGACCCGCAACGACGAGCCTTCCGCGGCTTCGCGTCCTTACGACAAGGCCCGGGACGGCTTCGTCATGGGCGAGGGGGCCGGCATCCTCGTGCTGGAGCGCGCGTCTGATGCCCGCGCCCGGGGCGCCAAGATTTACGGCGTCGTCGCCGGCGCCGGCATGACTTCTGACGCGCATGACGTCGTCGCTCCGGAACCCACCGGCGCCGGCGCCTCGCGAGCCCTGGCCATGGCACTGCGTGACGCGGGCCTGGCTCCGGAAGACATCGCACACATCAATGCTCATGCGACGTCGACGCCCCAAGGCGACGTGGCGGAGGCGCTGGCAATGCGCCGGGCGCTCGGCTCGGCGATGGATTCCGTCGTCGTCTCGGCGACGAAGGGATGCACGGGTCACCTGCTTGGCGCCGCCGGTGCCGTGGAGGCGATCGCGACGCTGCTCGCCCTTCGCGACCGGCTCGCTCCGCCCACCCGCAACCTCGATGACCCCGACGACGCCGTCGACCTCGATGTGGCCCGGCTCGATCCGCGGCCGTTGCGTTCGGGACCGCTCGCCGCGGCCTCGAACTCCTTCGGCTTCGGCGGGCACAACGTTTCTCTCGCCTTCCGGAGTAGCTGATATGACGGCTCTTGCCGCCTCCCCCCAGTCCAACCTTGCGGTCGCGCCGCCGCGGGATCCCAGCGATGTCAGCGATCCCCGCGACCCGATGGTGCGCATCGAGCGTCTCGGCGAGATCACCGAGGTGCTCAACGACGACGACGGTGTAGTAGTTGCCGCGCTCGTCGCCGACGGCGTGCCGATGATCGCTTTCGCCACCGACCCGCGCCGTCAGGGCGGGGCGATGGGCACCAAGGGTTGTGATGCCCTGTACCAGGCGTACGAGACGGCGGTCGAGCGCGGCTGCCCGGTCGTCGGCATCTGGCACAGCGGAGGGGCCCGGCTGACCGAGGGCGTCGACTCGCTGCATGGAGTCGGTCGCGTCTTCGCTGCCATGACGCTTGCCAGCGGCAAGATCCCGCAGCTTTCGCTGGTGCTCGGCCCGGCGGCTGGTGGTGCCGCCTATGGCCCGGCGCTCACCGACGTCGTGATCATGGGTCCGGAGGGGCGCATCTTCGTCACCGGACCCGACGTCGTGCGAAGCGTCACGGGTGAAGACGTCGACATGGCGCGCCTCGGAGGTCCCGAGCCGCATGGTCGCAGCAGCGGTCTGGCGTCGGTCGTCGCCGCGACGGACGACGAGGCGTACGCCGCTACCCGCCGCATCGCCGCCCTGCTGACCGGTCCGAAGGTCGCCACGCCTGTCGTCGATCGTGAGCTGGCGGGATTCCTGCCGGACCGGCCCGCGCGTGCGTATGACGTCAAGCCGCTGATCGCCGCGATCCTGGACGAGGCCCCCACGGAGTTGCACGGGAAGTGGGCGCCCAACCTGGTGACCGCGCTCGGCACCATCGGCGGCCGCAGCGTCGGCGTGCTGGCGAACAACCCGCTGCGCCTCGGTGGCTGCCTCGATGCGGCCGCGGGTGACAAGGCGGCCCGTTTCGTGCGCATGTGCGACGCGTTCGGAGTGCCGCTGCTCGTCGTCGTCGACGTCCCCGGCTACCTGCCCGGCACCGGTCAGGAGTGGAACGGTGTCGTGCGCCGCGGGGCGAAGCTCCTGCACGCCTTCGCTGCCGCTTCGGTGCCGCGGATCACGCTGGTGACCCGCAAGGCATATGGCGGCGCGTACATCGCCATGAACAGCCGGGCACTCGGCGCCACGCACGTGCTGGCCTGGCCCAACGCGCAGGTCGACGTCATGGGCGCGGTCGCTGCGGTGCGCATCCTGCATCGCCGCCAGATCGCGGCAGTTCCCGATGAGGAGAAGCCGCTGCTCGAGGCGCAGCTCGCGGAGGAGCACCTCGCCGCTTCCGGCGGTCTGAGCCGCGCGATCGAGGGCGGGATGGTCGATGAGATCATCGAGCCCGACCTCACCCGCACCCGGCTTGCGGCGCTGCTCACCGAACATCCCTCGGACCGTGGCACGCACGGAAACATCCCGCTCTGATGGGCTTGCTCGACGGCAAGCGGCTACTGATCACCGGCGTCCTCACCGAGGCGTCGATCGCGTTCACGGTGGCGCGGCTCGCGCAGGAGCAGGGCGCGGAGGTCGTGCTCACCGGCTTCGGCCGGGGCCTGCGCATCACCGAACGCATCGCCAAGCGGCTGCCGGAGAAGGCGCCGGTCATCGAGCTCGACGTCACCAGCGAGGAACATCTCGCGGCACTGACCGAGCGGCTGAAGGAGCACGTTCAGGGGCTGGACGGGGTGCTGCACGCGATCGCGTTCGCCCCCGAGACGGCTCTCGGCGGCAACTTCATGACCACCGGCTGGGCCGACGTCGCTACGGCGGTGCAGGTCTCGGCGTTCTCGCTGGCGTCCCTCACCCGCGCGGTGCTGCCGATGCTCACCCCCGGGTCGGGCGTCGTCGGGCTGGACTTCGACGCGACCGTGGCCTGGCCCGCGTATGACTGGATGGGCGTCGCCAAGGCGGGGCTGGAATCCACCGCGCGCTATCTCGCCCGCGACCTGGGGCCGCAGAAGATCCGGGTCAATCTGGTCGCCGCCGGCCCGCTGCGCACCATTGCCGCAAAGTCGATCCCCGGGTTCGAGACCTTCGAGCAGGTCTGGGGTGAGCGCGCCCCGCTCGGCTGGGACGTCACCGACACCGGCCCCGCCGCGCGGACCTGCATCGGCCTGTTCTCGGACTGGTTTCCCGCCACCACCGGCGAGATCATCCACGCCGACGGAGGGGTGCACGCCGTCGGCGCCTGAGGGTCATCCACAGGGCGTCTTTCGTGGTTTCGCCGAATCCTCCATGGTCTGGGGGTGCTGGAGCCCGACCCTGAACTTGCCGTCGCCTACGGCATCTTCAGCGTTCGGCAAGCGCGTCTGGCCGGCATCCCGAATCGCGAAATCCGGCGAACGTCGAGCGCGGTCGCTGGCGTCGCTCGGAGTACGGGTTGATCGAGGCCGTTGGCCGGCAAGTGCAAGACAGCGACGAGCTGGTGCGCCGCGTTCTCAGGTCAGGCCAGCATGCCGTGGTCGGATTCGCCGCGGCTGCCCGCATTCATCGCTCGGACCTGCCTGCCTTACCGCCGACGCCGATGGTCCTCCTGCCGCCCGGCGCTCGCAGCCGGGACCTGCTGGCCTACCGCGCTCGGCTGGACGATGGCGAGGTCAGCCTGGTCGGAGTCCTCTTGGTGACGGCCGCCGTACGTACCGCTATCGACCTGGCGACGGTTCTGCCTAGCGACAAGGCCGTGGCTGATCCTGAGGTTCACCGTCGAAGATCTCCGGCGGCGCCCGGAGTACGTGGTGCACGAGGTGCGCCGGGCACTGGCGCGCTAGTGCGCCGTCAAGTTGTCGATGGAGATGAAAATGGCCGCGGCGTTTCTTCGCGACTCGCCGTGTTAGCGGGGTCCGAAAGTGATTCCGATAGCAATCTCGACGGGCAACCCCTCTCTCAGGTGGCTGGGTCATACTGGCTCGTGCCCCATCGACGCCGCCTCGCAGGTGCCGCGGGTGGATTGGCGCTGGTGGCGGGGGCCCTGATCGGCCTCGTAGCCGCATGTTCGGGTTCGGAGAATGCGGCGGGCAACAACTCCGGCTTCGTGCAAGTCAAGCCGGGCTACTCCGAGGTGTCGCTGACCAAGCGCAAGGCGGCGCCCGACCTCAAGGGTGGCACCATCGCCAACGCCCAGCTCTCGCTGGCGTCGCTGCGCGGCAAGGTCGTCGTCGTCAACTTCTGGGGCTCGTGGTGCGCGCCGTGCCGCGCGGAATCGGCGGCGCTGGTGCAGGTGGCCGGGGCCACCGCGAGCAAGGGCGTCACCTTCGTCGGGGTCGACGAGCGTGACACCAAGACCAACGCGCTGTCCTTCGTCCGCGGCCACGGGGTCACCTACCCGAGCGTGTTCGACGAGGACGGCTCGCTGGCGGCCGCCTGGCCGGCCGCGACCGGTCCGCCGTTCACGTTCATCATCGACCGCCAGGGTCGGATCGCCGCCCGCTTCCTCGGCGGCGTCACTCCCGACGAATTGCAGTCGGCCGTGCTCAAGGTGTCGGCGGAGGCGTGAGCGCCGGCACCTTCGTCACTGACGGCCCGCTGATCCTCGCGGTGCCGGTCGCCGCACTCGCCGGCCTCGTCTCCTTCGCCTCGCCCTGCGTGCTCCCGCTGGTGCCGGGTTACCTGTCCTACGTCGCGGGGCTCACCGGATCCGAGTTGGCCGAGACGCCGCCCCGCGAGCCTGTCCAGGTCGTAGCGGTAGCCGAGGGCAACACGCTGGTACGGGTAGCGGCGCCGGTGACCGCCCGAAGGCGCAGCCGGGTCATCGCCGGTGCGCTGCTCTTCGTCCTCGGTTTCACGGTCGTCTTCATTGCGTACGGCGCCGCCTTCGGCTCATTGGGTACGGCGCTGCGCCGCCACGAACGCGGCATCGAGCAGGTGCTGGGCGTCATCACCATCGTCATGGGGCTGGCGTTTGCCGGCGTCTTCTCCCGCTTCATGGTCGCCAACCGGCAGTGGAAGCCCCGGTGGATGCCGGCCCGCGGCCTCGCGGGTGCCCCGCTGCTGGGCGCCCTGTTCGGCATCGGCTGGACCCCGTGCCTCGGCCCCACGCTGGCCGCCGTCCAGGGGCTGGCCCTCAACAGCGCGACGGCCGGACGCGGCGCGACTCTCTCGGCGGCTTACTGCATCGGGCTCGGCGTGCCCTTCGTGCTCGTCGCGGTCGGGATGCGGGCGGGGCTCGGAGCGCTCGCCGTGGTGCGCCGCCACACCCGCGGGGTCATGGTCGTCGGTGGGCTGCTGCTGATCGTCACGGGCCTGCTCGAAGTGACCGGCGAGTGGAACCACCTGATCATCCAGCTGCGCGCGCACCTCCCAGGCTTCAGCGAGACCCCGCTGTGAGCGAGCAGACGATCAACCGGCTGGAGACGCCGGAGCTGCTCTCGACGCAGCCGGTCGACCCCAGCGAGCGCCCGTCTCCCGCCGGCCGTCGCCGCCCGCTTGCGCCGTTCGTGCGCGCCTGGCGGCAGCTCACCAGCATGCGCACCGCACTGCTGCTGCTCTTCCTGCTGGCGCTCGCCGCCGTTCCGGGATCGCTCCTTCCGCAGCGCAGCGTCGACCCCACGCTGGTCGACCTCTACATCGCCCGTCACCCGAAACTGGGCCCGTTCCTCGACCGGCTCTACGGTTTCGACGTCTTCGGCGCCCCCTGGTTCGCGGCCATCTACGCGCTGCTGTTCGTCTCGCTGATCGGGTGCCTGATCCCGCGGTTGCGGATGCACGCCCGGGCGCTGCTGCGACGCCCGCCGAAGGCCCCTGCGCATCCGGCCCGGCTCTCGTCGGGCGTCCGTTTCGAGACCGCCGCGTCGCCGGAGCAGGTGCTCGAGGCCGGACGCGCGGTGTTGCGTGGCCGCCGATTCCGGGTGGCCACCGATGCGGGCTCGGTCAGCGCCGAGAAGGGCTATCTGCGCGAAACCGGCAACCTGCTCTTCCACGTTTCCCTGGTGATCTTGCTGGCTGGGATCGCCGTGGGCGGCCTATTCGGCTACACCGGCAAGGTCGTGGTGACCGACGGCGAAGGCTTCACCAACACCCTCGTGCAGTACGACAGCTTCAGCCACGGCGGCCTGGTCAAGACAGACCAGCTCGCGCCGTTCTCCTTCCAGCTGACCGACTTCCAGGCCGAGTACCAGCCGGATGCGACGCCCAAGACCTATCGCGCCTACGTGACGCTGCAGACCAAGCCCGGGGCCCCGACCTCCAAGCACGTCATCCGCGTCAACGATCCGCTCAAGATCGGTGAGGCGAAGGTCTACCTGATCAATCACGGTTACTCGCCGCACGTCGTCCTGCGTGACAAGAACGGCAACGCCGTCTACGACGCCTACGTCCCGTGCATCGCCAACGACATCCGCTACCTCACGTCGAACTGCGTCTTCAAGATTCCCGACACCGGGCTCCCCCCGACCGGCCCGCTGCAGAAGCCACAGCAGATCGGGGTCGAGGCCGGGCTGGTGCCGACCTTCTCGTCGACGAATTTCCAGAGCTCGGTCTTCCCGGCGCTGCTGAACCCCCGACTGGCCGGCGTGCAGATCTACCTGGGCGATCTCGGGATCGACGCGGGCACGCCGCAGAACGTCTACGTGCTCGACACCAGCAAGATGAAGCTGTTGAACGTCAAGGGCCCGGGCGGCTCCAACCCGCCGCTGCTGAGCCCGTTCAGCAAGACCGCGGACAGCGTGAAGGGCCTTCCCGGCGGGCTGACCTTGACCGTCGACGGGGTACGCAGCTACGCGGTCTTCTCCGTCAAGTACGACCCGGGCAAGGGGCTCGTGCTCTGGGCGGCCATCGCGATGCTGACCGGCCTGATCGGTTCGCTCCTGATTCGCCGGCGCCGGGTGTGGATACGTGCTGGCACCACACGCGATCCAGAACAAGCGGGTCGTACTGTGGTGGAGATCGGCGGGCTTGCCCGCACCGGAAATCTGACCGCAGAGTTTGACGATCTTGTCCGCCGGGTGCGCGTCCGGCTGCCGGAGCAGGGGTAAGGGGCCGGATGTCTGGGCTGTCCAACGACTTGTTCGTCGTCACGGTGATGGCGTACGCGATCGGCATGGTGGCGTTCGCCTTCGACCTGGCGTTCCGACGCACCCCGACCCGGGTGATCCGAGCGGCGGTGACCCTGCCGGTCGAGCAGACGGCCGAGCAGAAGGTGCTGGTCGGCGCGGGCGCGTCACCGGCCGTCCCGTTGGCGCCGCCCGCACCCCCCGGACCTCCCGGCACGACGTCCGTCGAGGTGTCCCTAGAGCCTGAGCGGGGCTACGGACGCGCCGGTCGCATCGCCGTCGGTGCCACCATCTTCGGCTGGCTCGCTCATCTGGCCACCATCGTCACCCGCGGATTCGCAGCCCACCGGGTGCCGTGGGGCAACATGTACGAGTTCTCGACCGTCGTGGCGTTCATCGTCGTGTCGGCGTTCCTCGTGCTGCTCGCCCGCCAGAAGGTCCGCTGGCTCGGCGTCTTCGTGCTGGTACCGGTCGTGCTCTACCTCGGGCTCGCCGGCACCGTGCTCTACGTCAAGGCCGGTCCGCTCGTCCCGGCGCTGAACTCGTACTGGCTGAAGATCCACGTCGTCGCCGCCATGAGTGCCACCGCGATGTTCTTCGTCAGCGGCATCGTCGCGCTGCTCTACCTGGCGAAGGTCCGCCGGCCGGCCGGCGCGTTGCTGTCCCGGCTGCCCGATGCGGCGTCGCTCGACCGGCTCACCTACGGGCTGGTCGCCTTCGCGTTTCCGATCTGGACCTTCGCGATCATGGCCGGGGCGATCTGGGCCGAGGCGGCCTGGGGTCGGTACTGGGGTTGGGACCCCAAGGAGACCTGGTCGTTCATCACCTGGGTGATCTACGCCGCGTACCTGCACTCACGCGCGACCGCGGGCTGGAAGGGCAAGCGCGCCGCCTGGTTCGCCGTCGCGGCTTTCAGCGCGTTGATCATCAACTACTACGTGGTCAATACGTTCATCGTCGGCCTGCACAGCTACGCCGGGATCAAGTAACGGGCTTCGCGGTCAGCTGACCGTGAAGGACGCGGCGATGAAGTCGCCCGCTGCTGCGGCCCGCGGCGCCGTTCCCGCCGTGACGGTGACGACGAAGATGTCCTTCTTCTCCGCCAGGTAGAACTGGCGGCCGTAGACGGTGGCCCCGCCGCTCGGGGTGATCGCGTACTGGATCCGCACCGCCGGCTGTCCGCCGATGGTGGTGTTGGTGAACGTGATGTTCTTGGCGCCGACGCCGCTCAGCGACGTCCGCACCTGACCGGCGAACACCGAGCTTTGGACCTCGGCGGGATCTGACGGTGCTTCTCCGGTCAGCTTGATGACCCCGACGTTGTCGGAGACCCCGCCGATCGGTGGGTGGAAGGCGATCATGATCGTGTTGTTCTTGAGCCGGGTCTGGGAGTCGGTGATCTGCTGCGCCACCCCGCTGCCGAGTCCGAGAACTGCCGGGAATCGCGCCGCCGCCTGGGCGGGAGTTGTGGCTACGACGTAGCCCACCGGCATCGTGAGCGAGACCCCGCTGGCCGCATCGTGAAAGTCGCGGAGGCCCTGCGCTCCGGTGGATGCGCTGGCCGAGGAGAAGGGGTTCGACGGTGACGACGCGGACGCCGAACCGGTGGGTGACGGTGACGCCGATTCCGACACTGTGGAAGAGGAACTGGCCGAGGGCGTGGCGATGCTGCCGCCGCCGCCCGATGAGCCGCAGCCGGCGGCGAGCGTGATCGCCAGCAGACCCCCGGCGACCGTCGCGGGTCGACCGGGCCGAGCGCGATCGTCAAGCGTCGGTGGGGTCATGGGGGTGTCAGCTCCTCGCAGGCAATATGTGAACAGAGCGCCAGTGTCTCCCAGCTGCCTACCAGGTCGCATCACGACGCGGCGGCAGGCCACGCGCTTGGGGCAGACTGCAGATGTGGCGAGCTACCCCGATCTGCGTGACTTCGTGGCGCGGCTCGACCGCAGCCGCGAGCTGCGGCGCATCACGGCAGAGGTTGATCCGCACCTCGAGGTGAGCGAAATCGTGCAGCGGGTGGTCCGCGCCAACGGGCCGGCGCTGCTCTTTGAAAACGTGCGCGGCTCGTCGATGCCGCTCGCGCTGAACCTGTTCGGCAGTGAGCGCCGGATGGCCATGGCCCTCGGGGTGGAGCGCCTCGATGACATCGGAGACCAGATCGCCGGATTGCTGAAACCTGAGCTCCCGGTGGGTTTCGGTGGGCTACGCGAGGCTTTCGGCAAGCTCGGTGCGCTGCGCTCGGCCCCGCCGAAGACGGTCGCCGAAGGCTCGTGCCAGGAGGTCGTGCTACGCGGCGACGACGTCGATCTCGGTCTGCTGCCGGGCATTCAGGCCTGGCCTGACGACGGCGGCATCTTCCTGAACCTGGGCCTCACGCATACCAAGCACCCCGAGACCGGCGCCCGCAATCTGGGGATGTACCGGCTGCAGCAGCATGATTCCCGGACCGTGGGCCTGCACTGGCAGATCCACAAGGATTCCAACGCCCATCACGCGGTGGCTGAGCGGCGCGGCGAGCGGCTTCCGGTCGCGATCGCGTTCGGCTGCGAACCGGCCGTCACCTACGCGGCCAGCGCGCCGCTGCCGGCGGAGATCGACGAGTACCTTTTCGCCGGGTTCCTCGCCGGCCGGCGTATCGAGATGGTCGATTGCCTGACGGTTCCGTTGAAGGTGCCGGCTCACGCGAGCGTCGTCCTGGAGGGCTGGCTCGAGCCTGGGGCGCGCCATCCCGAGGGCCCGTTCGGGGACCACACCGGGTTCTACACGCCGGTCGAGCCCTTTCCCGCGCTGACGGTCGAGTGCATGACGATGCAGGCACCCGCGTCGAATCCGATCTTCCAGACGATCGTGGTGGGCCGCCCGCCCCAGGAGGACGCCTGGATCGGCAAGGCGACCGAGCGCATCTTCCTGCCGCTGATCCGCCTGACGCTGCCTGAGCTCGTCGACTACGACCTGCCGGTGGCAGGGGGCTTCCACAACTGCGTGATCGCGTCGATCGACAAGCGCTTCCCCAAGCACGCCCAGAAGGTCATGAACGCCATCTGGGGTGCGGGCCTGATGTCGCTCGCCAAGTTGATCGTCATCGTCGACGCCGACTGCGACGTCCACGATTACACCGAGGTCGCCTGGCGGGCGTTCGGCAACGTCGACTACGCGCATGACCTGCTGGCCACGTCGGGTCCGGTCGATCATCTCGACCACGGTTCCTACCAGCAGTTCTGGGGAGGCAAAATCGGTATCGACGCCACCCGCAAGTGGCCCGAGGAGGGTTACACGCGCGGCTGGCCGCCCGAGGCGCTCATGTCGCCGCAGGTGTCCGAGACCGTTGACCGGCGCTGGAAGGAGTACGGGATTTGACCACCGCCGTTCCGCCTGCGGCACCCTCGCTGGGGGTCCCGGCACCCAACCCGGCGCGCGCCTTCCTGCGGCTGGTGATGATCGAGCACTCGGTCTTCGCGCTCCCGTTCGCCTACCTCGCCGCGCTCTACGCCGGCTTCAGCGTCGACAAGTCCGTGCACTGGCGGGCGATCATCCTGGTCACCATCGCGATGGTTGCGGCACGCACCTTCGCGATGGCCGTGAACCGGATCGTCGACCGCAGCCTCGACGCCCGAAACCCCCGTACCGCCAAGCGCGAACTGGTCACCGGGACCGTCTCCGTGCGTACGGCAGCGGTCGGTGCTGCAGTGGCCCTCGCGATCTTCCTGACGGCCGCCGGGCTGCTCTCGCTCCTGTGCCTCGCGCTGGCTCCGATCGCCCTCGTGCTCTTCGTGGTCTACCCGTACGGCAAGCGCTTCACCTGGCTGTGCCACGGGCTGCTCGGCCTCGCCCAGGCCGTCGGGCCGATCGGCGCCTGGATCGGTGTCACCGGCCACTGGTCGTGGACGCCGGTGCTGCTCGGGCTGGCCGTCGGGCTGTGGATCGGCGGGTTCGACCTCATCTATGCCCTCCAGGACATCGATTCCGACCGGGCCGAAGGCATTTACTCCCTGCCGGCTCGCTTCGGCCCCGTCGTGGCCTTGCGGACCGCGGCCGCCTCGCACGTCGTCACGCTGGGCCTTTTCGCGGCCTTCGGCGCCGTCGTGCACGCGGGTGCCTGGTGGTGGGCCGGGCTGGTTTTCGTCGCCATCGCTTTTGGCTACGAGCACAGCCTGGTCAAGCCCAACGACCTGTCGAAGGTGAACCGGGCGTTTTTCACCGCCAACGGGGTCGTCGGTATCGCGCTGTTCGTCTTCGGGCTCATCGATCTGCTCGCCCGGGGGCTCGGCGCTTGATGCCGCCGCCGGACGGTGCGCTCGACCGTGCACTCGGCGAGGGTCTCGGCGAGGAGGTGGGGGTCGGGCCGCACCCGCAGCCGTGGCCGTCGGATCCGCGGCTGGACCCGGAACTGCTTGCCGGCGGCGACCGGCGCAACGTGGTCGATCGCTACCGCTACTGGACGATGGACGCGATCGTCGCCGACCTCGACAGCCGGCGGATGCCGTTTCACGTCGCAGTCGAGAACTGGCAGCACGACCTGAACATCGGGACCGTCGTGCGTAACGCCAACGCGTTCCTGGCCGAGGCGGTGCACATCGTCGGGCTGCGCAGGTGGAATCGCCGCGGCGCCATGGTCACCGATCGTTACCAGCACGTGCTTCATCACGACACCGTGGACGATCTCGCCGCCTGGGCGCAGGCGGCGCAGCTGCCGCTGATCGGCATCGACCTGCTTCCCGGCAGCGAGCCGCTGCCCGCGTGGCCGCTGCCCCGCAGATGCGTTCTGCTCTTCGGGCAGGAGGGCCCGGGGTTGTCGGCGCCGGCCCGCGAGCGCTGCGAGGTGGTGCTGCACATCCCGCAGTTCGGCTCCACCCGTTCGATCAATGCGGGGGTCGCCAGCGGCATCGCGATGTACGAATACTGCCGCCGCTACGCCCCGTTCGCTGCCACCGAACGGCCCATCGGGGCTCAAGACTGAGTAGCCTTGTCCCGACACCACAAGAGCTTGCCGATCCGATCCATGGCCCCCGGACCCAAACAAGTGGCTTCGAGCCACCTCACGCCGTGAGGCGACCTGGCGGGTCGGCGCACAGGGCCCCGAGCATTCGTGCTCGGGGCCTATGTGTGTCTTCAGGCTTGTGGTCGCCTGCTATTCGATCCGGGCGAAATGCCGGCGAAGCGAGCGCGCAGCGCTTCGCATGAGCAGGACGGTGCCGCACAGCAGGCCGGAGAAACCCAAGATCCACAGCGTCGTCTGAATCTTGTCGTCGGACGTGGACGCTGCCGCCGCCAGCAGCAGGCTCGATCCGATCACCCCGAATCCTCCGACTCCGGCGACGACGGCGCGATCGATCCATTCGTCGACGATCTCGCGGTCACCGCCGGCGTAGCGCTCGCTGCGGGTGACCAGCCGGCCGGCCCGCAGCTGGTTCGCGAGTGCCTCGGCGTGTTCGGGCAGGGTCCGCAGGGTCGGCAGCTGGCGTAGCGCCTCTTTCTGGAGCAGTTCGCGGGGCGTCCCAAATGCCTCCCGGTGCTCGCCGAGCGCCAGCTCCTGCGCGGCGTCGTTCAGGTTCAGCTCCGGGGCCAGCAGCCGGATCGTTCCCTCGAGCGTGAAGAGTGCCCGTGCCAGCAACGTGATCGACGAGGGTGGGCGCAGGCCGTGCTTTTGCATGACCTGCAGCACGCCGCCGATCAGGCGCGGGTCGATGCCGCCCGCGGCATCCAGCGCGCCCAGCTGGACGGTGATGTCGGCTTCCAGCGACCGGAGGTCGACCAGGGTGTCGCCGCCGGCCAGATCACGCGCTGAACGCGCGAGCATGCCCGGCTCGTCGGCAGCGACGCCGACGGCGATGCCGCGCAAGCCTTCACGCGCCCGGCCGTCGAGCCGCCCGACGGACCCGAAGTCGAGCATCCAGATGGTGCCGGTCGTGTCGATGAGGAGGTTGCCAGGATGCGGGTCGGCATGGAAAACCCCGTCCTGCAGCACTTGTCCGAGGAAGGACGACAGCACCCGCCGACCGAGCTCCGCACGCGGGACCGGCGCGTCGTCCAAGGCACCAGGCTCGTCGATGGACCGCCCCACGACCTCTTCCATCACCAGGACCCGGCTGGTGGACAGGCTGGTGTGGACGAGGGGTACCGAGACGCCGACGTCCGATGCGCGACGCTCGCGAAGGCCCATCCCGGCCGAGGCTTCCAGCTCGTAGTCGAGCTCCTCCTCCAGCCCGGCGATCAGTTCCTCGGCCAGCGCGCGGATACCGATCTCGCGGGCGGCGGCGACCCGTCGCTCGAGCTGGCGGGAGATCAATCGCAGCACCGAGGCGTCACGGGCGACGATGTCGCCGATCCCGGGGCGTTGGACTTTCACGACGACGCGCGTCCCGTCTTTCAGGACGGCGCGGTGGGTCTGCCCGATGGATGCTGCGGCCAGCGGGGTCCATTCGAACGAGGCGAACGCGGCCTCGACCGGCTCGCCCAGCTCGTCCTCCAGGACGTGTCGGATGTCCTCGGCAGCCACGGCGCGCACGTCGGCGCGCAGGCCCCCGAGCTGTGCGGTCAGCGCGTCGGGAAGGATGTCGGTGCGGGTCGACGCGATCTGGCCGAGCTTCACGAGCATCCCGCCCGAGTCCTCGATGACGGTCCGCAGCCGCAGCGAGGTGTCGGCGGATTCCAGCGCGGCCCTGGTGGCGTAGCGGGGGCGCAGCAGGTTGGCGCGACGGGCGTGGCCGATCACCTCGCGGACCCGTCCGTACGGAGCGAGGGCCCTGCGCACCGTGCGGATCGGATGAAGCCAGGCCCGCTTCCGTGATTTGCGCCGGCCCGGCGGCTTGCGGAACACCAGGTCCAGTGCGATCGCGACCGGCATGGCGGCCAGCGCGCCGAAGAAAAGGACGACGGCGCCGACGTAGATGAAGTCCGCGAACGTGTGGATCGTGATCGTGCGTCCGCCGTCGACGGTCTTCTTCCCGATCGTCGCGACCGTGGCCACTACGCCGATCGCCCAGCCGATGGTTCCGACGATCACCCCGCGGAAGCGGCCGAGCTTGATGCCGAGCGTTCGGCCGCTGAGCTTGCCGACGACGACGACGAAGAGCACCAGCAGGAGCAGGCTCAGCAAAACGTCCACCATGGTGACTCCGTTCGAGAGCTGCTGAGTCTGGGCCGTCATCCTCCACCGGGCGCCGGGCGGCATCTGACCCGGTCAAGAGGGGCCGCTACGGTGGCGAGGCGGTCGACGGCTCATATCGGGACTTTTTCGTCGCCGAGGGGGCGGCAGGGATTGCGCGATCATGGGAGCTCGTCCGGCTGCGTGACACCGGCCTCATCGCCTCATTTGTGACGCCGGCGCGGGGTGAAACTTCCGCGGGCACACCCCCCGCAGCCCCCCTCCCCGCAGGCCTAGTCCGGAGCCTTGGTGCTCTTGCGACTGTTGCGTTCCGCAAGCCGGGGATAGCGCTCACGGTGGTCGGGCTCGGCGTCGGCGAGGGCGGCGCGCAGCAGCTGCAGGGCGTTGCGCGAAAGGGCTTCGGCCTCCTGGTTGTCCAGGCCCAGGTCGGCGCCGACGGCTTCGGAGCCCTCGCCGTAGCCGTAGGTGGTCATGACCGCGGCACGCTCGGCGGAGGGCAGCTGCGCGAGAGCTCCCTCGAGGCGGTCGAGCAGCTCGGCATCGGGGGTCCCGGCATCCACCGCTGCCACGTCTTCCAGCAGCACAGCAGCGAGCGGCCGCAGGCGCGGGGGGCGGTCGCGAGCCGGCTGTCGCCCGCGTCCAGGTCCGGATGTCACCCTTTCATGGTGCCCGCTGCTGCCGGATCTGGCGAAAGTGCCGCCCTTGAGCGTGACGTGCCGGCGAGGATCTGGGTGGTCGCCGGGGCGCCGGGGTCGGGCAAGTCCACCGTTGCTGACCTGCTGCTGGCCGCCTTCCGGGAGTCGGGAATGCCGGTCCCGGCGTTGCTCGACAAGGACACCCTCTACGGCGATTTCGTGACAGCAACGCTGACCGCGGCAGGCCGGGCTCCTGGCGAGCGCGAGGGCGACTGGTATGACATTCACGTCAAGCATCACGAGTACGCGGGGATGACGGCTACCGCGCGGGAGATCAGCGCCCGCGGGTGCCCTGTCCTGATGTCTGCGCCTTTCACCCAGCAGATTCGCGACGCCCGGCGCTGGGACCGCTGGGTCGTCGAACTGGGCGGCGGCCGGGTCGAACTCGTCTACGTCCGGTCAGATGCGCGGACGCTGGCGACCCGCCTCGACTCCCGTTCCTCGTCGCGCGACGGCGCCAAACGTGCTGATTTTGCTGCGTTTTTGGGCCGCATGAAGCCTGACGTCAGCCCGCCGGTGCCACACCACGAGATCGATAACCGCGACGCAGCGCCGGACCTCGGGCTCCAGGTGCGCGCGCTCGCCCGCTCCCTGCAGACGCGGCGGTGAAGCTCAGAGCGCCTGGATGGGCTGCGTCGGCTGGCCGGTGTCGACGCCGGGCTGTCCGTTGATGATGACCTGAGCCGTCCACTGGTAGCCGTCCCACCAGCGTGCCTCGCAGCGACCGCCGGGATCGGCGTAGAACCCGGCGGGGAACGCCTCGGGCGCGGCAGCGGCGATGGGCGCGGGCGGGGTCACCGGGGGAAGGGGCGGCGCGGCAGGAGGCGCGAAGCGTTCGGCGGCCGTGCCGAGCGGATGCCACAGCGTTTCGGGTTCCAGTGCCGTGCGGAAGTCGTGCTGGCAGCGCTGACAGGTGCGTAACGCCGCCTCGTCGCGGCGCTCGCCGCAATTCGGGCAGAAGACGACGAGACGCTCTTCCGCGTCCAGCCCCTGACATCGCGGGCAGACGTACTCCGGGTCCATCTTCACCAGCGGCAGGATCCGTCCGACGAGGATGAACGGGCTGACTCCGGAGGCGGAGACGCTCGCACCGAGGAAGCCCGACAAGCCCCTGATCTTGCGATTGCGCTCGACCAGACGCTGGTAGTCGGGATTGACGACCTTTTCGTGCCGGCAGGTCGTGCACTTCTGCAGGGTGCGCAGCGGCAGCGCATCGCGGATACGCGCCTGGTCGTTGAGGAAGGTGACGACGGGCTTGTCGGCCGCGGTGATCTGGATGACCGGCACGGTGCCCGGTGCGGCCGCATCGACGAACCGCTCGATCTCCCCGACGACCCGCTCGACGTCGGCGGCGAGTGCCGGTGGCATCGACCCCTGGATCCGCGAGATCAGCAGCGCCACGGTGAGCATGCCCTGCACGCGCATCGCGTCGAGGATCGCTTCGGCGTCAGGCGCGGCGATGACCACCTGTGGTCCGGTGGGTTTCTCCGCAGCGCTGCCGCCCAACCACTGGTCGACGCGGTGTGCCGCCTTGTGGCCGGCGTTGCCGCTCGCCACGTTGGTCCGTTCGAGCAGCCCGATGTTGCCTGCCGTGCTGTGGAACTCGGGAGCCGGCAGGACGACAGCTGGGTCCACGCAGACCAGGCAGGCGTCCAGCGCCTGGGCGATCTCGGTGAAGATGTCGGAGTACGTGCGATTGCTGCCCCAGGCCTTGCCGCCAGGAGCGCGCCAGCGGTCAAACAGATGCACCGCGACCGTCGTCGATTGCGTCTCGCCGGACAGCTCGATCTTGATTCCGACAGGCGACTTCTTCAGCTGCAGCGCCCCCGCGGCGAGTTGTGACCCACGCTTGCCTTCGATGCTCGTCAGGCGCTCGGCGGTCAGCTCGAACCGCTGTTCTCGCAGGGTTTTCGTGAGGGCGGTCCGCACGGTCGCCACTGGGGCAGCGACCGTGCGAACCAGTTCCATTCGAGCGAACGGCATGGCGGCGGCCGCACTCAGGATTCGTCGTAGGAGGCGTCGGCGCCGGCCTGATCCGCCCAGCTCGACGCGGTATCCGAGTAGTCGGACGCGGTCTCGGCGTAGTTGGCGGCACCGTCGGCGTAGTTGGCCGCGTCAGCGAAATCGGTCTGCGCGCTCTCGTAGTCACCTGACGCGAGCGCGTCGACACCTGCGCTCTGGTAGCTGTCGGCCGAGTCCGACCATTCGTTGGCACTGGCCTGGTTCCAGTTCGACCAGTCCTGATTGGTCGCCACGTTGCCGAGATCGGTGGAGACGTCACCGGTGCCGGTGATGACGTCGTCGAACGACTGGACGCTGGCGTCGCTGCTCTCGGCGCTCAACTCGGCACCGCTGTCGAGGGCAGAGACTTCGGCGCTGGCGTCAGTGCTTGCGCCCGTGTAGTCGTCCCAGGTCTCGGACATGTGCTGATCCCCCTTTGTGGCTCACCCGCAGTAGGTGAGCTGACACTGACAACCCGCGGTCAGGATCCCTCGTTCCGCGGTGCGCTGTCCGGCGAACGACACAGTTCTACGGGTCAGGCAGGCATCTCCTGGTGGTGGTTGCGCCGCGCCCGCCAACCGAACCCAACGGCGATCAGCACGACGACGACCCCGGCCCCGCCGATGGCTGACGGGAGCGTGACCTTTGCCAGCGTGATCTTGTCGGCGCGGCCCTTGGCGAACGTCGCCAGATCGTCGACCGACGCGGGCAGCTGCGCGTAAGTGATGTTGAAGATCTTGCTCCGCGGCGGGTTCTTCACCAGCTTGCCGATGACCGCGGCGGCGGACTGGATCACGGCGTTCTTCGCGTACTGCGGCTTGTTGAGGATGGTCTGGATGCGGCCGATGCCCTGGATGTCAGGGGTGGCGTAGAGCGTCTGGTCGATCTGCTCCAGGCCGACGATGGCGCCGGTCTTCGGCTCGACGAGGAAGCTGGTGTGGACGTCGATCGAGTACTTCAACGGGACATTCTGGGCGAGGATTGTTTGCGCGGTCGATCTGTCGAGGGGGGCCAGGCTCGGCAGCACCGCGGTCTCGAGCAGCGCCGGGTCAGCCCCTTGCGCCTTGAGCTGCGCGGCCGCCTGCGTGGGGGTGAGCGACTTCGGGATGCCTTGTGACGCGAGCTGGTCGATGTAGTAGCCCTGCGCGGGAGCACCGTTCATCGAGCCCTGGTAGCGGTACAAGGTCACGCCGCCTCGCTTGACCGAGGCCGTCTTGGTGAACGCGTAGCTCACGCCGGACTCGTTCTTCCACACCTGGTAGGGACCCTTCCCGGAACTGAAGGGGAGGTTGATGGAGTACGCGGGTGAGCGGTCGATCTTGTTGCTGGGCGTGTAGGCCCACGCCCGGTCGTCGGCGACATTCTTCAGCGACTTGCGGTCCAGCACGTAGCGCTGCTGCAGATCCTGCGGCTTCAGCGTTCCGATCTGCTCGACGTCGTTCTCCTGGACGACCGCACGGCTGCCGTCGGTTTCGATCACGTGCAGGTTGCGCTTGATGTCCAGCGGCAGCTTCTGCGGGGTCGGCAGTGGCGCTGCCGAAGCGGGGTCGATGTAAAGGGTGAACGTCCCCTGCGCGTGGGCGGTCTTGTTCAGCGGCCCACCGGGATACTTCACGGCGAGCGCGGGGAGCGCGTAGACCGCGATCACCCCGAGAACGATGAGCAGGACGCCGACGCTGAGCAACACTTTCGGAAGGCGCATGGAGGACCTCCCGCGCGGAGTCTTCGAGCCGGTGACGGACAGGGTGCTCTGACTCATACCGAAACGGTATGGGGATTTCACCCGGCTTACACCAGGCGAACGTCAGCCCTGCCAAGGACTACAGTCCACATCAAAGGCGCAGGCAAATCGACTAGTCAGGGCGAGGGGGTCAGGTGGCGGACGGGCCCTTGATCGTCCAGTCCGACAAGACCGTTCTGCTCGAGACCGACCACGAGCTCGCTGACGAGGCCCGGGCGGCGCTGGCACCCTTCGCCGAGCTCGAGCGGGCTCCTGAGCACGTCCACACCTATCGCATCACCAACCTCGCGCTCTGGAACGCGCGGGCCGCGGGCCATGACGCCGAGCAGGCGGTCGACGTGCTCATGCGCTACTCGCGCTTTCCCGTCCCGCATGCGCTGCTGGTCGATGTCGCCGACACGATGGACCGTTTCGGACGGCTCCGGCTCGAGGCCTCCCCGGTGCACGGCCTCGTGCTTCATGCGCTCGACCGTGCCGTGCTCGAAGAGGTCATCCGGTCCAAGAAGATCCAGCCGTTGCTGGGCGCCCGGGTCGACGACGACACGATCATCGTGCATGCCGCTGAGCGCGGTCGGATCAAGCAGGCGCTGCTGCGCGTCGGCTGGCCGGCCGAGGATCTGGCGGGTTACGTCGACGGTGAGGCCCATGCCATCTCCCTTCGCGAGGAGGGCTGGACGATGCGGGCCTACCAGCGCGAAGCGGTCGAGGGTTTCTGGGCCGGCGGCTCGGGCGTGATCGTGCTGCCCTCGGGCGCGGGAAAGACGATCGTGGGTGCGGCGGCGATGGCGAAAGCCGGTGCCACCACGCTGATTCTCGTCACCAATACGGTCGCCGGCCGGCAGTGGCGGCGTGAGCTTCTCGCGCGCACCTCGCTGACCGAGGACGAGATCGGCGAGTACTCCGGCGAGCGCAAGGAAGTGCGTCCGGTCACGATCGCGACGTATCAGGTGATGACCACCCGCCGCAAAGGCGAGCACCTTCATCTCGGGCTGTTCTCGGCTCGCGAGTGGGGGCTGGTGATCTATGACGAGGTGCACCTGCTCCCCGCGCCCGTCTTTCGCATGACCGCCGACATCCAGTCGCGCCGCCGCCTCGGTCTCACCGCCACGTTGGTGCGTGAAGACGGCCGTGAGGGTGATGTCTTCAGCCTGATCGGGCCGAAGCGTTACGACGCGCCCTGGCGTGACATCGAGGCACAGGGCTGGATCGCTCCCGCGCTGTGCACCGAGGTGCGCGTCACGCTCACCGATGACGAGCGGATGACTTACGCGGTCAGCGAGCCCGAGGATCGTTACCGTGTCTGCGCGACGGCGGCCTCCAAACGCTTCGTGGTGAAAGCCTTGGTCGAGCGGCACAAGGACGATCGCGTGCTGGTCATCGGCGCTTACCTCTCGCAGCTCGGCGAGTTCGGCGAGCTGCTCGACGCTCCGGTCATCCAGGGCTCGACGACCAACAAGGAACGCGAGCGATTGTTCGAGGAGTTCCGCAACGGCGATCTGACGGTGCTCGTCGTCAGCAAAGTGGCTAACGTTTCCATCGACCTTCCTGAAGCGGGCGTGGCCATTCAGGTGAGCGGCACCTTCGGCTCGCGGCAAGAGGAAGCGCAGCGGCTCGGCCGGATCTTGCGTCCCAAGGCCGACGGCCGGCCGGCGCACTTCTACACGGTCATCTCGCGCGACACCCTCGATCAGGAGTACGCAGCGCACCGCCAGCGCTTCCTCGCCGAGCAGGGCTACTCGTACACGATCGTCGACTCCGACGATCTCATCAGCGAAGGTTGAGATGGGTCGTTCGTTCTTCGTTCCTGAGGAATTGCAAGGGTATTTGCTGGCCTCGTCCACTCCCGCCGACGACATCCTCGATGAGTTAGCGCGCGAAACCGCAAACCTCGGGTCGATCAGTCAGATGCAGATCGCGCCCGACCAGGGCCGCTTCCTTTCGCTGCTTACTGCGGCGATCGGGGCGCGAAGCGTGATCGAGGTTGGGACGTTCACCGGCTACAGCGCCTTGTGCCTCGCCCGCGGCCTTGCCACAGGCGGGCGGTTGCAATGCTTTGACGTCAGCGACGAGTGGACGTCGATCGCCCGTCGCTACTGGGATCGCGCCGGGGTGGCCGATCGCATCGAGCTCACCCTCGGCCCAGCCGCCGAGTCGCTGGCCGGCCTCTCCCCGGATCCCGTGGTGGACCTGGCCTTCGTCGACGCCGACAAGACCGGCTATCCCGAGTACGTCGAGCTCCTGCTGCCCCGGCTACGGCCCGGCGGTCTGCTCTTGCTGGACAACACCTTGCGCGGCGGTCACGTGCTGCCCTCCTATCCCGCGACCGACGAGGGCACCCTCGTCATGATCGAGCTCAACAAGGCGCTGGCCGCCGATCCGCGGGTCGAGGTCGTGATGCTGCCGGTCGCCGACGGCCTTACCGTCGCGCGTAAGCGCTGACCCGCGCTAACTGGAGCTCAGCGCAGGATGCCGGTGTGGCCGAGGGAGTAGCGGCCGGGCTGCGGCCAGACGGCGAGGCCGTGGGGTTCGGTGCCGACGGGGATGCGGGCGACGAGCTTGCCCGTGGTGGTGTCAATGCCGTAGATCTCGTTGTTACGGCGCCCTGACAGCCAAAGGGTCTTGCCGTCGGGGGAGACCCCACCCATGTCGGGGGTGCTCGGCGCCGGGATCGGCCAGTTCGCGATGACTTTGCGCGTGGCGAAGTCGATGACGCTGACCGAGCCCTGGTCTCGCGTCCCGCCGCGGTTGGACACGTACAGCACGTGGGCGTTGCGGCTGGGGTAGAGCCCATGCGCCTCAGGGCCGGTGGGGATGAATCCGATCTGCTTGAACGTGTCGCCGTCGATCTCGTGGACGCCGTTCTGGTCCATGTCGGAGACGTACCAGACCTTGCCCGCGGGGTCGATCTTGATGTCCTGCGGCATGCCCCCGATGGTGAGGTAGCCGAGCACCTTCTGCTGGGCCGTATCGACCTTCACCAGGGCGCCGCCGAACTCGCAGGTGGCGATGAAGTACGAACCGTCGGCGGAGAAGTCGATGTGGTTCACCCCGGCGCAGCCCGGCACGTCGAGCGCGTGCTTCAACGCGAACGTGTGCGGGTCGGAGAAGTCCAGCCGCTTCTCGGCTTCCGCCACAACGATCGCGAACTTCCCGTCCGGCGTGAAGTACATGTTGTACGGGTCGGACACCGGAATGTTGGGACCTTCGCGCTTGCCGGTGATCGGATCGATCGGGGTCAGCGAATTGCCGCCCTCGTCATTGGCGGAGTACAGCGTCTTCAGGTCCCAGGCGGGGATGACGTGCTGGGATCCCGGTGCCGTCACGAAAGTGTCGATCACCTTCTTGGCGATCGGATCGATGACGGAGACCGTGCCGTCGCCGTGGTTCGGCACGTAGATCCGATACGGGACGCCACGGGTAGCCGCCGTGAACATGCCAGCCCCGTCGTGGGCGTAGACGTCACCGATCGCCGGCCCGTTTCCGATCACGCTCGCACTCGGGGCCGGCGCGCTGGTCGCAGGCATCGACATCGACGGATCCGTCGACATCTGCTGCGACATGCTCATGCTCGGGCTCGCCCCCGGCGAGCCGGTCTTGTTCGAGGACCCGCAGGCCGCCGTGAGGCTGGTCGCGAGCACGAGTACAGACACGGCGGCCAGGGAGCGCTTCATCGTCGCCCAGCCTGCCACGCCGCGATGGGTGGGTGCGGCAGCCGGGCGGCGACACCCGGGCGTCAGCCGGTGGCGCTACCCGTGCCGAGACCCGTCGGCAAGGTGCCAACCTCGCTGGCCGGCGGGGCGGTGATGCCTGACGTATCGGTGCTGCCGAAGTCGTAGAGGTCGACCGTGATGGCGAACGAGACCGGCCCGGCCGAAGAAGCAGCGCTGGAGCTCGGGAGCACCGGCTTGATGGTCACCGAGAAGCGGCGGGCGAGCCCGCTGCTATCCAGGTAGACGTCCTCCGGAATGGTCTGCGAACCAAGGGTTTTGGTGAAGGCGTTGAGGCTGGACGCGTCAGCTCCGCTGGCCTTGACGGCCTTCGCGAGATCGACCTCGGCCCGGTAGTGCGTGGTCTGGACACCGCGGACCTCGGCGGTGCCGACCTTCGTGACGCTGTCGCTGACGCCGCGAAGCGTGTTGAGGAGCTGGGTGGGGTCCTCCTGGGTCAGGTTCAGCCCGGTGGTGCTGCTCGCGCTGAAGTCGGAGGCGTCGATCTTGACCCAGGGCTTGCCACCGGTGGCGGCCGATTCGGCCGCCGGGAGCATCAGGTAGATGTCCTTGCCGATGACGCGCTCCTCGATGGTGCCGCTGATCCCGGCCGCTGCCGGAAGCTGCAGGCTGAGCTGGAACGTCTTGTTGGCGAAGTCGGCGATCCCGTCACCGCCGAAGGAGATGTTCTGGCCCGCGACCGACCCGGTGAAATCGAGCCGGAGCTTGGCGTTCTTGGCCGCCAGCGTCTTGTCGACCGACCCGGCGAGCAGGGCTTGCACCGTGACGCCAGTGCCCCCGGCCGATCCGCTCGGGATCACCGTGTTGCCACCGCTGGCGCCGCTGCTGCTGCTTCCACAACCGGCTACGAGCGCAGTAGCCGCAGCTGCTGAGGCGATAGCGATTCGGCGGTAGCCATGGCCTTCGCGCATGAATTCACTCCGTTTGGTGGTGGCAGTCGGTCTCGGAGCGCATGGCAAGCCACATCCCCCGTACAGAGAAGTTACGACAAAGGGGCGGCCTCCCTTGAGGGAAGCCGCCCCACTGTCGAGCTTTGAACGGTCGTGCGAACTGCTGATCCGAGGATCAGAAGTCCATGTCACCCCCGCCGGGCATACCGCCGCCGGGCATGCCGGCGCCAGCCTTCTCCGGCTTGTCAGCGATGACCGCCTCGGTGGTGAGGAACAGGCCGGCGATCGACGCTGCGTTCTGCAGCGCGGAGCGCGTGACCTTGGCGGGCTCGATGATGCCTGCCTTCACCATGTCGACGTACTCACCGGTGGCGGCGTTGAGGCCCCATCCGGCCTTGAGGCCGCGCACCTTCTCGACCACAACTCCGCCTTCGAGGCCGGCGTTGATCGAGATCTGCTTGAGCGGGGCCTCGAGGGCGAGCTTGACGATGTTGGCGCCAGTCGCCTCGTCGCCGACCAGGTCGAGCTTCTCGAACGCAGTGATGCTGGCAGCCAGCAGCGCGACGCCACCACCCGGCAGCACACCCTCCTCGACGGCAGCCTTCGCGTTGCGAACGGCGTCCTCGATGCGGTGCTTGCGCTCCTTGAGCTCCACCTCGGTGGCAGCGCCGACCTTGATGACCGCAACGCCGCCGGCCAGCTTGGCCAGCCGCTCCTGCAGCTTCTCGCGGTCGTAGTCGCTGTCGCTCTTCTCGATCTCAGCGCGGATCTGGTTGACCCGGCCATTGATCTGGTCGGTGTCGCCGGCGCCCTCGACGATGGTGGTCTCGTCCTTGTTGATGACCACCTTGCGAGCGTGGCCCAGCAGGTCGACGGTCGCGTTCTCGAGCTTGAGACCGACCTCCTCGCTGATGACCTGAGCACCGGTCAGGATCGCGATGTCCTGCAGCATCGCCTTGCGGCGATCGCCGAACCCGGGAGCCTTCACCGCAGCGCTCTTGAACGTGCCGCGGATCTTGTTCACGACCAGGGTGGCAAGGGCCTCGCCCTCGACGTCCTCGGAGATGATCGCCAGCGGCTTGCCCGACTGCATGACCTTCTCCAGCAGCGGGAGCAGGTCCTTGACGGACGCGATCTTGCTGTTGACGATCAGCAGGTACGGGTCGTCGAGCACGGCCTCCATGCGCTCGGGGTCCGTGACGAAGTAGGGCGAGATGTAGCCCTTGTCGAAGCGCATGCCCTCGGTGAGCTCGAGCTCGAGGCCGAAGGTGTTGCTCTCCTCGACGGTGATGACGCCTTCCTTGCCGACCTTGTCCAT
>DATAZK010000081.1:0-10203 GCA_036272075.1 Frankiaceae bacterium
ACCAGCACGAGGAGTACGGCCACCACGGCGTTCATGCGTCCTCCTCCTACGAGGAGGATTGCGAAGTGCGAGCGACCGACGCCGTCAGGGCCGCCCACTCATGCGTCGAACGGAAGATGACAGCTGCCACCCCAACCGTGCTGGGATCCCTTCTTCCGCGTGCCTGTGGCTGCAGCGACCAACTCTCGACCGAACTATTTCGCCCCGCAGCGAAGCCGCGGTGGATCCTCCTACCTGCCGGGAGGCTAGGACTCGCAACCTTGATCGTCAAGGATCCGCGACGACAGGTCTTCCCATCCCGTTAACACCTGCGTAACGAAATTCATCCGTCGGAGAGCAGCTCGGCGTTCTCGAAATCCTCATCGTCGAGGTGCCCGAACTCGCCGCCAGGTGTGTCGTGGCTCGCCAACTCGGCAAGCACTTCCGCGACGACCTCGTTGACCACTCCCGCACTGAATCCCCGGCGCAAGAGCAACCCCATGAGCCGGCGCCGACGCACCTCCGGGGCCAGCCGCGCCAGCCCCGGCGCCCGGCGCGTCGCCAGGGCAACAGCAGTAGCCCGCTCCTGCTCGGCGTCCACCTGCTCCGCCGCCAGATCGATGACCTCGGGCGCCACTCCGCGGGTACGAAGCTCTGCCCGAAGGCTTCGGGTGCCCCGGCGCCGAACGCCCACTCCGGTGCGCACGTAGGCCTCGGCGAAGGCGGTGTCGTCGACCAACCCGACCTGCGTCAGCCGGTCAAGGACGGCCGCCGCCACCTCCTCGGGCGCGCCGGCCTGGGAGAGCTTGCGCTCAAGCTCGGCCCGAGTACGCGGCTGGTGAGACAACAGATTCAGGCACCGCTCACGAACCGCGGATTCCAATTCTTGCGGTGAGCCGTCGGCGAAGGGGCGGGGACGCGAGCGACCTGCCACGTCACCCAACCCCTGCCGTCATGACCAGCTGCGACATTCGGGGACGACGCCCGGTCAGAAGTCCACCGGGGTCGACGCCACCGGATCGACCAGGTTGATCTCCCCGTCGAGAACCGCACCGATCCCGAGCTTTTCCTTGATCTTCTTTTCGATCTCATTGGCGAGGTCAGGATTGTCACGCAAGAACCCGCGCGCATTTTCCTTGCCCTGACCGAGCTGCTCGCCCTCGTAGGTGTACCAAGCTCCGGCCTTGCGGACGATGCCGTGCTCGACGCCCATGTCGATCAGGCCACCTTCGCGGCTGATGCCCGAGCCGAAGATCATGTCGAACTCCGCGACGCGGAAGGGCGGGCTCACCTTGTTCTTCACGACCTTGACCTTGACCCGGCTGCCGATGGCCTCGGTGCCGTCCTTCAAGGTCTCGATCCGCCGCACGTCCAAGCGCACCGACGCGTAGAACTTCAGCGCCTTTCCACCCGTGGTGGTCTCGGGCGAGCCGAACATGACGCCGATCTTTTCCCGGAGCTGGTTGATGAAGATCGCCGTAGTGCCGGACGTGCTCAACGCGCCGGTGATCTTGCGCAGCGCCTGGCTCATGAGCCGCGCCTGCAAGCCGACGTGGCTATCGCCCATCTCGCCCTCGATCTCGGCACGTGGCACGAGCGCAGCCACCGAGTCGATCACGATGATGTCGAGCGCGCCGGACCGGATCAGCATGTCGGCGATCTCCAGCGCCTGCTCCCCGGTGTCAGGCTGGGAAACGAGCAGGGCATCGGTATCGACACCGAGCTTCTTCGCGTACTCCGGATCCATCGCGTGCTCGGCGTCGATGAACCCGGCGATCCCTCCTGCTGCCTGGGCGCTGGCCACAGCGTGAAGCGCCAGGCTGGTCTTACCGCTGGACTCCGGGCCGTAGATCTCGACAACCCGGCCGCGCGGCAGGCCGCCGATGCCGAGGGCCACGTCGAGCGCGATCGATCCGGTCGGGATCACCTGGATCGGCACGTGCACGGTGTCACCGAGCCGCATGATCGAGCCCTTGCCGTAGGACTTCTCTATCTGGGCAAGCGCATTCGCGAGCGCCTTTTCACGGTCGAGGCCTGCCATCGAAAGCTCCTCCGGGTAGTGCGATGACGGTATGGATACGTCGGAACAAGCGGGACGCTAGGCGACCCCTGCGACAAAACCGCTCGTGCTGCTCGATCTGTGGACAACGCCGATCGGAACCGGTGACGCCGACTGTAGGCGAACAAGCGTTCGAGGTGCGATCGACACGCCGACGTCTTTTTTCGGGGCGCCGCGAGGGGACGCTGACCGGTTTCGTCGAGGGCAGAAATCGGGAGAGCGCCCGCCGGCTCTCACCGTTGCTGCGCGGGAACCTCGAACTCCTCGCACACCGCGCGCCACACACCTTTGGTGTCGTCGCCATCAGCCAGGGCCTGCGAAATCGTCCTGCTACCGAGACCGGCGATCACATGGTCACGGGCCAGTGACTCCGCGTAGGCCGGACCGAACTGCTCGCCCATCCGGTACCAGAAATCGGTCAGGCGCATCCTCCACAGGTACAGCGGCCCGCGCTTTTTGTCACCCCCTCACGGCAGACTCATGGAGTGACTTCCGATGCACTCGAGCAGCTGTCGCCGGCCACCCGGGCCTGGTTCACGGCTGCCTTCTCGGCGCCCACCCCCGCACAGCAGGGTGCGTGGGCAGCGATCGCCGGCGGTCGTCACGCGCTCGTCGTTGCGCCTACCGGTTCGGGCAAGACGCTTGCCGCCTTCTTGTGGGCGCTTGACCGGCTCGCGAGCACTCCGCCGCCGGCCGAAAAGCTGGCCCGCTGCCGGGTGCTCTACGTCAGCCCGCTGAAGGCGCTGGCGGTCGACATCGAGCGCAACCTGCGCTCGCCGCTGGCCGGGATCCGCCACGCCGCCACCCGCCTGGGCCTGCCGGAGCCGGCGATCCGCGTCGGCGTGCGCTCGGGCGACACCCCCGCCGACGAGCGGCGCCGCCTGGCCACCGCTCCACCCGACATTCTCATCACGACGCCGGAATCGCTTTTCCTGCTACTCACCAGCCAAGCGCGCGAATCGTTGCGCGGCGTCGAGACCGTGATCGTCGATGAGATCCACGCCGTGGCCGGCACCAAGCGCGGTGCCCATCTCGCCGTCTGCCTGGAGCGCCTTGATGCGTTGCTCGAGCGTCCGGCCCAGCGCATCGGGCTCTCCGCGACCGTGCGCCCTGCCTCCGAGGTGGCCCGTTTCCTCGGGGGCCTGCAGCCGGTCGACATCGTCTCCCCCACCGGTAGCAAGACCGTTGAGCTGCGCGTCGAGGTCACCGTCGAAGACATGGCGGCGATCGGCGAGATCAGCGCCCCTACGCCGGAGGGTCCCGGAGGGGTCGTCGAGGGTGCGTCCGCCGCGTCGGCCGAGGCTCGCACCTCCATCTGGCCGAGCATCGAACGCCGGGTGCTGGAGCTGGTACGCGGTGCCAAGAGCACGATCGTCTTCGCGAATTCACGCCGGCTGGCCGAGCGGCTGTGCAGCCGGCTCAACGAGCTGGCCGAATCCGACGCCCTGCAGCAATCGGGCGAAGCCGGCTCCGGCGATCGCGAGGCGCCGTACCCGCCGCTCGCGCGCTATCCCGCTCAGGTCCCGGGTCAGGCCGGCATCGGAAGTTCATCGCAGGCAACGTTCACCGAGGTCGCCCGTCCGCACCACGGAAGCATGAGCCGCGAGCAGCGCTCCGAGGTCGAGGAGGCGCTGAAGTCCGGCCGGCTGCCCTGCGTGGTCGCGACCAGCAGCCTCGAGCTCGGTATCGACATGGGAGCTGTCGATCTTGTGGTGCAGGTCGAATCGCCGCCGAGTGTGGCAAGCGGGCTGCAGCGGGTCGGACGCGCCGGGCACCAGGTGGGCGCCGCGAGCACTGGCGTCGTCCTGCCCAAGCACCGCGGCGATCTGCTGCCCTGCGCGGTCGTCGCCGAGCGGATGACAGCCGGAGCCATCGAGTCGCTCACGATCACGCGCAACCCGCTCGATGTCCTGGCCCAGCATGTCGTCGCGATGGTGTCGGTGGAGTCCTGGGACGCTCTCGAACTGCTCGAGCTGGTGCGCCGGGCAGCCCCGTACTCAAGCCTTCCGACCAGCGCGTACGAGGGCGTGCTCGACATGCTCGCGGGTCGCTATCCCTCTGACGCGTTCGCCGAGCTGCGCCCCCGGCTGGTGTGGGACCGGGTCGACGGCACCCTGACCGCTCGTCCCGGCGCTCAGCGCCTCGCCGTCACCAGCGGCGGCACCATTCCTGATCGCGGCCTGTTCGGCGTGTATCTCGTGGCGGGTTCTGACGGCGGAGGCCCCGGCCGGCGGGTCGGCGAATTCGACGAGGAAATGGTCTACGAGTCGCGCGTCGGTGACGTCATCCTGCTCGGCTCGTCTTCGTGGCGCATCGAAGACATCGGCGCCGACCGGGTGCTCGTCTCGCCCGCTCCAGGCCAGCCCGGCAAGCTGCCGTTCTGGCACGGCGACGCCCCGGGCCGGCCGATCGAGCTCGGCCGCGCGATGGGTGCGTTCGCCCGGGAACTGTCCGCCCTGGAGCCTGCCGCCGCTGCCGCCCGGCTGGCGGCCGCCGGACTCGACGAGTGGGCCCAGAGCAATCTGCTCGCTTACCTGGCGGAGCAACGCGAGGCCACCGGTGCGCTCCCGGATGACCGCACGATCGTCGTCGAGCGCTTCCGTGACGAGCTCGGAGACTGGCGGCTCGCCGTCCATTCGCCGTTCGGGGCCCAGGTCCATGCGCCGTGGGCGCTGGCTGCGGCGGCCCGCATCCGCGAGAGCACCGGTCTCGACGTCCAGGTGCTGCATTCCGACGACGGCCTGATCCTGCGCCTGCCCGACGGTGACGAGCCGCCGTCCGCCGATCTCGTGCTGCTCGCTGCCGAAGACGTCGAGCAGATCGTGCAGACCGAAGTGGGCGGCAGCGCCCTGTTCGCCAGCCGTTTCCGGGAATGCGCGGCGCGGGCCCTCCTGCTGCCGCGACGTGATCCCACCCGCCGCACGCCGCTGTGGCAGCAGCGTCAGCGCGCCGCCCAGCTGCTCTCGGTCGCCAGCATCCATCCGGATTTCCCGATCGTCCTGGAGGCCGTCCGCGAGTGCCTGCAGGACGTTTTCGATGTGCCGGGATTGGTCTCGCTGATGCGCGACCTTGCAGGACGAGCTGTCCGGCTGGTCGAGGTCGAGACGGCAGCCCCCTCACCGTTCGCGCGGTCGCTGCTCTTCGGCTACGTCGGCGCCTTCATGTACGAGGGCGACAGCCCACTCGCCGAGCGCCGGGCGCAAGCCCTTTCGCTCGACAGCCGGCTGCTGGCCGAGCTGCTCGGCTCGGCAGAACTGCGCGAGCTGCTCGACCCTGACGCGCTTGGCGAGGTCGAGGCCGAGCTTCAGCGGATCGCCCCGGGACGCCAGGCCCGCGGGGTCGAGGGAATCGCCGACCTGTTGCGCGTGCTGGGCGACCTCACCGAAGCTGAGATCCAGGTGCGGCTCACCGCACCTGAGGGCACCACCATCAGTGCCCTGCTCGCCGAGTTGGAGGCGGCCCGGCGAGCGCTGCGGGTGCGCATTGCCGGGCAGGAGCGATGGGTCGCGGTCGAGGACGCCGGCCGGTTACGCGACGCCCTGGGCGTGCCGATGCCCGTTGGAGTTCCGGAGGTGTTCCTCGAGCCGGTCAATGATCCGTTCGGCGATCTGGTCAGCCGCTTTGCGCGGACCCGCGGGCCGTTCGTCGCCTCCGATGTCGCCGAGCGCTACGGGCTCGGGACGTCGCTCGTCACCTCTGCCCTCGACCGGCTGGCGGCCCGGGGACGTCTCCTGTCCGGAGAGTTTCGGCCCGGCGGCTCAGGCCTGGAGTGGTGTGACGCCGAAGTGCTCCGGATGCTGCGCCGGCGCAGCCTCGCCAAGCTGCGCCGCGAGGTCGAGCCGGTGCCTTTGAGTGCACTCTCCCGCTTCCTTCCCGACTGGCTCGGCACCGGCAGCGCCGCCCGCCGGGGCGGCGACGCCCTGGCGCGCGCCATCGAGCAGCTGGCCGGCGCGGCTATCCCGGCGAGTGCCCTGGAGACGCTCGTGCTGCCCGCCCGCGTCCGCGACTACGCACCGGCCCAGCTCGACGAGCTGTGCGCGAGCGGCGAGATCGTCTGGGCCGGCGCCGGCTCGTTACCGGGAAATGACGGTTGGGTGCGGTTGGTACCCGCAGAGGCGGCGACGCTTCTGCTGCCACCACCGCTGGAGACGCTGAGCCTCGGCCCGCCGCACGAGGCGATCCTGGCGGCGCTCGATAGCGGGCAGGCCCTGTTCTTCCGCGCGCTTGCGGATGCCGCCTGGTCCGGTAGCGACCCGGCGGATGACGCGACGCTCGTCGCTGCGCTGTGGGACCTGGTCTGGGCCGGTTACGTCACCAACGACACCCTGGCCCCGATGCGGGTGCTGCTCTCCGGAAAGGCGGGCGGCGGGCGCAGCGCCGCCGTTGCGCCGCCGCGCCGCCGCTCGCGTTACGCCCGTTACGGCAGGCCCGCCCTGCCGACTCGAGCGGGACCACCGACGGCCGGAGGTCGCTGGTGGCGGCTGCCCGACCGCGAGCCGGCCGCCACGCGGCGCCTCCACGCCGTCGCCGAGGCACTCCTCGATCGCCATGGGGTCCTGACTCGGGGCGCGGTGGCCGCCGAGCAGATACCCGGCGGGTTCTCCGCGGTCTACCCGATCCTGTCGGCCTTCGAGGATGCCGGACGCTGCCGCCGCGGCTATTTCGTCGAGGGTCTCGGGGCCGCACAGTTTGCCGTTCCGGGAGCGGTTGACCGGATGCGCGCCCTGGCGGCGGAAGCCCAGCGAGCAGAGCAGGAGCCGGCGTGGAGCTCCCCCGTGCCACCCAGCTGGGAAGCCCGGGATGCCCAGCGCGCGAGCAGCCGGTCAGCCGGTCTCGTTCTCGCCGCCACCGATCCGGCCAATCCCTTCGGCGCCGCCCTGCCCTGGCCTGATCGCGGCGAGGAGGGCGGCCATCGTCCGGGACGGAAGGCCGGAGCCCTCGTCGTCATTGTCGAGGGCGAGCTGGTGATGTACGTCGAGCGCGGCGGGAAGTCGCTGCTCACCTGGAGCGGCGACCCTGAGGCGCTGGCGGCCGCCGCCGAAGGGCTGGCGACGGCGACCCGCGCCGGGGCGCTCGGGCGGCTGTCGGTGGAACGCGCTGACGGCGAGCACGTCTTCGGCGCTGATGCCGTCGCCGCGGCGCTCGCAGGCGCGGGTTTCCGGGCGACGCCGAGGGGGCTGCGGCTGCGGGGCTGACTCCCTGATGACGCTCACTGAACAAGCCCAGAACACGCCCAGAACACGCCGGCCTGCGCTAGCCGGGCAGGCGCGGCACGATGGACGGATGCCCGAGGGCGACACCGTGTGGCTGGCCGGACGGCGCCTCGATCAGGCGCTGTCGGGACGCCGGTTGGTGCGCAGCGACTTTCGGGTGCCACAGCTCGCCACGACCGACCTGACGGGCCGCACCGTGCTCGGGGTGGCCAGCCGCGGCAAGCATTTGCTCACCCGCATCGAGGGCGGGCTCACCCTGCACACGCACTTCAAGATGGAGGGCAGCTGGCAGATCTACCGGCCCGGCCAGCGCTGGCGGGCTCCCGGACATCAGATCCGCGTCGTGCTGGCCAACCCGGAAGCGGTCTGCGTCGGAGTCCGGCTCGCCGTCGTCGAGCTGCTGCCCTCAGCGCAGGAGGACGAGGCCGTCGGCCATCTCGGTCCTGATCTGCTGGCGCAGGAGTGGGGACCCGACGCAGAACTCGAGGCGCTGCAGCGACTTTCGGCCGTTCCCGACCGCGAGATCGGATCGGCGCTGCTCGACCAGCGCAACCTGGCAGGGCTCGGCAACCTGTGGCGCTGCGAGGTGCTGTTCCTACGTGGGATCAACCCGTACCGCCGCGTCGCCGAAGTCACCGACCTGCCGCGGCTGATCGAGCTTTCGCACCGGCTGCTGCTGGCCAACCGCGAGCGCGCCGGCCAAAGCGCCACCGGCAGCCTGCATCGCGGCGCGTCCAACTACGTCTATGGGCGCAAGGGCCAGCCCTGCCGGCGCTGCCGTACCCCGATCCGGCGTGCCCCCCAGGGCGAGCCAGGCTCTGAACGCGAGACCTTCTGGTGCCCGCGCTGCCAGCCCGCCTGAGAAAGCAGCGCCTCAGAAAAGCAGCGCCTCAGAAAGCGCCGTCACGCTCCGGGCGGGGTCGCCTCCTGCTCCTGGGTGCTCTCGGCTCCCGGCGCAGCGGCGCCGCCGGCTTCGATGGCCCCCTGGTCCGCCTTCTTCTCCAGCGACGGCGCGCCCCCCGAGCCCGAGCCACCCGCCATCGAGGCCCGGATGGCCTCGAGCCGGCTGGACGCCGCGGAATCGATGGTGGCCTTGCGAACCTCGAGCATGCGGGCCTCGACCCCACCGCCCGCCAGCTCGTTCTGCCCCAGCGCCGTGGCGTAGCGGGCTTCGATCTTGTCGCGCACCTCGGCGAGTGAGGGGGTGTCGCCCTGCGGCGCGAGGTCGGACATGGTCGTGAGCGCGCTGTTCATCTGCTCCTGCATCTTCGCGCTCTCGAGCTGGGTCATCAGCTTGGACTTCTCGGCGATCGATTGGCGGAGCCGGAACTCGTTGTCAGCCACCGCTTGCTTGGCCTGATCGACGGCCTGCAACGCCTGGCCGTGCAGTGCCTTCAGGTCTTCCACGGACGACTCGGCGCTCACCAGCTGACCGGCGAAGGTGGTGGCGGCCTGCTCGAACTCGTTGGCCTTCGCCGCGTCGCCGGACGCGCGCGCCTGATCGGACAGGACCAGCGACTGGCGCGCGGAGGTGTTCAGCTTCTCGATCTCGCTCATCTGGCGGGCAAGGCGCATCTCGATCTGGTGGCGATTGGCCAGCACGGTGGCAGCCTGCGCGGTCAGCGCCTGGTGCTGCTTTTTCGCATCGTCGATCGCCTGCTCGATCTGGATGGCCGGGTCGGCCTTCTCATCGAACTTCTTGTTCGCGTACGCATTCGAGTAGCGGAACATGCGCCTGAAGAAATTCGGCATGTCGTGAATGCTGCCACGTCAGGCTGCGGAAGGCCTCAGGCAGCGCGGTTGACGACCAGCGAGGGCCGCGTACCCGGGCCGGGCAAGGTGCCGACCGGAACCGCCGGAACGGCGTGAACCGCGCTGAGCTCTTCGAGCGCCAGCTCCCCGCTGACCTCGCGGAGCACCCGCGACAGAGGCACCTCGAGCGCATGGCAGATCGCGGCCAGCAGCTCGGAGCTGGCTTCCTTCTGGCCCCGCTCGACCTCGGACAAGTAGCCGAGGGAGACCCGCGCGTCACTGGAAACCTCGCGCAGGGTGCGGTGCTGGGCGAGGCGCTCGCGGCGAAGGGCATCACCGATCAGGCGACGGAGCACAGCCATGCAGCACCTCCCGTGTACTACCGAGAATCCCGCACCGGGAATGGGAGCGGAGTCTCACCGTACAACCACGGCGAGGCCCGGACCCATCCCGACGAGCCGATCACGCCCAGGGCGCAATCCGGCGCTCCGGTTCAGGAAGTCAGGCTCCGGCGTAGGAGGTCGAGCGCCTGCACCACGCTCAGCATGCGCACCAGCGGACGATCGCCCGGCAGTTGGACGTGACGGGTCTGCGTCCCCCCCGGTCCGGCGACGCCCAGGAACAGCGTGCCCACCGGATGTCCCTCGGACTCGGTCGGCCCCGCCACCCCGGTCGTGGACAGGCCCCACGTGGCACCGAGCCGATCGCGTACCCCGGCGGCCATTCGCGAAGCCGTCTCGGCCGTCACCGCTCCCCGCGCGACAGCGGTCGCGCCGAGCAACTGATCCTTCAACTCCGCCTGGTAAGCGACGATCCCGCCGCGGAAGGTCTCGCTCGCTCCCGGCGTCTCCGAGAGCCGGCCCGCGAGCAGCCCGCCGGTGAGCGACTCCGCCACCGCCACCGTTTCGCCGCGCTCGAGCAGCATCCGGTGAACCACGCCTTCGAGCGTCTCGTCGTCGATGCCGTACAGGCCCTCGCCGAGGGCCTCGCGTCCGAACCGTTCGATGGGCTCGATGAGTTTGTACGCGTCGGCCCGGTTGGCAGCGCGAGCGGAGATGCGCACCCGGGTCTGCCCGCCGGAGGCCAGGAACGCGATGGTCGGATTGCGATCCTGGCCCGGGGTCGCCTCGGCCGCGAGGCGGTCGACCTCCGGAGCCATCGCCTCGGCGACCGCCGACTCCCACATGCCCGAGGTGTGCA
>DATAZK010000082.1:0-45440 GCA_036272075.1 Frankiaceae bacterium
TCCGCGACCGGCTGCTCGCTCCTCACGGGTTGGCCCCGGCCGACGTTGCCGCCTGGGCAGTGCATCCCGGCGGCCGTCGCATCCTCGAGGTCGTCGAAGAGCAGCTGCGCCTGCCCTCCGAGGCGATGGCGCCCTCGTACGCGATCCTCGACGCCAACGGCAATTGCTCTTCGGCGACCGTGCTCATGGTGCTGGAGCAGCTGCCGCCCGAGCCCGGGCCGGTCGTGGCGATGG
This sequence comes from Frankiaceae bacterium, assembly GCA_036272075.1. Lineage (GTDB taxonomy): Bacteria > Actinomycetota > Actinomycetes > Frankiales > Frankiaceae > DATAZK01. The sequence goes on from DATAZK010000082.1 coordinate 235, forward strand.
CGTTCGGGCCCGGCCTGACGCTCTACGCCGCACTCCTCCAGCGTTCCTAGACAGGCAGCGAGTAGCCGCCCGGGATCGCGACCACGAGGCCGTCCTCGAGCAGGCTCGCCAACGCCCGTTCACGTTGCTCATGGTCCGGCCAGGTGCCGTCCAGCACTGACGGATCCACCGATCCGTGCGCGTCCCGGAGCACGGCGAGCAACCGGCCGCGCACCTGGCGGTCGGTTCCCTCGTAGCCCTGGGATCGGCGGGTCCGGACGCCGGCTTCCGCCGGCGTCGGTGCGCCCGCCGCGAGCCATCGGCAACTCCTCGCCAGTGGGCACGACGCACAGCGTGGGCTGCGGCTGACGCAGACCAGCGCCCCCAGCTCCATCAGCGCGACAGAGGTCGCCGCGGCGAGGGCGGGGTCGGCGGGCAGCAGTTGCGCCACCTCGGCGTCGGGTATCGAGAGTGCGCCGGGCAGCCCCAGGGCAAAGCGGGCGACCACGCGCCGGACGTTGGTGTCGACGACCGGGATGCGCGCCCCGTACGCGAAGGCCGCCACCGCTGCGGCGGTGTAGCTCCCGACCCCCGCCAACGCGCGCAATTCGAGCGGGCTGTCGGGCACGGCGCCGCCATGGCGCTCGACGCAGACGACCGCCGCAGCATGGAGCCGCAGCGCCCGGCGCGGGTAGCCGAGGCGCCCCCACTCGCGTACGGCCTCACCGGACGGGGACGCGGCAAGCGCCGCCGGGGTGGGCCAGCGCTCGATCCAGCGGTGAAACGCCGGCAGGACGCGAGCCACCGGAGTCTGCTGCAGCATGATCTCGCTGACCAGGACCTCCCAGGCGGTCACGCCGGGACGCCGCCAGGGAAGCTCACGCGCCTCCTGGGCGTACCACTCGCGCAGCCCCGCGAGGCGGTCGGACCGGCGGCTCGGCACCCCTCGCAGCCTGCCAGACACCTCAAGGTGAGCCCTTGATCCACCGATGTTTCCCAGCAAGGGGGGCGCGTGGACTCAGGGCTGGGCGGGGCGTCGCTCGACGCGGCGTTTCGCGACCCCTGCGGCAAGCTGAAATGAGCGTGGAACCCGTGTTCACCCCCTTTCCGCGCAGTGCGCCGGAAGCCGGGGATGTCGGCGTCCTGGTGGCCGGCGGATCAGCGCAGACGCGCCGCGGGGTACGCACGATCCTGTCCACCGACCCGCGCTTCGCCGTGCTCGGCGAGGCCCGTACCCGCACCGATCTGCTGAGCCAGGCGGCCCGGCTTCAGCCCAGCGCCGTCGTCCTCGATCCTGACCTGCCGAGCGGGGTGCTCCCGGCCCTCGCCGAGCTCATGGCCACGCATCCGGTACCGGTCGTCATCTACGGCGACGGCCATCTGACCGGACCGGAAACCCAGGTCGAGTTGCGTGCCGCCGGAGCAATCGACGTGATCATCCGCAGGCCGCAGCAGGCCGCCGGCGACACCAGTCCCGGCGAGGAATTGCGTGCCTGCCTGCTTCTCGCGTCGCGCATCCGCGTCATCCGCCATCCGCGGGGCCGTCTCACGCACCGTTCTCCGACACCGCACAGTGAAGTTCCGCTCGTCATCGTCGGGGCCTCTACGGGAGGTCCGAGCGCGCTCGGGGAGTTGCTCTCGAGCCTGCCGCGCGGGCTCGCGGCGGCAGTCGTCGTCGTGCAACACATGCCCGCCGGCTTCCTCTCCGGGCTGGCCGGGTGGCTGGACACCTGCTGCCCGATGCCTGTGCACCTGGGGCAGGACGGCGATCTGCTGCGCTCCGGAGAAGTCGTGATCTGCCCTGGTGACGTCGACTCCATCATCGAAGGCGCTGACCCTCCCGCGGCCGGTCGGATGCGCTGCCAGCCGCCGTTACCGGGCGCCCACCACATCCCGTCGATCGACCGCGCCTTCGCCAGCGTCGCCTCGAACATGGGCCCCCACGCTGTAGGAGTCCTGCTGACGGGGATGGGACGCGACGGGGCGACGGGAATGGCTGCCCTGCGTACGGCCGGCGCGGCCACCATCGCCCAGGACGAGAGCACGTCGGCCATCTACGGCATGCCGCGGGCCGCCATCGCCGCAGGTGTCGTCGACCGCGTGCTGCCGCTTCCCGAGATCGCCGCCGCGCTCGAGCACCTCGTCGAGGCTGCGGCGATCGAGCGGCCGGCCAGCGTTCACCACCATCGGGTCCCGCGATGACGACGATGCGGCTCGAGCACGGCTCGGCGTTGCACGACGTCGCGCGACTCGTGCGGGCGACGTGCGGGCTCGTCGTCGACCAGACCCGTCGCGGAGTGCTCGCTGCCCTGGTAGGCGGACGCTGCGACGCGCTCGGGATCGACGGCCCGGATCTCTACCTGACTCGGATCCAAAATGACCCGGTCGAGCTGCAGACCCTGATCGAGAGCCTGACGATCGGCGAGACCTACTTTTCCCGAAACCCACCCCAGATCCGCGCGCTCGCCGACCTCGTACTGCCATCGCTGCTGGCCCGCGGCGATCACCGGATCCGCATCTGGTGTGCCGGCTGTTCCACCGGCGAGGAGCCGTACACCGTCGCGCTGCTGCTCGCGAAGTTGCTGCCGGAGGGCGGACGCAGCTGGGACGTGCGGGTGATCGGCACCGACATCAACAACGCGGCGCTTTCGGCCGCACGCGAAGGGCGCTACGGAGCCCGCGCCGTCAGCCTGCTCGATGACGAGGATCTGCTGACCTACTTCGAACGCGACGGCAGCGGCTGGCGGGTCGGCGAGCGGCTGCGGAGCATGGTCGAGTTCCGCCAGCACAACCTCACGTCCGACCGGCCACCGGCGCCGCGGCTGGATCTCGTGCTGTGCCGCAACGTCCTGATCTACTTCGACCGCCATCAGATGCTCGACGTCGTCGACGGGATCCACACCTCCCTGGTGCCCGGCGGATGGCTCCTGCTCGGGCACAGCGAGACTCTGTGGCGCCTCTACGACGGCTTCGAACTCGTCCGCCATGACGATGCCTTCCTCTACCGGCGGCGCCCGCCCGAGCCGACGGCGGTGCGCCGGCCTCCCCCGCTGCGCCGCCCGCTGGCCGTACCGAGCGCCCGCCCTGATCCGCTCGCCGAGGTACGCGACGCTTTGGGGGCCGGCGCGTACGCCGCCGCCGCCGACCTGGCCGCTCGCCACGTGGACGCGCAACCGCTCTCGGCCCAGCTGCACTACCTGCACGGGCTGGCCCTCGTCGAGATCGGGGAGGATGCGCAGGCCCTGATCGCCCTGCGACGTGCCGCCTATCTCGACCCCGCGTCAGGCTTCGCCCAGTTCCTGCTCGCCGTCGTCCTCGGGCGCCTGGGGTATGGCTCCGAAGCGGCCCGTGCGTACGGCGCCGCCGCACAGGCGCTCTCCCGGCGAGTGCCCCATGAGCGGGCAAGCGAGCTCGGTGGCCGACGCGTCGAGGACCTTGCCGCGATGTGCCAGCAACTGGCGCGCGGTGGCGCGAGCAACCCGCTGGACCACGACGAGATCGTCTCGAGGTGACGCACATGCGCGTATTGGCCTTTCACGCTGCCGGCGAGCGGTACCTCGTCCGCCTCGACGCGGTCCGGGCCGTCGTCCGGCTGCGCGGTTTGCGCCGCCTGCCGGGGTCGGTCGGCCCCATGTCCGGGGTGCTCGACGTGCAGGAGAATCCGGTCGCCATCTACGAGACCCGCCCTCGAGTCATCGGCGAACAGGACAGCGGCGACGTCCTCGTCCTCGCCGCCGGCTGGCCCGAGCACGCGGTCGGTGTGGCCTGTGACGGTGTGGACGGCCTGCTCGAACTCGACGACGACCCCGCGTCGGAAGCTGGCGCCCCTCGACTGGAGGCGCTCCCGGGCTACGTCGAGGCGCTGCTACGGGTCGACGGCGCGATGGTGCCGCTCGTCGATGTCGTCGGGCTTGCCGAAGCGACGCAGCACCTGGGCTCGAGCTAGACGTAACGCTCGAGGATGCTGGACTCGGCAAGCCGGGAAAGCCCCTCGCGCACCGAGCGGGCGCGGGTCTCGCCCACCCCGTCGACCGCCTGCAGATCGTCGATGGTCGCCGCGAGCAGCTTCTGCAGGCTGCCGAAGTGGTCGACGAGCCGGTCGACAACCAGCCGCGGAAGGCGCGGCACCTTGGCCAGCAGCCGGTAGCCGCGCGGATTCACCGGGGTCTCCAGGACGTCAGCCCCGCCGGGGTAGCCCATGATGCGGGCGAGCACGGTCATGTCCAGCAGATCGGTTGCGTTGACCCCGGACAGCTCGGCGAGCACGGTGTCTGCCGTACGGGCGCGGCGGCCGCCGGAAGGCAGGTAGTCGCGCACGATGAGCTCGCGCTCCTGCTCGACGCCGGCCATCAGCTCCTCGAGCTGCAGGGACAGCAGCCGGCCATCGCTGCCCAGCTCGATCACGTAGCCGCCGATCTCCTCCGAGATCCGCAGCACCATCTCCAGCCGCTGCGAGACGGCGACGGCATCGCGCACCGTGACCAGATCCTCGATCTCCAGCGCTGACAGCGTGCCGGCGACCTCGTCGAGCCGCAGCTTGTAACGCTCGAGGGTGGCCAGGGCCTGATTCGCCCGCGAGAGAATGGCCGCCGAATCGTCCAGGACGTAGCGCCGGCCTTCGACGTACAGGGCGATGATCCGCATCGACTGGCTCACCGATATCACCGGATAGCCGGTCTGCTTCGCGACCCGCTCCGCCGTGCGATGGCGAGTGCCCTGCTCATCGGTGAAGATCGTCGGGTCAGGCACCAGATGGACATTCGCCCGCTGGATCCGGGTGCCATCCGTGGAGAGCACCACCGCACCGTCCATCTTCGACAGCTCACGAAGGCGCGTCGCGGAAAACTCCACGTCGAGCTCGAACCCGCCGGTGGACAGCGATTCGACGGTGCGGTCGAACCCGAGCACGATCAGGCCACCGGTATTACCCCGCAGGATCCGCTCGAGCCCGTCGCGCAGTTGGGTACCCGGGGCCATCGCAGCCAGTACGGACCGCAGGACATCCTCGCCGGCGGCGGCAGCCATCGGTCTCCCTCGCAAATGGTCGATCTGGTACCGATCCTAAGGTGCCGACTGTCGGAAAAAAGCAAATATTGTTCGCTCCGAAAGGCAAAGCGGGCATAAAAGCATCACGATTTGACAACGGCGCCCGCCCCGGACGCGAGCGACGGCTTACGCCGGCCGCAAAGCCAGAACCTGAGCCGCCAACTGGTCAGGATCGCCGGCCCGGGAGCCTGCTGAGGGCGAGTGCCCGCGGACGCGCGCCGGCTCGGCCAGGAATCGGCGCAGCGCGGCGACGACCTCCGAAAGATCTCCCGCCTCGGCGACGACCATCGAGTCGGGAACGGAGATCTTCGAGCTGGCGTAGCCGGCCGGCACGATGGCCCGCCGGAAGCCGAGACGAGCAGCGGCCTGCAGTCGCCGTTCAATGCCATGGCAGGGACGCAGGTCACCGGACAGCCCGACCTCGCCCAGCGCGATCAGATCCGCCGGGAGCGGAACGCGGCGAGCCACGCTCCAGACGGCGAGTGCGGACGCGAGATCGGCGGCAGGCTCGGTGATGCGTACTCCACCCACCGTCGACGCGTAGACGTCATTGATGGCGAGCTTGACGTCCAGCCGGGTCTCGACCACTGCGAGCACCATCGACAGCCGCGCCGGATCCAGCCCCGAGACGGCCCGCCGCGGATGGGCCCCGGCCGGAGGCGCGACCAGCGCCTGCACCTCAGCGACGAGGGGGCGGCGACCCTCCAGCGTGACCGTCACGCAGGTGCCGGGTGGAGCGATCGGCTCACCTCCCGGCAGGCCGTGTGCGCGTGACAGGAACAGCCCGCTCGGATCGGGCAGATCAGCCAGGCCATCGCCGTCCAACCGGAAGCAGCCCACCTCATCCGTCGGTCCGTAGCGGTTCTTCACAGCGCGCACCATCCGCAAAGGGGTGCCGCGCTCGCCCTCCACCGACAGCACGACGTCGACCAGGTGCTCGAGCGTGCGCGGACCGGCGACCGAGCCATCCTTGGTGACGTGTCCGACCAGCAGCGTCGCGATCCCCCGCGACTTGGCGACCGACACCAGGGCGCCGGCGACTTCGCGCACCTGGGTGACGCCTCCGGCCACCCCATCGACCTCCGCCACCGACATGGTCTGCACCGAGTCGACGATGAGCAGGCTGGGCTCCACCTGCTCGACGTGGGTGACGAGAGCTCCGAGATCGGTCTCGGCCGCCAGGTAAAGCGTCTCGGCGAGCGCATCGATCCGCGCCGCCCGGCTCTGCACCTGCGCCGCCGTCTCCTCGCCCGTGACAACCAGGACGCGCCGGCCGCTGCGCGCGGCCCGGGCGGCGACTGCCAGCAACAGGGTGGACTTGCCTACGCCGGGCTCCCCCGCGAGCAGAACGACCGCGCCCGGAACGACCCCGCCACCGAGCACCCGGTCGAACTCCGAGAGGCCTGAGGGCCATGCACGCGCCGTATCCGCCGGGACTTCGGTGATCGGCAGCGCGGCCGTGACCACCTGGCGCGCCACCGAGCCCGCACGCGCGCCGAATCCTCCCGAGGATGCGCGGGGTGCCAACTCCTCGACCGTTCCCCACGCCTGGCACGAGGCGCAGCGCCCGAGCCACTTCAGCGACTCAGCCGAACATTCGGTGCAGCGATAGCGCGAGGTGAGGTTGCGGCCGGCCATGAAGGCAACTTAAAGCCGACCTCCGACAGAACCCTGCTGGAAACGCGATGGCACCGGCGACCTGTGGAAAACCCTTACGGGGCGGCGGATCCAGACGTGCTCGGGGTCGGCGACGCCGAGGCACTTGCCGAGGCACTTGCCGACGGGGACGTGGTGGGAGTGGCGGTCGGAGTCGGTGTCGGAATCGGAGACGGTGCGGAGAGCCCATCGGTCGCGTCCTCGATCGGAACCGTGATGGTGAGCTCGCCGGCCTGCTGGAAGTTCAGCGTCACATTGACCGTCTGGCCGACCCGCAACCGGCCCTTGACCCCGGTGAGCTCCGGTACCGACCCGTCACCCTCGTTGTAGAAGACCTGTCCGCCGGCCGTGATCGCGCTGTTCGCGGGGACGAATCCGCCCGAGCTGATGGAGGAGCTGACACTCAGCAGCTTGTCGTTCGTGGTGCCGCCGTTGAAGACCGCGAAGTAGAGCGGCAGATCGTCGCCTGCAGACGCCGGACCGACGAAGAAGATGTTGCGCAGGGTCAAATCGCCCTTGGCCGCGCTGACGCTCGTGAGCGTCGTGCGCTCGCGCGAGGTCTCCGCCTGGTAGCCCGCGGCGCACGCGGTCAGCGGAATGGCCGCAAGGAGCGCCACGCAGGCGATCCGCCGCCCGGGACGGCTGGTGGCGGTCACGTGGAGCGGCCTCCTCGGCATGCAGGGTCGGGCGACAACGAAGTCTCCCAGAAACTAGTCCACGCCAGCGAACTCAGGCCAAAGCCCGGCCGCGTGCGACCAACAACACCACATCTACCAGTGCCAGCAGCATCGTGGCACGGAAGGGTGCGCGCGATCCGGGGCGGCGCCCGAGAATGCTTCCAGCCGCGAGCAGCCCACCGGCCACCAGCAGCGCAGCGACGACGAGCGCCTTCGAACCCGCGGACTGCGGCACCCCCGGACCGAAAGCGAGCACCACCGACGCGCCCAGAAGCAGGACTGCGGAAAGAATTCGTGACGTTCGGGCTCCGAGCCGGTGCGGGAGCCCGCGCACCCCCGTCGCCAGATCGTCGGCCAGGTCGGGAAGCGTGTTCGCGAAGTGCGCCCCAGCCCCCAGCAGCGCCCCGGCCAGCGGCGCCCACCACGGCGGCAGGGGATGGCCCGGCAATCCCAGCACCACGAAAACGGGAAGCAGCCCGAAGGCGATCGTGTACGGGACCACCGACCATGCAGTGGCTTTCAGTCCCAGGTCGTACGCCCATGCGAGGGCCACGGCGGCGCAATGCACGAGCGTTGCGCGCCACCCTGAAAGCAGCGACAGCGGCACGACCGCGACGAGTGCGACTCCGGCGGCCCAGCGGACGAGTTCGGGTGAGACGTCTCCCCTCGCGACCGGCTTGTCAGGGCGGCCGGCGGTCGCGTCGCGCTCGCGGTCGACGTAGTCGTTGCACCAGCCGACCGACAGCTGCCCGGCGGCGACGGCTGCAGCAACGGCCGCCACTCCCCACGCGGTACGCCCAGCGCTCGCGGCGAGCGCTGCCGCCACTGTCGTCACGGCAGCCGCCGGCTCGGGATGCGAGGACGCCAGCAGCAGCCTGCCGCGGCGCGGGAGGCTGCCCGCGACGTGGCTTCCCGGCATCCGCTGAGCTTGTCACCCGGGGAGGTGCTTGCGAGTGCGGTGGGGAACATAACTCCCGTGGGGGATCACCTTCCGCTGGTGACGCTTGCTGCCGGCGTGCTCGCCGCGTACCTGCTGGTGGGGCTGCCGCTAGCGGGACTGCTCTCGCGACGCGAGCTGCAGCGCCGCCTGACGTACGAGACGGGGCTGCGGCTGACCGTCTACCGGCAGGCGATCGGCCGTCTGTGGCTGCTCGCAGGCGTAGCCGTAGCACTGACGGGATGGGCAAGAGTGCCCCTGGCAGCTCTCGGCCTGCGCGCTCCTTCGATGGCCGCCGACAGGCTGCCCGTCCTCGTCGCCGCGACCGTGCTGCCGATCGCGGCGGCCACCGTCGTACGGTCCGGCCGCGGTTCGGCGTCCAGAACCACCGGGCTGCTCCCGGTGACGCAGCAGGAACGACATCTCTTCGCCGGAGTCGCGTTGACTGCGGGAGCCGTCGAGGAGCTGCTTTTCCGCGGCTTCCTGATGCTGTACCTGCACGAAGCCCTCGGGTTGTCGCTGCAACTGGGGGCGGCAGCGTCGGCTCTGGCCTTTGGGATCAGCCACCTCTATCAGGGCGCCGGCACCGCGCTGGCGGCCGGCGTCATCGGCTACGGATTCGCCGAGGCGTACCTGATCACCGCCAGCTTGCTGGTGCCCGTGACGGTGCACATCCTGCTGGACCTTCGGGTGCTGAGCACCAGGGCCGGCCGCCGACCAATCAGAAGTGCAGCGGTGTGAGCGAATCCTCGATCCGGTCACCCTTGTGGAACACCTTCGGCGCCCACTCGAGGACTCCGTCGCCGCCGACGAAAAGCAACGTGGGTGCCGTCGTCGACGCGTGATAGGTCCGCGCCAGCACGCCGTCCACGTCACGAACACCCGTCGGATCGCCGCGACCGTCGTCCACCGCGGTAGCGAGCTTCACCGAGGTCGTGTCGGTGCCTTGCGAGACGATCACGATGTACGGCGCGGGCGGGACCTCGTTGGCCTGGCCCACGATGTCGCGAATCTGCGTCAAGCACTGACAACCCGCAGGGACCAGGACGAATACCGCCGGCCGGATCGCCCGGGTGTTGACCGGATTGGCATCGGTGACCAGCTGAAGGTCGGGCAGCAACCCCTTGACGGTGCCCGGCGGCTGCTTCGGATGTGCCAGCGAGCTGATCGGCGTCTGGTGCGACCGCTCCTGGGTCACCGGCGCGAAGACGCTCAGCAGCAGCCCGGTGGTGGCGATGACGAGCAGTACCGCGGTGAAGATCGGGCTCGGGAGGCCGCCGCGCGCCCACGAGGGCGTGAACCGGTGACGCCAGCGCCGGCGGCGCTCAGACCGGCGCGCCGCCTCGATTTCACGGCGGTACGCGGTGACTTCGGCATCCAGCTCACGAAGGTCATCCGGGACGACAACGTGCAGCAAATCATCGCTCGGATCGAAACGGCGCGGGAAGCCGTCGTCGTCGTCAGCGTGTGCCACGTCTCCCATGGTGCTCCGAAGAATGCGATTGGGGCACCCCAGAAGGACAAACTTCCGCAGGTTCGTGCGGCCGGCGGTCACCGATCGCGTCGCATCCGATGAACTTCCAGGGTCACCCATACGGCCTATTGCCGGGCTGCTGCACGCAGAGCCTGTGGTGTCAAGCCTGTGACCTGCGCGGATGGACCTGTTAGACTGGGTAACAGGCGGAAGGGACAGCACACTTATGGCGTTCACTGTCGGTGAGACTGTGGTTTATCCACATCACGGTGCAGCACTGATCGAAGCAATCGAAACCCGCGTCATCAAGGGCCAGGAGCGCAGCTATCTCGTGCTCAAGGTCGCTCAGGGTGATCTGACGGTCCGGGTCCCTGCAGACAATGTCGAGCTCGTCGGCGTCCGTGACGTCGTCGGCCAGGACGGTCTCGAGAAGGTTTTCGAGGTGTTGCGCGCGCCGCACACCGAGGAGCCGACGAACTGGTCGCGTCGCTACAAGGCGAACATCGAGAAGCTCGCCTCCGGCGATGTCAACAAGGTGGCCGAGGTCGTCCGCGATCTCTGGCGTCGTGACCGTGAGCGTGGCCTGTCGGCCGGGGAGAAGCGGATGCTCTCCAAGGCCCGCCAGATCCTCGTCAGCGAGCTCGCCCTCGCCGAGGGCACCAACGAAGACAAGGCCGAGGCCATGCTTGACGAGGTGCTCGCCAGCTGACCGTCGCCGCGCTGGTGCCGGCCGCCGGCAGCGGTGTTCGGCTCGGCCCGGGAGATCCGAAAGCACTGCGCCTGCTTGCCGGGCGCAGTTTGCTTTTTCACGCTGTTTCGCGCCTGCGCGCGGCCGGCTCGGTCGGATCCGTGGTTGTCGCGGTGCCGGCGGGTTGTGAGCGAGAGATTGCCGAGGAACTCTCGGTCGTGACCGTCACCGGCGGTGCTACACGGCAGGAGTCGGTACGCGCGGCGCTCGAGGTGCTGCCTCCTGACGTCGACGTCGTTCTCGTGCATGATGCCGCCCGGCCGCTGGCGCCGGTCTCGCTCATCGAAGCCGTGGCCGCCGCCGTGATCGGCGGGGCGCCGGCCGTCGTGCCGGGCATCCCGGTCGACGACACCGTCAAGCGAGTCGGTGCCGACGGCATCGTGCATGAGACCCCGCCGCGCGAGACCCTGCGGGCGATTCAGACCCCGCAGGGCTTCCGGCGTTCCGTGCTCGAGCGCGCCCACGCCCTTGCAGGCACGAGCATCACCGACGACGCGGGGCTGGTCGAACTGCTCGGCGAAGCGGTGCTCGTCATCCCCGGAGCCGCCGAGGCATTCAAGATCACCAGGCCGGACGACCTCGCTCGCGCCGAAGCCCTGCTCGCCGCCCAGACCGGGGCGCCGGCGTGACCCCGCTTCCGCGGGTCGGCATCGGCGTCGACGTCCATGGCTACGAAAGTGGTCGTCCTTGCTGGGTCGCCGGCCTGCTCTGGCCTGAGGTACCCGGTCTGGCCGGGCATTCCGACGGTGACGTCGCTGCGCATTCCGCTTGCGACGCGTTGCTGTCAGCCGCCGGCCTCGGAGATCTCGGAAGCGTGTTCGGAACGTCCGATCCCCGCTGGGCCGGGGCCGCCGGGGTCGTACTCCTTCGCGAGACGGCGGGGCTGCTCACTGAGGCCGGCTGGCAGATCGGCAACATCGCCATCCAGGTCATCGGCACCGTGCCGCGGCTCGGCCCGCGCCGCGCAGAAGCCGAAGGAGTCCTCTCCGAGGCCGCCGGCGCCCCCGTGTCGCTCTCGGCGACGACCACCGACGGGCTCGGGTTCACCGGCCGGGGCGAGGGGCTTGCCGCCATCGCCACGGCACTCGTCACAGCCATCTCCTAGCCGCCCGCCCGCAGCACTGCCGCGTCCCATCCGGCACCATGGAGTACGTGCCGGATCCGCTGCTCGCGAGTCTCGCTGCTGCCGTCGCCGCCGCACCGGATGATCTGCCGCTGCGCCTGCACTACGGCGAGTTGCTGCTGCGCGCCGGCCAGCCCGTCGAGGCGCTCACCGAAGCGGCCACAGTCGTACGCGCTGATCCCGGAAACGCCGCGGCCCAGCAATTGATGGCGTCGGCTACGGCGGCGCTCGCCGGCGCCCCCACAGCGGCGCCCGAGGAGCCCGCCGCGGATCCCGCCACCAGCGCGGAGCCGCAGAAAGCCCCGCCGATCTCGACCGACGCGATGACCGACGGTGCTCCCGACAGCGTCGACACTCCTTTTGACTGGTCCGAGGCGGAGAAGGCATTCGAAGGCGTCGTCCCACCGATGTTCGTCGACGGCGATGACCCGGGTGCGACAGCGCCGGGCGAGGTGGAACAGGCCGGGGTCCGGCTTGCCGATGTCGCAGGGATGCAGCAGGTGAAGGAACGGCTGGAAAGCGCGTTCCTCATGCCGATGCGCAACCCCGAATTGCGCCGGCTCTACGGCAAGAGCCTGCGCGGCGGGCTACTCCTGTACGGCCCGCCGGGATGCGGCAAGACGTTCATTGCGCGGGCCGTTGCTGGCGAGCTCGGCGCCCGTTTCTACCCGGTCAGCCTGGTCGACGTGCTCGACATGTACATCGGGGAGAGCGAGCGCAAGCTGCGGGCCATCTTCGACACCGCGCGTCGCAACGCCCCGTGCGTCCTCTTTCTCGACGAGGTCGACGCGATCGGCCACAAGCGCACCGATCTGCGTGGCAGCGGGCTGCGCAGCGTCGTGCAGGCGTTGCTTTCCGAACTCGACGGCGCGGAGGGCAGTAACGAGGGCGTCTTCGTGCTCGCCGCGACCAACCACCCCTGGGACGTCGACAGCGCGCTGCGCCGGCCGGGACGCTTCGACCGGATGCTGCTCGTGCTGCCGCCCGACGAGGAAGCCCGACGCGCCGTGCTGCGTCTGCACCTGCGATCGCGGCCGGTGGAGAACGTCGACCTCAAGCCGCTCGCCAAGCGCACCGAGGGCTACTCCGGCGCCGACCTCGCCCACGTCTGCGAGACCGCCGCCGAGCGCGCGATGGCCGACAGCATCCGCAGCGGTCACGTTCGTGGCATCCGCCAGGACGATCTGCAGGCGGCCATCGCGGAGATCCGTCCCTCGACGGGTCCGTGGCTGGAAATCGCCCGCAACGTCGCGCAATTCGCGAACGAGAGCGGCACCTACGACGACCTGCTGGCCTACCTGAAGAAACGCCGCCTGGTGTGACCGAGGACGCGAACTTCGCGAGCGCGCTCCAGCGCGCCAAGGCTGCGCTTGATCTGCGGCGGCCTGACGAAGCCTTGCGCCACCTCGACCGTGCCCTGGCCGCCGCACCCCACGATGACCGGCTCTGGTGCCTGCGGGCTCAGGCCATGCTCCAGCTCGAACGTCCGGACGACGCACTCGAGGCAGCGCGCCGGGCGGCCGGACTCGATCCCACCGAGGAGTGGTCGCACCGCCTCGCCAGCGTCGCGCTCGTCAATCTGAACCGTCCCGCCGAAGCCGTCACCGAAGCTCGCGAGGCTGTCCGCCTCGCGCCGCACCTGCCGATCGTGCGCGTCCAGCTCGCGCAGTCGATGGCCAACCTCCCGGAGATGCGCCGCGCCGCTTACGACGAGGCGCTGGCCGCCGTCACGCTGGACCCCAACGAGCCCGAGTGCCACCTCGTGGTCGCCGACACCGCCCGAAAGCTGGGCTGGACCCGGCAGGCGGAAGCCGCATACCGCCAGGTGCTCGCCATGGATCCAGCCAACGCCGCCGCGATGAACAACCTGGCCGTGCTGCGGCTGCAACAGGGCCGAACCGGTGAGGCGCTTTCGGGCTTCACCGCGGCTGCTGCCCACGACCCGCGGATGGCGGTGGCGCGTCGCAACGTGGAAGTCACCGCCTGGAAGCTGGTGCAGCGGGTGACCCTCGCGCTGTGGATCACCACCTGGGTGGCGTCAGCGCTCACCGACGATCGCGGGCAGTCGGGCACCGATCTTCCGCTCGGCGGCCTGCCCTCCTCTGGCACGCTCGCCCCGGTCTTCGGCGCGTTGATCATCGCGATCCTGTGCGTGCAGTCCTGGAAGGCGATCCCGACGACCGCCCGCCCCTTCGTGATCCGGCTGCCTTTGCGACGCCCGTGGATGCTCGCGAGCCTCGTGTTCGCTGCGGGCGGCGCCACCGTGCTGACCCTCGAAGCGGTGCTGGGGGCGCCCTTTCGCCGCGGCGGCGGGGCCGTCGGAGCCTTCGGGGCCGCGCTGATCGCCGCGCTGTGTGCGGTCGTCGGAGGTTCGCGGGCCCACGCGCTGGCCAACCGGTGGCGGCGTCGCTAAGCGCTCCCTACGGGATAGCGGCAACGTCGGTCAGCCCGAAGATGGCGATGAGCGCTGACGTGTCCACGATCACCGGGGCAGGCCCGCATCGTCATAAAGCAGCTCGCCATGGTCTGCGGTGCGATAGGGCTCCACCCACCGGCCAGCCACCCAGCCTTCGCTAGCCGCCGTTTCCGGGCAGCACGAGCGTGCAGGGGACGGTCACCGGATGGGCGGGATCGAGCGCGTTCATGGTGTACGCCAGTGCCCGCCGGTCGTAGATGATCGCCAGGTGATCGCCCAGGTCGCTCGAGCATCCGTCCTGCAGCGTCACGTTGTGCACGTTGGGTCCCGGAGCGAGGAAGGCACTGGTGTAGGGCGTGACCACCTCGTCGTACCTGCCCTCGATGACCGTGTAGTGCACGCCCGGCTCGGTCTCGTGGCCCGCGTTCAGCTTCGTGAGGAAGGCTGACCCGGCCATCTGCTCGCCGCAGGCAGCGCATCCCGGCAGTGAGCCACTGGCGCCGAAGGCGGCCTCGAGCGTCGTGAGGCCGAAGAGCGTGGTGCCGTGATTGCTCGGCGCCAGCCCGACCAGGGTGTCGACCTTCGCTGCACCGCCGAGGAAGCGCAGGTAGTAGCGCGGCATCAGGCCGCCCTGCGAATGGCCGACGATGTCGACCTTGCGGGCGCCGGTAGAGGCAAGGACCTTGTCCACGAACGCCGACAGTTGCTGGGCGGAGGTCTCGATCGCGCCCGTTGCCTGAATCGGGTTGCTTGCCGAGGAGCCGCCGTAGTTCAGGGCGTAGACGCAGTACCCGGCATTGGCCAGCAACGGGGAGAGCGCTTCCCAGGAGTCGGTCATGTTGCCGAACGTGCCGTGCGCCAGCACCACGGGATCCGGATGCGCGGCAGACGGCCGGCACGACCAGTTGTTCGCCCCGAGCGGGGGCTGGCCGTAGTGCGTCACGGTGTACGCGATGCCGGCGCTGAAGGAGTAGTTCACCGGGTACGGCGCCGCGGCGGCGGCGGTGCAAGCGCCGAGCGTGAACACGGCGGCGACGGCAGCCACGGCTGCGGCGCGAACGGAGGTGAGACGCGACATGTGCGGCGTTCCCTTCATGAGGTGCAGTCGTGGCGGACCGTAGCCCGGCCGGCGCAGCAGTTCGCCGGTCTGCATTCCCCCTGTGCACGGATGTTCGCCATCTACAGCCCACATTCCTGTCACCGCCTGGCGAAGGTGGCGGTCGGTAAGATCACCGGCGTGGGGCTCGTGCTGTACGACACACGCACCCGGCGGGTGCGGCCCTTCGAGCCGATCACCGCTGGGCATGTCGGCATTTACCTGTGCGGGCCGACGGTCCAGTCCTCGCCTCACGTCGGTCACCTGCGCGGTGCGGTCGTCGTCGACGTGCTCCGGCGCTGGCTCATGGAGAGCGGGCTCGAGGTGACGCTCGTCCGCAACGTGACGGACATCGACGACAAGATCATCATCAATGCTGCCGCGGCCGGCGAGTCACCGTTCGCCCTCGCCGAGCGCTTCACCCGCGAGTTCAACCGGGCCTACGACGCCGTCGGCGTGCTGCCGCCGACGATCGAGCCGCGGGCGACCGGACACGTGCCCGAGATGATCGGGCTGATGCAGCGCCTGATCGACCGCGGGCACGCGTACGCGGCGGGGGGAAGCGTCTGGTTCTCGGTCGAGTCCTTCCCCGGCTACGGCGGCCTGTCCGGTCAGAAGCCCGATGCGGTGCAGGCCAGTGCCGAGAACGAGGGCGGCAAGCGCGACCCGCGCGACTTCGCACTGTGGAAGGCCGAAAAGCCCGGCGAGCCCACCTGGCCCACTCCATGGGGTCCCGGCCGTCCGGGCTGGCACCTCGAGTGCTCCTCGATGGCCGCGAAGTACCTGGGCTCCCAGTTCGACATCCACGGCGGCGGCCTCGATCTGGTGTTTCCGCATCACGAGAACGAGCGCGCGCAGACCGATTGCGGTTTGGACTTCGAGCGCGATGCGGAGATGGCGCGCTTCTGGATGCACCACGGGCTGCTGAACGTCGGCGGCGGCGAGAAGATGTCGAAGTCGCTCGGCAATACGTTCCTCGTCGACGACGTGCTGCGCGAGACGCGTCCACAAGCTTTGCGCTACTACTTGCTGGCAGCGCACTACCGGTCGGCGATCGAGTACGGGGCTGACCGGCTGGCGGAGTCGTCCGCGGCCTACGAGGGGCTCGAAGGATTCGTGCTGCGCAACGGCGGGCTCGCGTTGGAAGCCGTCGCCGACGACGATCCGCAGTGGCAGGCGTTCTCCGAGGCGATGAACGACGACCTGGCGACCCCCCGCGCGCTGGCGGTCGTCCACGAAGCCGTAAAGGCTGGTCACGGCGCCGCTGATCCGACGCACGAATACAGCCTGGTGCGCCGCATGCTGGCGACCCTCGGGCTCGATCCCGTCACGCAATGGACCGCGGCGGACGGTGGCAACCTGCAGCCAGTCGTCGACCATCTGGTTGCCGGCGCTCTGCAGCGCCGGGCCGAGGCCAGGAGCGCGAAGGACTGGGCGACCTCTGACGCCATCCGCGATGACCTCGCCGCCGCCGGCATCGTCGTCGAGGACACCCCGCACGGACAGCGCTGGGAGTTGGCCCGCTGATGGCAAGCAAGGGAGCGTCGAAGGGCACCGGCGGTTACGGGCGTCGCAAGCTGGCGGGCAAGGGCCCGACCCCACCCGCGTCGGATCGGCCCGGACACCCTGCCCAGCGCAGGGCGGCGGCCGCCGCCAGGAGATCACTGGGGCACTCCGGCGGTCCACGTCGCGGCGAGAGCAAGGCCAGCGACGAGGTCGTCGTCGGACGTAATCCGGTGGTCGAGGCTTTGCGGGCAGCCGTTCCGGCGACCCGGTTGCTGATCGTCGCGGGACCCGGCGACGCGCGTATCGCTGAAGCCCGCCGATTGGCCGCGCTGCAAGGGATTCCGATCGCCGACGTGCCGCCCGGCGACCTCGAGCGGCTGGCCGGCGGTGCCCCGCACCAGGGAATCGGCCTGGCCGTCCCGCCCTACGAGTACGCCCATCCGGACGACCTGATCCCGGTCGCCGGAGCCAAGACTCCCGCCCTCATCGTCGCGCTGGACGGCGTCACCGATCCGCGCAACCTCGGTTCGGTCGTGCGCTCTGCTGCGGCTTTCGGTGCACATGGCGTGGTCGTGCCCGAGCGCCGCGCTGCCGGTGTCAGTGCCTCAGCGTGGAAGGCGAGCGCGGGCGCGCTGGCCAGGCTGCGGGTCGCCCGCGCCACGAATCTGGCGAGAACGTTGACCGCTTACGACAAGGCCGGGCTCACCATCGTGGGTCTCGCTGCAGATGGGCCGATCGTGCTCAGTGATCTCGCGGCCGCGCTCGACCCCATGGTGCTGGTCATCGGCTCGGAGGGACGCGGGCTGTCCCGCCTCGTCGCCGAGGCCTGCCGGGTTCGTGTCCGCATTCCGATGGCGGGTCCCGTCGAATCACTGAACGCCGGGGTCGCGGCAGGCGTCGCGCTCGCTGAGATCGCCCGCCGGCGCTCCTGAGTAGAGGCCCGTCAGCTCAACTTTCTGCAGATCAATCCCGGTACTGCCCGTAACGTCCAGATCTGCTCCTCGTTCTCCAGACATCCGAACGATGTCCAAGGAGAGCCCCGATGCGCCCCAGCGACGAGGAGCTTGCCACGGCGGCGCAGACCGGTAGCGAGGATGCTGCTCTAGCCGAGGCCACGCTTCTCACCCGTTATCGCCCCTTCGTACGCGCGAAGGCACGCTCGTACTTCCTGGTGGGCGGTGATGACCAGGATGTCATTCAGGAAGGAATGATCGGGCTTTTCAAAGCCATCCGGGACTACGACGCCGCCGAGCAGATGTCGTTTCGCGGCTTCGCCGAGTTGTGCGTGACGCGCCAGCTCATCACCGCGGTGAAGTCCGCCACGCGCTTCAAGCACGGGCCGCTGAACAGCTACGTCTCATTCTCGCGGACGATCGGCGATGACGACGAAGGCGAGCGGGTGCTGGCTGACGTCCTGCCCGCGCCGTCGCAGGACGACCCCGCTGAACGTCTCACCAGTGCCGAGCGGGTGCGTGACCTGCAGGCCTACGTCGATGACGCGCTCTCCGACCTCGAGGTCGAGGTCCTGCGCATGTACGTCGAGGGCCGCAGCTACGTCGAGATCGCCGAGATCCTCAGCCGGCGGACGAAATCCGTGGACAACGCCCTGCAGCGCATCAAGCGCAAGATCGACGGTCACCTGCGCGAGCGCGAGGTCGCCGAACGGGGCTGATCGGACTGTCAGACGCTGCGGCAATGCTGAGCGCGTGACGCACTGGGTGATCTTCGACGACGGCTCGGCCACGCCGTACGACGCCGACCATTTCACCTTCGAGACCGCGTCCCTCAAGCTCACCCGCTGGACCGTCGTCCTGCTGCGCCCCCGGGAGGTGGTGGTGCGCCGCCTGCCCCTTCGCGGAACCCGTCCGATCCGCGGAGTGCTCGTCGACTGCTGACTAACATTCGCGACATGTGCGGTCGCTACGCCTCGATGCGCGACACCGCAGATCTGGTGCTGCTCACGGGCGCGGCTGACGAGACCGAGCCCACCGAGGACGACCGTCCTGATCCGGTGCAATCGGCCAACGTCGCCCCCACCGATCGGGTGCGGGTGCTGCTGGCCCCGGATGGTCAGCGACTGCTGCGCCGGCACGTCTGGGGGCTGATCCCACCCTGGTCGAAGGGGCCGCAGGGGGCAGCCCGGATGATCAATGCCCGGGTGGAGACGGTCGCCGAGAAGCCCTCTTACCGGCGAGCGGTGCGCACCTCACGGTGCCTGCTGCCGGCGGATGCCTGGTATGAGTGGCAGCTCGCGGAGCAGGGGCGTATCCCGCACCTCGTGAAGCGCGCGGACGAGCGTCCGCTGTGGCTCGCGGGCGTCTGGGCGCGATGGCACCCGCCCGGCGGAGGGCCGCCCGTGGCCAGCGCATCCGTGCTGACCGGTCCGGCGCCACCCGAGCTGGCGTGGCTGCACGACCGGGCGCCCCTGGTGGTCCCCGACTCCTTCATGGATGCCTGGCTGGACAGTGACGGCGGGGACGCGCAGAGCGTGCTCGACACCCTGTGCAGTGTGGGGTATCCGCCGCTCGACTGGTATCGCGTTGGACGCGGGTTGGGGCAGGTGCGTGACAAGGGAGCCCACCTGATGCGTCCTGCCGAGTTGCCCGGGAGCCCGGCCCCGGATGAGCCCGCTGTGCTCTTTTAACAAGATGTGAATTGGCCCACTCGGCGCTACTTTTCTGTGCCCAGGACCGTCGGTTCTTGCAGACCTCGTACGACGAGTCTTCGTCGTCGCCAGATTTAGGTCAGTTTTTGTCACACCCGGCTGCAAAGCTTCGTCCCATGTTCGAGAGGGGCAGACCGTGACCACACTTGAGGCCACTTCCATAGCTGATCCGCGCCGGTGGAAGGCGCTGGCGGTACTTGCGCTGGTGCAGTTCATGCTGATCCTTGACGTGACGGTGGTGAACGTCGCGCTGCCCAACATCCAGAAAGATCTGGACTTCGGGCCCACCGGCCTGGCCTGGGTTGTCGACGGCTACGTGCTGACTGCCGGCGGGCTGCTCCTGCTGGGCGGACGGCTTTCTGACCTCGTGGGGCGCAAGCGGCTGTTCCTGATCGGGGTGGCGATCTTCGGCGCCGCCTCGATCACGTGCGGGCTTGCCCAGAACCCGGCGATGCTCGTCACAAGCCGGTTCATCCAGGGCAGCGGTGAGGCGCTGGCCGCGCCGGCAGCTCTCGGTCTGGTGGCTCTGCTGTTTCCTGACCCCGGCGAGCGCACGAAGGCACTCGGGATCTGGGGCGGTATCGCAGGCCTCGGAGGCACCCTCGGCACCGTGATCTCGGGGCTGATCGTCAACATCGGCCCGGGAAGCTGGCGCTGGATCTTTCTGATCAACATTCCCGTAGCGGCCTTCGCGCTGGCCGTGGTCCCGCGCTTGGTCGATGAGAGCCGCGCCCAGCGTCTCCCGATCGATCCCACCGCACCCCGGGCGCGTCCCGACATAGCCGGCGCGCTGGCGGCCACCCTCGGTCTCGTCGCGATCGTGTACGGCCTGCTTCGCGGCGGCCAGACTTCGTGGGGCTCAGGGCTCGTCGTGGCGTCCCTGATTGTGGGCGTGGCTCTGCTGACGGCGTTTGTCCTCATCGAGCGCAACGTTCGCGATCCGCTGGTGCCGTTGAGCTTCTTCTCCGACCGCACCCGGGTAGCGACCAACGGGGTGACGATCTTCTTCAGCAGCGGCTTCTTTGCCTACTTCTATCTGCAGACGCTCTACCTGCAGCAGGTGCTGCACTGGTCGCCGTTGCGCACCGGCGTCGCCTACTTGCCCTTCGGCGTCAGCATTTCGGTGGCCATCGGGCTGGGCACCGGCCTGCTGCCCAGAGTCGGGGCGAAGCGGCTGCTGATCGTCGGTTTCATATTCTGTGCCGTTGCACTTGGGCTGCTCAGCCGGCTGACGATCCACTCGGGCTACGCGGCCGACGTGCTGCCGAGCATGATCTTGCTCGCGGTTGGTGCCGGGCTCTGCTTCCCCGCCATCACCAATGCGTCCCTGCACGGCGTCAGTGGAGAGAACGCGAGCCTGGCGTCAGGCGTTCAGAGCGCCGTCCAGCAGATCGGCGGGGCGCTGGGGATCGCCGTCTTCACCACCATTGCCGTGTCGTACGTCCACGGGCTCACGTTCGGCAGCCCGACCTATGCGGTCAAGGTGACCCAGGGCTACACCAGCGGGTTCGCCTGGGCTGCCATCGTCATGGCGATCGGGGTGGTGGTCATCGCCTTCGCGGTCGAGAAGGTGGTGCAGGCACCGGAGCCGCAGGACGTCCTCCCGGAGGCTGCCCCTGCGGCCAGGGTCTGATCACGACGTCGAGTCGAAGCGGCCGAGTCAGGGGCGGCGCACGCATCCCTACGATGGGAGATCCGCCCCCGTAGCTCAGTGGCTAGAGCAGCCGCCTTGTAAGCGGCAGGTCGTCCGTTCGATCCGGACCGGGGGCTCGATCCGTGCGTTGCAAAGGGCGCGGCTGGGGAAAGATGCAGGCATGCCCCGACTCCTGTCCCGCGCGGCCCTAGCAGGTGCCGCTTTTCAGCAGGCCAAGAAATTCCTCGACAGCCCGCGCGGTCGCCAGCTGGCCGCCCAGGCGAAGGCCAAGGCGAGCGACCCCGCCACGCGGGCGAAAGTGAACGAGGTGGTCAACGGCGTCGTCGGCAAGGTCCGGAGCCGCACCGCGACGCGCTAAGAGCTCGACGACCGGGAACTTGACACGGTCGTGATAAGTTAGCCGCAATGACCTCCCAGACCATCCAACAGGCGAGCGAGACCACCGGCTGGTCCCCTCGCATGTTGAGGTACCTGGAGAGCAGCGGGCTCATCCGCCCGATGCGTACCCAGGGCGGCCATCGCGTCTACGCGCCAGTGCAGATCCAGCGGCTGCGCGATCTGCGCGAGATCGTGGAGCGTTTCGACATCGGTCTCACCGACGTCGCCTTCGAACTACGTCAGCGCACCGAGCCCGAGCTTGCCCAGGCCCTCGATGCCTGGTTCGGCGCCGTCCACCGGGTCGCCGCACCCGAGCGCGCTTCGCTTTACCGCAGGCTGGCCGACGAGATGGAGCCGCTCCCCGACTCCGATCAGTACGACCACTCCCAGGCCCGTGACCACCGTGATGCCCGTAGTCCCCTCCGCCTCGATCCCTCACAAGGAGAAGCACAGATGGCTGCAAGTACAGCTTCCGCTACCCCGGTAGACCAGCTGACGGCCGACTCGGCGGGGAGCGTGAGCGACTTCAAGGTCGCCGATCTCTCGCTCGCCGCCTTCGGCCGCAAGGAGATCCAGCTCGCCGAGCACGAGATGCCCGGCCTGATGGCGCTGCGCGAGGAGTACGGAAAGGCGCAGCCGCTCGCCGGCAAGCGTGTCGCCGGAAGCCTGCACATGACCATCCAGACGGCCGTCCTCATCGAGACGCTGACGGCACTCGGAGCCGACGTGCGATGGGTGAGCTGCAACATCTTCTCCACGCAGGACCACGCGGCAGCCGCCATCGTCGTCGGACCCAACGGCACCCCCGAGAACCCGCAGGGAGTTCCGGTCTACGCCTGGAAGGGCGAGACGCTGGAGGAGTACTGGTGGTGCACCGACCGCATGCTGACCTGGCCGGACGGCAAGGGGCCTGACGCGATCGTCGACGACGGCGGCGACGCCACCCTCCTGATCCACATGGGCGTCGAGTTCGAGGCGGCCGGCGCCGTTCCCCAGTCGGATGCCGACGACCCCGAGGAGTACGGCGTCATCCTCGACACGCTGCGCCGCTCCATCGCCGCCGACCCGACCCGCTTCACCCGGGCCAGCCAGGACATCAAGGGCGTCACCGAGGAGACCACCACCGGGGTGCACCGGCTGTATGAGTTCGAGCGCGGCGGGACGCTGCTGTTCCCGGCGATCAACGTCAACGACTCGGTCACCAAGTCCAAGTTCGACAACAAGTACGGCGTTCGCCATTCGCTGATCGACGGCATCAACCGCGGTACCGACGTCATGATCGGCGGCAAGGTCGCCGTCGTCTGCGGTTACGGCGATGTGGGCAAGGGTTCGGCCGAGTCGCTACGCGGCCAGGGCGCCCGGGTGCTCGTCACCGAGGTCGACCCGATCTGCGCCCTGCAGGCGGCGATGGACGGCCTGCAGGTCGTCAGGCTCGACGACGTCGTCGACACGGCCGACATCTTCATCACGACCACCGGCAACAAGGACATCATCACCGCGGCTCACATGGCGAAGATGAAGCACCAGGCCATCGTGGGCAACATCGGACACTTCGACAACGAGATCGACATGGCCGGCCTCGCCAAGACCCCCGGCATCGAGCGGGTCAAGGTCAAGCCGCAGGTCGACGAGTGGGTGTTCGCCGATGGGCACTCGATCATCGTGCTCTCCGAAGGTCGGCTGCTGAACCTCGGCAACGCCACCGGCCACCCGAGCTTTGTCATGTCGACCTCGTTCACCAACCAGGTGATCGCTCAGATCGAGGTGCTGACCAAGACCGACCAGTACGAGAACAAGGTCTACACGCTGCCCAAGCACCTCGACGAGAAGGTCGCTCGCCTCCACCTTGACGCTCTGGGGGCAAAGCTGACGACCCTCACCAAAACGCAGGCTGAATACATCGGCGTCGATGTAGCCGGGCCCTACAAGAGTGAGCATTACCGTTACTGACCGGTAAATCAAAATGTGACACCTGAAGGCCCGGACCGATTGCGGTCCGGGCCTTCAGCTATCTCCAAAATAAACCTCTAATCACGCCGTGATATCGGATTCTTATTAGCCGGCCGGTGGTTGGAGCAGGAGTGAGTTCCCCTCCCGTTGTCCCGGCTCATCGGCCCAGCGGCGGTGGCCGTCGTGATGCCATCATCGACGTCGCCGCCGATCGTTTTGCCCAGCAAGGCTTCCACGGCGTCTCGATGCGCGACATCGCAAAGGCAAATGGTTCGTCGGTCGCCGCGCTGTACAACCACTTTGCGAGTAAGGATGATCTGCTGCTGGCGGTCGGCGAGCGATTCTTCTCTGTATTCGTTGATCATTTGGAGGCCGCAGCCGCCGGTCCCGGCGACGGACTCTCCCGCTTTTTTTCCATGGTGCGCATCACCTTCTCCGATGGCTGCACCTACAGAAATGAATACTTGACGATTTCGCGGGACAATCGCCACGTCGCGACGGTTCCGGAACTTGCGCCCCTCGTCAGCGCTCGAAACGCCTGTGTGGCCATCTGGAACCGGGTGCTGCTCGAGGGGATTCGGGACGGGTCGATCCAGCCCGGGCTCGACCCCGCGGCCGTCGTCTGGATCGTCTTCTCGGCAGTCACAGGGATGGTCGACGTCGATCGCGCCGCCGTCTTCACCGGCGCGTTCGCCCAGGACCCGTTCCGATCCCTGTCCGCCCTGCTTCAGGACGGGCTCAAACCGCGGAGCTGACGGGTTCGACTTCGCCCGCCGGGGGCGCCCCGCCACCGGCTTCGCCGGCGAAGATCTCGCTGACCGTGCCCTGACGCGCGAGCATGACCAGGCCGGCCACCAGCAGTGGCAGCGCCGCCACGAACGCGACCAGCGCGCCGCCTCTGGGCACCGGCTCCCCGAAGATCGCCAGACCCGCGATGGCTGGGAGCAGTGCCGCGAAGGCGCTCGTCACCGGTACGGCGACGACGGCAGCTCCGGCCTGCAGCGCCCGTGAGAGCAGGCTCAGCGAAAGCAGCGCCGCCACAGCCAGGAGGTACGGGGCGGGCGTCAGCAGCTGATGCCACAGGTTGTGATCTCGCCACGAGAGGCTGATCTGCCGGGTGCAGAGGGTGGCCATGGCATACGCGATCCCCGAGGCGCCGGCCAGCAGCGCCGCCGTCACGCCACCCGGCGGCCGCCGACCCGCGACGAACGCCCCCACCGCTGCCAGCGCGACGATTCCCACCAGGACGAACTGTTCCCCGAGCCGGGCCTGGCGCCCGACCCCGTGGTGGGAGGTCGTGAAGGCGACCGTGAGCAGCACTCCGCCGGTGAGAATGGACGCGATGCCGGCGACGCCGAGCCGCGACATCCGCTCGTGGACAACGCGGCTCGCCAGCAGCCCGAGTACCACCATGTCGAACAGCAGCAGCGGGGTGACGAACGCCGCCGGAGCCAGTGCCAGGGCGACCGCCTCGAAGCCGAACCCGCCGAGATCAGCACCGACACCGGCCAACCAGAGCTTGTTGCGTACCAACCGCGCCAGCAGGCCCAGGCCAAGTCCGCGGCCGGTCTCTGTCTGGCGCGCCGCCAGCGCTTGCACCAGTGGGCCGGCGCCGTAACAGGTCGCTGCAGCGAGCGCGCAGAGCAACCCCGGGAACAGGCTCCCGGGGTGGGTCACTCCGCCACCATGACAGCCGCCACCCTCCCCGCAAACACCACTTATTTGATCGAGTTCGGGATGTTAACGTGAGATCACAACACCTGCCCGGCTGCTCCCGCGCCTGAGGGCTCGCACGCCATTCGCATCGCGCTAGCTAAGCGCGGCGAGCTTTGACAGGCTGGCGGCAAGCGCCCCGGTCATGGGCAGCCAGTGGGTCACTCAGACCCGTGACCGATCACCGGATCAGATGGAGACACCCGCATGACGACCGACGCCCCCGACACCACGCCCGTCCCCCCGCCGCATGAGCCCGACACGGCGGCCTGGTCCTTCGAGACCAAGCAGGTCCACGCGGGTGCCTCGCCGGATCCGACGACCAATGCGCGGGCGACGCCGATTTACCAGACGACGTCCTTCACCTTCCGCGATACCCAGCACGCGGCAGACCTCTTCGGGCTGGCCGAGCCGGGCAACATCTACACGCGGATCATGAATCCGACGCAGGACGTCCTCGAGCAGCGGGTGGCCGCTCTCGAAGGCGGCGTCGCGGCCGTCGCCGTCGCGAGTGGCCAGGCAGCGGAGACGCTGACCTTCCTGACCCTCGCGAGCGCCGGCGATCACATCGTCTCCAGCGCTTCGCTCTACGGCGGCACCTACAACCTGCTGCACTACACATTCCCGAAGCTCGGCATTGACGTCACGTTCGTCGATGACCCCGACAACCTCGACGAGTGGCGCGCGGCGGCCAACGACCGCACCCGGCTGTTCTTCGCCGAGACCCTCGGTAACCCGCGCAGCAACGTCCTCGACGTGCGCGGCATCGCCGATGTGGCTCACGAGGCCGGCGTGCCGCTCGTGGTCGACAACACGGTGCCGACGCCCTTCCTGCTGCGCCCGATCGAGCACGGCGCCGACATCGTGGTGCACAGCGCCACCAAGTTCCTCGGCGGTCACGGCACCACCATCGGCGGCATCGTGGTCGACGGCGGCACGTTCGACTTCGGCGAGCACGCTGCCCATCACCCGCAATTCCACGAGCCCGACCCGAGCTACCACGGTCTGCAGTACTGGCCGATGCTCGGCCCCGGCGCGTTCGCCGCCAAGCTGCGCGTGCAGTACCTGCGCGACATGGGCCCGGCCATCTCGCCGTTCTCATCGTTCCTGCTGATCCAGGGCATCGAGACCCTCTCGCTGCGGATGGAACGGCACACGTCCAACGCCCAGGCGCTGGCCGAATGGCTTTCCGGACGCGACGAGGTCGAGATCGTGCATTACGCCGGCCTGCCCGACAGCCCGTGGCACGCCAACCAGCAGCGCTACATGCCCGGAGGTGCGGGCGCGATCGTGTCGTTCGAGCTGCGCGGGGGCATCGAGGCGGGCAAGCGATTCGTCGACGCCGTCGAGCTGTTCAGCCACCTCGCCAACATCGGCGATGTGCGCAGCCTGATCATCCACCCGGCCAGCACCACCCACTCCCAGCTCGCCGAGCACGAGCAGGCGGCCTCAGGCGTCACTCCCGGGCTGGTCCGGCTGTCTGTCGGAGTCGAAGGTCTGGAAGACCTGAAGGCCGACCTCGAAGCCGGTTTCCGCGCGGCGAAGGAGAACTAGCCGGCGGTGGCGACCCAACCTGCCGCGGCGTCCGTCCCTCCCGCCAGCGGGGCCTGGCGAGAGGGCGATCCCGTAGGCCGGCGGCAATTTCGCGACATCGGCCCGCTGCGGCTGGAACGCGGCGGCATGCTGCCCGCGGTCCGGGTCGCGTACGAAACGTGGGGTTCGCCGGTCCTGGGCGAGGATGGGACGATCGCCAACGCCGTGCTGGTGATGCACGCGCTCACCGGCGACTCGCATGTCTGCGGACGCGTCGAGCCGGGCCACCCGACGCCGGGCTGGTGGGACGGGCTGATCGGGCCGGGCAAGGTGATCGACCCCGCCCGCCACTGGATCATCTGCCCCAACGTCCTCGGTGGCTGCCAGGGCACCACGGGTCCGTCTTCGCCGGGCCCCGGCGGCGCGCCCTGGGCAAGCCGCTGGCCGCGCACGACGGTGCGGGATCAGGTCAGCGTCGAGCGCCGGCTGGCCGATCTGCTGGGAATCAGCCGCTGGTATCTCGTGCTCGGCGGCTCGATGGGCGGGATGCGCGCCCTGGAATGGGCGGTGTCGGCGCCGGAGCGGGTCGAGCGGCTCGGGGTCGTGGCGTCGACCGGCCAGGCGAGCGCGGATCAGATCGGATTCTCGGCGACGCAGATTGCCGCGATCCGCGCCGATCCCGCCTGGGCCGGAGGTAATTACTACGACGCCGCTCCCGGTCAGGGGCCGCATGCCGGATTGGGTGTTGCCCGACGAATCGCGCATCTCACGTATCGCAGCGCCGAAGAACTGGAGACGCGCTTCGGGCGCGGTGCACAAGACTCCGTCGATCCGCTGGACGGCGGACGCTGGCAGGTCGAGTCCTACCTCGACCATCACGGCGACAAGCTCGCGCACCGGTTCGACGCGGGCAGCTACGTCGCCCTCACTGAGGCGATGAACGGCCACGAACTGGGACGCGGGCGCGGCGGCCTCGAGGCAGCGCTGGCGACGATCACGGCGCGCACGGTCGTTGCGGGGATCGACAGCGACCGGCTCTATCCGCTGGAGCAGCAGGAGCGATTGGTGTCAGGGATTGCCGGCGCCGGGGCGCTGCAGATCGTGAACTCTCCTTACGGGCACGACGGTTTCCTGATCGAGAGCGATCGGCTCAGCGAAGTGCTGGCACCGCTCGTCGACTAGGGCTGGCGCCTGATCAGGCGGGCAGGCTCTTGCGGATCAGGTCAGCGATCAGCGTGTAGCCGACGGTCTTCGGGTGGATGTTGTGGAACTCGCAGTAGTACGTCAGCTCGCACGTCTTGGCGACGGCCGTCGGGATGGTCCCGTAGGGAGCGAGCGACGTCGTCTGGGTGAACGGGATGTACCCGCCACTGGCATCGGTCACGTCGATGAACGAGCCGCCCACAGCGTCGTACTCGGCCTTCAACGCCGGATTGATCAGCGACTTGAATGCCGTCACCGACAGCGCCGCGAGCGTGGCGCCGGTCGAGGTCTTCGAGACGTACAGCCCGAGGATCACGTCGGGGTACGTCAGTCCGACGATGCGGGCATTCGGCGCGGCGGCGCGCAGCCGCGGCAGCAGCGTGTGCAGGTTGGCCTTGACGGTCGCCAGCGCCTTGGTCACGCACGCGACGACGCCGGAGGTGCCGGATGCGGTGGCGCAGCTCGTGATGTCGTTGCCGCTGATGCTCACGGTGATGAGGCCGACGTCGGCCTTGTGGGACGCGATGTAGGCGACTGCGGCATCGGCCTGCGTCTGCTTGGGATAGCCGACCGCGCCTGGGCCGAGCCGATCCTGGGTGCAGCCCGGCGTCCGTAGCAAGGAGGTCGTCGTGGCGCCCGCGCAGGCGAAGTTGACCAGCGTCAGCTTCTTGCCGTTCAACGTCGCCTTGGAGGCCAGTTGATACGCGAAGCCGTTGGTGCTGGTCTTCCCGAGCCCGCCGTTGGCGGCCGGCTGGTAGCCGGCCGCATAGCTGTCGCCGAGGGAGACGTAGAACGTATGCCCCGCTCCCGGCGTCGACGGCAGGGCCGGGCTGCTGGAGGAGGCGGATGCCGACGGGGAGGGCCCGGACGAGCTGGACCCGCAGGCAGCAAGAACCCCGGGGATCAACAGCGCCGCCGCGGCGGACAGAGCGACCCGGGAACGACGACGGCGAGCCAACTGGGGGACCTTCACGGCGTCGAACGTTACGCGGACGCTCCCGTGGGGGTTAATACAGTGCAAAGGGAAGCCGCCCGGGCGGCGCACAACGGAAAACAAGGGCGGCTCGCATGACGGACCACGGCGACTGGTGGAGCCCCCAGGGCACCCCCGCCGCCCGTTCGCACGAACCGTGGCACACCTCGCCGATGATCGACCTCAAC
This sequence comes from Frankiaceae bacterium, assembly GCA_036272075.1. Lineage (GTDB taxonomy): Bacteria > Actinomycetota > Actinomycetes > Frankiales > Frankiaceae > DATAZK01. The sequence goes on from DATAZK010000082.1 coordinate 29,150, forward strand.
CCGCCCCTGCTCCGCCGCCGCGATCCCGACCCGCGTCCTGGTCGCCTGCTCGCCGGCATCGTCGCGGGCGCCGCCGCTCTTGCAGTCGCCATCGCCGGGGGCGGCGTCGTCGTCGATCATCACAGCGGCACGCTGACATCGGGACTGCCAGGCATCGTTCCGCCCGCCGCTAATACCTCTGCGACCAACGACCCCACGAAGCCCACCCCCGCCCCGCACACGAGCACCACACCCGCTCCGATACTCAGCGTCCCGCAGGTTGCCGGCCTGGTGGAGCCCGGAGTCGTCGTCATCGACTCACAACTCGGCTACCAGAACGCCGAGGCCGCCGGGACCGGGATGGTGCTCAGCCCGACGGGTGAGATCCTCACCAACAACCACGTGATCGACGGCGCGACCTACATCACCGTGACCATCTCCGCCACCCAGCAGCGTTACGTCGCCCATGTCGTCGGCACCGAGGTCAGCCAGGACGTCGCGGTCCTTCAACTCGTCGGCGCGAGCGGCCTCACGACGATTCCGCTCGGCGACTCCGACACCGTCGCCTCCGGGCAGCCCGTGGTCGGCATCGGCAACGCCGGCGGATCCGGCACCCTGAGCATCGTCACCGGCAACGTGACCGACACCGATCGCTCGATCACCGCCAGCGATCAGAGCGGCGCGAGCTCGGAGCAGCTTTCCGGGATGATCGAGGTGCAGGCGCCGATCATGGCCGGTGACTCGGGCGGCCCGCTGGCCAACCGGGCCGGCAAGGTCATCGGGATGGACACCGCCGCCTCCGCGTCGAACTTCCACTCCGGCAAGCCGACGTACGGATTCGCGATCCCGATCAACCGTGCCCTTTCGATCGCCGCGAAGCTCAACAAGAGCGGCGCAGCCCAGAACACCGGCCGCGGCTACCTCGGCATCCAGGTGCAGGCCGTCAACCCGGGGTCCAACACCGGCGGCGCCGAAGTGATCTCCACCAACGCCAACTCCCCCGCCGCCGGCGCGGGCATCGAACCGGGCGACATCATCACCTCGCTCAACGGCGAGAGCGTCACCTCGGCGGACGGGCTCACCACCAAACTCGAGCAATCCAAGCCCGGGCAGCTGGTCACGGTCGGCTGGAACGACGAGTACGGCGAAGGCCAGACGGCACAGGTCACGCTCTCCAGCGGCCCGGCGGACTGACGCCCTAGCTAGGAAAATCCACCGCTTGGGCTTGCGCGGCGAGCGCGGCCTCGTCGGCCGGTAGCACGTACCCGGCGCTCACCGCCTGCCGGGTGGCGCCTGAAAAACGCTGCAGATACTGGGCTTTGGTCCCGTAGAGGGACTTCAGCCGCGCCGCTCCCAACGCCCGGCTGCTACCGAACAGGGTGCAGAGCGCCTGGCTGCCGGGCGCGGCTTCCCCCGATTGCACCGCCACCGGAACGTCGACCGGCGGCGTCCGCACTCCGCCGATCGCGATGCCCAGCGCGTCGCGATGAAGCACCGGCCCGTCATGGTCGAGCCGGGGTGCCGAGGCGGGCGCCTTGCCGGTACGCACCCACGTCTCGAGCCCGCTGATCGCTGCCCGCACGACGAATTCCTGAGGCCCGGCGTTGATCCGCGGATCGCAGTGCAGTTCCTGCAAAGCAGGCCCGGCGACGAACGCGTCGGCATGCGACGTACCGGCGACCTCCCACACGTGGACGTCACCGCTGTCGGGCTGCTCGGCCTGGTCGTAGCGCAGCACGGACAGATCGCTCTCGGTCTCCACGACGAGGACCGGTACCCCGGCGTCGGGCCGGAGGCGGTAGGCCCCGTCGACGATCGTGCCGGTGTCGCCACTGCCGGAGAGCGGCGCCGCCCCGCCGCCGCGGCTGTGGATGAAGAATCCGTCGAACTCGTGGGTGAGCGGTTGCACGCCGTTGACGTAGGTCGTCAGCCGGGCCGCGGACTGCGACTCACCGATGGCGATCATCCGCCGCGGGCGCAGGCCGTCGAGCACGTCCACCTTCCCGGGCGACCGCAAGGCGCGGGCGACCTGGGTGAACATGTCGTAGGAGAACGCATCCCCGGGGTGATGGAGCGAGCTGTAGCGCGCCGGATCGGCCCGCCGCAGCCCGGAGACGTGGACCCCGGGGAGCAACTGGCTCGCGATGTCGCCCAGCTTGGATCCCTCGATGCCGGCCTGCTGGGCGGAGACCCCGACCCACGCGTAGCCACTGCGATCGAGCTCGGCCGCGGCATACGCGTAATCAGGGTCGGTGTCAGAGCCCGCGCTGACGTTCAGCCACTCGAGGACCACGGTGCCGTTGAAGCGCTTTGGATCCTTGGGCAACCGCACGACGATCCGGGTGCGATAGCTCGCTTTGGTGTCGGGATGCAGCGACCAGTCACCGGATTCGGGCGTCGCGTCGGCGGTGTAGGAGGCGGCGGTGCCGCTGGCGAAGTACTCGCTCTCGGCGAGGTCAGGCGTGCTCTGGGGCTTGCCGGGCGTCAGCAGGTTGATGCCCTTGCCGCCGGTGACCGGACCGCTGAAGACCGCCGCCGGACCGGCAGCGCGGCCGCCCAAGGGTGTCGACCGGGCTGCCGGGGACGACCCTGCGCCGCTGCACGCGGCGAGCAAGGTGGCGCCCATCGCTACCGTCACGACCTTCGTGGCCAGGGCGGAAAGCCTGCTGGCCATGGTTTCGGAGCGTAGCGGCGCGTGCCCCTGCGCATAGCCAATTGGGCATTAGATGACAAAACCGGGGAGAATCGCGCTATGGATGTCCGCAGGACCACCCCTTTGTCGCGGGTGGGTCGCTACGCGGGCAGCCGGCTGGCCGAGACCAATCTGGCCCTCGCGACGGTCCCGGCGACCACTCTCGTCGTGGCGCTGCGCCGCCGCGCTCGGCGAAAGGCGAGCAATCAGGCCTGGCGTTATCGCACCCATCACGAGGCCTCCGCAGACAGCGCGCGCATGGTCAGCTCCGCCTACCAGGACGACCTGTCCGCCCAGGCCGAGAGCTTCCGCCAGGAGGAGCAGCGTTCGCAGTAAGCCGGGCGCGCCGGTTGGACGATCCTGACGGCCTAGCTGATCCCGAGCACGGCCTTGTAGTCGCCGTCTCGCGGGGCGATGAACAGCCCTTCCGCCTCCGAAAGCAGCGTCTCGCCCAGGTGGCAGGTGCCCTTGATGATGCGCTTGCGGCCTTCCTCACGGTCCGGCCAGGCCTTGATCCGCAGCGCCTGGTGAAGCGGGGTCGGCTTGCGGTAATGAACGGTCAGCCGTCCCGTGAAGCCGGTGGTCTGCTGGGCGAACCCGAGCAGCTCGTCGAACATGGCGGCGACCAACCCACCGTGCACGTGACCGGGCGGACCCTCGTAGGCGGCACCGAACGTCACCCATCCCGTCACGGCCTCACCGCGCCCGTCAGCGTCGACGATGATCGGCGGGGCGAGCGGATTCGACCGTCCGGAGAGCGGGCTGTGCTCGACGAAGTCACGCGGTTCGACCCCCGACTCGCTGACCTCCCAGGCGCCTGCTCGCTCGCGCATCTGCTCGAGCCGGTCAGCGAACTGCGCGGCGGCATCCGCGGCCGCCGCGGAGTCCTCGGCGGGTGGGCGGACCAGCGCCAGTCGGTTGATGATGCGGCGCAGCTCGTCCGCCAGCCGGCGGGCTTCGGCCAACGTCCGCGCCGGGTCGGAGTCCGTCGTTTCGTTCGAGGCAGCCATAGCCGTGGACGTTAATGCGAACCGGCAGCTCCCTCAGGCAGGATCCGGGTGTGCCCGCGGCCGTGCTGAACCCTGACGAGCTCAGGCGACGCAGCGACCTGCGGCGCATGAAGGGTTTCGCCGGCAGCTTGCTGATCGTCGCAGTGATCACCTTCGCGCTCACTCGGCATCACGGCGGCGCGCTCGGTTTCGTCAACGCCGGAGCCGAAGCCGCCATGGTGGGCGGGCTCGCCGACTGGTTCGCCGTCACAGCACTTTTCCGCTCACCGCTCGGGCTGCCGATCCCGCACACGGCGATCATCCCGACGCGTAAAGACGCGCTCGGCAAGAGCCTCGAGTCGTTCGTCGCGTCCAACTTCCTGTCCGAAGCCGTGGTGCGCGACAAGGTGATCCGTGCCCGGGTGGCGGCTCGGGTCGGCACCTGGCTCTCCGATCCTTCGCATGCGGCACGCGTCGGCAACGAACTGGCGACGGCGACCCGCGCCGCCATCCGCGTGCTGCGCGACGAGGACGTCACCGCCGTACTCGAAGGAGCCGTGCTGCGCCGGGTGGCGGCCCTCCCGTGGGGTCCGCCGCTCGGACGCCTGCTCGGCCAGATCGTCGAGGACGGCACCCACCACCGCCTGGTCGATCTCGGGGTGGATGAGGCCCACAGCTGGTTGCTCGCCAACCGCGAGACGGTCATTTCGATCGTCGCCGAGCAGGCGCCGTCGTGGTCGCCGAAGTTTGTCGACGACGCCGTCGCCGGCCGCGCGTACCGGGAAGCGCTGCGTTTCGTCCGGGAGGTGCAGGCCGACCCGTCACACCCGCTACGCCTCGCGATCGACAACCTGCTCAGCCGCTTCGCCGAGGATCTGCGGACGGATCCGTACACGATCCACCGGGTCGAGCTGCTGAAAGAACGGCTGATCAACCACCCCGACGTCCGCGAGGGGGTCGCCTCCGTCTGGTCGACGGCGCGGCGCCTGCTCCTGGAAGCCATCGACGACGAGAACGGGGAGCTGCGGCGGCGGACCGTCGGCGGGCTCGTGGATCTGGGCCGGCGGCTCGCGTCGGACACCGTGCTGCAGGGCAAGGTCGACGGTTACCTGGCGGACGCGACGGCGCATGCCGCCGGCGCGTACAGCAGCGAGGTGGCCACGGTCATCTCCGACACCATTGCGCGCTGGGACGGCGCGGAGGCCTCCCGCCGCATCGAGCTCCAGGTGGGACGCGACCTGCAGTTCATCCGGATCAACGGCACGGTGGTCGGTGCTCTGGCCGGCCTGGCGATCCACACGATCACCGTGCTGGCCGGTTAGCTGCCGTCAGCCGGCTGCGATCCACCAGGGGCTGGCGTAGGCGACGCTACGGCCCAGCGATCCGTAAGCCCGCGGGACACCCCACCCCGCCGGCGCGTGAGGGTCGCTGACCCGCAGCACAACCCACGGCTCGTCGGCGTCGATCCTGACGTCCACCTCGAGGAGTCCGGCTCCGGATTCGACGCGTGCCACTTCCTCGACCACCGGCGTCACGGGTGCCCAGCGCAGCAGCTGGACCGAGAGCTCCATGCCCGTGGCAAGCGGGCCGAGGTCGAGGTCGATCACCAGCGGGACGCTTCCCGACTGCGCAGGCTGGCGCAGCCGCTGACCCATGAACGCGCCGTCGAGAGTCGCCGCCAGCCGCAGGCCTTTGACCCTGGCCGCGAACGAACGTCGCGCCGCCATCGCCGCGCGCACTCCGCCCCGGCTGAGCTCGTCCACGTAGAGGCCGGTGCGACCCTTGCCGTCCGGGTGGCCCCAGTCCTTGCCGTGCTCGTCGGTCACGCCGATCAGACCCGGACGCCAGCCGGCATCAAGGCACTGGATGAGCGGCGAGACCCCGCCGCGTTCGAACGCGAGCAGGTAGTCGTCGGTCTTGTTGAACATCTCCAGTCCGACCATCCGCGGCGCCAGCGCGATCCGGAATGCGAAGTCGCCGAAGCGCAGGACCGTGCCGCGTGATCCGGGGTGGTTGAAAGAGGTCAGTGCGTCGGCACTCTCCGCGGACTCGAGCCAGTCGTAGAAGCGCGGCAGGTCCGCAGCAGTCGGCAGCACGGGTGCTATCCAGGTCGGGCTGTCCCAGACGTTGATGTGGCCCAGCAGCGGATGTGACCACTCGAACCCGCGGATCGCTACGAACTCCCCGTCTCGATTGCTCTTCTCGGCGAGCTCCTCGAGCTCCGTCCAGCCGTCGTCATCCAACCCGCCGCCCCACGGACCGGGCAGGTTGGTGTGATCGGTGATGGCCGCGGCGTCGAGCCCGGCGGCACGCATCGAGTCGAACGCGTGCCGCGGATCGCCCCGGCCGTCCGACAGCCGGGTGTGGTTGTGCAGGTCAGCGTGGACCAGCGCGTATCCCGGCAGCAGCGGCGAGGTCCGCCCGGTGCCGTACGCGTCGACCGCGTCGGGGTTGCGCAGCCCGGTCACGATGAGCCGAGCGGGACGCGCATGGTCCCAGTCTCGCAGCCCACGCGGCGGATCAGAGTGACCGCGCCCAAGCGAGTGCTTTCGTCAAACTGCTCGAAAGTTCGCGCTGAGGCGCCAAGATGTCCGCCTCCTGAGCCTGCGCTCGGGTAAACAGCCCGTAGTCGAGCGCGAGGTCGGGGTTCAGGAAAGGCGTCGAACAAGCCTGGCGCGCCGTGGTGGTGAACGGCGCAACGCTCCGGTTCCTGTGGATGAACCGCTACGTTGCCGACGTGAGCACCGACGTGCATGTGCAGTCCGCCTGGGAGTCAGCTCTGACGCAGCTCGCTGACGCGGCCCGGCATCTGAACCTCGACGACGGCATGCATCAGATGCTCGCCACTCCACGTCGCTCGCTGACGGTGAGCGTTCCCCTGACGCGCGACGACGGCAGCCTCGACGTGCTGATCGGCTACCGGGTCCAGCACAGCCTGACGCGCGGCCCGGCCAAGGGCGGCTTGCGCTACCACCCCCACACGGACATCAGCGAGGTCACCGCGCTCGCGATGTGGATGACCTGGAAGTGCGCGCTGATCGGGCTGCCTTACGGCGGCGCGAAGGGCGGCATCACGGTCGACCCGCACACTCTCTCCGCTGTCGAACTCGAGCGCATGACGCGCCGCTACGCGAGCGAGATCCTGCCGATCATCGGACCCGAGCGCGACATTCCGGCCCCGGACGTCGGCACCGACGAGCAGACCATGGCCTGGTTCATGGACACCGTCTCGGTGCAGACCGGCTACACGGTCACCGGCGCCGTGACCGGCAAGCCGATCAGTCTTGGTGGCAGCCAGGGCCGTACGGGCGCCACGTCGCGAGGGGTCGAGTTCATCACTCTGGACGCGCTTCGTACCGCAGGAAAGCAGCCCGACGGGGTGACGGTGGCCGTGCAGGGCTTCGGCAAAGTCGGTGCCCTCGCGGCGCTTTTCCTGCACCAGGCCGGATGCCGTGTCATCGCCGTCTCCGACATCGGCGGCGCCGTGCACAACACCCTCGGCGTGGACATCCCCGCGTTGATGAAAGCCCGCGAGCACGGGGCTACCTCGATCACGGAGGCCGGCGTCGCCGGCGACCTGCTCACCAATGCGGAACTGCTGGCGCTGGACGTCGACGTCCTGGTACCTGCGGCGTTCGACGGCGTTCTCACCGAGCAGAACGCCGACGCGGTACGCGCGAAGATCATCGTCGAGGGCGCCAACGGGCCGACCACCCCCAACGCCGACGCCATCCTTGCCGACCGGGGGATCACGGTGGTGCCCGACATCCTCGCGAACGCCGGCGGGGTCGCGGTCTCCTACTTCGAATGGGTCCAGGATCTGCAGGCCTATTTCTGGGACGAGCCCGAGGTCAACGAGAAGCTCGCCAAGGTCATGCACCGCACCTACCAGGACGTGTTGGCCGCCGCGACCGAACACCACGTCAGCCTCCGAAGCGCCGCCCAGATCATCGCGGTAGGGCGGGTCGCGGAAGCCCACCGGATTCGCGGCCTCTACCCCTGACCGGCGCGTAGCCGTGGCCGCGCGCCCCCAGGACGCGTGCGAATGCCCGTGGTAGTAATAACATCGGTGTAATTCGATTTCGCACCAGGGAGGTGTCACGTGGTCAACCCCGCTGCCAGCATTGGCCCGAGCGCTCAGCCGACCGAGCCCATCTTGCCGGCAAGACCCACAGCGATCCCTGCCGCTCAGGGCGACGGCGACGAGCTGACTCCCCGTGAAGCGGAAATCCTTGATTTCGAACGCCAGTGGTGGCGCCTGGCGGGGGCCAAGGAGCAAGCGGTCGCCGACCGTTTCGGGCTCTCCTCGACCCGCTACTACCAGCTGCTGAACGGCCTGATCGACCGGCCGGCGGCCCTTCGCGCCGACCCGATGCTGGTCAAGCGGCTGCAGCGGCTCCGGCTCCAGCGGGAGAGAGCACGTTCAGCCCGTCGCCTGGGACGGCCGGTCTAGCGGGAGACATGCGGGGCTCCCCCGTCCCCGCCGCGGCGCTTCGGCTGCTGCGATACGCGCTGCCGCTATGTCTGGTGGCAGCCAGCGTCATCGCGGTCTTGGGGCTCTTGCGGGTGGTGGGCCGTCCCGCGACGGAGCCGCTTTCCCAGCAGGTCCCGTCCTTGGATCTCGGCGCCAGTTCCAGAGCGTCCGTCCCGCCCATCGCGCGGCCGTCGCCGACGGCCATTCCCCGCGCGGCGCCGACGCCACTGGCTCCGCTCACCGCACCGGTCGCCGTCTTCAATGCCACGGGCGTCAGCGGGCTGGCGGGCCGCACCGCGGCCGCCCTTCGCCTGCGCGGGGTGAATGTTGCCGCGATCGGCAATCTGACGCAGGACCTGCGGCCTGCCGCGACGGCCGTCTACTACCCACCCGGAATTCGCGGCCAGGCCCAGACTCTGGCGAAGCTCAGCGGGGCCGCGACGATCTCACCGGCCCCCGCCGGGCTTGGCGCGACGGGCACACTCGTTCTCGTGCTCACCAATCCTCGACCCACTGCCGCGAGTGCGTCCTCGACACTTTCCCGCCATGTCCCTTGAGCCCGCCAGGTCCCGTGAGCTTCCCGAGCCGACGACCGCAGCAGGCCGCGAGGGTCTAGCGGCGTTTCTGGCGGAGCCGCAGAGGTCTCTGGCGGCACTCGACTACGACGGCACGCTGTCGACGATCGCGCTGCGGCCGGAAGACGCCACCCCGGCCCCCGGCGCGCTAGAAGCGGTGGGTCTGCTGGCCGAACGCGTCGGATCCGTGGTGCTCATCAGCGGGCGTCCCGCCGGGCAGCTGCTGGAACTGACGGGCCTGCGGCGCCACCCGGCACGGCACTTGCTGACAGTGCTCGCCCAGTACGGCCTCGAGCGCTGGGACGGCAGTACCGACCAGCTCACCTCACCCGCACCATTGCCAGGCGTCGAAGGAGCCCGCCGGGCACTGGCCGACCTGCTCGCGAATCCCCATACGCCACAAGGGGTTTCGGTGGAGGACAAGGGTCAGGCCCTCGTCGTGCACACCCGCCTGACCTCCGATCCCGACGGTGCCCTCGGGTCCCTCCGCCCGCGTTTGGACGCCATTGCCGCGCAGGCCGGCCTCGAACCGCATCCCGCTCGCAACGCCCTCGAACTGCGCCCGCCGGGCTATGAGAAAGGCGGCGCGCTGCTGAGTTTCGCCAGCGAACGCGGGTCGAAGGCGGTGCTGTTCATCGGCGACGACCTCGGCGACATCCCCGCCTTCGACGCGCTCGGGCGGCTGCGCGGGGAAGGAATCCCCGGACTCGGGGTCGTCAGCGACTCGGCGGAAGTGACCGGCCTCAGGGAACGAGCCGATCTGCTGCTCGACGGACCACCCGCGGTGGTTTCCTTCCTGCGCGGCCTCGCCGAACAGTTGAGCTGAGCGTCAAAGCGCGTCGAGCTGCGTGGTGAACCAGCGCGACGGAGGCATCGCCACCGATGCCGCAACGAGTCGCTCGCACCGCGCTGCCCGCTCCTCGCCCGGCATCTGCAGCGCGTCCCACATGGCGTCGCTGGTCTGGATGACGTCATACGGGTTGACCACGAGCGCGTCGCCGCCGAGCTCGGCCACCGCACCGGCCTCGCGGGACAGCACCAGCGCCAGGTCGCGCTGGGAAAGCACCGGGCCTTCCTTGGCGACCAGGTTCATCCCGTCCCGCACCGGGTTCACCACGAGCACGTCGGCCATGGCATACGCGGCGAGCGAGCGCGGGAAGTCGTCGCTGACCTCCAGGCGGACCGGCTCCCAGCCCGCGCGTCCGAACTCTTCGCTGATGTCGGAGGCGATCCGCTGCACCGCCGCGGTGTACTCGCGGTACTCCGGCAGGTCGTGGCGACTCGGATAAGCGAACGCCAGGTGCACGACCTCGCCGCGAGCCTCCGGATGCGTGCGCAGCATCTCGCGGTAGGCCTCGAGCCCGCGAACGATGTTCTTGGACAGCTCGGTGCGATCGATGCGCAGCAGCAGCCGGCGCCCCTCGACCTGCTCGTCGAGCAGCTCCATCCGGCTCGCGACGTCAGCCGCCGACGCCCGACGCTGGAGCCCGGGACCATCCACCCCCAGCGGGTTGACCGAGACCGTCGTCGTACGTCCCTCGTAGCTCACCTCATCACCGGCCACCGAGGCGTTCAGCACCGCCTCGCAGCACGCGAGGAAGGCATCAGCCCAACGTTTGCAGTGGAATCCGAGCAGATCGGCGCCCAGCATGCCGCGCAGGATCTGGCGGGCGACGGCGTCCGGAAGCATCCTGAAGTAGTCGGGGCTGGCCCAAGGGGTGTGAGTGAAATGCGAGATGCGCAGGTTCGGGCGAAGGTCGCGCAGCATCCTGGGGGCGAGCACCAGGTGGTAGTCCTGGATCAGGACCTTGGCGCCCGGGGCGGCTTCTTCAGCGAGAGCGTGGGCGAAGCAGGAGCAATACTCCTCGTATGCCGCCCAGTCGCCCGCCCAGCTATGGCCGAAGGTCGGGGCGCTTGCCGTATCGAAGAGCAAATGGGCAATGAACCAGAGGGTTCGGTTGGCGACGGCGTTGTAGGCACGGTCGAAAAGCACCCGGTCCAGTTCCAGCATGCGGACCAGCTGCTCGCCGCCGCCGGAACCGTTCGAGGCCGGCAGCCGGCCGTCCTTCGCGGCACGGGCAGCTGCCCGGTCGCCGTCGGTCAGCGCCGCACACACCCACGTGATGGGTTGCTCGTGGCCCTCGAGAGCGCTGATCATGCCGCCGCCGCCGCGCCGGCCGGTCAACTCGCCGCGCTCGTCGGCCACGTAGGACAGCGGACCGCGGTTCGACGCGACGAGCACGATCGCGCCACCCCGATGTCCCATGAGTACGCAGCGTAGTGCCGGGTAGGTCAGCGGATATGGCGGCGGAGGAAGGACCCGCGCCACAAGCGGGGTCCGAAAGCCGCTCCACGGTGCTGCTGGCCTTCAGCGCCAACCTGGTCATCGCGATCGCCAAATCGATCGCCGGTGCGATCACCCTGTCCAGCGCGATGCTCGCCGAAGCCGCGCATTCATGGGCCGACACCCTCAACCAGATCTTCCTGCTCACGTCGCTGCGCCGGTCCGCGCGGCCCGCCGATTCGGTGCACCCCTTCGGCTATGGCAAGGAGCGCTTCTTCTGGACGCTGCTCGCTGCCGTCGGCATCTTCGTGACCGGCGCCGGCTTCTCCGTCCTGCAGGGCATCAGCTCGCTGCTGACCCACCACAAGGAGCCGGACACGGCCGAATTCACCCTGACGTACGTCGTACTGGCCGTGTCCTTCGTGCTCGAGGGAACGTCGCTGCTGCGGGCACTCCGGCAGGTGCGCAGCGAAGCTCGCGAGCGCGGCCGCACCTTCGTCAGCCACCTGCGTCGCAGCAACGACCCGACCGTGAAGGCGGTCGCCTCTGAGGACGGTGCCGCCGTCGTCGGCATCCTGCTGGCGACGCTGGGCATCGGGTTGCACCAGGCGACGGGCTCGGCGGCCTACGACGCCGCCGCCTCGATCACGATCGGTGTGCTGCTGGCGTGGGTCGCGTACGCACTCGGACGCGATACCAAGGACCTGCTCATCGGTGAGTCCGCCGATCCCGAGTTGCGCCTGGACATCCAGCACGCGGTCGGCCAGCACTCCGAGGTCGACGCCGTCCTCGAGCTGCTGACGATGCAGCTGTCCCCCGATGACGTGCTCGTCGCCATGCGGATCGACTTCGTCGACGGCCTCGACTCGCAGCGCATCGAGCAGGTCAGCACCGAGATCGAGCAGGAGCTCACCGCGAACTTCCCGACCGTGCGCCATGTCTTCCTCGACGCCACCAAGTCCACCAAGGAGCAGCGCGAACTGTCCCGCATCGTGCAGCGCCTCGCCGCCGACGATGCCGCCGGCGACCCCGAAGCAGCCCTGCGCCTCACGAAGCTCGAGCGCGAACGCGACCCCAACTGATCATGAGACGGCGGAGCGGACGGCCGACGCCCAGCCGAGACCGAGGGCCTGGTCCTCGATGACGACGTTGGCGGCCGCTTCGGCAAGGGCTCGCACGGGAGCCGAGCGGGCGCCGTTGGACACCAGGTGGAAGCGGCCGACGTGGGGCGCCATGACGAGGTCGCTGGCGCTGTCACCAATGGCGATGGCGTCTTCGGGTCGCAGTCCCCGCCGCGCCAGGTCGTAGGCGACCGCCAGGCCCTTGTCGATGCCGTCCGGGACCAGGTGGTAGACGTGCAGCTGCTCGATGTCGAGACCCGGTGTCGGACGCGGCGGGAGCATCCCGTTGTCGTGCAGCCGCGCCCACGCGGCGCCCTGGCCGGCGAGCCACGCGTTCACGTCGGTGACGTCGACCTGCCCGCGCATCATCACGTCGAGCTTGTGTCCGAGGTGCCAGGGATCGTGGAACTCGAGGCGCCGCGCGTACTCGCGTAAGAGGCCCGCGACGAGCTCGTCCGGGATCGCGTCGTACTGCTCGGGCATGGCGCCGCGCAGCAGATGCCGGCCCCGGGTCCGATCCCAGCCGACCATCGCGCCGAGCTCAGCGATGTAGCCATCGGCGCCGAAGATCCCGGACGCTTCGAGCAACTGCGCCTCGCTGCGTCCGCTGACCAGGACAAGTGCGACACCAGCTTCGAGCAGCGCGGCGAGCGCCCGGGCGGGTTCGAGGGAGATGGCCTCGTCCTCGGTGCGAAAGAAGCAGCCTCGCGGCCCGACCATGGTGCCGTCGAGATCGGAGTAGATCACTCGTACTCCGGACGGGTGGAAACCTTGAGTGGGAGGTGTCACGGTCAGCTAGCATGGCCGATGCAGGACACAACTGAATGTGTTGCTCATCTCGAGGGGCAGAGGGACCGGCCCGCTGAAGCCCCGGCAACCACCTTCCGGCGATCACGCGTCATGCGGATTCGCGCCGGAGGCAGGTGCCAATGCCGGCCCGCCAGACTGGCGGGAACGATGAGGAGGATCTTTCCGCATGACCACCCTGCTCGATGCCCCCGCTGTTGCTGCGGGAAATCCGGCGACCCATCTGAAGTGCCGCAATTGTTCGGCCACTTATGAGCTCGCCGCCGTGCACGTCTGTGCCGCGTGCTTCGCCCCGCTGGAGATCGGCTACGACGAGGACCTGATGAGGCGGGTCACCCGCGCCTCGATCGAGGCCGGCCCGCAGGACCTCTGGCGCTACGTCGGGCTGCTGCCCGCGGGTCACGACCCCGCCACGCGCGTCAGCCTCGGCGCCGGTTGGACCCCGCTGCGCCGCGCCGACCGGCTCGCCGCCGCGCTGGGCATGAAGACGCTCTGGATCAAGGACGACAGCGCCAACCCGACGCACTCCTTCAAGGACCGCGTCGTCAGCGTCGCGCTCTCTGCCGCCCGCCAGCTGGGCTTCACCACCGTCGCGTGCGCGTCGACCGGCAACCTCGCCCAGTCCGTCGCGGCCCACGCCGCGAGCGCCGGCCTGGGTGCGGTCGTGCTCATCCCGCACGACCTCGAGTCCGGCAAGACCGTCTCCACTGCCGTCTACGGCCCCACCCTGGTCGCCGTCCAGGGCTCCTACGACGACGTCAACCGGCTGTGCAGTGAGATCGCCGGCGAGCAGGACTGGGCATTCGTCAACGTCAACGTCCGCCCGTTCTACGCCGAGGGTTCCAAGACGCTGGGATACGAGGTCGCGGAGCAGCTGGGCTGGCGGCTGCCCGAGCAGATCGTCGTGCCCATCGCGTCAGGTTCGCTGCTGACCAAGGTCGACAAGGCGTTCGGCGAGCTCGGACACCTCGGGCTGATCGAGCCGACCTCCTACCGGGTCTTCGGCGCCCAGGCGGAGGGTTGCAACCCGGTCGCCGCCGCCTTCGCCGCCGGCGTTGACACGGTCACGCCGGTCCGGCCCAACACGATCGCCAAGTCCCTCGCGATCGGCAATCCGGCCGATGGCCCCTACGCGCTCGATGTCGCCCGCCGCACCGGCGGCGCGATCCGTGACGTGACGGATGAGGCCGTGATCGAGGGAATCCGCCTGCTGGCGCAGACCGAAGGCGTCTTCGCCGAGACCGCAGGCGGGGTCACCGTCGCTACCCTTCAGCGCTTGCTGCGCGAGGGCGCTCTCGACCCGGGCGCCGAGACGGTGCTGTTCAACACCGGAGACGGCCTGAAGACGATCGACGCGATGGCGCCCACCAGCGGTCCGACGGTCTCCATCGAGCCGACCTACGACGCGTTCGAGGCCGCCCTCAACGAAGCGGTACCCGGCCTGCTCGAGTAGCCGCTGCTACTGCCCCTGGTTGGGCTGGTTGGGTGGCGGCTGCTGCCGGAACGGCGATTCGATGATCTGGGTCGACCCGTCGTTGGGGGCCTCGTCGTCGTGCGAATGGTCGTGGGGATGGTCATGCGAGTGGTCGTGCTCAGGCTGGGCTGACTGCTCAGCGGTCGGCTCGTTGTACCCGCCGTGGCCGTAGCCCTGCGGCTGGCCGTAGTCCTGCTGGCCGTACGCCGGCTGCCCGTACGGGGGTTGCCCGTAAGCCGGCTGCTCGTACGCGGGCTGCCCGTAGGCGGGCTGGCCGTACGCCGGCTGCGAATAGTCGGGCTGGCCGTAGGACGGCGCGGGCTGGCCATAGGCCGGCTGCTGGCCGTATCCAGGTTGGCCATATCCCGGCGGGGGGTATTGCGGCTGCTGGTTGTACTGCCCGGCGAACTGCGGGCTGTACGCGGGCGGCTGAGCCTGCCGCCGCCTACCGCCGGACTGCAGGGCTCGCACCAGCACGGTCAAGATGACGATGGCCGAGCCTCCGAGCGCGGCCCAGGCCCCGACGCCGACGTTGTGCACCGGCAGCTTGTCCTTCGCGACTTGGGTGGCATAGACGATCGCCCAGGGAACGAGCAGCGCCGGGATGACCGCGAGTAGGCAAGCCTTCCCCGGCAGCACGCCCAGAATCAGCATCAGCCCGGCAGCGACGACCAGCGGGATGCCCCAGAGCAGCGTGTGCGGCCCTACCCCTGTCCAGACGTGGACATTGTTGACCGCCTGGCCGTCGATCTTCTTCCAGGCATCAAACTTGAGGTTCAACGTCCCGTTGACGCCGTTCGATGTCTTGTCCACAACCCAGGGCAGCAGGCTGGCGCCGCCGACGAGGCCCGCTCCGGCCCCCGTCACACCACCGATGGCACGCCCGAAACGCACCACTAAGAGGGCAAGCAGGAAGCAGATGACCGCCGCCCCCACCGCAATCGCCACTCCGGCCCATTGCGGCACGGAGGGTTTGAACAGGTCGGAGACCCCAGCGGCTACCACCATGACCGTGCCTTCCCGTCGGCGTGTCGCGAGAAAGGTAACGTGCCCGAGCACCTTAAGGCAGCCGACGCACTGTCTTGCACTCGACAGGGTCGAGTGCTAAAAATGAACTGGCACTCGAAGGTGTCGAGTGCCAGGCCGTCGGGACGAGGCCGGTGGCGTCCAATCATGGCGCCCTCGGACGTCCGTCGCGGGCGTCAAGACGGCCGACTAACGGGACTTATCCACTGGACCCGTCCATCTGCTGGAGGGAACAACCACATGCCGAAAATCATCGCGTTCGATGAGGAGGCCCGTCGCGGCCTCGAGCGCGGGATGAACCAGCTGGCCGACGCTGTCAAGGTCACACTCGGCCCCAAGGGCCGCAACGTCGTGCTGGACAAGAAGTGGGGCGCCCCCACGATCACCAATGACGGTGTCAGCATCGCCAAGGAGATCGAGCTCGAGGACCCCTACGAGAAGATCGGCGCCGAGCTCGTCAAAGAGGTCGCCAAGAAGACCGACGACGTAGCCGGTGACGGCACCACCACGGCCACCGTGCTCGCTCAGGCGCTCGTGCGCGAGGGCCTGCGCAACGTGGCCGCCGGCGCCAACCCGATGGGCCTGAAGAAGGGCATCGAGGCTGCGGTCGAGCGCGTCTCCGAGGAGCTTTCCAAGCTCGCCAAGGACGTCGAGACCAAGGAGCAGATCGCTGCTACCGCCTCGATCTCCGCTGCTGACACCACGGTCGGCGAGATCATCGCCGAGGCCATGGACAAGGTCGGCAAGGAAGGCGTCATCACCGTCGAGGAGAGCAACACCTTCGGCCTCGAGCTCGAGCTCACCGAGGGCATGCGCTTCGACAAGGGCTACATCTCGCCCTACTTCGTCACGGACCCCGAGCGCATGGAG
>DATAZK010000083.1:0-12044 GCA_036272075.1 Frankiaceae bacterium
ATGAGTTCGGGGCCGTGTAGGTCCCCGTCCAGCTGCCGCCGTAGGAGCCGCTGCATCCAGGGCAGGGGCTGCCGGCCACCGCCGTGCCCGCTCCCACGACGAGCGCCAGCACCAATCCGAGCGCGCCACCGCGCGCGATGATCCCAACACGTTTGCCCATGCATGCCCCTTTCGCGACCGCAACATACCAGCTACTCGCTGGCGCCGCGCGGTCAGCAAGACGCAGCTGTACACCCCGGCGATTTGCCGGGCAAGTCGGCCAGCTTGATCAAGACAGTCGGCAGGACAGTCAGCGTCGGTACTCGTCGCGGCGATCTCGACATGACCGCTCGGCCTGTGTCAGCGGCACGGGCGTTGCCGGAGGTAGGCGGACCGCGCGCCGCGCCGTGCATAAAGGAAGGGCGGGATGGGCCGACCCGGTCACGCTCGATCTATCGAGTCATCTGGAGCCCAGCGGTGGCGGAATCGTCGGGGACGGCCGCCCGTGGACGGCGCTGATGATCTCGCTGCTATCGATGCCCTGCAGGTAGACGCTGGTGATCCCAAGGTTGGTATGCCCCAGCTGACGCTGGATGACAACGAGCGGAACGCCTTCATGCGCCATCTCGACCGCGTGAGCATGCCGCAGCTGGTGGGGCGCGAACCGCCGTCTCACCCCCGCCGCGACGGCGGCATGGTGCAACTGCTTGCGCGGCCGACGCCTCCCACCGGCGTCCGGCGGTCGGTCCGTGGATAACGCACAGCACCGCGCCGATCGGGAGCCCGCGACGAATCTCCAGCCACGGATCGAGCTGCTCCCACGCCCAGCGATCCATCCCAACCTCTCGCCGCTTGCCGCCCTTCCCGCGCCGGACGATTAGCGCGCCGCGAGATCTGTCCAGGTCGCTCTCTTGGAGTGCGAGGGCTTCGCTGATTCGTAGACCGGCGCGCCAAAGCAGGACGATCAGCGCGCGGAGTCGGTGGCCGTCGGCGTGGTCGCCGATTGTGCGCATGACCGCGACGATCTCTTCAACTGTCGGTGGGTCGGCCGGGTACTGCTCGCCCTTGTTGCGGGGTGGACGGCCTCGGTGGTAGCCGCGCATGGTCGCGGGCGAGCGGCGGTGGCCGGCGGCGTCCAGCAGCATGGATTCCATGAATCCTCCCTTGGTGGGGTTGATGATGCTGCTATTCGAATCACGCGCAGGCACCACAGGGAAACTCCGGCTCTTTCCCGGCGCGCGCTCTTGGTGTCCGCGCTTTGGGGGACCGGCCCGTCCTTGCTCCGTCAGGCTCGTCCTGTCATCAAGGGAGGTCTGCAGCGCGCGCGGGGTCGGTTTCGAGTCGGCCTCGGGTGAGCCGCGAGCCGGGAAGTGGTGGGTCGGTGGCAGCGAGGCCGGCGACGAAGATTCTGGCTTGCCGGCGGGCGAGTTGGTCCCAGTCGGCTGCGTGCGGGAGTGGTTGGGCGAGCATCGCTCCGGTGATGATGATGTCGATGGGGCTGGCGTCTGGTCGGATGATCCGGTCGCGGCGTCCGCGGGCGAGGACCTGTTCGAGTAGGTTCCTGATCGCGGTTTGAAGCGCGACGATCTTCTCGTCATGGATGACGGGGCCGCCGTGAAGGGGCAGGATGAGCTCGTGGCGTGCGGCGATTGTCTGTTCGAAGAATTGCGCGAGTGCCGTGGGGGCCGGGTCATCGCTCAGTGCGGCGGTGCGCGCGTGCTGCAGGACGAGGTGGAAGGAGCGCAGCGTCAGAGCCGCTAAGAGGGCCGGGCGCGTCGGGTAGTGGCGATAGAGGGTTCCGATCCCGACGCCCGCCTCGTCGGCGATCGTCGCCATCGGCACTCTCTCGCCGTCGCGCCTGACCGCGATCGTGGCGGCGGCGAGGATGCGTTCGCGATTGGCTGCGGCGTCACTTCGCAGTCGCCGCGCGACCTGCCGTGCCTGTGTCGGTGCTTCGGCCATATCCCGGGAAGTGATCGTGCCACGCAGCGACACGGGGTCTCGCGTTCGGTAGGCTTCAATCATAAGCGGACGATTTCTACCGCTTAGTTTACGACAGAGGAGCGCCGATGAACGACACCCCGCCCGCCGAGTCAAAGCCGCCGGGACCGATCCCCGCCGATGACCCTGGGCGGGTCCTGACGCACGTCAGCCCCGACACGGATGAATCGCTACCTCACCTCGGGGTGGTCGGCGACACCTACACCATCCTTGTGTCCGGCGCCGACACCGGTGGGCGCTACACGCTGATCGACATGCACGTCCCGCCTGGCGGCGGGCCGCCGCCCCACCGCCACGACTTCGAGGAGATGTTCACGATCCTTGACGGCGAGATCGAGCTTACGTTCCGCGGCGTTAGCGCTGTCGCAACTGCCGGCGAAACGATCAACGTCCCCGCCAACGCCCCGCACGTCTTTCGGAACGTTTCCCAACGGCCTGCGCGGCTGCTGTGTCTCTGCTCGCCCGCGGGCCAGGAGGAGTTCTTCAAGGAGG
Organism: Frankiaceae bacterium; assembly: GCA_036272075.1. Classification (GTDB taxonomy): domain Bacteria; phylum Actinomycetota; class Actinomycetes; order Frankiales; family Frankiaceae; genus DATAZK01. The sequence continues at coordinate 2,473 of DATAZK010000083.1, forward strand.
TCGGTGTCCCGGTCGCGCAACGAACAGAGACTCCCCCGGCGCTCGACGATGCCGCCACCGGCGCGTTCATCGCCAAGGCGATCGCGCTCGCCCCGAAGTATCGGACCGAACTGCTGCTCGGCGAGACGAAGACCTGACCCGCGAAACGAGACAACCGTGAGCCAGCAACAGCGCGACACCCTTGACCAACTGTTGCGAGACGCGCCTCTTGATCTCGGCGGCGACGTGGCCGAGCAGCGGGTCATCTTCGAGGAGATGATGGCGGCGATCCCGGTTCCGACTGACGTGACGACATCGTCCGGGAGCCTCGGCGGGATCCCCGTCGTCAATGTCGAGGTCGCGGGCGCTGATCCGGAGGGGGTCATCTTCTACCTTCATGGCGGCGCGTACGCGATCGGAACGGCCGCATCGTCTGTTGGACTCGCATCAAACCTCGCGCGGCGCGCCGGAACCCGGCTAGTCACAGTCGACTATCGGCTGGCGCCCGAGCATCCGCATCCCGCCGCGATCGAGGACGCTGTCGCGGCCTACCGGGGGCTGCTCGACGGGGGCGCGCCCCCTTCCAAGATCGCTTTTACTGGCGAGTCTGCCGGCGCGGGGCTGGCGGCGGCGGCCCTGGTGGCGATCAATCATGCCGGGCTGCCGCAGCCGACAGCGGCTGTTCTGATGTCGCCCTGGGCCGACCTGACGCTGTCCGGCGACAGCATCAGCGGCAAAGCCGCGATCGACCCCGCGCTCACACCCGAAGGTCTCGCCCGGCGAGCGGCGGACTATCTGGCCGACGGCGACCCAGCGGGGGAGCTCGTCAGCCCGATCTTCGCCGACCTCACCGGGCTGCCGCCGCTTCTGATCCAGGCCGGCTCGCACGAGATCCTGCTCGATGACGCCATCAGGCTCGCTGCCAACGCCGCCGCGGTCGACGTCGCAGTCACGCTCGAGATAACACCCGGCGTTCCGCATGTGTTCCAAGGATTCGCCGCGATGCTCGACGAAGGCGACGCTGCCTTGACCAGCGCCGGCGAGTTCTTACGCACCCACCTCACCGGTCCGCGTTCATAGCGTCGGTCTCCGCGGCCTCTGATGGTGGAACAAACCGCCCGGCTGTCGTGCGCGACCACAAATGCAGGTCTCGCCCCGACGACGGTGCGCGACCTGCTCGTCGCCCAAATCCGGGGCCAACCGACCCGCTCCCAGCTGTTCGCTCACGGTTGGGTTTGAGACGCCGGCGCATGTCGAACACCAGAGCCAGCGGCAGTCGCAGGAATCATGCGGTCGTCGATCGGTGATCGGGCGCCGGTGCGCCCGCGTTCAGGCGATCGTGACCAGGCATGGCAGCTGGCCCTCCGGTCGAGGCTCGGTGGTGCTCGTGTTGCTGGTAGTCCTTTCCATCGCGGGCGGCGTCATGTGGCTTCCGAGTGGGCGACCTTGGCGCCAAAGCGGTGTGGCACGACCGCATCCATGCCGGCGAGGCTAGCCAGAGGACGCGCTAAGCAGCCGTCTGGCCGAACCATTTGACACGACACCGCAGGTGGCGGCAGTCAGCGCGTGGTGTGGCTCGGCATGGGCGAGCGAGCGGGCCTGGCGTTACCCGAATCGCGCCGACGGGCCGGCAGGCCTCCAAGGAGCACCGGGTTAGACTGCCCGCGTGACCGTGGTGGCTGCGAGCGAGGAACGGTTGCTGGCTCGGCTACGGGCTGGCGACGAGGCGGCCTTCCGGGCGTTGGTCAGACGCCACGACCGCGCGATGAAGCGGATCGCGCTGACGTTTGTGCGGTCGCCCTCGGTAGCCGACGAGGTGGTGCAGGAGACCTGGCTAGCGGTCATCAAGGGCTTGGAGCGCTTTGAAGGCCGCTCGTCTCTGAAGACGTGGATCTTTCGCATCCTGACCAACCGCGCCCAGTCTCGAGGCGCCCAAGAGCAGCGGACGACCCCGTTCTCGTCGCTGGCGGTGTCTGACGACGAGGACGGTCCGACGGTCGACCCGGGCCGTTTTCTGCCTCCAGGGCATGCCGCCGCCGGTTACTGGACCGTGACGCCGAGCCACTTCTTCGAGCTTCCCGAGGAGCGTCTGCTGGCCGCGGAGATCTCGGAGTTCGTCGCGGCCGCGATCGAGCAGCTCCCGGAGCGCCAGCAGCAGGTGATCAAGCTGCGCGATGTGGAAGGCTGGGACGCCGAGGAGGTCTGCGGGTGCCTGGCGCTCTCGCAGGCTAACCAGCGCGTCTTGCTGCACCGTGCGCGGTCTGCCGTACGCGCGACCCTCGAGGAGTACTTTACGGAGGTGGTGAGTACGTGAGCTACGAGGACCTCCCGTGCGTTGACTTCGTCGAGCTGGCTACCGATTACCTCGAGGGTGTCCTGTCCGTCGACCAGCGTCTCATCGTCGAGCGGCACCTGGCGTTCTGCTCACCGTGTGTCGACTACCTCGACCAGATGCGGGCGGTGATCCGGGCTACGGGGACCCTGCGCGAAGAGGACGTTCCCGCCCCGGTCGCAGACTCGCTCATGGAGGCATTTCGCGCCCTCTCGCGCGGCTAGGAACCTCTGGGCGACGAGCGGTCAGCCGCTCAAGTTGAGGTGCTCGCGCAGCCACTGCGCCTGCCGCGCGCGCTCCCGCAGGAACGCGGCGTCGTAGTCGGCGCCGGCGCGTCCGCCGCTGTCGCGTTCTCCGGCCAGCATCGCGGTGAAATAGCCGGCGGGCGCAGCGCCGGCCCAGCTCAGGGTGTGCTCGACCTTGGTCACCAGCCCGGCGCCGTGGGGATAGTCCTCAGCAAGCCCGCGCGCCCGCTGGTAGCACATCTCGGCGAACCTCTCCCGCATTGGCTCGTCCCACGCGTCTAACTTCCGCAGGAGGCGCGCTTGAGAGGCCACTAGCGCAGCCTCGTCCTCCAGGATATTGCCGGCGAGTTCGATCTCCCACAACTCCATCCCCAGCCAGTGCGGCAACTGCTCAGGAGTTGAGGCGTGGATCCCGTTGACGCACAGTGCGATCGGCCCGGATACCTGCACCCATTCCCCGGACTGACCGGCGTGGGGGAGTGGCCATCGCCACCCGGTGAACTCGGATCGGCCGTCTCGGAGGACCTTGTAGGCATGCATCGCGATCTGGGGAGGGGGTGAGTTGGGCGCGGCGGGAGTCTACGCCCCCGCCGCGCCATTGAACCAGGCCGGCCCGCCTGCACGGGGTCGCGGGTCGGGCCTGGTCAGCCCCTGTGCGCGGGCTGCCGCACTACCAGCGTCAGCCAGGCAAACGCCCGGGACGAGGGTCGCTGGTTGTCGCGCACGCGGATCCGCGCCCGATCTCGGCCGGCGTGCCGAGCGCGGCCGATGATCAGCCCGGTCTGCGTGAGGCGCAGGCCTGCAGGCAAGGCACCGTTAACGACGCTCCAGCGATACGGCGTGCGGCCCTCGCCTGCCTGCAGCCGCGCGCGGTAGCGGTGGTGTGCCACCGCCGCCGGGAGCTTGGCGGTGAGGATTGAGAGTGGCGGGGTGACCGCCAGTGCACTTGGACCGGAGAGACCCGTAGCGGCGCCGGCGATCGTGCCGACGGGCACAGCATCACCGGACGCTCCCGGACCGTAGACGTGGATGTCGCTGTCGTATTGGTTGGCGACGTAGATGCGCCCCTGGGTGTCGACGTCGATGCCGGTCGGGAAGCTCAGCTGGGTCGACGAGCCGCCGAGGGTGGCCTTCGGGAAGGTGTTGCCGTTGGTCCCGGGCGCGTAGCTGGTCACGGTGTGGCCGTATTGGTTGGTGACCAGCAGATCTCCGGCGGCATCCTGCGCGAGCCCGCGGGGGGTGTTGAGCCCGGTGGCCGACCCTCCGATCGTGGCCAGCGGCTTGGCGTCGCCGCCTGCGCCGGGGGCGTATTGGGTCAGGCTGTTGGAGCCGCTGTCGGCCACCCACAGCCGCCCGGCGGCGTCGATCGCGAGTGCGTCGGGCCCGCTGATGCCGGTGTCCGGCCCTGCGATCGTGGCCACCGGGGTGGTGTCGCCGACCGCCCCGGGCGCGTAGACCGTGATCGCATTCGCCGGCTGGTTGGCGACGTACAGCCGGCCGGCTGCGTCGAGGGTGAGCGCCGACGGTCCCTGGAGGCCCGTCGCCGAGCCGGCCAGGCTCGTGAGAAAAGGCGCGGCGGGGCCGGGCGCGTATGACGTGATCGAGCTGTTGCCGCTGTTGGCGACGTACACCCGGCCGTTGGGCGCGATCGCGACCCCGGCGGGAGCGTTGAGACCAAAGCCTGTGCGTCCGAAGGCGGTGAGCGGCGCCAGGTTCCCCGAGCCGCCGACGGGATAGCTTGTCACCGTTCCGTTTCCGCCGTTGGCGACATACACGGCGGGTGTGACGGGCGGGTCGATGGCGAGCGAGATCGTCGCCGTCGCGGTCTGCGCCGTAGGTAGTGATTGGTCGGTCAGCTGGACGGTGAACGAGGTCGTGCCCGGTGCGCTCGGGGTGCCGGTGATCGCTCCGGTCGTCCCGTTCAATTTCAGGCCGGCCGGCAACGATCCTGAGGTGATCGCCCAGGTATATGGTCCGTGGCCACCGCCGCCCGTCAGGGTTTGCGAGAACGCCGTCCCGGCCGTCCCATGCAGTTGCGACGAGGAGGTGAGCGTCGGCGGTGAGACGACGAGCAGCCCGGTCGGCGATGAGACCGTGCCACTGGCCACAGGCGTCGCGGACGGTTTGACATCGCCGTCGGCCGGGACCCCGTATTGCGTCACCGAACCGGCGCCGAAGATGTTGCTGACGAGCAGTTGCTCGTTCACTCCGGGGAGGAGCCCCAGACCAGACGGTCCGTTGAGCCCGGTGTCGGGCCCGTGAAGGGTTGTGATCGGCGCCGGATTTCCGGTCGCACCGGCCGCGAACTCCTCGACGGTGTACCCGGACGAGCTGCCAGTGCCCGGCACGGTTTCGTTCACGAACAGGTTGTCCGCTGCGTCAAACGCGATCACCGACGACGAGCTGACTTGCGGACCGGCGACGACCGCGATCGGCGACACGTTGCCGTTGGCGCCGGCCGGGTATTCCACGATGCCGGCCGCGTTGTCGACCCAGAGGTGGCCGGCGGGATCGAGAGCGATGCCGGTCGGCAGCTGCACGCCGGTGGCGGGACCCGCCAGGGTGGCGATCGGTGCGACATTCCCGTTGGCGCCGGCTGCGTACTCGGTGATCGAGTTGCGGTAGTGGTTGCTCGCGTAGACGTGGCCCGCGGCGTCCACGGCGATGCCGAACACGCCGCCGCCCAAGCCGGTCGCGGTTCCGGCGATCTTCCGCAGGGGTGCAACGTTGCCTGTCGCGGTCGGCGGGTACACCGTGATGCTCCCCGCGCTGTTGGCGACGTACAGGTTGCCGCTGCGGTCGCTGGCGATCTGCTCCGGGGAAGCAAGACCGGTGAGCGATCCGGTGATGCGCCGGACCGGGGTTGAGGGACCTCCGAGGGTGAAGGTCGAGATGGCTCCGTTGCCAGCGGTGTTCTCGGCAACCACGACGGACGTCTGTGCGTGGGCGGCGGCGGCTCCGACGCCGGCCGTCAGGGTGGATGCCACGATGACGGCGAGAGCCCGGAGCGTGTGTCGCGAGGGAAATGGGTGAGTGAACATGCCCCGTCCTGTCCCTGAGGTCGCCGCGGCGTTACAGAGAGATTCGCGCGTAACGGCTCGGGCACTCGGAGGACGAGAGCGCGCAGACGGGCGCCCGCCCGCCTTCCGCGACAGAGAGGTGGACCGATGAGCACGACGGTAATCAACGAAGACATCACGAGCCTGATGGGCGAGCTCACTGCCCCGCTCGGGCAGGCCGACCCCTATCCCATCTACCGGCGCATGCACGACCTGGGGGCGGCGGTGGAGGCGCCCGACGGCACGGTCGTGGTCACCGGATATCGAGCCAGCTCCACGGTGATTCGCGACAACCGCCTGCGCAAATCGCCGGGGTCTGTCCTGACCGCGGCGGGCTACCCGGACTGGGAGCAGCGCCCGTCGCTGCGCCTGCTCTTCGGGAGCATGCTCATGCTCAACCCGCCCCAGCACACGCGGCTGCGACGCCTCGTCTCGCGCTCATTCACCGCCCAGCGCGTCGCGGCAATGCGCGACTCGATCACGCAGATGGCCAGGGAGCTCTGCGGCCCCCTGTCGGGCGCGGTCGAGTTCGTGGACACGGTGGCCTTCCCATTCCCGGTCACGGTCATCGGAGAGCTCCTCGGCATCCCGGCCGCCGACCGCGCGATGTTCCAGCCACTGGTCAGAGAGTGGACCTCGGTCCTGGAGATCCTCAACCCGCTGGCCGTTGACGCTGCCGACGCCGCCGCTGAACAGATCCAGACTTACCTGCAGGAGCTCGTGCAAGAGCGCCGCGCGCGGCCCGCCGATGACCTCATCTCAGCGCTCGTCGCCGTCGACGACGACGAGCATCAGCTGACCGACGAGGAACTCGTGACCATGGCCGCGCTCATCTTGGCTGCCGGGTTTGAGACGACGACCGGATTGCTGGCCAACGGATTCCTGACGCTGCTGCGCAGCCCGCGCCAGGCCGATCAACTGCGCCGCGAGCCGACGCTGGCCAAGCCGGCCGTCGAGGAGCTCCTGCGCTACGACGCGCCGGTGCAGATCCTCTACGGCCGTACCGCCACCGAGGACATCGTCGTCGGCGATATGCCGGTCCGCGCCGGACAGCGACTCATCAACCTGCTCGGCGCCGCCAATCGCGACCCGCGCCAGTTCTCCGAGCCGGATGACCTCCGCCTAGAGCGCGACGAAGGACCCGGCCTGTCGTTCGGCGGCGGCATCCACCACTGCCTCGGAGCTGCACTCGCACGCCTAGAGGCACAGGTCATGCTGCCGATGCTCCTGGATCGCTTCCCCATGGCCTGCGTGGCCGGCGAGCCGGTGCGCCGCAGCGGTCTCATGCTGCGCGGCTACACCTCACTGCCCATCGCCCTGAACGGCTGACCTGCGCCATGGCCAATAACCAGCGCGAGCCGTGTAACGCTGTGCAGGCTCGTGTGACTGAGCGAGCATGACCGACACTAACTACAGACGACAGCAGGACAAGACCGCGATCGACAGGATCATGCAGGCCGCAGCGCGAACCCGATTTGGCGGCTGGCTCTTCGTGAACGTCTTTCCGGCAATCGACCGCCGGCTCATCCCGCTGTCGCGCGGCCGGCTGAAGGTGGCCATGGGCCAGCCCATCCTGCTGCTGCATACCCGTGGTGCGCGGTCTGGAGAACCGCGGACCACTCCATTGCTTTACACGCCGTGCGGTGACGCGTTCATCGTCGTCGCCTCCAAGGCGGGCGCTCAGCACCACCCTGCGTGGTACTACAACATGCTCCGTCATCCGGACGCGGCCTCGGTCGAGATCTCGGGAACGCCGGTCCGAGTGAACGCACGTGTTGTCGACGGCGACGAACGCGAGCGCCTGTGGGAGCGCGTCAACGACAACTACAACGGCTATGCCACCTATCAAGCACGCGCCGTCGGCCGCACCATCCCGGTCGTCGTACTCGAGCGGGACGGAAACCGTTCACCGATCGCTCACCGCGGACCGGCGACACCTGGCGCGGACTGGAGCGATCACGAGCGCCAGTCGGACACGCAGCGTCGCAGTTAGAACGTGCGACGACCGAGACTCCGAACGAGATCACGCGACCAATCGTGCCGACGGAGCCGGACGCACTCTCCCGGCGGCCGGATAGCGCGACCCGTCCTCCGCCTGCAAGATGACTTCTGCTCGAACCTGCGGCACTCCGGCGGATGTGCCGAAGGGATCCCAGATCGGCGTGGGCCACGGCCCTCGCAGACGCGTCGTGGTGGGTCGGCAACACTGCGCGCCCGGACCCGGCTCGACGCGGTCGGACGTCCAGATTGGACGTTGTTGTCTGCTCAATTGGTCCGGTAAACGCCGAATTCGGGATTTACCGGACCAAAAAGGCGCCTTCAGGCGAACCTGGTCGATTGACAACAGCCGCCATTTCCAGGGCCTTCAGGGAGTGGCGAGACCGGGACTTGAACCCGGGACACCACGATTTTCAGTCGTGTGCTCTACCAACTGAGCTATCTCGCCCTGGCCGGGCGATGCTAGCGAGTGGGCGCCGGTTTGCGAGGACCGGATATGTGTCCATTACCGCACCACGGGACCCGAGCTCCGGGTACTCTGACCGGCGTGCGTCGTCTGACCGCCCTACTCATCACCGGGATGGCGGTCGTCGTGCTCGCCGGCTGCGGCAGCTCCAAGCCCGGCAGCGGGGGCTCCAACGATCCCAAGATCGAGGCGCTCTCCTACTTCCCCACCACCTCGCCGTTCATGATCACGGCGGCGACCAATCCCAAGGCCGGCGCGGTCCAGCAGGTTGAGCGCCAGAACCCGAGCTACGCCCTCGCGGCCACCGCGGTCTTCGCCCAGCTGGGCAAGCTGGGCATCGACTACAACAAGGACATCCGCCCGCTGTTCGGCAACCCCGTGACCGCCGGGCTGGTCTCCACCGACGGGCTCAGCGGCTCCGGATCGGACGCTCAGTTCCTGGCGGTGTGGGTGACCAAGAGCGCGAGCAAGCTCACCGCGCTGCTCCACAAGCTTCACCTCTCGACCAGCGGGACCCACGACGGAGCGAGGCTCTACTCCGTGGGCGACGCCGGGCTGGCCACCTCAGGCGCCACGGTGATGGTGGCCCGCTCAGCGGCGGTCCTCGACGCCGCCCTTGATCGCCACGCCCACCATCAGGGCTTTGACGCCGCCAGCTACGCGAAGGCCACCACGGGCGTCCCGGCCGACGGCCTGGTCACCGCCTTCGGTGATCTCGCTCCTCTGCTCGCGGCCCCCAGCGCCGCCAAGGCCCGGCTCGTGCCCTGGGTGGCCGCGATCACCGGCTACGCCGCATCGATCACCGGCGACCAGAAGGGGTCGACGATCCGCTTCCACATCGCCACCACCGGCAAGCCGCTGTCGGTGAGCCAGCTGCCGATCGCCAGCGGCACGACACCGGCCGGCATCGTCAGCGCCCTGCCGATCGGCCTCGGAGTCCGGGACCCGCAGCAGATCATCAACTTCACCCTCGATGCCATCAAGCGGACCGAGCCCGCCAACTACGCCAAGTATCTCCGCGAGCTGGCGCAGTTCAAGAAGCACTCCGGCGTCGATGCGGCCACCGTGACCAAGCAGATGACCGGCCAGCTCGTCCTCTCGAGCGACGCGCGCACCACGCTGGTCCGGGTCCAGCTCGCCAACCCCGCGGTGCTGCGTTCGACCTTTGCCGCGCTGGCCAAGACGCGCGGTGCCCACGTGAGGGCCCTCGGCGCCGGCTTCTACAGCGTCCGTGACGGCAAGACGCCGTTGACCGTCACGGTGATCGGCGACCAGCTCGTGCTGGGGCGCGGCACCGCGGCCGAGATGCGCGCCTATGCGGTCGCGCCGGTCAGCAACGTGTCCGGCACCGCCGGCGGCTCGATCACCTTCAGCCTCGCCCTCCCCGACCTGCTGCGCAATGTGCTCAAGACCGCGCCCTCGCCCATCGCCCAGCAGGTGATCAGCATGCTCGGCGTGATGACCGGCTCGGCCCAGGCCGACACCAACGGCCT
>DATAZK010000084.1:0-1780 GCA_036272075.1 Frankiaceae bacterium
GCTGTGGGAGGTGCATTTCGTCGAGGGGCTGAACGACGGCCGGTTCGCGCTCTACAGCAAGTTCCACCACTCGTTGATCGACGGGGTTTCCGCGTTGCGGCTCATGCAGCGGACGTTGTCGGCTGATCCCAATGAAACTGACATGCAGGCCATTTGGGATCTTCCCCGTCGCAAGCGGGAACCAGAGAAGTCGAAACGGCCCGGCCTGTCTCAACTAGCGGTATCCGTTGCGGCATACGGTCCTTCGACGTGGTCGCTGGCCCGCGCCGCGCTCGTGGAACAGCAGCTGACCTTGCCGTTCGCCGCGCCGCGCACCATGTTCAACGTGCCGATTGGCGGCGCGCGGCGGGTTGCCGCCCAGTCGTGGGGTATTGACCGGCTCAAGAGCATCAAGGTCGCCGCCGGAGTGAGCTTCAACGATGTCATCCTCGGGATGTGTGCCGGTGCGTTGCGCTACTACCTGCTGGACGAGCAGGCGCTACCCGACACCCCGTTGATCGCGATGGTTCCGGTGAGCATGCGCTCGGAGGCCGACGCCGATGCCGGTGGCAACCAGGTCGGCGCTCTGTTGTGCAACCTGGCCACTGACGTCGACGACGCCGCGAAGCGGCTGGAGACGATCAACGCATCGATGCGAGGCAACAAGAAGGTGTTCGCCGAATTGCCTCGGCTGCAAGCCTTTGCGTTGTCCGCGGCTCTCATCGCGCCGCTGGGACTGTCCGCGCTTCCCGGCTTCGTCTCGACGGCACCGCCGCCCTTCAACATCGTCATCTCCAACGTGCCGGGGCCGACCAAGCAGATGTACTGGGGCGGCGCCAGACTCGACGGCAATTATCCGCTGTCGATCGCCTTGGACGGGCAGGCACTGAACATCACCATGGTCAGCAATGCGGACAACATCGACTTCGGTCTGGTCGGTTGCCGGCGAAGTGTGCCGCACCTGCAGCGTCTGCTCGGTCACCTGGAAACCTCACTCAAGGATCTGGAGCGCACGGTCGGAGTGTGACGGCATGCCCAAGCTCAGCGCGGGTCTGTTGCTGTACCGGGTACGCGACGGCGTCATCGAAGTCCTGATCGCGCATCCGGGTGGGCCGCTCTGGGCTCGCAAGGACGACGGCGCCTGGTCGATACCGAAGGGCGAGTACGCGCATGGCGAAGACCCATGGGCGGCCGCGCAGCGCGAATTCGAAGAAGAGGTCGGCTCGGCGCCACCCGCGGGCCCACGCATCGATCTGGCTCCGGTCAAACAGCCCGGCGGCAAGGTTGTCACCGCGTTCGCGGTCCCGGGTGACCTCGACCCGGCCGACGCGCACAGCAATACCTTCGAGCTCGAATGGCCAAGGGGCTCAGGCCAAATAAATGCCTTCCCCGAGGTCGACCGGGTGGAGTGGTTCCCAGTGGCCCAGGCCAGGGCCAAGCTGCTGAAAGGCCAGCTCGCTTTGCTCGATCAGTTGATGGCGGACCCCCGCATGGCCGGTTCGCGAGAGGGCTGACGGACCTCGCGTATCTTCACACTCATGCAGACGCTGCACACACCAGACGACCGCTTCACGGATCTACCCGAATTCCCTTATCCCGCAGACTATTGCGATGTTTCCGACGGCGACGGCGGGACGCTGCGGATGGCCTGGGTGCAAGACGGCCCGGCCGACGCCGACCCGGTGCTGATGTTGCACGGCGAACCGTCGTGGTCGTTCCTCTACCGCAAGATGATCCCGGTGCTGGTCGCGGCCGGGCACCGCGTCATCTGCCCCGACTTGGTCGGCTTCGGTCGCTCGGA
>DATAZK010000085.1:0-1533 GCA_036272075.1 Frankiaceae bacterium
CACGACACCAATCGTCCAAAGCCGCCGCCGACCTCGACAGGCCCCGTGGCCAGAGTCGGTCGACGAGCACCCGCAAACCGCCGCCGATGCTCGGTGGGTCGTACACACGAGCCACAAGTACCTTCGTCATCGACATGAACACCATCGTGCTCCTTGCCGTCGGGCGCCCGTTCAGCCAGCAGCGTGCCGAGCACGTCCGTCAGAAAAGGATCGGCAACCCAGCAACACGTAGCGCGTCGTATCCGACCTCCGCGCTCGCTCAGATCGGTTAGTTCTGCGGGTCAGCGGGAGGTCGATCACCAATGCGGGCGTGTTGCTGCTGTAGGTGGCCGGTCGCCGTTTGGACGACGGATCTCCCACTCGTGTCCGATGGGGTCAACCTTCGGCCGAGTCGCCAGCCGTACTCGAGCTGCACGGACGATTTCTCGGTGGCGCGCCCGGCTCTATGCCGACTTCGGTGCCCGGACAACCTTCGCTGACGTCATGTCAGTGGTCAACCAATGCCTAGGCGACCTATCGGCCTCGAGGGCTGCTTCGCTCGCTGAGCGGTTAGAACGCCTCGCTCGTCAGCGACTAAGTGACCGACTGACTTCGTAGCCGATTGAGCCGTAGCTGAGGCAGAGACCACCCGCCCGCGAGCGCCACGTCGCTAGGTGCTGCAGAAACTTAGCCATGAGGCGAACGGCTTGGTCCGGCATCTGGCCGATGAGGATGCCCTCATGGGGACTCGTCAGTTTGGGTTCGTCCCGGACGTGTCAGGAGAGCCGACGGCAGTTTCCCGAAGGTTCTGCGGTATTCGCTGGCGAATCGGCCTAGGTGGGTGAATCCCCATCGGGAAGCCGTTTGGCTGATTGTGGTTGTTCCGGGCGCGGCCCGGGTTAGCTCGTCGTGGACGCGTTCCAGGCGCACTTGACGCAGGTACCTCATCGGCGGCTGCCCGATCGTGTGGGCGAAACCGGCTTGCAGACTTCGAACGCTGACGGCTACTTCCGCAGCCAAGGTGGCGACGGTCCAGGGGTGCTCAGGTCGTGCCCGGATCAACTCGATCGCCGCAGCGATCGGCCTGGGTCCCGGTGTCTTGGGGGTATTTTCCAGCGCCGCGGAGTAGTTGTTGGGTTGGGTTAACAAGAGCGTGAGCATCAGCACCTGTTCGAGGCGCAGCGTGGCCAGGGGATGGTCAAGTAGCGGGTTGCCCGGCGCGGAAGCTAGGTCGATCAGGTGAAGTGTCTCGATGAACGTCGCGCCGGCCGGGGTGCGTAGATCCATCGGCCGGGTGAATTCCAACGGGTGAGCGACGGGTTCTCCGAGCAGATTCTCCAGCTCCGTGTGCATGTCGTCGGTCGGGAACATGAGGCATATCTGAGCGCAGTCACGGTCACAGTCCAGGTCAGCGGTGCGCCCCGGCATGAAGACGGCGGCGGTGGAGGGCGTGGCGGACACGGGTGGTCCCGATCCGCTGCTCATCGCCGACGAGCCGGCGGTGAGGATGTCGAGGTGATAGTTCGCCGCTTCGGTCGTTCGGATGCGCATCGC
>DATAZK010000086.1:0-9187 GCA_036272075.1 Frankiaceae bacterium
AGCGGCGCGATCGACACGGTGGTGCTCGCGATCGTCGACGTTCAAGGCCGGCTCGCCGGCAAGCGTTTCGACGCCGACTACTTCGTCAACGAGGTCGTCGAACACGGCACCGAAGGCTGCAACTACCTGCTCGCCGTCGACATCGAGATGAACACCGTGTCGGGCTACACCATGTCATCGTGGGAGCGCGGCTACGGCGATCTGCTCATGACGCCGGACATGGCGACGTTGCGTCGTATCCCCTGGCAGCCCTCGACCGCTCTCTTGCTGGCCGATGCGCAATGGCTCGACGGGGCGCCCGTCGTCCAATCGCCGCGGCAGGTGCTGCGCGCGCAACTCGACCGGCTGGCAGAACGCGGCTGGGTCGCAATGGTGGGAACCGAACTGGAATTCATCCTCTTCGATGAGACCTACGAAGCCGGCTGGTCCAAGCAGTACACCGACCTCACCCCGTCCAACCAGTACAACATCGACTACTCGATCCTTGGCACCAGCCGGGTCGAGCCGATGCTTCGTGACATCCGCCTCGGGATGAAGGGCGCCGGGCTGCAGGTCGAGTCGGCCAAAGGTGAATGCAACCCCGGGCAGCACGAGATCGCCTTCAAATACACCGACGCGCTGACGACGTGCGACAACCACGTCATCTACAAGAACGGCGCCAAGGAGATCGCTGCCCAGCACGGCTCGTCGCTGACCTTCATGGCCAAGTACAACGAGCGCGAGGGCAACTCCTGCCACATCCACCTCTCGCTGCGCACGCCCGGCGGCGAGCCGGTGTTCGCGGGTGACCGCCCCCATGGAGTGTCCAAGACCTTCGAGCACTTCCTGGCCGGGCAGCTGGAGTCGCTACGCGAGCTGAGCTACTTCTTCGCGCCGAACATCAATTCCTACAAGCGATATCAGCCCGATACGTTCGCCCCGACGGCAGTGCTGTGGGGATTGGACAACCGCACTTGCGCGCTGCGCGTCGTCGGCCACGGCCCGAGCCTGCGCTTCGAGAACCGGGTACCCGGCGGCGATGTGAATCCCTACCTCGCCGTCGCCGCGATGATTGCCGCCGGCCTGCACGGGATTGACAACGAGCTCCCGCTCTGCGAACCGTTCGGCGGCAACGCGTACGCCGCGGACTCCGCCCGGGTGCCACCGACCTTGCGCGAGGCAGCGAGACTGCTGGAGGGCAGCAAGGTCGCCCGGGAGGCTTTCGGCGCCGACGTGGTCGATCACTACTCCAACGCTGCAAGGGTGGAGATCCTGGCGTTCGACGCGGCGGTCACCGATTGGGAACGCGTTCGCAGCTTCGAGCGCATGTAGGAATCGAGGCTGACATGACAGTTCGCGAGATCATCAATCCCGCCACCGAACAGGTCGTGGCAAGCGTCGAAGGCTACGACGTCGAAGCGACCGATGCGGCAATTGCCCGTTCCCGCAAGGCCTTTGCCTCCTGGCGGCACGTCTCGCCCCCAGATCGGGCCCGGCTCCTGCGGCGCTTCGCCGAGGCCGTCGACAATGACCGCGAGCACCTCGCTCAGCTCGAGGTCACCAACTCCGGCCACACCATCAGCAACGCGCGCTGGGAAGCGGGCAACGTCCGTGACGTGATCGCGTACTACTCGGCATCGCCGGAGCGCCTCATCGGGCAGCAGATTCCGGTGGCCGATGGACTCGACGTGACGTTCCACGAGCCCCTGGGCGTCGTCGGGGTCATCGTTCCCTGGAACTTCCCGATGCCCATCGCTTCCTGGGGTTTCGCGCCTGCGCTGGCCGCCGGCAACACGGTAGTGCTGAAGCCCGCCGAGATCACCCCGCTCACGGCGATCCGGCTCGCGGAACTCGCGCTCGAGGCGGGCCTCCCCGTGGACGTCTTCCAGGTGCTACCCGGGAAGGGCAGCATCGTCGGCCAGCGGTTCATCGAATCACCCGACGTCGCCAAGCTGGTCTTCACCGGCTCGACCGAGGTCGGTCGCTCGATCATGGCGGGCTGCTCGCAGCGGTTGAAGCCGGTGACCCTCGAACTCGGCGGCAAGAGTGCCAACGTCGTCTTCGCCGACAGCGACCTGGAAAAGGCAGCAGCCACAGCGCCTTACGCCGTCTTCGACAACGCCGGACAGGACTGCTGCGCGCGCTCGCGGATCCTGGTCGAGCGCAGCGTGTACGAGGAGTTCATGGCCGGGCTGCAGAAGGCGGTGCAGGCCGTCGTCGTCGCCGATCCTTCGCTGGACACCACCGAGATGGGTCCGCTCATCAGCGCTGACCATCGCGAGCGGGTCGCCTCCTTTGTCGTCGACGAGGCGCTGGTCGCCTTCCGTGGGAGCGCCCCTGAGGGACCCGGTTTCTGGTACCCGCCAACGGTGCTCGCGCCGAAGGACCCGGCCGATCCGGTGATGCACGAGGAGATCTTCGGCCCGGTCGTTGCCGTCATGGCGTTCGACGACGAGGCCGATGCCATCAGGCTCGCGAACGACAGCGAATTCGGCCTTTCCGGCTCGATCTGGACGCGCGACGTGGGCCGCGCGATCAGGGTGAGCCGCGGCATCGAGACCGGCAATCTTTCGGTCAACTCCCATTCCTCGGTGCGCTACTGGACGCCTTTCGGCGGCTTCAAGTCCTCGGGCCTGGGACGTGAACTCGGGCCTGACGCCCCGCTGGCGTTCACCGAGACCAAGAACGTCTTCATCAGCACCGTCTGACTTCCGTCCCAAGCCGAAGGGGTACCTCCATGCCATCACCGTCCGGGCGGCTATCGGGCAGGTTGTCAGGAAAGGTCTGCGTCGTCACCGGAGCCGGCAGCGGGATCGGCCTGGCCACGGTCCGGCGCTTCGCCGCGGAGGGCGCCGAGGTGATCTGCGCCGACCTCGACGAGGCGACCGGCAAGGCGGCGGCAGAAGAGGTCGGCGGGGATTTCGTCGCCACAGATGTCACGTCCGAGGAGAATGTGCGCGACCTCTTCGCCCTGGCGGTCAGCCGCTTCGGCAAGCTTGACGTGGCGTTCAACAACGCCGGCATCTCGCCCCCCGAGGACGACTCGATCCTCACCACCGGCATCGACGCCTGGCGCCGGGTCCAGGAAGTGAATCTCACGTCGGTGTACCTGTGCAGCAAGTACGCGATCGAGCAGATGCGCAAGGGCGGCGGCGGTTCCATCATCAACACCGCCAGCTTCGTCGCGACCCTCGGCTCGGCGACCTCGCAGATCTCCTACACCGCCAGTAAGGGCGGCGTGCTGGCGCTCAGCCGCGAACTCGGCGTCCAGTTCGCCCGAGAGGGCATCCGGGTCAACGCGCTGTGCCCGGGGCCGGTGAACACCCCCATGCTCAAAGAACTTTTCGCCAAGGACCCGGAGCGTGCGGCCCGGCGGCTCGTGCACGTCCCTGTCGGCCGCTTCGCCGAACCCGAGGAGATCGCGGCCGCGGTGGCGTTCCTGGCGAGCGACGACTCCTCGTTCATCACCGCGTCGACCTTCCTGGTCGACGGCGGGATCAGCGGCGCCTACGTCACCCCGCTTTAGCTCAGAGCACGACGATGTGACCGGTGCGCGGCGCGGTCTGCCCGGCGAGCACCTCGAGCCACACCCGTTCGAGATCCTGCGGGCCATGTGAGGTGACGACGTCGACCCAGCCCGTCGCGGCGGGGACGAACTCGCGCCAGGCGTCGGCGAAGGCGCGGTCCAAGCCCTCGTGACCCCAGTCCTCGACCCTCTTGCGCATCTGGTCGGGCGCGAAGAACAGTGCGGCTCCCTTGCTGCCGGACTGCTGCTGCGAGGTCACCCCGATGATGACCTCGCGTACCAGGCTCGCGCCGAGCCGATCGCGTACGGCAGAGGCGACCACGGGGCTGCCGGACACGTCCAGATACGCCGTGGGCGCAGTGGGATCGAGACCGGAGACGTCATCGTAGGACAGCACCTCGTCGTACACGCCGAGGCCAACCGTGAAGTCGACGTTTGCCGCCGACGTCAGCCCGACCACCCGCCGCCCCCGGCCCGCGAGCAGATGCGCGGTGCTGTACGCGGTCTTGCTGGAAGCCGAGGAGAACGCCAGCACGTCGGCCCCGAAGAAGTCGTTGTCCTGCAACTGATCCGCAAGCATGAACGAGGTGTAGAACAGCGGCCGGAAGAGCACCAGCAGATCTTCTTCCCCGGGGTCGTAGGCGGGGTCACCGGTCGTCAGCGAGTAGGCGTTGTAGGGCGACGGCAGCCCGACCCGGTGGGGCGTCGCGTCCGCGAAACCGCGGCCATCGACGCGTCCGGGCTGCACCACGAGTTGGCTTGCCGAGGGCAGGTAGCCGTAGTAGCGACCGCCGACATCGACCCCGTCGGCCCGGCTCTCGGTGACCTCCGCGAACCCCCACAGCGGCACGATGCCGAAGCCCGGGTCCGCCGGGAAGAAGTTCCAGTAGCGAAACGATTCCCCGAGCACGGCGTACGTCACGTTGTTGGCCGTCATGCCCACGCGGCGCACGGCGAGCCGGGCCTGCCCGTCATCGAGCGGCGTTTCGTCCCGCCCGGTCAGCATCGTCCGGGAAAGGTCTCCCCGGGAGACCATGAGTGCCCACGGCCGGCTCGGCGGACTTGACTGGAGGGAAGTCATGCCGACACCGTAGGCCAGCTAGGGCCGGTTGCGCCCGAAGGTGTCGTGCGAGGCGACCCAGTCGCCGTGCAGCACCGCAGAGGACAGCGAGATCTCGCCGGCGAGGACGACGGCGGCGCAGATCTCGGCGAACTTGGCAACCTTGCCGGCGCCGTAGCAGTCCAGCAGTTCCAGGCATTCACGCTGGGTGGCGAGCCCGGTCCCGCCTCCATAGGTGGCGACGATGAGGGACGGAAGCGTGATGGACCAGTAGTAGTCGCCGTTCTCCAGCAGCTGCGTATAGGTGATCGACGCGTGCGATTCGGCGACGTTGGCGGCGTCCTGACCCGTCGCGATGAACAAGGCGGCCAGCGCGTTCGCCGCATGAGCGCCGTTGCTGGAAGCTCCCGCCATGAAGGCCCCCGCATTGGAGATCTGGCGAGCCTGGAACATGCTTGCCGGCTCCACACCCATCAGCTCGACCAGGCGATCGCGCGACAGCACAGCCTCGGCGATCACCCGCTTGCCCCGGGTCAGCAGGGTGTTGATCTGAGAGTGCTTCTTGTCGGTGTCGATGTTGCCCGACAGCAAGTACTTGCGCGCGTTCGGATAGTGCGCGCAGATCCATTCGCAGGCGGCGTAGGTCGCCTTTCCGGTGAGGTTCTGCCCGGCGGCGTCGCCGCAGGTGAAGTTGAACCGCAGAAATCGCAGCGGTCCGACGGCATGCTGGCCGATACCTTGCAGCCGCCCGACGCTCGTCGTCGCGTCAGCTGCCACCTTGATCTGGGCAAAATGAGCGTCGATCCATTCGCCGAAATCACGTGCCTGATGGGCATCCGGAAACGTGAAGACCGGCGCGCGCTGCATCTGTTCCTCGACGACCGTGGTCATGACCCCACCGCATTCGCGGATCAGCCGCATGCCCCGGTTGTAGCTCGCCACCAGCGTGCCCTCGGTGGTGGCAAGGGGCACCAGGAATTCGCCGTTCGCATGCTCACCCCGAATCACCAGCGGCCCCGCGAGGCCGATCGGCACCTGCGCCGCGCCCATGAAGTTCTCGACGTTTCCCGGCAGGGTGGCGGGGTCGAGCGAGTACGCCCCGACGTGCTTGAGCGCGGTTCCGTGCTGGCTGCTGGCGTAGGCCCGCCGTTGCGCAGCCATGTCCTCGGTGTAGTCGTCGCGGCGCGAGCGGGGTATGCGGCCCGCGATCGAGTTCGGCTCGTGCATCCGGCACCCCTTCCGATCGCTCGGATGCTATGAGCGCGGCGCCGAGAGCGGAGCGGGCCTTAGGTCACGAGAGTTCGGGCCACAGCTCGAGCGCCGTACCGCCGAGAAACCGGGCCTGCTCATCCGGTGACAGTCGCGCGCACGCCCGGCGGCCGTAGTCCACGATCTCGGGATAGGGCTCGGAGTGATGCTGCGGATAGTCGCTGCCCCACATGAGCCGATGCGTCCCGAACTCCGCGCTGAGCCACTCGACGACATCAGCAGCGGTCATCCCGGCTTGCTCGGCCATGGTGAGCATCGTCGTCGTCACCTTGAGCCGGACGTTGTCGAACGCCGCCAGGGCCGTCAGAGCCTTGGCGCCAGGTGATGCGGTGCCTTCGCCGAGCTCCACGAAACCGCAGTGGTCTATGGCGATCGGAAGGTCGGGAACGGCGGCGAGCACTCGCCCCACGGCCGGTAGATCCGGCGCCAGCACGCAGACGCTCAGCCGCGCCCCGAGCTCTGACGCGAGCCGCAGCACCCGTGAAAGGGAAGGGTCGCTGAGCCACTCCGGATCAGCCGGCGGAATGTTGAACACCCGAAGGCCCAGGATGCCCCGCTCGCCGCACCAGTAGCGCAGGACAGCTTCTCGGTCGGGTGCTGACAGGTCGATGACGGCCGCGTTGACCAGTCGCGCGGGGTCTGCTGCGCGTGCCTCGGCGACGTAGGAGTTGTCGAAACCGTAGGCACCTTTGGCCTGGACGAGCACCGCGCCCCGCACGCCGCCGGCGTCCAGTGCAGCGAGCAGCCCGTCGACGGGAACCGGACTCTCGCGTACCCAATCCGCCGGAAAATCAGGCGTTTCGAGTGGAAAGCGCGCGCGGTCCGGCGAGACGACATGGGTGTGCGTGTCGATGACCGCAGGCACGTTCAGGAACCATCGACCCGGGCGCGCAGGCGCGAACGGATCTCCTCGGGCGTGTAGGAGTTTCGGCGGCGCTGCTCACGCGCGACGGCGACACTCCCTGCGGCGACACCGGCAACTCCCGCCAGACCGAGCCATTTCCACCCGAGCCGTTTCCACCAGCGCATCCCACTACGCTAGCCGAGTGTCGGACAACGGACTGAGCCTGGCCGAAGCCAGCGCGATCACGCGCACCGGCGACCTCTGGCTCTTCCGCGGCTACAGCGCCGCCGACCGGGCCATCCGGATCACCACCAACTCCCCCGTGAACCATGTCGGCATGACGATCGCGATCGACGATCTCCCGCCGCTCATGTGGCACGCCGAACTCGGCCGCTCCCTGCCTGATGTGTGGACCGGAGAGCACACCCGGGGCGCGCAGTTGCATGACCTCGCGGCGGCCGTGACGACGTGGTCGATCAAGTACGGCCAGCGTGGCTGGTTACGTCCACTCGAACCGCCCGTCACGCGTGACATGGAAGACGCGGCACTGCGCACCGTCAGCCGGCTCGACGGCACCCCGTTCCCCTCGATGGCGAGCCTGGCGGGAGGCTGGCTCAAGAGCCGGGCGAGCCGGATCCGGCGGCGAACCAGTGCGAGTGAAGAAGACAGCCTGGAGACGGCCTACTGCGCCGAGATCGTGGCGATGACGTACGTCGCCATGGACTTGCTGCCAACCGATCGCGAGGTCGGCTGGTATGACCCGGGGAGCTTCTGGAGCGGAGACCGGCTGCAATTGCTGAACGGGGCAAAGCTGGGAGAGGAGATCGCCGTCCGGGTGGAGACGCCTGCGGAGACCGGCTAGGAGACGTAGGCGCCGAGGCCCGCGTGCAAGGCGTTGAGCGCCGCCTTGGCATCGCCGAAGAGCATGGCCGTCTTGGGATCGGTGTAGAGCTCGTTGTCGACGCCGGCGTAGCCGTGGCCCATCGAACGCTTGATGACGATCACGCTGCGGGCGCGGTCCACGTCGAGGATCGGCATCCCGGACACGGGGTTTCCGGGGCGGCGTGCTGCCGGGTTGGTGACGTCGTTGGCGCCGACGACCAGCACCACATCCGTCTCCTTGAACTCGGGGTTGATCTCCTCGAGGTCGCGCAGCAGCGGATAGGGCGCATTCGCCTCAGCCAGCAGCACATTCATGTGTCCGGGCATCCGGCCGGCGACGGGGTGGATGCCGTAGCTGACCTCGACCCCGTGGTCGATGAGTGCCTGTCCGAGCTCGACGCATTGGTGCTGCGCCTGAGCCGCGGCGAGACCGTAGCCCGGCACGATCACGACCTTGCGGGCATACGCGAGTTGCAGCGAGGCATCGTCGACGGTGACCTCACGAATGGTTCCGGAGCCGCCGCCGACGGAGCCGCTGGACTGCTCGTCACCCGTGCCGAAACCGCCCGCGATGATGCTCACGAGCGAACGGTTCATCGCGTCAGCCATGAGCTTGGTGAGGATGCCACCGGCGGCCGAGACGAGCGCGCCGGCAATGATGAGCGGGATGCTGTCGACGACGAAACCGGCCATCGCGACCGCACTACCGGTGAAGGCGTTGAGCAGCGAGATGACGACCGGCATGTCGGCGCCCCCGATCGGGAGCGTCGCCAGGATCCCCAGTCCGATCGCCGCGAGCGTCAGGAGGACGAGAACGGGCACGCCGCCGTAGCCCGCGACATAGGTGATTGCCGTTACCGCAGCGACGATCGCGAGCACCAGATTCAGCACGCGGCCGCCCGGAAAGGACATCGGACGCCCGGGAATGTGACCCGACAGCTTGCCACCCGCGACGAGTGAACCGGAGAAGGTGACGCCGCCGATGATGAGGTCCAGCGTCGTTGCGAGCGTGGTGCTGATCGGAAGCTGGGACAGGGGCTTGGAGCCAACGTGGGAGACGGCATCCCCGGCAGCGATGAGCGCTGCTGCACCGCCGCCGACCGCGTTGAAGAGGCTGACCAGCTGCGGCATGGAGGTCATCTGGATGCGCCGCGCGGTGATCCCGCCCAACAGACTTCCGACGATCAGGCCGGCAATGAGCACGAGGGTCGCCGTCGCCGTCATGACGTGATCGCGGGCGAGCAGCACGATCGTGGTGACGAACGCGAGCACCATGCCGGCGGCGGACACCTGGTTGCCTCGCCGGGCCGAAGCCGGCGAGGTCATCAAGTGCAGGCCCGCGACGAAGCAGACGGCCGCCACCAGATACAGCGCGTGGATGACGGTGTCGAAATCGCTGAGGTCGTTCACTGCTCGCTCCCCCGGGGTGCGGGCACGTCACGCCGCGCTGATCGGAACATCTGCAACATGCGGTCGGTGACGACGTAGCCGCCGACGACTTTCATGGCGGCGAACACCGCGGCGATGAACACCACGACGTAGCCGAAGGGCGTATTGGCCGCGGCAGCCAGCACCATGACACCGACGACCACGACGCCGTGAATGGCGTTGGAGCCGGACATCAGGG
>DATAZK010000087.1:0-3770 GCA_036272075.1 Frankiaceae bacterium
CGGCGACGCTGGCCTCCGAGCCCGACGCGATGCCGTACTCGCCGCCCGTGACCGACGCCCCAGTGCCGCTGGCTCGGTTCGCCGCGCCACCGGTCACCGTCGAATACAGGCCGACCGCCGTATTGTCGTAGCCGAACGCCACGCCATACCCGCCGCTCACCGTATTCGAAAGCCCGTCGAGCAATTCCGAGTATCCCGTATACGAGTTCTTCTCACCAAGCACCAGGTCATGCGAGCCCGTCTGTGCACCCGGCGTCTCGTCATACCCCAACACTAGGTTGCCCGTCCCGTTCAGCGTCGTCGTCGACCCCGACCCGTTTACGATCTGCATGTTCGCCCCGGTGATCTTGATCGTCGGCTTCCCACCGATCCCCGACGCGGTGTACGACAGATAGGGCAGCAACGAAATCAAAGTCTGCTGGTCGGTCGCACTCGACGGCAGGGCGACGGTCGTACCCGACCCCGTGCACGCCCCACCCGTGACCGCCCCCGACGCCGGCACACAGAGCGAAACCGACGCCGCAAGAGCGCTGCCAGCCCAACCGAACACCGCCGCCACAGCGACCGCGCCCGCAACCCCCGAGTGCCGCAACAGACGGCCTCGCCCGCCGCCGGCAGGCGCGGAACGCCGCGACCCCGCCGACACCGATGGAACAACCCCGAATGCCATCTTTTTCGAACCCCCGAATGGTTTAGGTAATTTGAGCAGCACCTACAGGCAGCGGACCCGACGATACGTGATCCACGCCGCAAGTTAAGTGATCTACGTCACACATCGCCACCGCTCGCGGCCCGGGATCGCCCCGGCGGCGAGGGCCGAGCTCGCCTGCGGCCGACGTCCGGGCCGGCTCGGTCAGACGTCCCGGCTGTACGCGTTCAGGTCCTGGGCGCCCGGGGGTTGGGGCTCAGGCGGCGTGCTTTGCGGCGGGTAGGGGCGTGGGGATTGGTTGGCCGGTGATCCGGGCGTTGTGGACGTCGACGAGGTAGTTGTGTAGTGGCTGCTGGTTGAGGCGGCACGTTTCGCGGATCGAGAGGATTCGTTCGACGAACCGCTCGCCGGCGTCGGTCTGGGTTCCGTTGCTCGTCTTTCTCCAGAGAACGGCGTGCCTGAGGGCTCGTTCCGCCCGGTTGTTGGTGGCTTCTGCGGCTGCGTGGTCGGTGAAGTTCCACAAGGTGGGCCAGATGTCGAGGATCGTTGCGCAGAGTCTCGCGAGGTCGGGGGTGTGGCTGCGCTCACCGGCTTCGACGGCGTCGAGCAGGCGGTCATGGATGTCGTTGAGGGGCGTCTGGTCCCAGGCCAGTTGCTCGCCGTCGTGGCGGGCCTTGGTGTCGGCGCGGATCACTTCGTCGATCAGGGCCTTGATCTGTTGTCCGTGGCGGCCCGGTGCGCCGTCGCGTTCTGCGAACGCCTGGAAGTTCCTCGCGAGATGCGAATGACAGACCTGGCGGCGTTCGGGGTCGATGAAGTCGTAGACGCTGTAGCGGTCGGTGATCAACAGGCCCTCGAAGTCGCCGAGTAGCTCGCGGGCCGCTGACCTGGCCCGTGAGGGTGTCAGACAGTCTGTGTACGCGGTGTGGATGAAGGTTAACGGCGGCCTTGGTCGTTGGTGGGCGTGACGGTCAGATTGCGGTGTCGGGGAGCCGGTCGCCGAAGTGGATGCGTAGAGCGACGAGGGCGGCGCTCCAGTTGTAGGTGTTCTGCCAGCGGGTCTGGGCTCTGGTGATCGCGAGGTAGAGCAGCTTGCGGGCGGAGTCTTCGTTGGGGAAGCTGCCGCGGGTCTTGATGATCTTGCGGATCTGGCGGTTGAGGGCTTCGATCGCGTTCGTGGTGTAGACGACGCGCCTGAGGTCGGGTGGGAACGCGAGGAACGGCACGATCCGTTCCCAGTTCTCGATCCAGGACGCGGAGATCATCGGGTAGCGGGGGTCCCATGTCTCGGCGAACTGCTCGAGCATCGTCTCGGCGTGGTCGCGGTCAACGGCGGTGTAGATCTTCTTCAGATCGCCGGCGACGGCGCGGCGGTCTTTGTAGGGCACGAACCGCAGGCTCGAGCGGACCTGGTGCACGAGGCATGTCTGGATCCAGGCCAGGGGGTAGACGGCCTCGATCGCTTCGGGGAACCCTTGGAGGCCGTCGACGCAGCAGACGAGGACGTCCTGAACGCCCCTCGTCTTGAGGTCGGTCAGGACCTGGAGCCAGAACTTGGCGCCCTCGGTCTTCTGGAACCACATCCCGAGAACGTCGCGCTGACCGTCGGTGTTGACGCCGATCGCGAGGTAACACGCGAAGTTCCTGACGGCTTGACCTTCACGGATCTTCACGATCAGGGCGTCCAGATACACGATCGGGTAGACCTGCTCCAGCGGCCTGGTCTGCCAGATCTTCGCGTCGTCGAGGACCGCGGCAGTGATGCGGCTGACGGTGTCGCGGCTCACGCCCGGCCCGTAGAGCTCGCCGAGGTAGCGCTCGATCTCGCGGGTCGTCATCCCGCCCGCGTAGAGCGCGACGATCTTCTCATCCAGGCCCGGGACGCGCCGCTGGCCCTTCTTCACCAGTTGCGGCTCGAAGGTGCCCTGGCGGTCTCTGGGCGTCTCGATCCGGACCGGTCCATGATCGGTCAACAACGTCTTCGGCGTGCCGCCGTTCCTCGCGTTACCGGACCCGCCCAGCGGCGCCCCGCCGGGCTCGTAGCCGAGATGGCCGGTCAGCTCGGCCGACAGGGCCCGCTCGACCAGGCGGCGCGTCAGGTCGCCGAGCAGGCCGCCCACACCGAGGATCTCCGACTCGCCCTCCCGGCCGGCGAGGAGCTCGTCGAGCATCGCGTCAGTCAGCTGCTCCCGGACCCCCTCAGGCAGCTCGCCGACGTCCAGGCCAGCCCGCGCGCGGTCCAACGCCTCGTCAACGAGCCGGGCACGAGCTGGGCCATGGCGACCTCGGCGGCCGGCCCCGGGACCCCCCTCCGCGGGAGCGCGGCCGATTTCTCGCTCCGGTCGCCCTTCGGGCTCTCTACGCGAGAAATCGGCGTGGTCTTCCCCTTCGATGCTGTGGTTCTGCGTTCTCGTAGACATAACGATCTCTTTCGTTCATGCCATACACAGATCCTCTGACAATCCCCCGGGTTCGCGTCGATGCGGTAGCACGCCGCGGTCGCCGAAAGGGCGCTCCACAGCCATAATCGCTGGCCGGCGCGCGCCCAACTCGTCTCGTCGGCGTTCGCGACCTCAGCGGCCTGAACCGCGCGTTTGATTGCCTCCCAAGGCGCCGCGAGCGCAGCCGAGGCGTCCTTGAGGATCCGCTCGAGCGACCCGAGGCTGATCCTCGCGCCGAACATGTCGCTGAGCAGCATCAGCGTCTGGCGGCGCGAGAGCAACATCACGGCGAACATCACGACCGTCGCCCGCAACCGCGGCCCGAACGCGCCCCGCTCGACATCGTCTGGCAACTCGGCGCGCGTATGCGCCTGACAGCCGGGACAGCAGACCTTCAACAGCTGATGCTCGACCGTCACGACCAGGGTCTCGGGCAACTCGATGACCTGGTGGCGGACCGGCCGACCGACAACCCGCTCATCACCCGAGAACTCCCGCCCGCACTTGCGACAGCGCTCCGGGCGATGCGGGAACGTCTCATCAGGATCATCAACCACCTCCCGCGAGAAGCCCTGATGCCCGGGCTGGCCACCCTGCTTGCGCCCCGAACCCTTCCGCGGCGGCCGCTTCGGCGCCTGACCGCGATCACTTGACGGCGGCAACGAGCTGTTCTTCGAGTT
>DATAZK010000088.1:0-2599 GCA_036272075.1 Frankiaceae bacterium
GCCTGGATCAGCGTGTCGTCACGCACTACGGCCAGCCCACGCGCGGTCATCACCTGCTCGGGCTCGCCCTCACCGGCCAGCACGCCCTCGACCACTTGGCGGGCCAGCTTGGTGGTCAGCTTTCCGTCGTCCACCAGCGCCACGACTGCGGCGACTTGGGCCGGGCTGATGGGCAATTCGTCGAGTTCGATGCCCGATTCGTTGGCCTTCTGCACCAGGAAGTTGCCCCACCAGGCCCGGGCGTGCTCGCTGGAGGCGCCTTGATCGACGGTCGCGATGACCAGATCGACGGCGCCGGCGTTGACGAGATCGCGCATCACCTCGTCGGAGATACCCCAGTCCTGCTGAATCCGCTTGCGGCGCAACCACGGTAGCTCGGGGATGGTTTCACGTAACCGCTCGACGAGGTCACGGCTGGGGGCGACCGGCTCCAGGTCGGGTTCGGGAAAGTAGCGATAGTCTTCCGCGGTTTCTTTGGTGCGACCCGGGCTGGTGTAGCCGTCCTCGTGAAAGTGCCTGGTCTCCTGGATGACTCGGCCACCGGAGTCCAACACAGCACCCTGACGCCGCATCTCGTAGCGGACCGCCACCTCGACGCTCTTGAGCGAGTTGACGTTCTTCGTCTCGGTTCGGGTGCCGAATTCGCTGGCGCCCTTCGGTTTCAGCGAGAGGTTGGCGTCGCAGCGCATCGAACCCTGGTCCATCCGCACGTCGGAGACGTCCAGCGAACGCAGCAGGTGGCGCAGCGCGGTGACATAGGCGCGGGCGATCTCCGGTGCTCGCTCGGCGGTGCCCTCGATCGGCTTGGTGACGATCTCGATCAGCGGGACACCAGCGCGGTTGTAGTCGGCCAGCGAAGTGGTGGCCCCGGCGATCCGGCCGGTGTCGCTGCCCAGGTGGGTCAGCTTCCCGGTGTCCTCCTCCATATGGGCGCGCTCGATCTCCACCCGGAAGGTGGTGCCGTCATCCAGCGGGACCTCGAGGTAGCCCTGGACCGCGATCGGCTCGTCGTATTGGGAGATCTGGTAGTTCTTCGGCTGGTCCGGATAGAAGTAGTTCTTCCGCGCGAACCGACCCCAGGGCGCGATGTCACAGTTGAGCGCCAACCCGATCCGAATCGCCGACTCGACGGCTGCCTCGTTGAGCACCGGCAGCGATCCCGGCAGGCCGAGGCACACCGGGCACACCTGGGAGTTGGGCTCGGCGCCGAACTCGTTGGCGCAGCCGCAGAACATCTTGGTGGCGGTGGACAGCTCAACATGCACTTCCAGGCCGAGCACCGGGTCGTAGCGCGCGATCACATCGTCGTAGTCGAGCAGCTCCGCCCCGGGCGCGTGGGTGGCGCTCGCAGCAGAAGTCATGCGGTCGATCCTAATTGGCGGGCGAAGCGGCTTTGCCATCGCCGTCGCTGCCGACTCCCTCATCGACGGTCAGCAGCGCATGATCGAACGCGGATCGGGAAGTGATGCCATCATCGCGGACGGCGCGGAAGTCTTCGACGATCTTCTCGGCCAGCCGCCGCAGCTTCACGTTGCTCGATTGCGAGCGCCATCTGAGCAGATCGAAAGCGGCGGCGTCATCCAGGCCGTAGACCAGCATCAGCATGCCCTTGGCCTGTTCGATGACCGCGCGGTGCTCGGTGATTTCGGCGACCCTCTCCGAGATGAGGTCCTCGCGCGCCCGATCCGACGACGGCGTGATGTCCACGTAGTAGCCGTGCGTGCCGATGACCACGTCCTGCCGGTCGGTGAGCAGGTCGCCGACCACTACCACCTGGTGCACGACGCCACGGGTGTCGAGGATGCGATGCCGGGTGCTGAATGCGCGGCGGGCGAGCAGCATCTCGTCGATGGTCTTTGCCACCTCGCGACGATCCTCGGGATGCTTGTGCGCCAGCACCAGTTCGGTGGTCGGGGTGACGGTGCCCGGCTCGTAGCCGTGCATGCGCTGCACCTGCTCCGACCACTCCCAGCGTTGGTCCTCGAAGTAAAAGCGAAACCGCCCGACGCGCTGCGGCGCTCCGGCGAACGCCTGATCCACCTCGGGCGCGTGGCCATCCAGCTCGGCGGACATTACGGCCGGCTCTCGGCACTTGGTGTTGTACAGCTATACGCCCACGCGATCACGGCGGTTACGTTACCGCTAGCCATTACGTCACGGATCCCTTCGCGGTGAGCGCTAGCCGAAGAACGCGGCAGCGTCATCGTAGCGACTCTGGGGTACCAGCTTCAGCTGGCGCACAGCGTCGGCCAGCGGTACCCGGCCGATGTCCTGACCGCGAAGCGACACCATCTGCCCGTATTCGCCGGCATGCGCGGCGTCGGCGGCATTGACCCCGAACCGGGTGGCCAGCACCCGGTCGTAGGCGGTCGGCGTACCACCGCGCTGGACGTGGCCGAGCACGGTCACCCTGACCTCTTTATTGATGCGCTTCTCGACCTCGTAGGCCAACTGGTCCGCCACCCCGGTGAACCGCTCGTGACCGAACTCGTCGGTACCGCCTTTGCGCAGCTCCATCGAGCCTTCGGCCGGCTTGGCGCCCTCGGCGACGACGCAGATGAAGTGCGCATCGCCGCGCTGGAAGCGCCGCTTGACCAAC
>DATAZK010000089.1:0-30748 GCA_036272075.1 Frankiaceae bacterium
GCCCACGTCGTCAACGCGTCCGCGACTTCCTCATCACTCAAGCCAGCCAGCACATCAGGAGTCAGCGGCGGCTCAGGCGACGGCACAGGAAAAACGGAGACCGGATTCATAGCAAAACGCTACCGACCACCACCGACAAAACCGCCCCTGATCTGGGGAAAGCGCTCGGTCAATCTCGGCGGCGCAGCAGGGCCAGAAACATCGCGTCGGTGCCGTGGCGATGAGGCCAGAGCTGGACGGTCGGTCCGGGGCCGAGGTCGGGCATGCCTGCGGGCAGGAGTGAACGGGCGTCGAGGTACTCGAAGGCAGCGGGCGGGTCGGCGAGCACTCGATCGAGCACCCCGGTGGTCTCGCGGAGGTGGGGCGAGCAGGTCGCGAACGCCACGACGCCGCCGGGCCGCACCAGGCGTAGCGCGCTTTGCAGCAGCTCCTCCTGCAGCAAAGCCAGCGGCTCGATGTCCTCGGCGGTCCGGCGCCACCGCGCCTCCGGCCGCCGGCGCAGCGCGCCCAGCCCGGAGCAGGGCGCATCCAGCAGGACGCGGTCGGCAGAGCCAGGCCGAAATGGCGGAACCCGGCCGTCGCCCACCGCCACCGCGACTCCCGAGCGCGCCACCAGCCTGGCCCGCGTCTCGTGCAACTCGAGCCCCGCGACGTCCATACCG
The DNA here is from genome assembly GCA_036272075.1 of Frankiaceae bacterium. Lineage (GTDB taxonomy): Bacteria > Actinomycetota > Actinomycetes > Frankiales > Frankiaceae > DATAZK01. The sequence goes on from DATAZK010000089.1 coordinate 663, forward strand.
AGCGAGGCCAGCAGCGCGGCCTTCCCGCCGGGACCGGCGGCCAGGTCGATCGTCGCGGCTCCGGGAGCCTTCGCCGCCGCTAGCGCCAGGGCGACCAGCTGGCTGCCCTCGTCCTGAACGGCAGCCCGCCCATCGCGGACGGCCGCCAGCTCACCCGGATCGCCGCCCGGCAGGTAGACAGCCCGCGGGGACCACAAACCGGGCTCCGCGCCCGGACCGGCATCAGCCAGCAACTCCTCACCGCTCATCCGGCGGGCGACCAGATGCACGTGGGGACGCGCGTCGTCGGCCTCCAGCGACTGGGCCAGCTCAGCGGAACTCGCCTCACCGAGCGCGTCAGCAAAGGCGTCGACGATCCACCGGGGATGCGAGTGCACGATGGCGAGGTGGCCGCGGGGATCCGCCTCGAGCGAAGGCGCCGGTGGCTGGGGATCCTCTGCGACGCGACGCATGATGGCATTCGCGAATCCTGCGGCTCGCGGCGACACCGACCTCACGAGGTCGACAGTGGTCGAGACGGCCGCCCTGGGCGGCACCCGCGTGCGCCACATCTGGTAGGCGCCGAGGCGCAACGCATCGCGCACCGCAGGGTCGACGGCGCGCTTGATGAACCGGTCGAGCGAAACGTCGAGGCTGCCCTGCGCGCGCAAGGCGCCGTAGGTCAGTTCGGTCGCGAAAGCCCGGTCGCGGGCAGGCAGCCGGCGCTCGCGCATGAGTTGCGGCAGCAGCAGGTTGGCGTAGGCCCCACGCTCGCGGACGGCGCACAGGACGTCGAGCGCGAGCCGCCGGGCCGGGTCGTGAACCATTCGTTACGCGAGCCGATCGCCGGGCTGCAGCCGGATGCCGCGAGCCCAGGCGTCGGCGGACATCGGCGGCTTGCCCTCGGGTTGCACGCTGGCCAGTTCGACGGCGACGGTCGCGGTGCCGGCCAGCACCTTGCCCGCACGCTCGGCCAGCTCCCCGGGCGCGATGCCCCATTCCTCGGTAGGCCTCACCGGGCCGACCTTCAGGCGGCGATCGCGGAACGTGGTCCACGCTCCGGGCGCGGGAGTGGCGGCGCGGGCCAGCCGATCGATCACCACGGCGGGCTCGTGCCAGCGGATACGCGCATCGTCAGCAGCAAACTTGGGCGCCAGCGAGACCCCATCGCCAGGCTGGACGCGGGCTTCGAGAGTGCCGTCCTCGATGCCGTCGAGCGTCGCGGTCAGCAGCCGGGCGCCCGATTCCGACAGGCGCAGCAGCAGATCGCCAGACGTGTCATTCGACGCGATGGGCTCGGTCACCATGCCGAAGTACGGACCGGTGTCCATGCCCTCCTCGAGCCGGAAGGTCGTCGCGCCCGTCATGTCATCGCCGGCAAGCAGCGCGTGCTGCACCGGTGCGGCGCCGCGCCAGGCCGGCAGCAGCGAGAAGTGCAGGTTGACCCAGCCGTGCAGCGGGATGTCGAGCGCCGCCTTCGGTAGCAAGGCGCCATAGGCGACGACCGGGCAGCAGTCGGGCGCGATCTGCGCGAGCCGCTCGAGGAACTCGGGCTCGCGTGGACGCTGCGGGGTCAGGATCTCCAACTCCGCCTCCAGCGCTAGCTGCTTGACGGGCGAGATCCCGAGCTTGCGACCCCGTCCGGCAGGAGCGTCGGGACGCGTCAGCACCGCCACGACCTCGTGGCGATCGCTGTCCAGCAGTGCCCGCAGGCTCGGGAGGGCGGCGGCGGGCGTGCCGGCGAAGACGAGTCGCATACGTCAGAGCGCCCGTCCGAAGAGCGGATGGGGGCTGACTCTTACCGCGGGGGCAGGCTCGCCGAACCACTCGGCCTCGCGGATCGCCGCTTTGGCGAGCTTGGCGGTCACCTTGTCGAGGCGGTCGATGAAGATGACCCCGTCGAGGTGATCGGTCTCGTGCTGCAGAGCTCGCGAGAGATAGCCGGTGCCCTCGATGACCACCGGATCGCCGTACATGTTCTGCCCGGCGGCGACCACGCGCTCAGGGCGTTTGAGCTCGAACGACAAACCCGGCAGCGAGAGGCAGCCTTCCTCGCCGTCCATCATCTCCTCGCTGAACGGCCCGAGGATCGGGTTGATCAGGTGGCCGACCTCGTCGTCGACGTCGTAGGTGAACACCCGCAGCGAGACGCCGATCTGCGGGGCGGCCAGGCCCGAGCCCGGCGCGTCTCGCATGGTGTCGGTGAGGTCCTTGACGAGCCGCCGCAGCTCCTTGTCGAAAGTGGTGACCGGATCGGCACTCGTGCGGAGCACGGGATCACCGAGCAAGCGGATGGGACGTACGGACACGTTGCCAGCTTACGGACGGTGCGCCCGCCCGAATGTCAGCCGATTCCGGCCGGATCCAGCCTGACGCGTACAACCGGTTCCTTCTTGACGCTGCGCAACTTCGTCGCCGACTGCAGCGCCGCGGCGAGCGCGGCACCTTGCGCCCGCGGAACCCGTACCAGGGTCCGTTCGACGTCAGCGCTGACGGGAACGGGACCGAGCAGATCGGCGCGCGGCGGCAGTTCGACGGCCGCCAGGAACGCCTCCACCTCGTCGGGAGCGCCTTCGAGGGACGCCATCCGGCTGGCCGGCGGGAACCCCAGCTCGGCCCGCGAGGCGGCCTCGCTCTCGGCGAAGCCCAGCGGATCCCAGCGCACCAGTGCCTGCACGGGCGCCAATCCTGATGACGCCCCGACCAGCACGACCCGGCCGCCCTCGGGCCCGGGGACCGCCAGGGCCGCAGCGTTCATCCAGCGCCGGAGCGCCTCCTCGCCGGCCCGCAGGTCAGCGCGTCCGAGCAGGGCCCAGGCGTCAAGCAGCAGGACGGCGCCGTAGCCGGCGGCGGCGAGGGGCTCGGCGCCAGGGGTGGCGACGACCAGCGCCGGTTCGGCGGGCACCCGGGTGACGACGCCGGCCCCGCTGGAACGCACGACGGTCACTCCCGGGAACGCTCGGCCCAGTTCCTCCGCAGTACGGATGTTGCCGACGACGACCCCCCGCCAGCGGTGAGCCCCGCATTCGGGACACGCCAGGCCCGCGTGCTGCGTCGCACACCAGCGGCAGGTCAGGACGTCGGAAGACGATTCCTGGGCGAGCGGACCGCCGCACTTGGGGCAGCGCGCGACGGTGCGGCAGTTGTCGCAGGCGACGGCCGGGCGGTAGCCGCGCCGGGGCACGCTGACGAGCGCGGGACGCCCCGCGTCCAGCGCGGAACGGACGGCGGCGAACGCCAGCTCGGGAAGGCGGGCCGCCTGGGCAGCACCATCGCGGGCGAGTTGGGAGTCAGATCCCGCGACCTCGACGCGCGGGGCTGCGGCCCGGATCGCCTGCCTCGGCGCCGCCAGCGTGTGCGACCAGCCCGATTGCGCGAGCGAGACTGCCTCGACGCTCGGCAGGTGACCCCCGAGCAGCGCCCCGGCACCGGCGAGGTGAGCGCGCAGCACCAGGACATCTCGCACGTTGGCGTAGGGCGCGTGCTGCTCCTCGTGCAGGTCGGAACCGTCGTCCCAGATCGCCACCAGGCCGAGGTCGTGAACAGGTGCGTACGCGACCGCCCGGGTTCCCACGACGGCCTTGACCTGGCCGCGGACCAGCCGCAGGAACCGCCGGTAGCGCTCGGTCGGGCCGAGGTCGGCGGTGAGCGCGACGAAGCTCTCGGCGCCGACGGCATCCCGCAGGGCCGCCGACAGCTGGCTCGCATCCTCGCCGTCGGGCACCACGATCACCACCCCGCGACCGGCGGCGAGCGTCGCTTGCGCGGCCGCGGCAAGTTCGGACGGCCAGTGCGGGCCGGGCAGGGCGGCCCAGGTCGCACGGGGTGCGGCACCGGAGGCAAGGCGTTCCAGGAACGCCGGACCCCCGGCGTAGCGGATCCACGTCGCCGGCTCCGGCGCAGCGGGTGGCGCGACGGCCTCGCCTATGGGCTCGCGCTCGACCGTTACCCGCCGCGGCGGGATCGCCAGCCGCAGGACGTCCGAGAGCGTGCCGGCCCAGCGGTCGGCCACGGCTCGCATGAGCTTGGCGGTCTCGGGCGTGAGCACCGGCTCGGCGCCGAGCACCCGCGAGAGTGGCTGAAGCTTTCCCTCGAAGGCCGAATCGGCACTGCGGGCAACGATGATCCCGCCGACCAGCCGCCCCGCGAGGCGCACCCGCACCCGCACACCGGGCTGCGCCGCCTCGTCGGACTCAGGTGGCACCGCGTAGTCGAACAACCGGTCCAGATGCGGGACCTCGTGATCGACCGCGACGGTCGCTACGAGCGCGGAACCGGCCAGCTCAGCCCTTCACGGCTTTGCTGAGCGCGTCAGCCCGGGTGGTGCCTTCCCAGGTGAAGTCGAGCTCGGGACGGCCGAAGTGCCCGTAGGCCGCCGTCTGCTGGTAGATCGGGCGCAGCAGGTCGAGGTCACGCACGATCGCGGCGGGGCGAAGGTCGAAGACCGACAGGATCGCGTCTTGGATCTGCTCATCGGGCACCGAACCGGTACCGAAGGTCTCCACGAACATGCCGACCGGCTGGGCCTTACCAATCGCGTAAGCCACCTGCACCTCGCACTTGGTGGCCAGGCCCGAGGCCACGACGTTCTTGGCGACCCAGCGCATCGCGTATGCCGCCGAGCGGTCGACCTTGGACGGGTCCTTGCCGCTGAAGGCGCCGCCGCCGTGGCGGGCCATGCCGCCGTAGGTGTCGACGATGATCTTGCGTCCGGTAAGGCCGGCGTCGCCCATCGGGCCGCCGATCTCGAACCGCCCGGTGGGGTTGACCAGCAGCTTGTAGTCGGCGATGTCGAGGCCGATCTCGGCGAGCTCCGGCTCCACGACGTACTCGCGGATGTCGGGGGCCAGCAGCGTGTCCAGATCGATGTCGGACGCGTGCTGCGAGCTCACGACGACCGTGTCGAGCCGGACCGGACGGTGGTCCTCGTAGGCAACGGTGACCTGGGTCTTGCCGTCGGGACGCAGGTAGCCGACCAGGCCCTCCTTGCGGACCGCGGTGAGGCGGCGGGCGAGGCGGTGGGCGAGCGCGATCGGGAGCGGCATCAGCTCAGGCGTTTCGTCGCAGGCGTAGCCGAACATCAGGCCCTGGTCGCCCGCACCCTGCCGGTCCAGATCGTCGATCGACGCTCCGGTACGCGACTCGTAGGCGTCTTCAACGCCCTGGCGGATGTCGCTGGACTGGGCGCCGATGGAGACGCTGACCCCGCACGAGCCACCGTCGAAGCCCTTGGCGGAGGAGTCGTAGCCGATCCCCAGCACGACGTCGCGCACGACCGAGGCGATGTCGACGTAAGTGGTGGTGTCGACCTCGCCGGCGACGTGGACCTGACCCGTCGTGATCATGGTCTCGACGGCGACCTTGCTCGCCGTGTCGCCCTTGATCATCCGGTCCAGGATGGCGTCGCTGATCTGGTCAGCGATCTTGTCCGGATGTCCCTCGGTGACGGACTCGGAGGTGAACAGGCGGCTGGCCACAGTACTCCCTGAGCTTGCGTCGCCAGGGGCGACGGTCGGGCCGGAACCCGGTTGTGCGGTCATTGACGTTTGGGGACAGAGTATCCGCCGACCGCCTGCGGGGTCAGTGAACGAAACGCTCGTTGATGAGGTCCCATAACTGATGGGCGAGCAGATCCTTCGAGACGTCGGTGATCGCGACCTCGGCGCCGTCGGCCGACAGCACCACCGCTGTGTTGTGGTCGACCGCGAAGCCCCGGCCCTCCCCCACCTCGTTGACGACCAGCAGGTCACAGCCCTTGCGACGGAGCTTCTCGCGGCCGTGGCGTAGGACATCGTCGGTCTCGGCGGCGAATCCCACGATCACGGGGCGCCGGACCTGCGCGCCGGCGCTCTCGCGGGACTCGACGAGGCCGGCGAGCACGTCGGGATTGCGGGTCAGCTTCAGCGGCTCCGGATCCGCGTCGTCAATCTTCTTGATCTTGGTGGTCTGGTGCTGCAGCGGGCGGAAGTCGGCGACCGCTGCCGTCATGACGACGGCGTCGCAGTCCTGGGCGGCCGCCACGACTGCGGCCTCGAGCTCGGACGCGGTCTCGACGCGCACGATGCTGACGCCCGCGACCTCGGGAAGCTCGACGTTGGCGCTGACCAGCGTCACCCGCGCGCCGCGCATCGCCGCCGCCCGGGCGATGGCGTAACCCTGGCGGCCGGTCGAACGGTTGCCGAGAAAGCGGACCGGATCCAGCGGCTCACGGGTGCCTCCAGCGGAAACGACGACGTGACGGCCGGCCAGGTCGTCCCAGCTCAACGCATCCTTCGCGGCCAGCGACCGATCCAGCACGGAACGCGCGATGGCAGCGATCTCCAGTGGATCGGGCAGCCGCCCGGGTCCGGAATCAGCGCCGGTGAGCCGCCCTGACGCCGGCTCGATGACGAGGCCACCACGCTCACGCAGAGTCGCGACATTGGCCCGGGTAGCCGGGTGCTCCCACATCTCGGTGTGCATCGCGGGAGCGAACACCTGCGGGCAGGTCGCGGTGAGAAGTGTGGACGTCAGCAGGTCATCAGCGCGACCGACGACGGCGCGGGCCAGCAGGTCAGCCGTAGCCGGGACGACAAGAACGAGGTCAGCCGCCCGGCCGAGGCGGACGTGGGGAACCTCATGCGCCGCGGCGAAGACGTCGGACGCGACGGGACGGCCCGAAAGCGCGGCCCACGTGGGCTCGCCGACGAACCGCAAGGCGGACTCGGTGGGAACCACCGTCACGCCGTGGCCGGACTCGGTCAGCTGGCGCAATACCTCGACCGCCTTATAGGCGGCAATGCCCCCGCTGACGCCGAGAACGACCTCGCGGCGACTGCCGGCCGGCGCCACGCTGGGCGTCAGTCAGCCGGATCGGCGATGGGCTCGGCGGTCAGCAGCCCGGAGTTGATCTCGCGCATCGCGATCGAGAGCGGCTTCTCCTGCGGGGTGGTCTCCACCATCGGGCCGACGTACTCCAGCAGGCCCTCGCCGAGCTGGCTGTAATACGCGTTGATCTGGCGCGCGCGCTTGGATGCGTAGATCACGAGCCCGTACTTGGACTGCGTAATGGCCAGCAGCTCATCGATCGGGGGGTTGGTGATGCCAATAGGCGCTGCCGGGGTGCTACCCACGTGGGGGTACCTCCAGAGATAAGAACAAGAAACGCGAACTACTCGACCATGTAATTTACCAGCTCGTCAGCCGCAGCCTGGATGTCGTGATTGACCAGCTGATGGTCGAACTCGTCGAAGGCGGCGAGCTCGTCGCGCGCGACGGCCAGCCGCTCGGCCACCTTGTCGTCGGTCTCGGTCGCCCGGCCATGCAGCCGGCGCACCAGCTCCTCCCAACTGGGGGGAGCCAGGAAGACCAGCTGCGCCTCGGGCATCGCTGATCTCACCTGCCGCGCACCCTGCAGATCGATCTCCAGCAAGGCCGGACGGCCGCCGGCGATGTGCTCGAGAACGGGGGCACGAGGGGTGCCGTAGCGGTGACCGCCGTAGGTCGCGTGTTCGAGCAGCTCACCCGACGCGACGAGCTCAGCAAACCGCTGCTCGTCGACGAAGTGGTAATGCTTCCCGTCGACCTCACCGGGACGCGGCGCCCGGGTGGTCACGCTGACCGACACCCAGACCTCGGGGTGGCGGCGGCGCACCGCCGCAACCACGCTGCCCTTACCGACCCCTGAGGGTCCGGAGAGCACCGTCAATCGGCGCACGCGCTGCCACCACCGCCGCGACGGGTTCAGCTAGGGGTATTGAACTCGCCGATGAGGGCCGCGCGCTGCTTGGCGCCCAGGCCCCGCACCCGCCGGGTAGGACTGATGTCGAGCCGCTCCATGATCTTCGTGGCGCGGACCTTGCCGACTCCAGGCAGAGCCTCGAGGACGGCGGACACCTTCATCTTGCCGATGATCTCGCTGCCGTCGGCCTTGGCCAGCACCGACTCGAGGGTCTCTTCGGACTTCTTGAGCTGTTCCTTCACCTCCGCACGCGCCTTGCGGGCCTGCGCGGCCTTTTCAAGCGCGGCTGAGCGCTGTTCTGGTGTCAACGGCGGCAAGGCCACGGCGACTTTCGCCTCCTCATGAGGAACGAGCTACAACAAAAAGCAACTGATCCAGCAGCGGCAACGTACTGAAACCGCAGGCCCGGGTCCACTCTCGGGTTCGGCGCGGCGCGGCCGTGCCGAATTCCCCGGCCTGCGCAGGCCGCATTCCAATGTGGTTTTCCGGAGTCGTCCACGGCATTCCAAGCCGCTCGGCGAGGAACGCGGTTCAAGCGTAAGCGTGCAGGTCAGGCGGCTAGTTCGGCGGCAATCAGGGCAGCCGCCGCACCGGGGTCGTCGGCACCCGTGATGGGACGGCCGACGACCAGCAGATCAGCGCCGGCAGCGATCGCGGCTGCCGGGGTGGCGACGCGTGCCTGATCCTGCGTGTCGGCGCCTGCCGGGCGCACGCCCGGAGTGATCAGCGTGACGCCAGGGCCCACCTCGGAGCGCACCAGAGCCACCTCGCGCGGGCTGCAGACCAGCGCACGCGCACCCGCCTCCACGGCCAGGACCGCGAGCCGGCGCACGGCGTCCAGCGGTTCACCGCCGTAGCCGATGAGCTCGAGATCAGCGCCGCTGAGCGAGGTCAGGATGGTGACGGCGGCGATGTCAACGTCGGGGGCGGCCTCGACCGCCGCCCGCACCATCGCGGGCCCGCCGCTCGCGTGCACGGTCAGGAAGGTCGGCTTCAGCGCAGCGACGGCTCGGGCCGCACCGGCCACCGTCGCCGGAATGTCGCAGAGCTTCAGGTCCAGGAACAGGCCCATCCCGGAGCCGCCGCGGACCGCATCGACAACGGCCGGACCGTGCCGGCAGAACAGCTCGAGTCCCACCTTGACGACCGCGACGTGCGGAGCGACAGCTGCCGACCAGCGCGCCGCCGTATCGGCGTCCGGCGCGTCGAGCGCGACGGCGATGGGCGCCTTGCCCGTCCAACGTCGGGGCAACTCGCTCATACCAACTCCCCCACGGGTGCCTGCGCACCCTTCAACGGTGTCCCAGCCGGCCGGTGCGCCGCTGCGATCACCTCCGAGACCGCGCTGACCCCGCGCGCCTGCAACTCGTCCGCCAGCTCTTCCACGATCCGCATCGGCGCCCCGGGGTCGCCGAACACGGCCGTACCCACCGAGACCGCGGATGCCCCGGCGGCCAGGAATGCCAGCGCGTCCTCGCCGGTCCGCACGCCGCCCATTCCGAGGATCGGGACCTTCGGGAGCGCGGCGTGGACCTGATAGACGCAGCGCAGAGCCACCGGGCGGATGGCCGGACCTGACAGCCCGCCGGTGATCCCCGCCAGCGCCGGGCGCAGCGTGACCGGGTCGATCACCATGCCCAGCAGCGTGTTGATCAGGGAGAGCCCGTCGGCGCCCGCGTCGACCACCGAGCGGGCGATCTCGACGATGTCGGTGACGTCCGGGGAGAGCTTGGCGAACACCGGCGGCTGCTCGTGGCCGGACAGCTCGTCCTTGACCGCGCGGACGACGTCGGCGGCGGCCACGGCGGAGCAGGCGAAGACCTGCCCGCGGTCGGCGACGTTGGGGCAGCTGATGTTGACCTCGACGAGGGCAATGCCGGGGGCCTGGCTCAGCCGGCGAGCGAGCTCGGCGTATTCCTCGACCGAGCCGCCGGCGATGCTGACGACCGCGCGGGCCTCGTGCTCGACCAGCCACGGCAGGTCGTGCTCGAGAAAAGCCGTGATTCCAGGGCCTTGCAGGCCGATCGAGTTCAGCATGCCGCTGGGTGTCTCCGCCATCCGCGGGGTCGCGCGTCCGAGCCGCGGGTCGCGCATGACCGACTTGGTGACGATCGCGCCGAGATCGGACACCTCGAAAAAGGCGTTCAGCTCGCGTCCGGCTGCGGCGCACCCCGAAGCGGTGAAGATCGGATTCGGGAAGTAGACACCGGCGAGGGTGGTCGACAGGTCGACAGCCGGTGGGATCTCGGGTTCATCGCCGGTCATATCGGGGCGGCTCATATCGGGGCCTCGAAGCTGTCGGGAACGGGCGCCGCCGAAGAAGTCGGTGAGCCGACGGCCGCCGGCGGTGGCTTGCCGATGAGGTCGAATTGCACGGCGTCGCCAGGGAAAACGGGGCCTTCCGTGCAGGCGCGAACCATCCGCACGCCGGCGGCGCCATGGGTGCCACGCGGGCGGACCGGCAGCACGCACGTCATGCAGACTCCGATGCCGCACGCCATCGCTTCCTCGACGGCGATGTGGGACGGAACTCCCGCAGCACCAGCCAGGCGCGCCACCGCGGCGAGCATCGCCATGGGACCGCAGGCGTAGACGAGGTCGACGTCGGTCAGCAATGGATCGAACGCTGCGGTGACGCGTCCGGTGACGCCCACCGATCCGTCCTCGGTGGCGAACGCGGTGCGGTCGGCCACCCGGCGCGCTTCCGGGACGCCGTAGAGCTTGTCGGCGCTCGCCGCGCCGAGCGCCATCGTGATGTCGCAGCCGCGATCGCGCAGCGAACCGGCCAAGGCGAACAGCGGTGCCGCGCCATAGCCGCCGCCCACGAGCAATGCCCTCGGACCATGTCCGCGCTCGGCCGCCACCGGGAGCGGGAACGGGCGTCCGAGCGGTCCGACGATGTCCACCCGGTCTCCGGCGACGCGCTGGGTGAGCCAGCGGGTTCCCGGACCGACCGGGGCCACGACGATCTCCACGGTGCCGGCGGGTCCGATGCGCGCGATCGAAAAAGCCCGTCGCAGCAGCAATCCTGACGCCGGTCCGCCGACGGCGAACGCCACGAACTGCCCCGGCCGTGCAGCGTCGACGATCGCCGGAGCATGCACTGCGAGACGGGTGTAGGCGCCGTCGCGCACGACGCGCAGCACCTGAGCGGAACGCAACTGCACGGGGCCCGGTTCAGCCGCCATGAGTGCCCGGCCCTCCCTGCGCGGCCGACGCCCGCAGGACGGCGAGGTCGGCATGCCACTCCTGCAACGGCCGGACGTTCAGGTCGCCTCGCAGCAGCGCCTCGATGCCCTGCACCGCTGCGGCAGCCCCCGGCACGGTCGTGACACATGGGGTGTTGCTGGTGACGCACGCGCTTCGGATCTCGTAGCCGTCGACGCGTGGCCCGTTGCCGAACGGCGTGTTGATCACGAGGTCGACCTCGCCGTCGAGGATGCGCGCGACGGCGTCGCCCGGCAGGCCCTCGGAGTGCTTCGGGACGACGGTGGCGTGCACCCCGTTTCGCCGCAGCACCTGGGCCGTGCCTTCGGTGGCGATGACGTCAAAACCCAGATCCACCAGGCGTTTTACCGGGAAGACCATGGCTCGCTTGTCGCGGTTCGCGAGGCTGACGAACACCCGGCCCTTCGTGGGCAGCGGCCCGTACGCCGCGCTCTGGCTCTTGGCGTACGCCACTCCGAATCCGGCGTCGATCCCCATCACCTCACCCGTGGATTTCATCTCCGGGCCGAGCACCGTATCGACCCCGTCGAAGCGGCTGAACGGCAGCACCGCTTCCTTCACGGCGATGTGGCTGTCCAGCGGCATGTCGGCGCCGTCGCCGGAGGCGGGAAGCAGTCCCTCGGTTCGCAGCTGCGCGACCGTCGCCCCGAGCATGACCCGCGAGGCGGCCTTGGCGACCTGGACGCCGGTGGCCTTGGCCACGAACGGGACCGTGCGAGACGCGCGCGGATTCGCCTCCAGGACATAGAGAACGTCGGCCTGCAGCGCGTACTGGACGTTGACCAGCCCGCGCACCCCGACCCCGCGGGCGATGGCTTCGGTCGCCTGCCGGATCCGGATGAGGTCAGCCTTGCCGAGGGTGATCGGCGGCAGCGCGCAGGCCGAGTCGCCGGAGTGGATACCGGCCTCCTCGATGTGCTCCATGACGCCGGCGAGGTAGAGCTCCTCGCCGTCGAAGATGGCGTCGACGTCGACCTCGACAGCATCGTCGAGGAAGCGGTCGACGAGCACCGGATGCTCCGGGCTGGCCTCGGTCGCGCGACTCACGTAGGACTGCAAAGACGTTTCGTCATAGACGATTTCCATGCCGCGCCCGCCGAGAACGTAGCTCGGCCGCACCAGTACCGGATAGCCGATCTCGGCGGCCACCTCGCGCGCCTCCTCATACGAGAAGGCGGTGCCGAAGCGCGGCGCGATCAGGCCGGCGGCTTCCAGCACCTTGCCGAATTCGCGCCGGTCCTCCGCGAGATGGATGGCTGACGGGGTGGTGCCGACGATGGGTACCCCGGCCCGCTCGAGTGCCGCGGCAAGACCGAGCGGGGTCTGCCCGCCGAGCTGGACCACCACGCCTGCGAGCGGTCCGGCGGCGGTCTCCGCCGCGACGACCTCGAGCACGTCCTCTACGGTGAGCGGCTCGAAGTAGAGCCGGTCGCTGGTGTCGTAGTCGGTGGAGACGGTCTCGGGGTTGCAATTGACCATGATGGTTTCGTAGCCGGCGTCGGACAGCGCAAAAGCGGCGTGACAGCAGGCGTAATCGAACTCGATGCCCTGCCCGATCCGGTTCGGTCCGCTACCGAGCACGATCACCGCTTCGCGCTCGCGCGGCTCGACCTCGGTCTCCTCGTCGTAGCTGCTGTAGTGATACGGCGTGTGGGCCGCGAACTCGGCGGCGCAGGTGTCGACCGTCTTGTACACCGGGCGGATCCCCAGCGCGTGGCGAAGCTCCCGGACGGCCGTCTCGGAGCGCCCCGTAAGCGCCGCGATCTGACGGTCGGAGAAGCCGGAACGCTTGGCCATCCGTAAGGTCGCCGGGTCAACCGGAGCGGCCATGACGTCGGCGCGGATCTCCTGCAGTGCCAGCACCTGGTCGACGAACCACGGGTCGATCCCGCTGGCTGCGTAGACCTCCTCGACGGTGGCGCCTTCGCGAAGGGCGCGCTCGACCGTGTAGATGCGACCCTCGTGGGGCACCTTCAACGCCTCGATCGCGGGCTGGCCGGCGTGCGGGAGCTTCTCATCAGGCTGGGTCCAGAAGCCCGCCGATGAGGTCTCCAGTGACCGCAGCGCTTTGTTCAGCGCCTCGCCGAAGTTGCGCCCGATGGCCATGGCCTCGCCGACGCTCTTCATATGCGTGGTGAGCACCGGGTCGGCGCCGGGGAACTTCTCGAAGGCGAACCGCGGCACCTTCACCACGACGTAGTCCAGGCTCGGCTCGAAGGCGGCCGGCGTGACGCGGGTGATGTCGTTGGCGATCTCATCGAGGGTGTAGCCGAGGGCGAGCTTGGCGCTGATCTTGGCGATCGGGAAGCCCGTGGCCTTCGAAGCGAGCGCGCTGCTTCGCGAAACCCGCGGGTTCATCTCGATGACGATGAGCCGGCCGGTGGTCGGCTCGACCGCGAACTGGATGTTGCAGCCGCCGGCATCTACGCCGACCGCGCGCATGATGGCGATCGCCACGTCGCGCATCCGCTGATACTCGCGGTCGGTGAGGGTCATGGCCGGGGCGACCGTGACGCTGTCGCCGGTGTGGACGCCCATCGGGTCGACGTTTTCGATGGAGCAGACGACCACGACGTTGTCGGCACGGTCACGCATGAGTTCGAGCTCGAACTCCTTCCACCCGAGGATGCTCTCCTCGAGCAGCACGTGGCCGGCCGTCTTGCTCGCCATCCGGCTCGCGTCGAGACCGCCGCCCGCGATGCGCAGGAGATCGGCCTCGTTGTAGGCGATCCCGCCCCCCTTGCCGCCGAGGGTGAAGCCGGGCCGCACCACGATCGGGTACCCCAGACCTTCAGCAATGGCAAGGCATTCTTCGATGGTGTGGGCGATCTCCGAGCGTGCGCTCTCGGCGCCGAGCTCGGCCGGAAGCGCGTCGACGATGGCCTTGAAGAGCTGCCGGTTCTCCCCCGCCCGGATGGCGTCGATGTCGGCGCCGAGCAGCCGGACACCGAACTCCTCGAGCACGCCGGCATCGGCGAGTGCCATGGCCGTGTTCAGCGCGGTCTGCCCGCCCAGGGTGGCGAGCAGCGCGTCGGGACGCTCCCGGTCGATGATCTGGCGCACGACCTCGGGCGTGATCGGCTCGACGTACGTGGCGTCGGCGACCTCCGGGTCAGTCATGATCGTCGCGGGATTGCTGTTGACCAGGATGACGCGCAGGCCTTCCTGGCGCAGCACCCGGCAGGCCTGGGTACCGGAGTAGTCGAACTCGCACGCCTGCCCGATCACGATCGGCCCGGAGCCGATGACCAGCACGCTCGCGATGTCGTCGTGGCGGCTCACTTGGCGCTCTCCATCATCGCGACGAAGCTGTCGAACAGGCCGTCGGCATCGTGAGGGCCGGGCGCGGCCTCCGGGTGGTACTGCACCGAGAACGCCGGGCGGTCCAGCAGCCGCAGGCCTTCGACGACTCCGTCGTTGAGGGCGACGTGACTGACTTCCACTCTCCCGTAAGGGGTTTCGCTGACACGGTCGAGTGGAGCGTCGACCGCGAAGCCGTGGTTGTGGCTCGTCACCGCGACCTTCCCGGTCGCTCGGTCCTGCACCGGCTGGTTGATCCCGCGATGGCCGTAGCCGAGCTTGTACGTGCCGAAACCGAGTGCGCGGCCGAGGACCTGGTTGCCGAAGCAGATACCGAACAGGGGCACCCCTGCGTCGAGCACTCCGGTGGCGGCGGCCACTGCGTAATCGGCGGTGGCGGGATCGCCTGGCCCGTTGGAGAAGAAGACCCCGTCGGGGCCTGCTGCGAGCAGTTCGGCGGCCGTCGAGGTCGCCGGATGCACCGTCACCTCGATGCCGCGGGCGGCCATCCGGGCGGGTGTGCGCCACTTGATGCCGAGATCGAGCGCGGCGACCCGCAGGCGCACCGGCCCGTCGGGAGAAACGGTGTACGGCTCGGGGGTCGAGACGGCGGGTGCGAGGTCGGCCCCGAGCATCTCTTCGCTGGCGCGTACCCGATCAAGCAGCCCGTCGGCGGCTTCAGACGGGGCGATCCCGCACCGCATCGCGCCGCGCTCGCGAAGGTGTCGGGTGAGCGCCCGGGTGTCGATGCCGCTGATGCCGATGATCCCCTGCGAGCGCAGCTCCTCATCGAGGCTGCGGGTGGCGCGCCACGAGCTCGGGCGGCGGGCGGGGTCGCGCACGACATAGCCGGCGACCCACATCCGCCGGCTCTCCGGGTCCTCGTCATTCACCCCGGTGTTGCCGATGTGTGGGGCCGTCTGCACCACGACCTGACGCGAGTAGCTCGGGTCGGTGAGCGTCTCCTGATAGCCGGTCATGCCCGTCGCGAAGACCGCTTCCCCGAAGGTCTCGCCGATCGCGCCGTAAGCGGATCCGGCGAACGATCGGCCGTCCTCCAGCATGAGCACCGCGCCGGGCAGCCGGGCGGTCACTGCTGCGCCTCTCGAGCCGGTTGCGCAGCCGCGTCGGCGCTGAGTTCGCGGGTTCTTTCCAGCAGCCCCTGCACGGCGGCCACCACCTCCTCATACCGGGATGCCGCGCCGCGGAACCCGCTCTCGTAATGAAGTCCTGCTGCTTCCCAGCCGATCACGAGCAGGCCGGCTCCGGGCATGAACTTGGTCGCGAAGCGCTCGTCGATGCGCACCGAACGCAACACCTGCGCGGGCAGCCAGGTGCCCGCGATGTCGATCCCGACGCACGTGATGCGCAGCTCACCGGAGCCGCGGCTGCCGAGCACGCCGCCGAGGCTGACGTCCTGCCAGCCCGCGGCCATCGTGGTGCCGAGCGCGACGCCGGCCATCGGTGCGACGAGCGGGATCGGGAACGGCCGCGGCGGCCCTGGAAGCTCCGGGAGCAGGGCAGCGGACTGCCTTGCGCGCCGGCGGACGGCGCGGACCGCGAGAGCGACCACCAGCAGCACCAGCACCACGCAGCCGGCAGCCAGCAGGAGGTGATCGCCCAGCCGATCCGGCGGGCGATGAGCGAGCGCCAGCATCATGGGGCCTTGCCATCGAGCGCGGCCTTGCCATCGAGAACTGTGGGGCGCCCGCGCAGGAAAGTCGCGACGATCGTGGCCGGCAGCTCTCGTCCGGCATACGGGGTGTTGCGGCTGCGCGAAGCGAGTCCTGCCGGGTCGACGACCCAGGAGGCGTTCGGGTCGATGAGCGTGAGGTTGGCAGGAGCACCGGCGTCGAGCGGGCGGCCGTGGGTGCGCAGCCGTCCGATCTCAGCGGGCGCGTAGGACATCCGCTCGGCGGCCAGGGCCCAGCTGAAACGCTCACCCAGCGCCAGCATCACGACGCCGAGTGCGGTCTGCAGCCCGAGCATCCCCGGCCGCGCGGCCGCCCACTCGGCTTCCTTGTCCTCCAACGCGTGCGGGGCATGGTCGGTAGCCACAGCGTCGATCGTGCCGTCGACCAGCCCGTCGCGCAGGGCGGCGACGTCCTCGGCGGTGCGCAGCGGCGGGTTGACCTTGTACACCGGGTCGTAGCCGCAGGCGAAATCGTCGGTCAGCAGCAAGTGGTGTGGGGTCACCTCGGCCGTCACGCGCCAGCCTTTGGCCTTGGCCCACCGCAGGATCTCCACCGAACCCGCGGTCGAGACGTGACACACGTGCAAGCGGCTGCCGACGTGGCCGGCGAGCAGCACGTCGCGGGCGATGATCGACTCTTCCGCGACCGCGGGCCAGCCGGTGAGCCCCAGGCGAGCAGAGACGACGCCTTCGTTCAGCTGAGCCCCGACCGTCAGCCGCGGCTCCTCCGCATGCTGGGCGATGACACCGTCGAAAGCCTTGACGTATTCGAGGGCCCGGCGCATCAGCACCGGGTCGCTGACGCATATCCCGTCGTCGGAGAAAACCCTTACGCGCGCGGCAGATTCGGCCATCGCGCCGAGCTCTGCCAGCTGCTCGCCGCCAAGCCCGCTCGACACTGCACCTACGGGGGCGACGTCGCACCAGCCCGCCTCGCGACCGAGCCGCCAGACCTGCTCGACGACGCCCGCGGTGTCGGCCACCGGGTCGGTGTTGGCCATCGCGTGCACGGCGGTGAACCCGCCGAGCGCGGCCGCCCGGGTGCCCGACTCGACCGTCTCGGCGTCCTCACGGCCCGGCTCACGAAGGTGGGTATGAAGGTCGACGAACCCCGGCAGCGCCACCAGTCCCCCGGCGTCGACGACGCGCGCTCCGGCAGGCGCTTCGATCTTGGCGCCGATCTCGGCGATCATCCCGCCCGAGAGCAACAGGTCGACGGGCTTGCCTCCGAGCAGGCTTGCGCCCCGGATCAGGGTCGGGATCTCGTCCATCACGCGTCGCTCCCGCCGAGCAGTAGATACAGCACGGCCATCCGCACGCTGACCCCGTTCGCCACTTGTTCCACGATCGTCGAACGCAGCCCGTCGGCCACGTCGGAGGCAATCTCCATCCCGCGGACCATCGGACCGGGGTGCATCACGATCGCGTGATCGGGCAACATCTCCACTCGCGTCCCGTCCAGTCCGTAGCGCCGGCTGTACTCGCGCACCGTCGGGAAGTAGGACGCCGACATGCGCTCGCGCTGGACCCGCAGCATCATCACCACGTCGCTCTTGGGCAGGGTCGCATCGAGGTCGTAGGACACCTCGGCGGGCCACGCGTCGATGCCCACCGGAAGCAGCGTCGGAGGCGCGACGAGGGTGACGCTCGCCCCGAGCGTCGACAGCAGCAGCACGTTGGAGCGCGCGACCCGACTGTGCAGCACGTCGCCCACGATCGTCACCGACAGGCCCTCGAGCCGGCCGAGCCGTCGGCGCATGGTGAAGGCGTCGAGCAGCGCCTGGGTCGGATGCTCGTGGGTGCCGTCGCCGGCGTTGACCACGCTTCCCCGGATCCAATTGGCGAGGCGATGGGGCGCGCCCGACGCGCTGTGGCGGCAGATCACCCCGTCGGCCCCCATGGCCTCGAGGGTCAGCGCGGTGTCCTTCAGGCTCTCGCCCTTGGAGACGCTCGAGCCCTTGGCCGAGAAGGTGATCACGTCAGCCGACAGGCGCTTGGCGGCGACCTCGAAGCTGGTACGCGTGCGGGTGGAGTCCTCGAAGAACAGGTTCACCACGGTCCGGCCGCGCAGGGTCGGCAGCTTCTTGACGGTCCGGTCGCCGACGAGGGCCATCTCCTCGGCGGTGTCGAGCACCAGGGTGGCTTCCTCGCGGCTGAGGTCCGCGGCAGAGAGCAGGTGACGGTCCATCACGCCCTTCTTTCGATAATGACGCCGTCGCGGCCGTCCACTTCGGCCAGCAGCACGCGGACGTTCTCGCCCTGACTTGTCGGGAGGTTCTTGCCGACGTAATCGGCGCGGATCGGGAGTTCCCGGTGGCCCCGATCGACCAGCACCGCAAGCTGGACCGCGCGTGGGCGGCCGAGGTCGGAGAGGGCGTCCAGGGCGGCTCGGACGGTGCGCCCGGAGTAGAGGACGTCATCGACGAGGACGACGACCTTGTCGTCGACCGAGCCGGGCAGTTCGGTGCGTCCTACCGGACGGATGCCCCGCAGGCGCAGGTCGTCGCGATACATCGTGGTGTCCAGGGATCCGACGGGCACGGTGCGGCCCTCGAACTCCGCGAGCTTGGCAGCCAAGCGCTGGGCGAGCGCGACCCCTCGGGTCGGGATGCCGAGCAGGACGACATCGCGGGCGCCATCGGTGTGCTCGAGGACTTGATGCGCGATCCGGGAGAGAGTGCGTCCGACGTCAGCAGCGCTGAGAACGTCGGGTCCGCTTCCTGGGGTGGTCGTACTCAAGGCAGCATCAGGCTTTCGCCCTCCTTCCCCGCCTCACCGGACGGGTCGTTAAAGGAGTGGTCGAGTCGAAGTTACCAGTCGGCGTCAGCCGCCGGCAGCGGCGCGCCGTCGACCCTCAAGCGGGCCGGATGAAGTCGGCGAAACTCCGGCGGGGCAAGATCGGCTCATGCCATGATCGGTGTCCTTGAGTGACCAGATTCGCCAAGATTTGCTGATTCCCCAAGTAACTGCCTGCAAGCCACCCAACCGCATTACACTAAGTCACTGCGTCGGGGGACGCTCGTTGCCCCATCTTCACCCATGAGCTAGTAGCTGGAACGGAGCACGAGATGTCCGACTACGCCAAGGCGCTCGGATCACGCCTGCGCGCGATCCGGACCCAGCAGGGGCTGTCGCTGCATGGCGTCGAGGAGAAGTCCGAAGGCCGGTGGAAGGCAGTCGTCGTCGGGTCCTACGAGCGCGGAGACCGCGCCGTGACCGTCCAACGGCTCTCTGAGCTGGCCGATTTCTACGGGGTGCCGGTCAACGAGCTGCTCCCCGAGCGCGAGGCGATCATTGCCCTCGAGCAGTCCCCCCGGATCATCCTCGACCTCGAGAAGCTGCAGGACGTCCCCCGCGAGCAAGGTGCGCCGCTGCTGCGTTATGCCGCGACCATCCAGAGCCAGCGCGGCGACTACAACGGCCGGGTGCTCTCGATCCGCCACGAGGACCTACGGTCACTCGCCGTCATCTACGACGAGAACCCGACCACCCTCACCGAGCAGCTGATCAACTGGGGCGTGCTGTCACCCGACGCGCGGCGCGCTGTCGAGACCGTCTGACGCTTCGCTGGTCTCGCTCACCCGCGGACGGCGCTCGGCCACCTTGGCGAGCACGCCGTTCACGAACGTCGCGGACTCGTCGGTCGAGAGCCTGCCTGCGAGTTCGACCGCCTCGCTGACGGCCACGCCTTCAGGGACGTCGGAGCGGTAGAGCAGCTCGAACGCGCCTAGGCGCAGCACGTTGCGATCGATCGCCGGCATGCGGGCAAGGGTCCATCCCTCGGCGATCGAGGAGATGGTGCGGTCGATCTCGCCGCGGTGGGTGAAGACCCCCTCGACCAGGTCGATCGCGTACGGCGGGACCGGCGGATCGGCCTGAGCCAGCCGCAGCCGCAGCGTCGCCATGGGATCGAGGCCCATGAGGTCGGCTTCGTACAGGACGTCAAGTGCGCGCTTGCGCGCCTTCGTGCGCGCCGGCAACGAGCCGGGGCGGCGCTTGCCTTTCGCGGCGGTCAGTTGGCTCGCCCGAGGTAACGGCCGTCGCGGGTGTCGACCTTGATCCGCTCACCGTTCACGACGAAAAGCGGGACCTGCACGCTCGCGCCGGTCTCCAGCGTCGCCGGCTTGGTGCCGCCGCTGGAGCGATCGCCCTGCAGGCCCGGCTCGGTGTAGCTGATGGTGAGCTCGACCGACGCGGGGAGCTCGACGTAGAGCGCGACGCCCTCGTTGAGCGCGACGGTCGCGTTGGTGTTCTCCAGCATGTAGTCAGCCGCTGAGCCGACGGTCTCCGCGGGGATCTGGATCTGGTCGTAGGACTCGGTGTCCATGAAGACGAAGTCCTCGCCCTCGCGGTAGAGGTAGGTCATCTCCCGCTTGTCGACCGTGGCGACCTCGACCTTCACGCCCGCGTTGAACGTGCGGTCGACCACCTTTCCGGTGGTCACGTTCTTCAGCGTGGTGCGCACGAACGCGCCGCCCTTGCCGGGCTTGACGTGCTGGAACTCGACGACATTCCACAAGCCGCCGTCGAGGTCGAGCGTCATACCGTTTTTCAGGTCGTTGGTCGAGGGCACGCGCCGAGTCTACGCAGCGGCTCAGCGGCGGGTCCGGGACGCGATGGCCTGCAGGGCCAGCAGGTAGGAGTCGACGCCGAGTCCGGTGATGGTGCCGGTCACGACCGCGGACAGCACCGAGTGATGGCGAAACTCCTCACGGGCGGCGATCTGCGAGAGGTGTACCTCGATCAGCGGCGCGGGATGCCCGGCGCAGGCGTCGCGCAGCGCGTACGAGTAGTGGGTCCAGGCGCCGGCGTTCAGGACGACCGGCAGTGCCGCGTCGGCCGCCTCGTGGACCCAGCGGATCATCTGCGCCTCGTCGGCGGTCTGGCGAATGTCGACGTCGAGCCCGAGCTTGCCCGCGGCAAGGCGGCAGGCGTCGACCAGCTCGGCGTAGGTGCCGCGGCCATACACCTCGGGCTCGCGGACCCCGAGCCGGTCGAGGTTGGGACCGGAAAGGACGAGCACCTTCATGAAGCGACCTCACCGTAGGCAGCGAGCAGCATCTCGGGATCCGGGTCGTCCAGGATTGCGGGCTTGGCAAGGCCCGCGAGCACGACGAAACGCAGCCGCTTCGCGCGTGCTTTCTTATCGACGCGCATCGCCTGTACGAGCTCCGGCCAGCGGCCCGCGGGGTAGCTGACCGGAAGCCCGATCCGCTGCAGGAGCTCGCGGTGACGGTCAGCGGTCGCGTCGTCCAGCCCGGCGGCCCGGCGCGAAAGCGCGCCGGCGAAGACCAGCCCGACCGAGACCGCCGCGCCGTGACGCCACTGGTAGTTCTCGGCGCGCTCGATGGCGTGAGCCAGGGTGTGGCCGTAGTTCAGGATCTCGCGGCGGCCGGACTCCTTCGGGTCGGCGCTCACGACCTCGGCCTTGACCGCGATCGACCGCTCGATCAGCTCGCGCAGATGGGCGCGCCCGGTCGGGTCGGCATCCAGCAGATCGAGGATGGCCGGGTCGGCGATCAGGCCGGTCTTGACGACCTCGGCGAGCCCGGCGATGAACTCGGCGGGCGGCAACGTCTCCAGCCAGGCCAGATCGCAGATCACCGCGGACGGCTGGTGAAAGGCGCCGACGAGGTTCTTGCCGGCATCGGTGTTGATCCCGGTCTTGCCCCCGACCGCAGCATCGACCATCGCCAGGAGCGTGGTCGGCACCTGCACGACCCGGATGCCCCGCAGCCACGTCGCCGCGACGAAGCCGGCGACGTCGGTGACAGCTCCCCCGCCGAAGCCGATCACCAAGTCATCGCGCGTGAAGCCGACCTGGCCCAGCACCGACCAGGCCGAGGCGGCCACGGGCAGGTCCTTGGCGGCCTCGCCGTCGGGCACCTCGATCAGGTGGACCTCGGACGCGGACAGCGCGCTGCGCACCACCCGCGCGGCGTCGTAGAGAGTCGGCGGATACAGCATGGCGATCCGGGTGGCGCCGGCTGCTGCCTCGACGAGTTCGGTGAGCAGACCGCTACCCACGTGCACGGTGTACGCCGGATCGGACGCCGGACGCACCTCGATGCGCGTCACTGCTTCAGCCATGCGAGCACCTCCTCGGCGACCTCGGCAGGGGCGCGCTCGGACGTGTCGACGCTGAAGCTCGCCACCTCGGCGTACAGCGGGGCCCGCTCGCGCAGGGTGGCCGACATCCGGGCCCGCGGCGCCTCGACGAGCAACGGCCGGTCACGGGCCAGCCCCACGCGGGAGACGGCATGCGACAGATCGACGCTCAGGGCGACGACGCGATGGCCGAGCAGATCGGCCCGCGTGGCCGGATTCAGCACGGCCCCTCCCCCGAGGGCGACGACGCGATCAGGCCCCTCAGCACCCAAAGTCGAAACAACTGCAGCGCGTTCGAGTTCGCGGAACCGCTCCTCCCCGTCCTCGAGAAAGATGTCGGCGACCGACTTGCCCGCAGCGGCAGCGGCAACCTCGTCGGTGTCGGCGAACGCCACCCCGAGCCGCTCCGCGAGCAACCGGCCGAGAGTGGTCTTGCCCGAACCGGGTGGTCCCACGATGACGGCAACGACACTCATGG
Organism: Frankiaceae bacterium; assembly: GCA_036272075.1. Lineage (GTDB taxonomy): Bacteria > Actinomycetota > Actinomycetes > Frankiales > Frankiaceae > DATAZK01. Next base: position 23,169 of record DATAZK010000089.1, read on the forward strand.
GATCGCCGGGAGGGCGGGCAGCAGCGTCTCGAGTGTGGCGAGGTAGCTCTGCGCGTTACGGCGGATCTCGGCCAGCGAATCGCCGCCGAACTTCTCCACCGCCGCTTCCGCGAGCACGAGTGCCACCATCGCCTCGGCGACGACGCCTGCCGCCGGCACGGCGCACACGTCAGAGCGCTGATTGATGGCGACCGCCGCCTCGCCGGTCGCCATGTCGATCGTGCGCAGCGCCCGCGGCACGGTGGAGATCGGCTTCATCGCCGCGCGCACCCGGAGCACCTCGCCGGTCGACATCCCGCCCTCGGTGCCGCCCGATCGCCCGGTGACACGGCGCAATTCGCCATCGGCGTCGCGCACGATCTCGTCATGGGCCTGCGATCCCCGCCGGCGAGCCGTCGCGAAACCGTCGCCGAGTTCGACGCCCTTGATCGCCTGGATGCCCATGAGTGCTGCCGCGAGCCGGGAGTCGAGCCGCCGGTCGCCGTGCACGTGGCTGCCGAGGCCGGGCGGAAGTCCGTACGCGAGTACCTCGACCACTCCGCCGAGGGTGTCGCCCTCGCGCTTGGCGTCATCCACCTCAGCGACCATCAGCGCGGCCGTCGCCGCGTCGGCGCAGCGGGTGGGATCCTTGTCGATCCGGTCGCTGTCGCCGGGCTCGGGAAGGGGCGTGCCCTCCGGGACGGCCACCGGACCGAGGCTGACGACGTGCGACAGGATCGTCACGCCGAACGCCTGCGCCAGCAACGCCCGCGCGTAGGTACCGAGCACCACCCGGGCCGCCGTCTCGCGGGCAGACGCCCGCTCCAAGACGGGGCGGGCGTCGTCGAAGCCGTACTTCTGCATCCCGACGAGATCGGCATGGCCGGGCCGCGGGCGCGTCAGCGGGCGGGCCCGGGCGGCCTCGGCGAGCACCTCCGGGTCCACCGGATCGGGGCTCATCACCTCGGTCCACTTCGGCCACTCCGTGTTGTGCACGACGACGCTCACCGGCGAGCCGAGCGTGAGGCCGTGACGCATGCCTGCGAGGACCTCGACCGCGTCCTGCTCGAATGCCATGCGCGCTCCGCGGCCGTAGCCGAGCCGGCGGCGGGCCAGCTGCACCCGAAGGTCGTCGGAAGTGATCGCGACCCCGGCAGGCAGTCCCTCGAGGGTCGCCGTCAATGCGGGCCCGTGAGACTCCCCCGCAGTCAGCCAGCGCAGCACGTGACCAGTCTCCCAGATTCACGCAGAAAGGCGGTGCACGCCGGAGCGTGCACCGCCTTGGAGCCTGCGAGGGGGCGTCAGAAGGTGACGCTTTGCCCCGGAGCGATGGCGTAGAGCTTGTCGTTGTAGCTGACGAAGATCGCGGTCGACGTGATGCTCGGCACCGTGATACCGGTCGCGATGGTGTCGCCGGCGTGCACGGTCTTGTCCACGCTGTTGTAGGTGATGGTGGCAGCCGTGCCCTTGATTTCCACCAGGGCCACGGTGTGGCTACCGGCCGCCGGAGCCGAACTGGTCGGCGCCGCGGTCGGGGTGGACGTTGCCGTCGGGGCGGGCGAAGCGGTGCCGCCAGTCGTCGAGGACGACGCCGTTGCCGCCGCCTCCTGCACCAGCGGTACGAACGGGTCGCGGGTGCTGTCCGCCGTCACCGCAGGTGCCGGAGACACCTTCGGCGTGACCTTGGGCGCCGCCGAAGCCTTGGGCGAGGTGGACGTCGTGGGCGTCTTCACCGAAGGGCTCGCGCTGTTGTCAGTCGACCCCTTCTTCAGCAAGAAGAACGCCGCCGCGGCCACGAGGACCACAGCCAGTACACCGATCATGATCTTGGAACGTTTGTCCAGCGTCAGAGCCTTGCTGGCGTCCTTTTGGCGAGGCATGAGTGCTCCTGGTCCCGATCAGTGGCCGGCAGTGGCGGTCGTCGACGCGGTGGCCGCGGTTGCGGTACCCGTCGTCGCTGCCGGAGCCGTGGTGTGCACCAGGACCCGCCCGGTGAAGGTGGCTGTGATGGTGGTGGTCGTGGAGGCCGCGGGAGTGCCGGCTCCACTGGTGCCGCCGGAGCCGGTAAGGGTGAATCCGGATACCAGGAAGGTGCGCTGCAAGCCTTCCAGAGCGCTGTCGAACTGCTCGACCTCGGCGTAGCCGCCGCTCACCGCCAGGTTGATCGCGACGGTGTCGATCCCCGGTGCCCCGGTGAGCGGAGTCGGAACGGCTGGCGTGATGGTTGCCAGCGTGACGCCCGATGCCTTGGCCAGTGCCTGCATCGACCGAAGGATCGCCGGAAGCTCCACCTGGTTCGGCACCCGCTGGGAGAGCACGGCAAGCTCGGCCTTTTCTGCCGGCAGATGCTTCGCGATGCTCTGCATCGACTGCAACTGCAGGCGTGAGCTGTCGTTGTCGGACTGCTGCTGAGTCGTCTGGGCCTTCACCTTGGAGATGTCTGACCTCACCGGCTTCACCAGCAGGAACCAGCCACCCGCGAGGACGGCGAGGCCGGCCACGGCGGCGACGATGATGGTCGCTCTACGACCGATGGACTTCATCGCTCAGCTCCCGTTCGTGTAGCGGTGAGAGAGTGCGGCTTGCGTGATGTTCGCCGTGATGGAGTACGACACCAGCGGGCTCGGCGGCGCGATGGTGGCGGTGGTCGTCAGGTAGACGTTCCCCCATCCGGGCATTGCCGCGAGAGTGTCGAGCCAGTCGGCCACCGCGTCGTTGTCGAGCGCCGTTCCGGACATCGTCACTGTGGCGATGTACGTGCTCGACGCTGCAGAGCCGGTGGTCGTGCTGGTCGCGGTGGACGCGGCGGTAGAGGTACCCGCCGGGCCGGCCGGAAGCTGCACGGCGCTTGAAGCGGCACCTGTGCTTGCGGCATCCAAGGGGGTGATGGTCAGCGTCGACAGGCGCACGCCATCGGTGAGCCGGCGGCGCAATGTGTCGAGCTGCCCCGACCACAACACCTCAGATCCCATGGCTGCCTGCAGCGACTGCTTGGCCGCCAGGACCTGCTGGTGCGCCGCCTGAGCGGGTGCCAGCGCGGCCTTCTGCGCCGACAGGGTCTGCTGCTCGCTCTGTGCCTGCGCGAGGGCAGCCTTGGCCGGAGCCCGCCCGCTGGCACTATTCACGTAGACAGCTCCGACGATGCCGCCGCAGGCGATGACCGCCGCAGCGAGCAGAGCCTGCATCCGGCGAAGCGCAGCGCGCTCAGCGATCTCCGGCGGGAGCAGGTTCGCCCGAGGGGCGACGTACTCCACGGGTGCGAGCAGGTCGAAATCGCCTGCAGGCGCCTCGGATTCCGGAGTGGATTTTGTCAGGACGCTCATGCCGCACCCGCCATGGCCAGGCCCACCGGGACAACGCTGAAAGCTTGGACGTAGTCGAGCTGGGCGTCCGACAGGCCGGTCTTGCCGATCTGCATGGGCGCCAGCGGCGTGGCCGGCTCCACCGGCACGCCGGTGGTCATGGCCAGCCGGCGAGCGAGCCCGCCGAGCTGCGAGCCACCACCGGAAAGCACGATCCGCGAGACGCGGGCCGCACCAGCCTGAGCGAAGTAGTAATCGAGCGAGCCGCGCACTTCCTCGACCCACGCGTCGGCGGCGCTCTCGGTGATCCGCGTCATCGGCGAGATCCCCGGGGCGTCGGGCGAGGCGGGAACGAGCTCGTGCTGCTTGATGGCTTCGGCCTGCTCGACGCCGATGCCCATGCGATCGGCGATGCTCTCGGTGACGTCAGCGCCGCCCATGAGCAGGATGCGCACGAAACGCGGCACACCGCCCTCGGAGACAACGATGTTCGTCACGCTGGCACCGACGTCGACGAGGGCTTCTGCCCGGCGGCTGAGGCCGAGACGGTCGACGTCAGCGAGCACGCGAAGCACCGCGAACGAGTTCAGATCCACGCTGGTGGGCGTCAGGCCTGCCGACTCGACCGCGGAGATGAGCGAGGAGACCATGTCGCGAGAAGCAGCGACCAGCAGGATGCGCTGGCGGCGGCCGTTCTCGTCCTCGACCTCCTCGAGCGGGTGCAGGTCGAGAATCGCGTGCTCCACGGGCATCGGGATCACGTCGGCAACCTGGAAGGCGAGCGACTTGCGCAGCTCGGCGATCGGCATCCACGGAAGGTCGAGCTGGCGGACGATGACCTTTTGGTTGGCCACGCCGACAACGACCTTCTTGGTGCTGAACTTCACCCGCGACCAGAGTTCGCGGATGGCCGCAGCTACGGCTTCACTGTCGATGACTTCGCCGTCGCGCACGGCGCCCGGTGGGAGGGCTACCTGCCCGAACCGCTCCAAGGTCGTCTGGTCCTTGGACCAGGCGATCTGAGCCGCGCGAACGCCCGTCGTGCCGATGTCGAGGCCGACGGCTCTGCGTCCAGACACAGCAGCCCCTTCCGTACGTGAGAGTCGGCCGAACTGGCCGTCACACGAATGTTCGGCCGATTGGAGCAGCGCCTTGAGGGGGCGAATGGTGGAATTCGGCCTGGCATGCGCAGCAGCGGGACAGCCTGTCCCTTATGGGGTTTTAGGCCCCGACGACATGCAGGTAGGAGTGGGCGATGCCGCTACCTACCAGTACCGCGATGAAAGCCCCCGCGAGCATGAACGGCCCGTACGGAACCTTGGTCTTGCGCCCGGCGCGCCCGGCGGCCATGAGGCCCAGGCCGATGACGCCGCCCACGAAGAAGCCCGCGAACAGGCCCACAGCCCAGGTCTGCCAGCCGAGGAAGGCAAGGAAAAGGCCAAGCACACCAGCGAGTTTGACATCGCCGAAGCCCATACCGCGCCCGCTGGTCGCAAACCACAGCACGTAGTAGAAGGCGTACATGCCGGCCAGCCCGCCGAGGGCGCGCAGCAGCGAGCCCCAACCCACGTGTCCGTCAGCTGCTACAGCGACGGCGAGCAGCACCGGGCCGACCAGATAGGCCGGCAACGTCAGGGCATTCGGCAGCTTGCGCACATCCAGGTCGATGAGCGCGAGTGCGACGCCAAGGCCCGCGAGATACAGGTACGCCGGAATCCAGCTCGGAGAGTGCCGGAACCGCAGCGCTACCGCGACGAACACCGCCGCCGTCAGGAGCTCCACCAGGGGGTAGCGGGCACTGATCGGAGCCTGGCAATCGCGGCAGCGCCGCTTGAGCAAAAGCCAGGAGACAACAGGGATTTCATCACGCGGGCGGATGCCGGCATCACAGTTCGGGCAGTGCGACCGCGGTGTGACGACGGACTCCCCGCGCGGCACCCGCCAGACCACGACGTTCAGGAACGATCCGACCGCCAGTCCCAGCAGGCCGGCGAGTACCGCCAGCGCTGCCGTCATCACTGACCGCCCTTGTCCTCAGCCGTGCCCTTCAAGCGCGAGTCGATGAAGTTCGCCGGCGCGTTCCACTTCTGCACCAGGGAACCATCGCAGATGCCGGCAATGGCGGCACCCCACTGCTGGTGGTACGTGTCGCCGAGGCCGGGCTGCACGACCGTGAGGCAGCTACCGGCAGCGCTGACGACCGTGTAGGAGGTGGCGTAGCTGCCGCTGTTGCCCGTCTCGCTCCACTGCTGCAGGGTCGAGCCGGCGACGCAGGGCTTGAGCACGACCACATTGTTGATCGGGGTGCCGGACAGGGTCGCCGGTGCCGTCAAGCAGTACGTGGTTCCGCCGGTCGCCGTCGAGAGTGTCTTCGCCGTCGACGAGTAGGTGTAGCGCTGGTTCCAGGCCACGTTCGCCGGGTTAGGCGCCTGCTTGCAGGGATAGTCGATCATCCATGTGGCATTGGGGTTCTGGTCGGTGGCATCCAGGCAGCGGCCGAACTCCGAGTAGTTCACCAGCTGCTGGGTGTTGTCCCCGGCTGCGCCGGCACCGACCTGCGGGTCGGGGTTCCAGGTCTCGGTGTCGAAGCCGCCGCTGTCGCAGGCCTGCTCGTAGAGGAACCCGCCGACTACCGGGTTGTTGTAAGGGTTAGCCGTGATGCAGTTGCCGTTGATGTTTCCGCCGGCTGCGGCGCCCTCGAACTTGCCGTTGTCGTCAAAGCTCCATTCCTGACTCTGCTGGAGTGACGGGCTGGCCTGGTACGGGTACGTGGTCGCGGTGCCATCGGTCGCGCAGGTCTGCAGGGTCAGCTTCGAGGTGGAGGTGGTACCGAACGTCGAACCCGCAGTCAGGCACATGCCGGGCGATCCGGTCGTCGTCAGGTAGATCGTCAGGTCGGCGCGGTAGGACCAGCTGCTCTGTGACGGGGTGACCCCGCGGTTTTGGCATTGCGAGAGGGTCACAGCGGCACCGACGATCGGGTCGGTCGAACCGGCGTCCAAGCACAGCGAGGTCGTGTTCATGTTGAGCCGGCCACCCGCGATGTTCAGGGTGCTGGTCTTGAAGTGATACGTGGTGTGCAACGCGCGGTCTCCAGCGGTGCTGGTCGCGTTTGCACCGCCCACACCCACACCATTGGACTGCAGGTACGCATACTGCGGAACGCTCACTGGCGCACCGCCCGAGCACGCGATCGCGTTCTGGTTCAGGTCGGTGGTGCCCATCGTGCTCGGGTCATCGTCGTAGTACCGCACGAAGACCGCGAACGTAAGCGTCTGGTTGCTCGCCGCGCCGGTCTTCGGGCCGACCGAACCGTTCAGCGGTGTACCGACGGCCGAGGAGGTCGCCGTGCATGGAAGCTTGGTCAAAATACCGTTGCCGTAGTTGTCAGTCGCGATGCGCAGGCGGTGGAGGGCGACCTCGAACCCGGCCTCGGAGGCATTCAGGGTGGCGACGGTCTTGCGCTGGGTCTGAGTCGGCTTGCTCTCGCTGATCACGAGTCCGGCGACGAGCAGTGCCATGCCGGCGACGACGACGATCAGCAGAAGGGCGATGAACATGGCGAAACCCGACTGGCGTTCGTCGTCGTTGCCGGGTCGAAGACGAAGCGAGCGCAGGATGCGCATCATGACCGTGCCACCTCCTGGCAGACCGCCGGGCTGGGGGCCGAGCTGTTGGGCGAGTCCAATGCGGTGAACCCGATCGTGACGGTCTTGCCGGTGGCATCCGTCATCGTGGGACCCGTGGTGGTCACGGTTCCCTTGTCGCGCTTGGCGATGAAATTGACCATCAGCGACTGGTACTGCATGGTGGCGCCCTGCACCGTCGGCGGAAGCAACGCGAACGGCGGCTGCGTGCTCGGGTTGTTGATGACTCCGGTGTCGACCGTTGTGAACGTAGGCGTCGGGTTCGGGGTTGTCCCCGCGACCCAGCTGCGCCACTGCAGGACGTCGGTGGTGGGATTGAGGCGCCATTGCGAGCAGGTGTAGGTATCGATGGAGCCGTTCGACTTGCTCCACATGTACTCGACGTAGAAGTTGCCGTCCGCCGCAGTGCCCGGAGTATTGATGCCACTCGCGTAGCGCACCTGCTTGTCCAGCAATTCGTAGGCCCGCCGGTTGCCGTCGGCAGCGTCGGTAATGCCTTGCTGCTTATGGATTCCTGAGTAGATCGCGTTGGTCGCCGCCAGCAGGCTCGTGGAGACAACCGCAAGCAGGATCATCGACACCAGCAACTCCATGATGCTGAAGCCTTCTGCATCATTTGCCCGGGTCGGGCGCAAGCGTCGCGCCAGCCGGC
>DATAZK010000090.1:0-26294 GCA_036272075.1 Frankiaceae bacterium
CTCATCCACGCCGACGGCATTCGTCTCAAGCTGAACCCGAGCACTCGCGCCCTGACCGTCACTACCGCTGCCGGCAGCGCCGTCCCACATCGCAGACAGTGGCCCTGGAAGCCCGCCGAACACCTCGACCCCGACCACACCATCAACGCGGCCACCCTGCCACCCCACGCCGGCGACACCCTCGACCTGCACTACGCCGTCGAAGTCCTCATGCAACACGCCGCCTGAACACTTACCGCGGAAAGGCAGATCGACTGCGGCCCATTGGGGAGACCGGCCCGCTAGCCTTCGGTTCGTGTCACCTTCAGCCGGGAAGCCGGCCGTCCAGCTCTACCCGAGCCTGCTCGCCGCCGACCCGCTGAAGTTGGGCAGCGAGGTGTCGGGAGTGGAAGCCGTCATCGACTGGCTGCACATCGATGTCATGGACTTTCACTTCGTGCCGAACCTCGCCTACAGCCCGGCGACCGTGGCGGCGATGGCAGCGCACACTCGCGTCCCGCTGGACTGTCACCTGATGATCGAGGAGCCCGAGCGTTGGGCGCCGATGTTCGCCGAGGCGGGAGCCAAGAACGTCACGGTCCACGCGGAGGCCGTTCAGGCGCCGCTACGTACCGCCCGCGATCTGCACGCGGCGGGGGCCAGGGCAGGTATCGCGTTCAACCCGGGCACTGCCGTCGAGCCTTATGCCGAGCTGTTCGCCGAGTTCGACATGGCGCTGATCATGACGATCGAGCCCGGCTTCGGGGGGCAGCCGTTCCTGCCGCAGGTGTTGCCCACCATCGCCGCGGTGCGCCGGATGGCGGCGGGCCGCGATCTCGATCTGTGGATCCAGGTCGACGGCGGGGTCACCGAAGACACGGCCGTGCAGTGCGTGGAGGCAGGTGCCAACGTGCTCGTCGCCGGCTCGGCGGTCTTCGGCGCCGACGACCCGGCGGAAGCGGTCAAGCGGATACGTGCGGCGGCCGAGCGCGCGGCCGGCCCGTGACCGCAACGGAGACGGCAGCGATGCGGCGGGCCATCGAGCTCGCCGGCCGGGGGCTCGGGACAGTCAGTCCCAATCCGGTGGTCGGCTGCGTGGTGCTCGATGCGGCAGGCGAGGTTGTCGGCGAGGGCTGGCACGTTGTCGCCGGCGGCCCGCACGCCGAGGTTGCTGCGCTGCAGGATGCGGGGGAGCGGGCGAGCGGCGGGACCGCCGTCGTCACCCTCGAACCGTGCTCCCACACCGGCCGCACCGGCGCCTGCACCACAGCGCTGCTGGCCGCGGGGATCCGCCGGGTCGTCTTCGCCGTCGATGATCCGAACCCGCTGGCCCGCGGGGGCGCCGACGTGCTTCGCGCGGCGGGAATCGAAGTCGAGAGCGGGGTGCTGGAGGCCGACGCCGAGCGCGTCAATGAAGCCTGGCTGCACACCGTTCGGCGGGGACGACCGTTCGTGATCTGGAAGTACGGCGCCAGCCTCGACGGTCAGATCGCCGCGGCGGATGGCACCAGCCGCTGGATCACGGGCGAGGACGCCCGCCGCGACAGCCACCTCTTGCGCGCCCAGGTCGACGCGATCCTTGTCGGCGTCGGCACGGTGCTGGCTGACGACCCGCTGTTGACCGTCCGCCCTCCGGCCTCCGAGCCGCCCCCGAAGCGCCAGCCCCTGCGCGTCGTCTTCGACCGCACAGGCCGCACCCCGCCGGGTGCCAAGATCTGTGACGATTCCGCCGAGACGATCATCACCGCCGACCCTCCCGGAAAGGCCCTCGCCGAGCTGCACTCCCGAGGCGTCGTCAGCGTGTTGCTCGAAGGCGGGCCGACGCTCGCCGGAGCCTTCTGGGACGACGGGCTGATCGACAAAGTCGTGGGCTACGTGTCACCCGTGCTGCTCGGCAGCGGTCGCTACCCGGCGCTGCGCTCGTCCGCCATCGAGACCATCACCGCCGCCCCGCGCCTCACTCTCGAGGACGTCACCCGCTTCGGCGAGGACGTGCGGCTCGTCAGCTATCCGAAGGGAGCGTGAACCTCGTGTTCACCGGCATCGTCGAGGAACTGGGCGAGGTGGCAGCCCTCGAATCGCTGACGGATGCGGCCCGCTTGACCGTGCGCGCCGCCAGCGTCGGCGACGACGTCAAGCTCGGCGACTCGATCAGCGTGAACGGCGTCTGCCTCACGGTCACCGGCTGGGATCCCGATGAGGGAAGCTCCCGCCGCCTGCACTTCGACGTGATGGCCGAGTCGCTGAACCGCTCGAGCTTGGGCGGCCTGAACCCGGGCGACCCGGTCAACCTCGAGCGTGCGGTGACGGCGTCGACCCGCCTCGGCGGGCACGTCGTGCAAGGCCACGTCGACGGCGTCGGAACGGTCGCCGCGCGCGACCCGGCCGAGCATTGGGATGTCGTGCGGATCGCCGCGCCGGCGGGGGTGACGCGCTATCTGGTGGAGAAGGGATCGGTCACGGTGGACGGGGTCAGCCTCACCGTGACCGCCACCGACGACGACGGTTTCGCCGTCAGCCTGATCCCCGAGACCTTGCGCCGCACCACGCTCGGGCAGCGCAAGGTCGGGGCTCAGGTGAACCTCGAGGTAGACGTGATCGCCAAGTATGTCGAAAGCGCGGTCGCGCGCTTACTCCCCGGCGCTACGGTGACCCCGTGAGCGGCGAAGGAGCACCCGTGACGGCGGTCGACGCGACCGGCCTTCGGCTCGCGATCGTCTCCACCCGCTGGCACGAGGAGATCACCGGCGCCCTGCTCGACAGCGCAGTGCGCACCGCCCGCGAGTGCGGCATCGAGGCGCCGACCGTGATGCGGACGCCGGGTGCCGTCGAACTTCCCGTCGTCGCCCAAGCGCTGGCAGCCAACCATGACGCCGTCGTCTGCCTCGGCCTGGTGCTGCGCGGCGGCACCCCACACTTCGAGTACGTCTGCGACGCGGTGACGGCGGGGTGCGTACGCGTGGCGCTCGATACCGGCACCCCGGTCGGCTTCGGCGTGCTCACGTGCGACACCGAGCAGCAGGCCCGAGATCGTTCGGGGCTGCCGGGCGCACCCGAGGACAAGGGACGTGAGGCCACCGTGGCGGCGCTGGAAACGGCACTGCTGCTACGCGACCTGCGGTCGGCGGAGCAGGCGGGCTAGCCCTTGGACCCGCTGCGCGCGTCCGATCCGCTCGTCGTCGGACGCTACCGATTGCTGTCGCGCCTGGGCAGTGGCGGCATGGGCGTCGTCTACCTCGCCGACGGCCCGCGGGGTCAGGTCGCCATGAAAGTGGTGCGCGCCGAACTGGGCGACAATGCGTCGTTCCGGGCGCGCTTTCGCCGCGAGGTGCAGGCGTCCTTTCGGGTCTCGTCTCCCTACACAGCAAAGCTGCTGGACTTCGACACCGAAGCGGATCAGCCGTGGTTGGCGACCCAATTCATCGACGGGCCCTCGCTCGAGGAGATGGTCACCACGGGTGGCCCGCTGTCGCACGCCGATCAGCTGACGCTGGCGACCGGGCTTGCGCAGGCGTTGATGGCGGTTCATGAAGAGCATCTGGTTCACCGCGACCTGAAGCCACCCAACGTGCTGATGACGGCTGCGGGGCCGATTGTCATCGACTTCGGCATTGCCGCGGCCGCTGACGTGGCGCGGCTGACGACCGAGGGCCTCATGGTCGGCTCGCCGGGCTGGTTCGCGCCGGAGCAGATCGAGAGCGGGGAGGCAATCCCGGCGTCGGACGTGTTCGCGCTGGGGCTGGTGCTGTGCTTTGCCGCGTCGGGGGAGCAGCCCTTCGGGCATGGGTCCAATCCGGCGCTGATCTCGCGAGTTCTGAGCTCTTCCCCGTCGGTCCCGCTCGACCGGCTGGCTCCGGGATTGCTCGATGTGGTCCCCGCGCTCTTGCGCCGGGATCCGCAAGAGCGGCCCACCGCCGAGCAGCTCGCCGCTCAGCTGAGCAATCCGGGATCGGCCACAACGTTGCCGGCCGAACGCCCGGGGGTGCTCCAAACAGTCGTCGAGCACCGGCCGCCCGCGCCGCCCGATATGAAGCGCCGTCGTGTGGTCACCGCAGTGGTTGTGGGAGCGCTCGTCGTGGCGGGCGGTGCGGTCGGGCTGGTTCTTGGAGTGGGTGGTTCCAGCGGCACGCCCTCGTCATCGGGTACGCCCACGGCCACTCCAACTCCAACCCCCACACCAACCCCCACCCCGACCCCGACCCCGAGCGGCGGACAGATCAGCGCGCAGCAGACCCTGCTGGCGGACGCTGCCACTTTGCGCTCCGCAGACTTCCCGGGAGGCATCCAAACCCTGACGCCGACCGCGGGCTTCTCACTGCCCTGCCAACTCGCCTTCGCGACGCCCCCACCGGATGCGCTGCAGCGGTCGGTGAACAGCCTCCCCAGGCGGGCGAACACCAGCGACTACGTGGAGGAAGTGCTGGCAGTGATGAAGACGCCCGCGGACGCTGCGTCCTTCTTTCAGGCAGTTCGCGCTGAGCTCGCTACCTGCCCTCCCGCGCGCCTGAGCAATGACAGCGGCACCGGGTTGGCGCCCCCGTTGTCCGTCGGCGTCGGCGACGAATCTGTCTATGTGGCCGAGCACGAGCGCAACATTGTCAGTCAGATCGAGCCGAGTACCGAGAGCTGGCTGATGGTGCGCCGCGGTCCGATCGTCTTCCGGATGTTCATCCAATTCGGGGACAGGGCCAGCCGAAGCCGGTCCGTCCCGCTCGCCAGGACCCTCGTTGCCCGGATCGACGCCGCACACTGACGCAGGCAGGCACACTGGAGGCGTGCTTTCGCTCGTCCTACCCAAGGGCTCCCTGGAAAAGGCCACGCTCGACCTGTTCGCTGCGGCTGATCTCGCCGTCCAGCGCGGATCCGAGCGTGACTACCACGCCAGCATCGATGACCCGCGCATCGAGCGGGTGCGCTTCCTGCGTCCCCAGGAGATCCCGCAGTACGTCGAGCAGGGGCTGTTCGACCTCGGCATCACCGGCCGCGATTGGGTGGCCGAGACCGCGTCCGACGTCGCGACCGTCACCGAGCTCGAGTACAGCAAGGCGACGGCCAACCCGGTGCGGATCATCCTCGCGGTGCCGAACTCGATGCCGGTCGACAGCGGCGATCAACTGCCCGACGGGGTGCGCGTCTCCACCGAGTACCCGGAGCTGACCCGGCGCTTTTTCGAGAAGGTCGGCGTCAAGGCACGGATCGTTCCTTCCTACGGGGCGACGGAGGCCAAGGTCCCCGACATCGTCGACGCGATCGTCGATGTCACCGAGACCGGCTCGAGCCTGCGCAAGCACGGGCTGAAGATCATCGAGACGCTGCTGACGAGCCGTACCGAACTGGTCGCCAATCCCGAGTCCTACGCCGACCCGGTCCGTCGCACGGCCATGGAGGAGATCGCGCTGCTGCTGCAGGGCGCCATAAGGGCGCGCGGTCAGGTGCTGCTGAAGCTCAACGTCGCCTCTGCTGATCTCGCGGCGGTGCTGGACCAGTTGCCGTCCATGACCTCGCCGACCGTCACCTCGCTCGCCCAGAGCGATCACGCGGCGGTCGAGACCGTGGTGCCCAAGCGCGGGGTCAACACGCTGCTGCCCAAGCTCAAGGCGGCCGGCGCTCGCGACATTCTCGAACTGCCCATCTCCAAGATCGTCGAATGACCGCAGGGTGCTGACAGGGGATGTCGGTGCCGCGGATCCGGCGCTCCTGGCGGCACTGAAGGCAGGCGACGCCCCGGGGATTCTCGACGGCCTAGCTTCGGCTCGGCTGCTGGTGGCCGTCGTTGCGCTGCCCGGCGCCGAACACGCGAGCGAGGGTGAGATGGCGCTGGCGCTGCTGGAGTCGGCCGACGGGCGCCAGGCGCTACCGGCTTTCACCGGGCTCGACACCCTGGCGGACTGGTCGGCGCAGGCGCGCCCGGTGCCCCGCCCCGGACGTGAGGTGATCGCGTACGCGGTGGAGCAGTCGCTCGCCGTCGTCGTCGATCCCGGTTCGCCGCATACCTGGACCCTGCTGACCGACGAGATCGCCGCCGAACCGCCCGGACCGACGTTCGGGGCGCCGGCCTGGAAGCCCAGTCGCAAGGCGCGCCGCGCGGCCGCGCCCCACGAGGTGTACGCCGTTGCGGGGGAGGACCGAGCACCCCTCATCGCGGTCATCTGCCCGGAAGGCACGCTCGACGCCGACTGGGCCCAGCGCCTGCTCGAGCACTGTCCCGAGGGAACCGGCGTGCTGGCCCTGCCCCCGTCCGGACGCGATGCTGCGCGCAGGGTCGGAGTTGCGCTCGCCTGAGCGTCTCGACGTCCCACCGGCGCGCGCGGTACCTTGGGTGCGACCACCTGTGCGTCGGTTCGCCGGCGCTGGGGCCAAGCGGAGGTCCGCCTCCCACCCGATTCGCTCCATTCTGATTGATTCAGCTGGATGCGGCCGGGTTCGGGTCGGCAGTTCGGGCGCTCTGGCGCCGGAATTCGCGGCCACCGCTGGCGCTGGATTTTTCAGCCGGTCAGAGGTGTTGTAGAAGCCGTTTGCCTGACCCGAAGGAGTGCCCATCAGCGTCGAGCCCCGTATCAACGACCGCATCCGCGTCCCCGAGGTCCGCCTCCTGGGGCCCGCCGGAGAGCAGGTCGGCATCGTCGCCATCAACGATGCGTTGCGGATGGCTGAGGAGGCTGACCTCGACCTTGTCGAGATCGCGCCTAACCAGCGGCCGCCGGTATGCAAGCTCATGGATTACGGAAAGTTCAAGTACGAGAGCGACCAGAAGCGACGCGAGGCCCGGCGTAACCAGGTCCAGACCGTCATCAAAGAAATGAAGCTTCGGCCCAAGATCGATCCGCATGACTACGAGACCAAGAAGGGTCACGTCGTGCGTTTCCTCAAGGCCGGCGACAAGGTGAAGATCACCATCATGTTCCGCGGACGCGAGCAGTCGCGCCCCGAGCTCGGCTTCCGGTTGCTCCAGCGCCTGGCTGGAGACATCGAGGAGCTGGGCTTCGTCGAGGCCGCGCCCAAGCAGGACGGACGCAACATGGTCATGGTCGTCGCCCCCCACAAGCGGCCCCAGCAGCGCGTCGCCGCGCCCGCTGAGCCCGCCCCCACACCCGTAGCCGGTTAGGGCCCACCCGCCAGCACACCGATAGGACTGGAAAGGTCACCCCTCCATGCCCAAGATGAAGCCGCACAGCGGCTCCAGCAAGCGCTTCCGGATCACCGGCACCGGAAAGATCATGCGGCGTCGCGCGAATCGCAATCACCTGCTCGAGCACAAGTCGAGCGCGCGTACCCGCCGGCTCTACAACGAGGTGACTCTCTCCGCAGCGGACACCAAGAAGGTCAAGAAGCTGCTCGGTCGCTGACTGGCCGATTCGGCCCCAACCACTTTCTACGGGGTGCCCTCGGGTGCCCGCGATCCACTGATGAGGAGCTAGCTTCAAATGGCACGCGTGAAGCGGGCGGTCAACGCCCAGAAGAAGCGTCGCGAAGTACTCGACCAGGCCAGCGGCTACCGGGGACAGCGCTCGAGGCTCTATCGCAAAGCGAAAGAGCAGATGCTGCACTCGCTCACCTATTCCTACCGCGACAGGCGGGCGAAGAAGGGTGACTTCCGCCAGCTGTGGATCACCCGTATCAACGCCGCTGCACGCGCCGAGGGGATGACCTACAACCGGTTCATCCAGGGTCTGAAAGCCGCCGAGGTCGAGGTCGACCGCAAGGTGCTGGCAGATCTCGCCGTCACCGACCCCGACGCCTTCCGCGCGCTTGTCGCCGTCGCCCGTGAGGCGCTGCCGGCCGACCACGGTCAGGCAGCTCCGGCGGCCTAGGGCTGACGGTCCTGAGTCTGCTCGGCGTCCGTAGCGCGCGGGTGGCTGCGGCGCGCAAGCTGCTGCGCCGAAGCGGTCGCCGCGAACGTGGGCTGGTGCTCCTGGAAGGACCGTCTGCGGTAAGCGCGGCCATCGATGCCGGGTTGGTACGCGAGCTGTTCGCCACCCCGGCCGCGGCGCAGCGCCACGCCGAAATGATCAGCAGGTTGCGCCCGGAAACGCCCGTGCATCTGCTGGCTGACGACGCGGCGGTGGCCCTTTCGGAGACCGTCACCCCGCAGGGGCTGGTCGCCGTCGCCGAACTGCCGCAGGTCAGCTTGGCAGAGGCGCTCGCCCCGCCGCCGGCCCGGCCGGGTCACCGCCTGGTCGTCGTGCTGGTCGAGGCCCGCGATCCCGGCAACGCCGGCACAGTGGTCCGCACCGCCGATGCTGCCGGCGCCGATTGCGTCATCTTCGCTGGTGACAGCGTCGACCCCTGGTCCGGGAAATGTGTGCGAGCCTCGGCGGGGAGCCTGCTGCACTTGCCGATCGTCGACGCCGTGAGTCTCGAGGAAGCGGTCACGGCGCTGCACGCGGCAGGGTGCGCCGTTATCGCGGCTGAGGCGCACGCGCCGCACAACCTGCACGAGTCCGAAGCACAGCGTGCGCTGTCCGGTGATCATGCCTGGGTCTTCGGCAACGAAGCCCATGGATTGTCCCGTTTACAGGCGCGTTCGACGGATATTTCACTGCGGGTACCGGTGTACGGTCGAGCGGAATCGTTGAACCTCGCGGCGGCTGCGGCCGTGTGCCTCTACGAGTCAGCTCGCGCGGCGGAGGAGGTTGGCGGATGAGCGTCGACCGCCGCCGAGTGCCGCCCTCTCGTTCGCGGCTGACGGATCTGGATCGGCGGCGGCGCGCGTCCGACGGCGTGGTCGACCCGTCAGAGCTGGTCGGCTTCGAAGCCGGCGCCGCCTTCAGCGAAGAGCTTCCCGACGGCCTGCTCGTGCTGGCTCCTGATGGTGCGGTGCGCTTGGCAAATTCCGCCGCGCTGTTGTTGCTGCAGGTCAAAGGCGATGCAGCCGACGTTTCGGGCCAGCGGCTGCCGGACCTGGTGACCCTGCTCGACGAGCGTGGCAACGACTGGTGGGAGTGCTCGGCCCCGCTGCTGCTGCTTCCGGGAGTGCAGCGCCAGCCCGAGCGCCGGCTGCTGCTGGTGACGGAGCATGCGGAGTACGAGCTTCTGGCGACAGCGCGTTACGTGCGATCGGGCGGGGCCGTACAGCGGGTGGTCGTGAGCCTGCGCGGCACCGAATCGCGCGAGCGTCTCGAGCGCAGCCGCGCCGATCTGGTGAGCACGGTGGCGCACGAATTGCGCTCGCCATTGACGAGCGTGAAGGGCTTCACTGCCACCCTGCTCGCCAAGTGGGACCGCTTCAGCGACGAGCAGAAGCTGCTGATGCTCGCCACGGTGAACGCCGACGCCGACCGGGTCACCCGGCTGCTGTCGGAGCTGCTCGACGTCTCCCGGATCGACGCCGGCCGGCTGGAATTGCGGCTGCAGGTCGTCGACGTGCCGACCGCCGTCCGCCGGGTCGTGGCCGGTTCGGTCGCCGCCGGTGAGGAGGAGGACCGCTTCCGGGTCTTCGCCGACGAGCCGCTTCCGGAAATGTGGCTCGATCCCGACAAGCTTGATCAGGTCTTGCACAACCTCGTGGAAAACGCGTTGCGCCACGGCGACGGCACGGTCACCGTTCGCGTGGAGCCGATTGCCACGCCCGAGCCCGGAGCGGTGGTTACAGTCGCCGACGAGGGTGACGGGATTCCGGAGGAGACGGTGGCGCGCGTGTTCACGAAGTTCTGGCGCGGCGGTGCCCGCCGGGGCGGCACCGGACTCGGGCTGTTCATCGCCAAGGGCATCGTGGAGGCGCACGGCGGCACCATCGCGGCCGGTCGCAGCGAGGCCGGAGGTGCGGAGTTTCGATTTACGTTGCCTGCCGGCGCACCCACGTACGCCTGAGGGAGCCGGCAGGCCCGCCCTACTCCCACTCGTAAGAGCCCGACTTCTGTAGAAACTCCGAGGAACACCCATGTCACCCTCCGGCGAAACGCCGCAGGATCTTTCCCAGCCTGCCCTCGACGCGTTGCGCGAGGAGGCGGTGGCCGCCATCAGCGCGGCGACCGACCTCGACGCCCTGGCGGAGGCTCGCACCACTCACGTCAGCGGCCGGGGCGCGGCGCTCAGCCTGGCGCGGCGTTCGCTCGGGTCATTGCCCGGGCCCGAGCGCGCTGAGCCCGGCAAGCGGCTGAACGCGCTCACGTCCGCCATCAACGAGGCGTTCGAGCGCCGTTCCGCCGAGCTCAACGCCGAGCGCGATGCCCGGGTGCTGGTCGAGGAAGCCGTCGACGTGACGGTGCCGGCGGCCCGCTCGCCGCTCGGCAGCCGTCACCCGCTCTCGCTCGTGGTCGACCGGGTGGTCGACGTCTTCACCGCGATGGGCTACGAGGTGGCCGAGGGGCCGGAGGCCGAGCACGGCTGGTTCAACTTCGACGCGCTGAACACGCCGCCGGATCATCCGTCCCGCGAGCTGCAGGACACGTTGTACTTGCAACCCACGTCGTCGCAGGTGGTTTTGCGCACTCAGACCTCGCCGGTGCAGGTGCGCGCGATGCTCGAACGCGACCTGCCGCTTTACGTGGTCTGCCCCGGCCGGGTCTTCCGGGCCGACACCATCGATGCGACGCACCTGCCGGTCTTCACGCAACTCGAGGGACTGGCGGTCGACGTCGGCCTGACGATGGGCGACCTGCGCGGCACGCTCGACACATTTGCCGCGGCCATGTTCGGCGGGGAGAACCTGCACTCCTCCCGGGCGCCTCTGCGGACGCGGCTGCGTCCGCACTTCTTCCCCTTCACCGAACCGTCGGCCGAGATCGACCTGCAATGCTTCGGCTGCGGCGGCGAACCACCTGACCCTGATTGCCGGATCTGCGGCGGCGAGGGCTGGCTGGAATGGGGCGGCTGCGGAATGGTCGACCCCGCTGTGCTGACCGCCTGCGGCATCGACCCGCAGCGCCACACCGGCTTCGCTTTCGGCATGGGCCTGGAGCGCACAGTCATGGCTTTGCACGGGCTGTCGGACATGCGCGTGCTGCTCGACGGCGACGTGCGCTTCGGCGCCCCGTTCGCCGGCGGGAGGGTCCTGTAATGCGCGCCGTCCATTCCTGGCTACGCGAGCTGGTCCCCGGGCTGCCCGATGCGCAGGCCTGCGCCGACGCGCTCACCGAGGCCGGGCTGAAGGTCGAGAGCGTGGAGCTGTTCGGCTTCGATGTCGTCGCGGCGGATGGCGGATCGGGTGTGGTCGTCGGGCAGGTTGTGACGATCGAGGAGCTCACCGAGTTCAAGAAGCCGATCCGCTTCGTCCAGGTGCGCGTCTCCGAGGACGGTCCGCTGCGCGCGGTCGTCTGCGGTGCAACGAATTTCGCCGTGGGCGACCGGGTGCCCGTGGCGTTGCCGGGCGCCGTTCTGCCAGGCGGATTCGCCATCGGTGCGCGGGAAACGTACGGCCGCGTCTCCGACGGGATGATCTGCTCGGCCCGCGAACTCGGGCTGGGCGATGACCACCGCGGGATCATGGTGCTGGCCGCCGACACCCCGCTCGGGGCGGATGTCCAGACCCTGGTGGGCTGGCCGGATGCGGTCCTCGACATCGAGGTGACGAGCGACCGCGGCTACGCCCTCACCCATCGCGGGATCGCCCGGGAATTGGCTACGGCGTTCGGCCTGGACTTCCGCGATCCGGCTGATGTCGCGTTGCCTTCGCCGGTCGGGCCGGCCGGCGAGGTGCGCATCGAGGATCCGCAGGGGTGCAGCCACTACGTGCTGCGGCGGATGCACGGCGAGGCGCTCCTCACCTCGGCCACCTCCTCGCTCGGCGACCAGGCGCGTCTGATCGCCGCGGGAATGCGTCCCATCTCGCGCATCGTCGACGTCACCAACCTCGTGCTGCTCGGGATCGGGCAGCCGCTGCACGCGTTTGACGCCGGCAAGGTGGCGGGCGCCATCGTCGTGCGGCGGGCGACGGCGGGCGAGCGGCTCGAGACTCTCGATGGGGTCGATCGCCTCCTGTCCACCGAGGATCTCGTGATCGCCGACGATCTCGGACCGGTGGCGCTGGCCGGGGTCATGGGCGGGGCGCGCACCGAAATCTCCACCACCACAACGGAAGTCGCGCTCGAGTCGGCCCATTTCGATCCGACGCTCGTGGCCCGCACATCACGCCGCCACGGGCTGGCGTCCGAGGCCTCGCGCCGCTTCGAGCGCGGGGTTGATCCGGAGCTCGCTCGCTACGGCGCCGAACTGGCCGCGCGCATGCTGCTGGGTGACGCTGCGGCCGACGCCGTGCATCTGACTGAGGTCGGCACCCCGCTGCAGCTCGCGCCGGTCTCCCTTCCGGCAGGCGAGTGCGAACGTCTCGGTGGACGCGTCTACCCGGTGCCGGTCATCAAGGAGCGGCTGGCTCAGGTCGGCTGCACGGTCACCGGAGACGACCCGCTCGTCGTGCAGCCGCCGTCGTGGCGGCCTGACCTCACCCGCGCCGCCGATCTCGTCGAGGAAGTGCTTCGGCTCGAGGGATATCGGACGATCCCGGTCACGCTTCCGCGGGCGCCGGCGGGTCGGGGATTGACGGCCGGGCAGCGCGCGCGGCGCCGCGTCACGGCCGCGATTTCCGACGCCGGCTTCGGCGAGGTGCTCCTGCTGCCGTTCGTCGCCGGTGACGTCGCCGATCGGCTCGGGTTCGGAGAGCAGGATCCGCGTCGCGCTGCTGTCAGGGTGGCCAACCCGCTTTCCGACGACGAGGCGTACCTGCGCACCTCGCTGCTGCCGGGCCTGCTCGCTGCCGCGGCCCGCAACGTCAGCCGGGGCAATCCCGATGTCGCGCTGTTCGAGGCGGGCACCGTCTTCCTGTCGCGCGGACAGCACGAGGCGGCCCCGATCCCGCCGGTCGACCGGCGCCCCACGCCCGAGGAACTGCTGGCACTCGAGGCGACCCTGCCCCATCAGCCGACCCATATCGCAGCAGTGCTCACCGGTCTGCGGCTGAGCGTAGGTCCGCTGCAGGCGGGACGCCCTGCGGACTGGGCCGACGCCGTCTCCGCGGCGCAGGTCATCGCGCGGGCCGCCGGGGTGACGCTCGAGGTGGCAGCGGGAACGCTGGCGCCGTGGCACCCGGGTCGCTGCGCCGCGCTTTCCGTTGCGACACCGGACGGTCCGCGCGTCATCGGTCATGCCGGTGAATTGCATCCGCGGGTGGTCGCCGACAACGATCTGCCGCCGCGGGCCTGCGCGTTCGAACTCGACCTCGGGGCCCTCGTCGCGGAGGTCGAGCCGCCTCCCGTCTTGCCGCCGCTCTCGCCCTACCCCGCCGCCGACCGTGACGTCGCGCTGCTGGTTCCGGCGGGCGTGAACGCGGCTGCTGTGGAGGCGGCGCTCCTCGCGGGAGCCGGGCCGGATCTCGAGTCGCTGCGGCTGTTCGACGACTTCACCACCGCCGAGGGGCAGCGCTCGCTGGCCTACCGGCTGCGGTGGCGCGCCGGGCGCACGCTCACGGCGGATGAGGTGAATGCGCTTCGCGATGCGGCCGTCGCGGCGGCGTCGACGCGGACCGGAGCGCGCCAGCGGGTGTGATCAGAGCGTGAGCATGAAGTGGTAGGAGGCGATCGTCATCCGCTCACGGAAGTAGAAGCGGTGGGCAGCGCCGCGGTGCACGCCCGAGTCGAGGTCCAGGATCCGGCAGCCGGCATCGCGGGCCCGCTGCTCGAGCGTGCTCAGAAGCAAGTGCCCGTGGCCTGACGAGCGCACCTGCGGGTCGGTGACGAGGTCGTCGATGTAGAGCCGGCGCCCGGCGGTGGTGCACGCCACGAGCCGCCAACCGGCGACCGCGACAAGTCGGCCGTCCTCGTCCACCGCGGTGAAGCGCAGCCCCTGCGGAAAGCCTTCGGCGTAGATCTCGCGGAGCTGGGGGAGAGTCAGCTCGCTCCGCAGATGCCGGAGCACCTCGAACATCTCGGGAAGACGCGCGTGGTCAGGGTCGATATCGACGATCGAGGAGGACATCGCTTCACGGTGCCCCAGGCGAGGCCAAGATGCCCGCCGATTTCTGCATGGCGGGCTGTTGCGATGAGTTTCGCCGGCCCGGCGCGTCAACCTTTGCATGGCTGCGTACGTGCTGATCCCGGGCGCCGGCGGCGCCGGGTCCTACTGGAATCCCGTTGTTCAACTGCTCGAGAAGGCCGGACACCAGGCCGTGGCGGTGGATCTCCCGGGGCCCGATCCCGATGCCGGGTTGGCCGAGTACGCCGACCTTGTCATCGCGGCAGCGCAGCCGTTCTCGAGCGTGATCCTCGTGGCGCAGTCCCTGGGCGGCTTCACCGCTCCCATGGCCGCTGAACGTCTTGCGGTGCAGGAACTCGTCCTCGTCAACGCGATGGTCCCGATCGCCGGCGAGACGCCCGGCGAATGGTGGGATGCCACCGGTTCCGGTCAGGCCCGCGAGGCTGCCGCGATCGAGGGCGGGTACGGCGATTTTGATGTGGAGACGTACTTCTTTCATGACGTCGACCGGTCGGCGATCAAAGATTCCTACGACGAGGTCGACGCCGTATTCAGTACGACTTGCGACTTCACCTCGTGGCCGACGCGGACCCGCGTCCTGGCCGGGGCCGACGACCGGTTCTTTCCCGCCGGCTTCCAAGCCAGGGTCGCCAAGGAGCGGATCGGCGTCGACGCCGACACCCGTCCTGGCGGTCACCTGATGGCCCTCGCCGATCCCGAGGTTGTCGCCGAGTACCTGATGCAGGGCGTCAGCTAGATCTGCATGGATATGCACTCGACTGTGTAACATGCGTCGGGTGGGTGTCACCGTTGCCGTTGCCGGAGCCAGTGGATACGCGGGTGGCGAGCTCCTTCGCCTCCTGCTCGGTCACCCGGAGGTCGAGCTCGGGGCGCTCATCGCGGGCTCATCCGCAGGCCGACCGGTCACCGATGTTCACCCTCACCTGGTTCCGCTCTCGGGTCGCGCGTTCGACGCCGTTGGCGGGCCGCTCGATGCCGACGTCGTCTTCCTGGCGCTGCCGCACGGGGCGTCGGCTGCCGTGGCCGACACGCTTCCCGCGTCGGCCCGGGTGATTGACCTCGGCGCCGATCATCGCCTGACGAGCGCTGCTGACTGGGCCGCCGGCTACGGAGGCCCGTTCTCCGAAAGCTGGCCCTATGGCTTGCCGGAGCTGCCGGGCGCCCGCGAGCAGATTGCGGCGGCTACGCGCGTCGCCGCTCCGGGCTGCTATCCCACCGCCACGATCCTGGGCCTGGCGCCGCTCATCGCCGCCGGCCTGATCGCTCCCGACGACATCGTGGTCGTCGCCGCGAGTGGCACGTCTGGCGCCGGCCGGGCTCCCAAGGAGCATCTGATGGGCAGCCAGGTCATGGGCGACCTGTGGGCCTACAAGGTCGGCGGCCACCAGCACCGCTACGAGATCGCCCAGGCGCTCGGGATCTCCAGCCTGTCCTTCACGCCGGTGCTGGCACCGCTTCCGCGTGGGCTGCTCGCCACCTGCACCGCCCGTCTGGTCGATCCCCAGACCACGACCGCACAGCTGCGGGGAGCCCTCGAAAGCGCCTACGGCGACGAGGCTTTCGTCCATCTGCTGGCCGCGGATGCCTGGCCCCACGCGGCCGCGGTCAACGGCAGCAACGCCTGCCAGCTGCAGGTGACCGCCGACCCCGCGACGGGACGCGCCGCCGTCGTCAGCGTCATCGACAACCTCGGCAAGGGCGCGGCCGGGCAAGCGATCCAGTGCATGAACCTGATGCTCGGAATCCCTGAAACCACAGGACTTTCCGCCTGCGGGGTGGCGCCGTGAGCGTGACGGCGGCAGCCGGTTTTCGGGCGGCCGGAGTGACGGCGGGCCTGAAGGCGAGTGGGCTTCCTGACGTGGCCCTCGTCGTCAATGACGGCCCGCACTTCGCGGCGGCCGGGGTCTTCACCACGAATCGGGTCCAGGCCGCGCCGGTCAGCTGGTCGCGCCAGGTGCTCGCCGGCGGCCGGCTGCGGGCAGTGATCCTCAATTCCGGCGGGGCGAATGCCTGTACGGGTCCGCGAGGTTTCGGCGACACCCATCGAACCGCCGAGCACGTCGCCGAACTCCTGGCGTGCGGGGCAGGCGAGGTTGCCGTCGCGAGCACCGGCCTGATCGGTGAGTTCCTGCCCATGGACAAGCTCCTGTTCGGGATCGACGGAGCTGTCAAAGCACTCAACTCGGCCGGCGGACCCGATGCCGCCGAGGCGATTCGCACCACCGACACGTTCGCCAAGCAGGCCGTCGCCGTCAGCGATTCCGGGTTCACGGTCGGAGCGATGATCAAGGGCGCGGGCATGCTCGCGCCCGGTCTCGCGACCATGCTCTGTGTGCTCACCACCGACGCGGTCGCCGATGCCGCGACGCTTGATGCCGCTCTTCGTGAGGCCTCCCGCCAGACGCTCGACCGCGTCGACACCGACGGCTGCATGTCGACCAACGACACCGTGCTGCTGCTCGCAAGCGGGGCCAGCGGCGTGCGGGCTTCTCCCGGCGACCTGCTCGCAGCGGTCCAGAGCGTGCTGGCCGACCTCTGCCAGCAGCTCATCTCCGACGCGGAAGGCGCCTCCAAGCGCGTCACCATTGAGGTGGTCAATGCGGCCACCGAGGACGAGGCGGTCGAGGTCGGACGCAGCGTCGCCCGTTCCGATCTCCTCAAGTGCGCCCTGTACGGCAACGACCCCAACTGGGGACGGGTGCTCGCCGCCGCCGGTACCACCCAGGCCGCATTCGACCCGCTGACGCTCGACGTCTCGATCAACGGCGTGATGATCTGCCGTGACAGCGCACCGGGGGAGTCACGCGATCTCGTTGACCTCACAGGCGCTGACGTGTCGATCCTGCTCGACCTCAAGGCCGGGCCGGCCAAGGCGACGGTGCTCACCACCGACCTCACCGTTGCCTACGTCCACGAGAACTCGGCGTACAGCACATGACCGCCCCCTCGCGGCTCGGCACGTCGTCCGCCAAGGCAGCGGCGCTCGTGGAGGCGCTGCCCTGGCTCGCCCGCTTCCACGGCAAGACCATCGTGCTGAAGTACGGCGGCCACGCGATGGCCGATCCGGCGCTGCGCGCGGCTTTCGCCGAAGACATCGTCTTCCTGCGCTACGCCGGCTTGCGCGTGGTGATCGTGCATGGCGGCGGCCCGCAGATCACGACGCACCTCGATCGCCTCGGCGTGCAGACGGAGTTTCGCGGCGGGCTGCGCGTCACCACCCCCGAGACCATGGACGTCGTCCGGATGGTGCTGGTGGGTCAGGTCAATCGCGATGTCGTGGGCCTGATCAACGCCCACGGCCCGTTCGCGGTGGGGATGTCCGGCGAGGACGCCCACCTGCTCACGGCCGAGCGCCGGGGTGCGCTCGTCGACGGAGAACTGGTCGATATCGGCCAGGTCGGTGACGTCACCCAGGTGCGTCCCGCGACCGTCACCGCGCTGCTGGATGCCGGCCATATCCCTGTGGTTGCAGGGGTTGCGCGCGGTGCCGGTGGCGAGGTCGGCGATCACGAGACGGTCTACAACGTCAATGCCGACACGGCAGCCGCCGCCATGGCACTTGCCGTGGAGGCCGAAAAGCTCGTCATCCTCACCGATGTCGAGGGGCTGTACGCCAACTGGCCCGATACCGACGAGGTCATCAGCGAGGTGACCGCCGATGAGCTGGAGGCAATGATGCCCGGGCTGGCAAGCGGAATGGTGCCCAAGATGGAGGCGTGCCTTCGGGCCGTTCGCGGCGGGGTGCCGCAGGCTCACGTGCTCGATGGGCGCGTGGAACACGCGATCCTGCGCGAGATCTTCACCGACTCCGGCATCGGAACCATGGTGACCCCATGAGCGTCACGTCCAACGAGAAGCTGCTCAGCCGTCGCGACGGCGTCTTCATGAACAACTATGGCCGCCCACCGATCGCCCTCGTGCGCGGGCAGGGCAGCACGGTCTACGACGCCGATGGCCGCGAATATCTCGACCTCATCGCAGGAATCGCCGTATGCCTGCTCGGCCACGCGCATCCGAAGGTGATCGAGGCCGTCACCGGGCAGCTCTCGACCCTCGGCCACACGAGCAACCTGTACGCCACCGAGCCCGCTGTCGGTCTCGCCGAAAAGCTCCTGCAATTGCTGGGGCCTTCGGGTGCCGGCGGCCGCATCTTCTTCTGCAATTCGGGCGCGGAAGCCAACGAGACAGCCATCAAGCTGACCCGCCGGACCGGGCGGACGGAGATCATCGCCGCGGAGGGCAGCTTCCACGGCCGCACGATGGGAGCGCTTTCCATCACCGGCCAGCCGTCCAAGCGTGCGCCGTTCGAGCCGCTGCTGCCGGGCGTGAAGTTCGTGCCCTACGGCGATGCCGAGGCATTGCGGGCGGCGGTCAGCACCACGACGGCCGCCGTCTTCCTCGAGCCGACGCTGGGGGAGGGCGGGGTCGTGCCGCCGCCTGCCGGATACCTGCAGGCTGCGCGCCAGGCGTGTGACGAATCCGGTGCGCTGCTCGTCATGGACGAGGTGCAGAGCGTCGGGCGCACCGGCACCTGGTATGCCCATCAGCAGGCCGGGATCGTGCCGGATGTCGTCACCCTTGCGAAGGGGCTGGCCGGCGGGTTGCCGATCGGTGCGTGCATCGGGCTCGGCGCTGCGGCCGATCTGCTGCAGCCGGGCGATCACGGCAGCACGTTCGGGGGCAATCCCGTTGTCTGCGCAGCCGCGCTGGCGGTCATCGACGTCATCGAATCCGAGGGGCTCATCGCGCAAGCCGCCGAGGTCGGCGCCCGGCTGTCAGCCGGGCTGAAGGCCTGCCATGCACCGC
The DNA here is from genome assembly GCA_036272075.1 of Frankiaceae bacterium. Taxonomy (GTDB): domain Bacteria; phylum Actinomycetota; class Actinomycetes; order Frankiales; family Frankiaceae; genus DATAZK01. The sequence goes on from DATAZK010000090.1 coordinate 18,712, forward strand.
TGCTGAAGGGGGTGCGCGGCAGCGGACTCTGGCTCGCACTGATCCTGGCGGAGCCCGTCGCCGCTGCGGCTGAGCGTGCCTTCCGCGATGCGGGATTCCTCGTCAACACCGTCGCCCCCGACACCCTGCGGCTGGCCCCGCCGCTGGTGCTCACCGCGGCCGAGGCGGACCGGTTCGTCGCTGCGGTGCCTGCAATCCTGGAGATCATTAAGGTCGATGCATGACGTCCCCCGACCCGGGATCGGATCCTTCGCCGCAGGTGCTCGTCGTCGAGGACGATCCGAGCGTGCGCGGGCTCCTGGACACCTTGCTCACGTCCGAGGGCTATCGCGTCGTGACGGCCAGCGACGGGATCGCTGGATTGCACGAGGCCGCGGTCAGCCGTCCCGCGGTGATCCTGCTCGATCTGGTGATGCCCGACCTCGGGGGCCTGCGGGTATTGCAGGAGATGCATGACAATCCGATGCTGGCCGACGTGCCGGTGCTCGTGCTCACCGGCAGGCTCGAAGCCATCCCCGACCTCGAGGACCAGTTGGGACGCGATCGCGTCTTCAGTAAGCCGTTCGGCGTCGCCGATCTGCTCTCCCGCGTTGCCGAGCTCACCGGAAAGGCGCCCACCGCATGAGCGTCCGTCATTTCCTCGTCGACACCGACCTCTCACCCACCGAGCAGGCCGAGGTGCTCGACCTCGCTGATGCGCTGAAGGCCGGGCGCTACGAGGACCGGGTGAAGCCCACCGGGCCGCTGGCCGGTCGCAGCATCGCCGTCATCTTCGAAAAGCCGTCCACGCGCACACGCATGTCGTTCGAGGTCGGGATCCACGAACTCGGCGGCCACCCGATGGTCATCGACGCGGCCTCCACGCAGCTCGGACGCGGCGAACCCTTGCGTGACACCGCCGCCGTGCTCAGCAGGTACGTCGACGCCGTCGTGATCCGCACCTTCGGCCAGGACCGCCTCGAGGAGCTCGCCGCCGGTTCCGACGTCCCGGTGGTCAACGCGCTGACCGACTTCGCCCATCCCTGCCAGGCGCTCGCCGATCTGCAGACGCTGCGCGAGATCAAGGGCGATCTGAAGGGCCGCACCCTGGCCTATGTCGGCGACGGCAACAACATGGCGCACTCGCTGCTGCTGGCCGGTGCCGCCGCCGGCGTTCGGGTCCACATCGCGAGCCCGCCCGGCTTCGAGCCGCTCGAGCAGGTGGTGCGCCACGCCAACGAGATAGGCGCCGCGACCGGCGGCGAGGCACTCGTCATGCACGATCCGCTCGAAGCTGCCGCCGACGCCGACGCCGTCTACACGGACGTGTGGGCGTCGATGGGCCAGGAGTCCGAGGAAGATTCGCGTGCGCTGGTCTTCAATCGCTTCCAGGTGAATGCGGCAGTCATGGCCGCCGCCCGGCCCGATGCGGTCGTCATGCACTGCCTTCCCGCGCACCGCGGCTCGGAGATCAGTGCCGAGGTTCTCGACGGACCGCAGTCGGTTGTCTGGCAGCAGGCCGAGAACCGGCTCCATGCGCAGAAGGCGTTGCTGCTCTTCCTGCTCGGGGTGGCCCCATGACGACCGCAGCGCGGCTGCCCCTGACCAAGGCGGCCCGGCAGGCGAAGGTCAGCGATCTGATCCTGCGCGGCGGCGTCCATTCGCAATCAGAGCTCGCAGATCAGCTCGACGCCATCGGGCTTTCGGTGACGCAGGCAACGCTCTCGCGAGATCTCGCCGAGCTCGGCGCGTTCAAGGTGCGCGGCGCCGACGGGCTGGTCTACGCGCTCCCGGCCTCCGCCCCCTCCAACGGTGCGGCGGCATCCGGTGCCTCCGCCGGCCCGTTGCTGGTGCGAAGGCTCGCCGAATTGCTGGTGTCTGCCGAAGCGGCCGGGAGCATGGTCGTGCTCCGCACCCCGCCGGGCGGGGCTCACCTGCTCGCGTCCGGACTCGACGGCGCCGAACTGCCCGAAGTGGCCGGCACCCTCGCCGGAGACGACACGGTGCTGCTCGTCTGCCGCCCCGGAGCTTCCGGGCATGCCCGCGCCGGCGAGGCCGTAGCTGCAGCGCTCGCCGCCCGCCTGCTCGCCGCGGCACAGCGCACCGGCTAGCCCACCTATCCACCCCAGAAGTCCGTACAACCTCAAGAAATGCAGGGAGTCTTTTCGTGACCAACAACAGGCGCGTGGTGCTGGCCTACTCCGGGGGCCTCGACACCTCCGTCGCCATCGGCTGGATCGCTCAGGCGACCGGTGCCGAGATCATTGCCGTCGCCATCGACGTCGGCCAGGGCGGTGAGGATCTCGAGGCCATCCGCGAGCGCGCCATCACCTGCGGCGCCGTCGAGTCCATCGTGGTGGATGCGCGCGAGGAGTTCGCGCGCGACTTCGTCGGCCCCGCCGTCCGCGCGAACGCCCTTTACATGGACCGCTATCCGCTCGTCTCGGCGCTGTCGCGTCCACTGATCGTCAAGCATCTGGTGGCCGCAGCGCGCGCCCATGGCGCCGACACCGTTTCCCACGGCTGCACCGGAAAGGGCAACGACCAGGTCCGGTTCGAGGTCGGCATCCGCGCTCTGGCGCCCGAGCTCTCCTGCATCGCGCCGGTGCGGGACAGCGGCATGACCCGCGACCGCGCGATCGCTTTCGCCGAAGAACACGGGCTGCCGATCGACGTGTCCAAGCGGTCGCCGTATTCCATCGACCAGAATCTGTGGGGACGCACGGCCGAGTGCGGCGTACTCGAAGACCCGTGGATCCAGCCGCCGGAGGATGTCTTCGTCTACACCGCTGATCCGACGGTGGAGCGCGCCGCCGACGAGGTGACGATCGGTTTCGTGGACGGCGTGCCGACCACGCTCGACGGCCGGCCGCTGTCGATCTTCGACCTCGTCGCCGAGCTGAACACACGCGCCGGTGCACAGGGGATCGGCCGGATCGACCTCGTGGAGGACCGGCTCGTCGGCATCAAGAGCCGCGAGATCTACGAGTGCCCGGCGGCGATCACGCTGCTGACCGCTCACCGTGACCTCGAAGACCTGACCCTCGAGCGTGACCTCGCCCGCTACAAGCGCGGCGTCGATCAGCGCTGGGGCGAGATGGTCTACGACGGGCTCTGGTACTCCCCGTTGAAGAACGCGCTCGACGCGTTCCTGGACACCGCTTCGCTGTCGGTCACCGGCGAGGTCCGCCTGCGCCTGTGGGGCGGCACGGCGACGGTCGTCGGCCGGCGCAGCGAGCGCAGCCTGTATGACTTCGCGCTCGCCACTTACGACGTGGGGGACCAGTTCGACCAGAGCGAGGCGCGCGGGTTCGTCAATCTGTGGGGGCTTCCGTCACGCGTGTGGGCCGCGCGCGAGCAGCGGCTGGGCGGCTGATGGCCGACGAGCCCGACGGCGGCCTGCGCCTGTGGGGCGGACGTTTCGCGTCCTCACCCTCGGAGGCGCTGGCCAAGCTTTCGGTCAGCGTCCAGTTCGACTGGCGGCTGGCCCCGTATGACATCGCGGGCAGCCGGGCACATGCCCGGGTGCTGGCGCGGGCCGGGCTGCTCACCGATGACGAGCTGACCTCCTTGCTCGGGGCTCTGGACGGGCTGGAAGTCGACATCGCCGCCGGTACCTTCCGGCCGACGATCGAGGACGAGGACGTCCATACCGCGCTGGAACGCGGTCTCCTGGAACGGCTCGGCTCGCTCGGCGGCAAGTTGCGCGCCGGGCGCAGCCGCAACGATCAGGTGGCCACCGATCTGCGGCTTTACATGCGGGATGCCGCCCGAGGCGTTGCCCGTGAGGTGATCGCGCTGGCTGACGCGCTTTCGGTGCAGGCCGAGGCTCACGTCGACACGGCTGCGCCGGGCATGACCCACATGCAGCACGCCCAGCCGGTCTCGTTCGGGCACCTGCTGCTGGCTCACGTGCACCCGCTCCTGCGTGACGTCGAGCGCCTGCGCGACTGGGACAAGCGGGCCGCGATTTCCCCTTTGGGATCAGGCGCTTTGGCCGGATCGTCGTTGCCGCTCGACCCTGAAGCGACGGCCCGGGAGCTCGGCTTCACCGCAGCGGCGGCGAATTCGGTGGATGCCGTGTCGGATCGTGATTTCGCGGTCGAATTCCTTTTCGTTGCAGCGCTTATCGGCGTGCATCTGTCGCGCCTGGGCGAGGAGATCGTGCTGTGGACGACGAGTGAATTCGGCTGGCTCGAACTCGATGACGCCTTCGCCACCGGCAGCTCGATCATGCCGCAGAAGAAGAACCCTGACGTCGCCGAGCTGGCCCGCGGCAAGGCGGGCCGGCTGATCGGCCACGTCGTCGCGCTGCTTGCGACCCTGAAGGGGTTGCCGCTCGCGTACGACCGTGATTTGCAGGAGGACAAGGAGCCGGTCTTCGACGCGGTCGAGACCCTGACGACCGTGTTGCCCGCCCTCACCGGCACGGTGGCGACGGGGCGGGTGCGCGCGGACCGGCTGGAGAAGGCGGCCCCGGCGGGCTTCAGCCTCGCGACGGACGTCGCGGAGTTCCTGGTGCGCAAGGGGATTGCCTTCCGGGATGCTCACGAGGCCGTGGGCCGGTTGGTGTCGTGGTGCGTCGCGAACGACCTGAACCTCGAGGAGGTCAGTGACACCGATCTCGCTGCGGTCAGCCCGCACCTGACCCCTGACGTCCGCGCCGTGCTCTCAGTGCCTGGTGCGCTCGCCGCGCGCTCGGCGCCGGGAGGGACAGCGCCGGTGAGGGTGCGCGAGCAGTTGGCCGCGGTCCAGGATCAGCTCGAACGCGACCGGACGTGGGCGGGTGGCCACTGACCCGTCTCCGGCAGCTCTGCCGGCGTCGTTCTATGACCGCCCGTCCAGGCAGGTGGCCCGCGACCTGCTCGGCTGCCTGCTGACCGACGGTCTGGTCACGGTCCGCCTCGTCGAGGTCGAGGCCTACACGGGAACGGCCGACCCGGCGTCGCACTCCTATCGCGGGCCGACTCTGCGCAACGCGGTCATGTGGGGCCCGCCCGGAAGGCTGTACGTCTACTTCACCTATGGCATGCACTGGTGCATGAACACGGTGTGCGGGGCGGAGGGGGATGCCTCGGCCGTCCTGCTGCGCGCCGGGGACGTCGTCGCCGGTGCCGATGAGGCGGCCCTGCGCCGGCCGGGGGTGCGCCGGATCGACTGGGCACGCGGCCCCGCCCGGCTCACCCGGCTGCTGGGTGTCACGGGAGTGCAGAACGGCCTCGACCTGACGGCGGGTGGCCCACCGCTGACGTTGCTGCCCGGTGCGCCGGAAGCCGACGACAACGTGCGGGTCGGGCCCCGAGTGGGGCTGAACCCGCGGCTCGGGGAAGCCGCCGAGTGGCCCTGGCGCTGGTGGATCGCGGATTCCGCGGCGGTATCGACGTTTCGGCCGGGAGGACAGCGCACGCGTAAGGCACGATCGGACGGGTGAGCGACCAACCTTCCCCAGCCCGCCCCGCGTCGGTCCTCGACGAGCTCGAATGGCGCGGGCTGATCGCCCAGGCGACCGATGAGACGGCGCTGGCCGTCGCACTGGCGCAGCCGCCAATGACCGTCTACGCCGGCTTCGACCCGACGGCACGCAGCCTGCACGCCGGCAACCTGGTCCCGCTGCTGACACTTCGCCGCCTGCAGCAGGCAGGCCACCGCCCGATCGTCATCGCCGGCGGCGCCACCGGGCTGATCGGCGACCCGAGCGGCCGGTCCTCCGAGCGCTCCATGCTCACCCAGGATGAGGTGCGCGCCAACGTCGAGCGCATCTCCGTGCAACTTCGCCGCTTCCTGGACTTCACGCCTGGTCCGGCCCAAGCCCTGCTGGTGAACAACCTCGACTGGATCGCCCCGATGTCGGCCATCGACTTCTTGCGCGACGTCGGCAAGCATTTCCCGGTCAACGGGATGCTCGAGAAGGATTCGGTGCGCAATCGGCTCGAGGGCGGCGGGCTGACCTTCGCCGAGTTCAGCTACCAGTTGCTGCAGGCCGCCGACTACCTGGAGCTCTTTCGTCGCTACGGCTGCCGGTTGCAGATCGGCGGCAGCGACCAGTGGGGCAACATCACGGCCGGCCTGGACTACATCCGGCGCGCGACGGGCCAGTCCGCACACGGGCTGACCGTGCCACTGGTGACCAATGCCAGCGGCGAGAAGTTCGGCAAGTCGACCGGTGGCGGACGCGTCTGGCTGGATCCGGAGCTCACCTCGCCGTACGCCTTCTTCCAGTTCTTCCTCAACACCGATGACCGGGATGTGTCCACCTACTTGCGGCTCTTCACCGATCTGACGCAGGAGGAGATCGCCGAGCTGGAGACGGCGGTGCGGGAGAAGCCGCACGAGCGTGCAGCCCAGCGCAGGCTCGCTTCTGACTTCACGGCGCTGCTGCACGGCCCGGAGGAGGTCGCCAAGGTCGTCGCGGCCTCCGGGGCGCTGTTCGGGCGCGGCGCCCTGGAGGAGCTGGCGGCGAACACCCTGGCAGCGGCTGTTGCCGAGATCCCGGCGATCGAGATCAGCCGGGCGCAGTTGGAAGCCGGCGTGACGATTGTCGAGCTCGCGGTGTCGGCGGGACTGTGCTCGTCACGTTCGGACGCCAGGCGCCAGATCGATCAGGGCGGCCTCTACGTCAACAACAACAAGGTGCTCACCGAGGATGCTCGGTTGAGCCCCGACCAGTTGCTCGCCGGGTCGACCGCGCTGCTGCGACGGGGGAGACGCCAGCTGGCCGCCGTTCGCGTCGTCTGAAGTCGGCCCAGGTAGCACAAACATGCCGCCGTTACTGCAGATATGGGCGTGTCGCGCCCTTCTTGTGTGTCACAGCCGGAAGCGACCTTCCGGGTTTGACGAACCGGACTCACGCCCGTAACTTCAGTCATGCCCGAGCGACGGGGTGGCTGCTTTCAAGCCACTCGCTGCAGGGGTGCTGGTCTTCTTGATCGGCACGGGCGTTCTGGCTCGTCAGCGCAGGTTGAAACGGCGCAGCGACATTGACAGGACCAAGCCTCACAGGTATGTTTGACAGGTTGCCCCAAAGTCGGTCGAGAGTCCGGCGATGGTGCGCATTCGCTCCTTGAGAACTCAACAGCGTGCCGAAAGTCAGTGCCAACCCCCGTCCGCGTGGGCCGGCTAGATCCATCCGGATCGAGCAGGTGTTGCGTGGCGGAATTTCTTTAAAGGCACGATGGACGATCTACGGATCTGACGTCATGTCAGGATCGATTTCCTTGTCATCGCCCGCAGCTTCGGCTGTGTTCGATATATAGACATCAATGGAGAGTTTGATCCTGGCTCAGGACGAACGCTGGCGGCGTGCTTAACACATGCAAGTCGAGCGAACCTTCGGGTTAGCGGCGAACGGGTGAGTAACACGTGGGCAACCTGCCCCGAGCTCTGGGATAACCCCGGGAAACCGGGGCTAATACCGGATATGACCCGAGAAGACATCTTCTCGGGTGGAAAGTTTTTCGGCTCGGGATGGGCCCGCGGCCTATCAGCTTGTTGGTGGGGTAACGGCCTACCAAGGCGACGACGGGTAGCCGGCCTGAGAGGGCGACCGGCCACACTGGGACTGAGACACGGCCCAGACTCCTACGGGAGGCAGCAGTGGGGAATAT
>DATAZK010000091.1:0-29880 GCA_036272075.1 Frankiaceae bacterium
TCGCTCGTGTAGGCGATGCCGAAACCGCCGCCGAGGTCGAGCTCGGGCAGCTCGATGCGGTGCGTGTCGCGGATGCTCCCCAGCAGTCCGACGAGCCGCTGAGCCGCCAGCCGGAAGCCGGCCGTATCGAAGATCTGCGAGCCGATATGGGCATGCAGGCCCACTAGCTCGAGCTCCGGATGGGTCAGCACCTGAGCTACCGCCGCCTCAGCGGCACCGGAGGACAGCGAGAAGCCGAACTTCTGATCCTCCTGCCCCGTCGCGACATACTCGTGGGTGTGCGCCTCGACCCCGGGCGTCACGCGGATGTAGACCCGCTGACGAACGCCCGCGTCAGTAGCAACCACCGCCAGCCGCTCGATCTCCTCACTCGAGTCGACAGCGACGCGGCCGACTCCGTACGCCACGGCACGCCGCAGCTCGGCGACGGACTTGTTGTTGCCGTGAAATGTGATGCGCTCGGCGGGAAAGACGACCGATTCGGCGACCGCGAGCTCGCCGCCGGTGCAGACGTCGAGCGAGAGGCCCTCCTCCTGCACCCACCGCGCAATTGCCTTACTGAGAAAGGCTTTTCCGGCATAGCAGACGGTCGCCCCCGACCCGAAGGCCGTACGAAAATCGGCGCAGCGCGAGCGGAAGTCGGCCTCGTCGAGCACCAGCAGCGGGGTGCCGTATTCGGCAGCGAGCGCGTCGACCCGAAGACCTCCGAGGCGCAGCACGCCGTCGGGTTCGAGCACGGCCGAGCGCGGCCAGACAGCCGGATCGAGATGGGCCTGCGATGACATGGCTACATCCGATCCGGTGCGCTGACGCCGAGCAGGCCGAGCCCGTTGGCGATGACGATCCGGGTGGCCTCCACGAGCACCAGGCGGGCAGCGTTCAGCGGGCCGGGCTCCTCATCGCCCTGCGGCAGCACCCGGCAGGCGTCGTAGAAACGGTGATAGGTGCCGGCCAGTTCCTCGAGGTAGCGCGCGACGCGGTGGGGTGCCCGGGCGGCCGCTGCTGACGCGACGATCCGCGGGAATTCCCCTAAGGCGCGCAGCAGTTCACCCTCGCGCTCATGGGTCAGCAGGGTCACGTCGGCATCAGGGTCAAGCGCCAGGCCGAGATCGGCCGCCCCCCGAAGCAGGCTCGCCTGCCGGGCATGGGCGTACTGGACGTAGTAGACCGGATTGGCGTTGGTGCGGCTCGCCAGCAGATCGATGTCGATGTCGAGCGCCGAATCGACCGACGAGCGGGCCAGCGAGTAGCGCGCCGCGTCGACCCCCACCAGTTCGACGAGGTCGTCGAGGGTGATGAAGGTGCCGGCCCGCTTGCTCATCCGGACGGGCTCGCCGGCCCGCAGCACGTTCACCAATTGCCCGATCATGATCTCGAGCGTCTGGTTGGGGTCGTCGCCGAAGCAGCCGACCATCGCCCGCAGTCGGCCGATGTATCCGTGATGGTCGGCGCCGAGGATGTAGATGCACCGCTCGTAGCCGCGCTCACGCTTGTCGAGGTAGTAGGCGGCGTCGGAGGTGAAGTAGGACGTGTCGCCGTCGGACTTGACCAGCACCCGGTCCTTGTCGTCGCCGAAATCGGTGGTGCGCAGCCAGAGCGCGCCGTCGGCCTCGTACGTGTGACCCTCGGCCTTCAACCGCTCGAGGGCGTGCTCGACGGCACCGGAGGTGGCCAGCGAACGCTCGGAGAACCAGACATCGAAGTGCACGCCGAAGCTGTCCAGCGATGCGCCGATATTCGCGAGCATGAACGCGACTCCGGCACTGGCGAACGTCGAAAGCGCGGTGTCGATGGGCTCGTTCGGGAGGCCGGGGTTGCTCCAGAGCACGCGCGCCGCGACCTCGGCGACGTAGGCGCCCGCGTAACCGCCCTCGGGGGTCGGCTCGCCGCGCGCTGCCGCCAGCTGGGAGGCGGCGAACCGGTTGATCTGCGCGCCGGCGTCGTTGACGTAGTACTCGCGGGTGACCTCGGCGCCGCTGGCGATCAGCAGCCGGGCAATCGCGTCACCCACGGCAGCCCAGCGGGTACCGCCGACGTGGATCGGACCCGTCGGGTTGGCGCTGACGAACTCGAGGTTGATCCGCTGCTTGGCGGCCTCGTCGTTGTTTCCGTACGCCGCACCGGCGGCCAGGATGGTCGTCACGACCCCGCCGAGGCTGTCGAGCGTGATGTTCAGGAAGCCCGGCCCGGCGACGTCGACCTTGGCGATTCCGGCCAGGCTCCCGAGGCGAGCGGCGATGATCTCCGCGATCTGGCGCGGAGGCCGGCCGGCCTGCTTGGCGAGCACCAGGGCGACGTTGCTCGCGTAATCACCATGGGCCTTGCTACGCGGACGCTCGACGTGCACCGACTCGGGAACCGGTGCCTCGAACTCACCGGCGGCCACGGCTTCGGCCACCACCGTGAGGATGGCGACGGAGAGTTCGGCCGGAGTCATGGTTCGAGGGTATCGACGCGCGGCAGAACGTTGATCTAATTACCGCCGGGCTGGTCTGCCGGATCCGGAGGCGTCTGCTGACCCGCGGGCGGTCCCTGGGCGAAAAGTTGCTGTGCTCCGGCCAGATCGACGCCCTGGCAGGCCGCGCCCTTCTCCCCGCCCTGGCCGCCGCCGTGGTACTTCTCGACGAACGCTTTCAGCCGCGGATCCGTCGTCGAATCGACCTTGAGCTGCAGGCCCCAGGCCGTCGCGATGACCTTCGACGGCTGCCCCGCGTAGGGCGAGATCAGCACGTAATTCCGGTCGATCGCGTCGAGCGTCACCAGCGGTGCGGGATCGACCCCTGGCTGGTAGGTCAACCAGACCCCGCCGTGCTCGAGGGAGTGGACCGCGTTCTCGTTGGGCACCGCCGTCGTGTAGACCGCGCAGTTCAGAGGCGCCGGACTGTGGTCGCCGCCCAGCGGGGGCGTGTGGCTGTAGACGAGGTGGACACCCTGGAAGTGGTTGTGCGGCAGCCCGTTCACCACCGTGACCCCGGCGATCGAGGCGGAGGAAGAAGGTGCCGGTGCTGCCTTCTTCGAGGACCCGCCGCAGGCCGCCAGCACCGCAGCACCAGCGACGGCGAGCGCGACGACCCGGATGCCCCGTTTGTTTGGCTTCACGCCGGAATGCCCGCGAGCCGGCGTACGACCTCGACGAGATCGTCAGGATCGAACGGCTTGGTCAGATACGCGTCGACCCCGAGCCTGGTGCCGCGCCGGACATCCGCTTCCTGCGCCCGCGCCGACAGCAGCACCACCTTGACGTGAGCGGTGAGCGGGTCGCTGCGCAACCTGGCGGCCGCGTCCCAGCCATCCATGTTGGGCATCATGATGTCGAGCGTGATCACGCTCGGATGCACCTGAGCGGCCATCCGCAGGGCGTCGACGCCGTCGACCGCCTCGTGCACCTCGAAGCCCTCGAGCTCCAGGTTCAGCGAGATCAGCTGCCGGATGACCTCGTCGTCGTCGACCACCAGCACTCGCACGGGAGCGACGTCGGTGCTCTCACCGCCGTCTCGCAGGCGCTCTCCCGGCTGACCAGTCATCGCCGCTCACCCTATTGGAGTAGCCCCATCGGCCGCGAGGCCCGGTCGGCATGTCCACCCGCGTCAGCCAGCCGCTGATACGGTGACTTCGCAGTTCAGGCCCCCGTAGCTCAGGGGATAGAGCACCGCCCTCCGGAGGCGGTGGCGCAGGTTCGAATCCTGCCGGGGGCACCTGGTCGCAGCACCGTCGAAGCATCTTTGCGCGCTCTCAGCGCGCCTCTGAAGCCATCGGCGAGGACTACACCGATGCCGACGCGACCAAGTACCTGCCGATGTTCGTGCAGCCGGTATTGGCCTTCAGCGCCACCTCCCAGGAGCTCACCCGCACACTCGAAGGTGCCCTGTCGCGCGGCGTCGTGCCGAGCGTCTTCATCGCCGAGATGTTCCTCACCGGCCATGACGCCGCCAACCGGGCCGCCGTCGCCGCGGTTCCGCGTGCTGATCTTGACCTCGTCGGGATAGGGCTGCGGGCCGACCGCCGGGACGTCGACAAGATCCTCAAGGGCCTGCACCTGCATCGTTGATCGGGCTACTCCAGCGGGCGGCGCCCCAGGCTCTTCGGGGTGCGCCCGAGCAGCCAGGCTCCGGCCACGGCCGCCAGCGGCAAGCCCGCGATGAGAACGGCGAGGTTCAGGTACGGCGGCTGGTTGAGGTAGCTGATGTCATGCCAGTGCCACCCGATCAGCGCCAGGTAGGCCGCCGCCGTTCCGAGAATCCCGCCCAGGAGCGCCAGCGCTCCGGCGGAGGTGGCGTTCAACGTGCGCCGCGTAGCACTGCTGGCGCCGGTCGCCGCCAGCGTGCGCAGATCGCCGGCGGTCTCGCCCCGGATCAGCCCGACGGTCATCGCCAGCACCCCGAGCGCCACCAGCGCGCCTGCCAGCGTCGAGTAGTCGCGCAGGTTCTGCAGCGTGCGATCCGGTCCGGTTCTCGTCTCGACGGTGATCCCGGCAGCCGCCGCTCGATGGCGGGCATCGGTGATCTCGGCCGACGTGATCGGCTGCTTGGTCTGCACCAGCCAGCCGACCGGTTCCGCGGTGAAGCCGTTGGCGGTCAGGGCCTTTGACGTGATCAGCGTGTTCGGCGCCGAGGAGTAGTTCGGCAGTGCCGAGGCACGCTGCACGGTGACGGCCTTGAAGTCGCCTTTGAACCCGCTGCCGAGCTGGATCCCCCGAAGATCCCGGCGGGAGCTGAGGACGTCGGTCCCCGAGGCGACGTCAGCGGCGGTAAGCCCGTAAAGCTTGAGTACGGCTGGGGTCGCGACGTAGGGCGTCGCCACCTGGGTCCATCCCTGGCCGTGCCCGGGCACCGTGATCGGGTGGACCAGGCTGGCCTGCCCGGCGTCCGGCGGCGCCCCCGCAGGCACCGGTGAGGTCAGGTCGACCGCCACGTCCAACTCGACGACGGTCTTGCTCCCCAAAGCTTGAGCGATGGCCTCAGCAGACGACTGGGCACTGGCGACGACGGCCGGGTTGGGCGCGCCAGGAGTCGTCGTAGCCCCGCCGGCCGGCGAAACGCTCAGTCCCGGCCCACCCTGTTGATTCGGGTTGGCGAGCCAGACGATGAGCTGGTTTCGCGGCAGGTTCCCGCCGGTGAGGGTCTGGTCATGCGCCTGCTGCGCCGCCGCCGTCACGGTGATGGTGGCGGCAATGCCAACCGCGAGGCTGGCAGCGGCGAGGGCCGCCCCGGACCGGGCCTGGTAGCGGGCGAGGTCGCGAAGGGCGAGCCGGACAGCGACGGGAGCGCGGCCGGCCACGAGCGCCACCAGCCGGATGCCGAGCGGGGCAAGCAGCAGGACCCCTGCGGTGATCGCCAGGATGCCGCCGATGATCAGCCCCGTGTGAACGGCGTGGGCCAGGATCAGGGCGAGCAAGCCCGCTGCCGCGAGAAGCGTGCCGAGCAGCGCGAAGCGATGAGCGGGCTGCGGCGGCGCCGGACGTCCCGACAGCGCCTCGACGATGGGCAACCGTGCGACAGCGCGCGCCGGCCACCACGAGGCCGCCAGCGATGTCAGCACCGCCAGCACCACGCTGGCGATCACCGCCCACCAGGGCAGGGCGAAGGGGTGATAGCGATGCCCGACCAGGTTCTCGAAGGCGGGGGTCAGCGCCAGCCACACGACGAGCCCGAGCGCTGCGCCCGTGACCGACCCCACCACCCCGACGGCCGCCCCGTTCGCCAGCATCACGCGCCGCACCTGCCGGTCCGTGGCGCCGATCGCGCCGATCATGCCGAGGGCGCGCAGCCGCCGATGAGCCATCACGGTGAACCCCGCCACCGAGAGCAGTCCGACGAACGTCAAGCCGATCGTGGCCAGCAGCAGAACGGCCAGCGCCTGGTTGCGGTGCTCGAGCGCGGCGTTGGCACCGGAGGACATGATCGACTGGATCGTCCCGCCGCCGGCGGGCAGCTGCAGATGCAGCGACTGGTCCGAGCCACCGCTGTGGAAGAGCAGCGACAGGCTCGACGGGGACGCGATCTGACCGGGAGCCACCAGTCCGAAGGAGTCCTGCAGATCCTTCGGGTTCTCGACGATCCCGACCACGTGCAGCGAACGGCCGCCTGCCTCCCAGCCCGATCCGATCTTCAGGTTGAACGTGGTCGCGACCGACCGAGTCACGGCGGCTTCTCCAGCAGCGGCCGGATAACGCCCCGACACCAGCCTCAACGTGGGCTTGCTGAAGACACCGTGCGGGTCCTGCGCGCGCAGGTCCACGGGGGTGATCGAGCCGGGGACCGGGACGCTTCCGTGCACGATGGCCTCGACGGTGCCGAAGCGCTGCCGGGCGGCGGCCACGTCAGCGGAGATGCCCGCAGCGCTTGGCGCACCGATCTCGATCCGCCCGTTCGCCGAGCCGAAGACGCTCTGATCGGTGTGCTGCACGTTGACAACGAGTCCCAGCCCGACCGTGGTCGCCATGACCGCCACGACGAGCAGAGCCAGGACAAGCAACTGCTGGCGCCATTCGCGACGCAGCATTCGCCAGGCCCAGCGGCGAATCGCGCGACGCGCCGGTGCCCCGCCGCGGGTCGGCGGCGGCGCCGCGACGGGTGGCGGCGCCAGGGCGGTGCTCATCGCGCCGGACCCGCGTCCAGCAGCGACTCCGGACCTTGTGCCTGGGCCGTCTGATCGACGATGCGGCCGTCCCGCAGGAAGATCACACGGTCGGCCCAGGAGGCGAGCTGCGCGTCGTGCGTGACGACGACCCCCGCGACGCCGGCCTGGCAGGTCTCCCGGACCAGCCGCATCACGGCTTCGCCGTTGACCGAATCCAGTGCCCCTGACGGCTCGTCGGCCAGCAGCAAGTGGCGCTCGCCCACGACCGCCCGGGCGATGGCCACGCGCTGACGCTCGCCGCCGGAGAGGTCGTCGGGAAAGGCATCGGCGCGCTCTGCCATGCCGAGCCGCTCCAGCGCGGCGAGCGCGGCGGCCCGGGCGACACGCACCGACTGGCCATCGAGCTCCAGCGGCAGTGACACGTTCTCCGCAGCGGTCAAACCAGCGAGCAGGTTGAAGTCCTGGAAGACGTAGCCGATCGAGCGACGGCGAAGCGCAGCCCGCTCCCCGCGGGACAGCCGGGACAGCGGCACGTCTCCGACCGTCACTTCCCCGGCAGAGGGCTCCTCCAGGCTTCCTGCGATCGTCAGCAAGGTGCTCTTGCCAGAGCCGCTCGGTCCCATGACGGCCACCAGCTCCCCCGGGTCGACCGTCAGATCGACCCCGCGAAGCGCGTGCACCTGGGCGACCCCGCGGCCGTAGACCTTGCTGACTTGCGTCAGTTGCAGAGCGCTCATCGCGGCACCTTTGCCTCTCGCGTGACGGTCAGCGCCGGATCAGCCGATGAAGGTGGCGACGCCGGGAGGGGCCCGGCTGCGCTGCGCCGGAAACGGGCGTCGGCGGCATCCAGCCAGCGGGTCACCGAATCCAGACGGAACAGTTCGGCGTCCACCACCAGCGCCACGCTCAACTCCTCAGAACCCGCATCGCGCTTGACGCGGGTCCACTGCTGCATCAGCTCGACGACGTGACGCCGGTGGTTCTGGATCACGTCATGAACGTTCACGCCCGGGACTCGGCTTGCCACCAGCACCTTGATCACCAGCTCGTCGCGCGGTGGAGAGCTGAGATCGGGCGGGGTCCGCAGCCAGAGGTTCAGCTCGGCCCCGCCGTCGGAAGTGAGCCGGAATGACTTCTGCGGGCCGGCGTCCTCGTCGCCATCGGACTCGATCAGGCCGTCACGCTCGAGGCGCTGAAGCGTCGTGTAGACCTGACCGACGTTGAGCGGCCACACCTCGCCGGTGCGTTCCTCGAACTCGTGCCGCAGCTGGAGCCCGTACTTGGGTCCCTCGCTCAGCAACGCCAACAGCGCATGCCTGACGCTCATCTGACGCTCATCCGGATCAGCCCCTTGGTCCACCAGCTCCTATACCGGGTATATATACCAGGTATAGGAGTCGCTGGACAACCCCTGCGAGCAGGGGTTCAGCTGAGAGGGGTCAGGCGCGGTAGCCGAGAGGCACGCGTTCGACCCACGCGCCCGACGCGTGCTGGGTCAGGCCGTACGTCACGAGTAGCCGCTGCTGGAAAGCGCTGAGCTCGCGCAGGAAGAGCCGGCCGCCCACCAGATCGAGGCGGCGAGAAGTCTCGGCGAACAAGTGCAACGCCGTCACCTCGAAGAAGTCGACTTCCCGAAGGTCCACCACGACGTCGCCCGACGATCGGGTGAAGGCCGCGGCGAGCTCGAAGCGCAGACGCGGGACGGTGTCGAGGTCCAGATCGCCGCTGACGGCGAAGGTCCATCCGGCGGCGTCACGCGTTCCGCGTACGTCAAAGTCCGGGGCAGTGGCTGGGGCGGCTGGGGTACCCGCGGATTCGTCCACGGCTGTCCAACGCCGCCGGGGCCGGTTGGTTACGCGTGAGCCGCCATCCACCCGTTCAGCGGCGCGAGAGCCTTCCATCGCTTCGCGACTTCGGTCTTCAGCTTGGCGCTGTGCACCAGCGCATCCGCGGGATGGTGGAAATGAGCGGTCAGCGACTTGTAGCGCAGCAGTTCGGCCCGCGCGTGGGTGTCGTCCCACGGCTTCGGGACCCGCTTGAGCTGCTCGCCTGAAAGCTCGAAGTCCTTGCGCAGCAGGGCATCCAGGATCTTGCGGAGTTCGCGGCCGGTGCGGTCATCGGCCATGGCGGTGCGCATGCGCCGGGCCTGTTCGGTCGACGCCTGGTACTGCCCGCCACCGAGGTGAAGCCCGTCAGCGTCGATCCCGATGTAGAGCCCCTGGACGCCCGGGTTGCCATGTTCCCCGCCGAGGTGCACCACCGCGTACTGACGCGTCTTGTAGGGCGACTTGTCCTTGCTGAAGCGCACATCGCGGTAGGGCCGGAACATCTTGGCGGAGCCGAAAACAGGCTCCAGCTCGTCGAGCAACTCCTGCATCGGCCCGGCGACGCAGGAGTCGAACACCGTCTTGTGTGCTGCCCAGTAGGCCTTGCTGTTGTCGGCTTCCAGCCCTTCGTAGAAGGCGAACGCCTCCGGCGGGAAGCCGCTGAAGCTCATGGTGCTGACGCTAGAGCCCTGACGCGAGTTGCGCCAGACCAGCCTGGGCAACGTTTCGTATCGACGTTACGATTGCCCGGAACCACCCCCGGGAAGGAGCGATCACCGTGACATCGCTGGTCAAATACCTGTGCGAGGACTCCATCGCCACACTGATGATGGACGACGGCAAGGTGAACGTGCTCTCACCGCAGATGCTTGCCGAGCTCGGCGGCGCGTTGGACAAGGCGGAGGCCGAGGCCGGTGTCGTCATCCTCACCGGACGCGAAGGCCGGTTCTCCGGCGGTTTCGACCTGTCGATCCTGCAGGGCGGGGGGCGGGCAGCGATCGACATGCTCGATGCCGGCTTCGGCCTGGCCGAGCGGCTGCTGCGCTTCCCCAAGCCGGTGGTGGCCGCCTGCAACGGCCACGCGATCGCGATGGCGTCCTTCCTGCTCAATTGCGTGGACTACCGGGTGGGCGCGGCGGGTGCGTACCGCATCACGGCGAACGAGGTCACCCTCGGACTCACGATGCCGCGCGCCGCCGTGGAAATCTGCCGGCAGCGGCTCACTCCGTCGCACTTCCATCGCGCGATGGGCCTGGCTGAGGTGTTCTCGCCGGCGGGAGCGGTCGAGGCCGGATTCCTCGACGAGGCGGTCGAGCCCGGCGAGCTCGGGTCCACGGCCCACGCTCGCGCGTCCCAAATGCTCGCGCTCGACCCCCAGGCGCATGCCGAGACGAAACTCCGGACCCGCGAGCATGCGCTCGACGCGCTCGTCGCCGCCCGCGCAGCAGACAACGCCGAACTCGAGCAGCGCCTCATCGGCAGCTAGCCCGGATGCCCAGAGCGAAGCAGCGGACGCCGGAGCTTCGGGATCGCGTCCTGGCGGCGGCGCTGGAGATGCTCGCGAACGAGGGCGTCGGCGGGCTGACGACGCGCGCCGTTGCCAGGGCGGCCGGCACGTCGGTGCCGGCGGTCTATGAGCTCTTCGGCGACAAGGCCGGCTTGGTACGCGAGATGTTCTTCACCGGCTTCCGGCGGCTGCACGAGCAGTTGCTCGAGCTCGACGAAGCACGCGATCCGGGCACCAGCTTGATGGCCATGGCCATGGCTTTTCGCGCTTTTGCCCGAGAGGAACCGGCCCTGACTCAGCTGATGTTCTCGCGTCCGTTTGCGGAGTTCGATCCGAGCCCGGCCGACAGCCGAGCCGGTGCGGCAGTACGTGGTTACGTCGTCGACCTGGTGTCCGCGGCGATTGCCGCCCGGGTGGTGGCGGGCGACCCGACGGACATCGCCCACGTGCTGCTGGCGACCGTCCAGGGCCTGGCGGTCCAGGAGAGCGGCGGCTGGCTCGGGTCGACGCCCGCATCGATAGAACGGCGGTGGGCGCTGGCGGTGAACGCCGTCCTTCGCGGAGTGAGGGCGCCGGTCAGCTGAGCCAGGCGTGGACCCGCACGGTCGTGCCCTGCGCCGAGCGTCGGATCTGCACGAGGTCGGCCATCTGCTGGGCGAGCCAGAGCCCCCGCCCGCCCTCATCGGTTTCGGCGGTGCGCCACCGCCCGGCGAGCGCGTCCTCGAGCTGGCCGGAATCGGCGATCTCCACGACCAGATCCCCGGGCTCGCGCCAGATCCGCAGCGTGCCGGTCCCACCGCCATGGCGGATGCTGTTCGTCGCGATCTCGTGCATGACGAGTGTGAGGTCGTCGCAGCGGTCCGCGTCCAGCCCGGCTGCGATCGCCCAGCGCCCGACCGATGCCCGCACTTCGCGCAGGTCCTGGCGCGCGAAGTTCCGGGTTTCCCCGGCGGCGCCGGGTGCCGGTAACGCCCGGGCCATCAGGTCATCCACGTGCGCCCGGCCACCGTAGACCGTGCTGCCCCGATAGGACTCGCGCTCGACCATCATCGGATGGCTGTACTGCGCCTCCTCGACGATGTCGGCGCCCAAGGCTGACGCATCGTAGGGGCAGCGCAGCCAGAGCGGGGTTTCCGGGCTGATCGCCACGTTCAGGAGGGCCTCGTGAAGCTGGCACTCGACAAGTTCGGCCGGCCGGCGCCCGCTCCAGATCGGCTCGCCGACCCCGCGGATCGCCGTGCCCTCGGGATACTCGTCGATGAAGGCCCGCCAGGCCGGGATGATGCGACCCGGGTTGCTCCCCAGCTGGTGCATGTCGAGCAGGCAGGCCCGATCGGCGTCTCGTCCGAGAGCCCCGCGAAGGCTCGCCAGCCGCTCCGGCGTGACCGCGACCATCACCGGCTGGCCGCTGCGTAGTCCGTCGAGCACGAAGGGGACGGTCTCCGCGAGGAACTCCTCAACATCACCGAACAGGTAGGCCTCGTGGCGGAACCCGTCATGAGCAGGCTCATGTGCCACGTCGGCGGGCGCGACAGAACCGGCCGCAACAAGCTGGGGAAGCCCACGCACGGCCCTACAGTCGCACGACAGTTGTAGATATTCCAGAGTGATTGCAAAAGTCGGCAAGACTCGGCCGCCCGGACTCGCCACTACCGACATCACGAAACTCACGACACCGAAGCAATTCCACGAATCCGGGCCGAAGCATTTCCGGGGTCGCCTGGACGCTCCCACTCGTCACGTTGGACCCCATTGGCGTTCCGGACTTGCATGGAACGCGGTAGTCGCCACTCCAGGCGCCGGCTACCGATTCCCGGGAGTCCTCATGGTGGGCCGTGACGGGCCCTCACAGTGCTGGACAGGAGCCTGCGGGCGCTAATCCAGTACCGGCCATTCGTTGTTTTGCCATTAGAAAAGACTTTCCCGTTAGGCCAAAAGGCCTAACGCGTGAGGACTATTGCTCCTTTACGAGCCACTTGGCGGCATTTCTTCGTCAATATTTGTGATGGAAACTACATGTGGCTCGTGGCCTTTTCATAAATGCTCGCTGCACTATCGACGCATGGTGGAAAGACGGACCGTTGAGCTGGTCGACGACCTCGACGGTGGCCGAGCCGACGAGACGGTCCGCTTCGCCATCGACAGCCGCGAGTACGAGATCGATCTCTCGGGCCAGAACGCCCGAAAGCTCCGTGAAGCCGTGCATCCGTACGTTGCGGCGGCCCGGCAAACCGGTACCCGTCGACCGCACGCGGCGCTCCCCGGCACGGTCGACGCCGGCGCCGGATCTGACGATTCCCAGCAGATCCGCGATTGGGCGCGGGCCCGAGGTCTCGAGGTCAGCTCCCGCGGACGGATCCCCGCTTACCTGCGACAGGCGTACGAGCGCCGCTGACGAGCAGGCAACCGCGCTACGCCCCCTGACCCCGGGCGAAAAGGTTCGTGCTAGCAGGCTTTCTCGCGACCGCACAATAGCCGTATGAGCGCTGCGGCACCGACCCCGATCGAGATCACGCCGAGCCGGGTAGCCGAAGTCGGCGGGGTGCAGGTGCGTCGCGCATTGCCGCGCCGCACCCGCCGGACCGTGGGCGCCTGGTGCTTCGCCGATCACATGGGACCACTTCGCAGGAACGGTGCAATCACGACCGACGACCTGGGGAGCGTCGGCGTCCAGGTGGGACCGCACCCGCACGCCGGGCTGCAGACCGTCACCTGGCTCGTCGCCGGCGAACTGCTGCATCGCGACAGCCTCGGCTCCGAGCAGGAGATCCGGGCGGGTCAGCTCAACCTGATGACCGCGGGCCACGGCGTCAGCCATGCCGAGGAATCCACCGGACGGCGCCAGAACGAGATGCACGGCATCCAGCTGTGGGTCGCGCAGCCCGAGGCGACTCGCCGCGGCGCGCCGGCGTTCGAGCATCATGCGCAGCTGCCAAGAGCCGAGTTCGAACGCGCGACCGCCACCGTCCTCGTTGGTGATTTCGCTGGAGCCACCTCGCCCGCCCGGCGCGACACGAACCATGTCGGAGTGGAACTGAGCCTGCGACCGGGCCGCTCGATCGTGCCGTTGGTCGCCGACTACGAGTACGCGATCGTCGTCCTGGAAGGCGCCCTCGAGCTGAGCGCCGAACATCGGGTCGTGCCGGGAGAACTGGCCTACCTCGGGCTGGGTCGCGACGAGCTTCCTGCGGCGACGACCGCCGGCGCGCGCCTGCTGCTGCTCGGCGGTGAGCCGTTCGAGTCGCCGATCCTCATGTGGTGGAACTTCGTGGGCCGAACCCGCGAGGAGATGGACACCGCGCGTACGGACTGGGAGAGCCGATCCGAGCGCTTCGGCGAGACCGGGTCGGTGCTACCCCGCATCCCGGCTCCGCCGACCCCGTGGTCCAGCGGTCCGTGAAACCGCCTAAAGCGCTGCTGCCGCAGAGCTTTCCAGGGGTGAGATGAAGGCCGGCAGCGCAGCGTCGGCGGGCTGGGGCCGGGCGAAGAAGTAGCCCTGCACGAGAAGTCGGGCCGCTTGCGGAAGAGCCGCCAACTGCTGCGCGGTCTCCACGCCCTCGACGACGCAGGCCAGCCGCAGCTCCGTCGCCAGCCCGATGGTCGCTCGCACGATCGTGGCGCTCACCGCGTTGTCCGGCAATCCGGCGGTGAAGGAGCGGTCGACCTTGATCGCCGTCACGGGCAGGGTCGCCAGGTAGCGCAGCCCCGCGTAGCCGGTGCCGAAGTCGTCGATGGCGATCCCGATGCCATCCTCGTGCAGGCGACGCAGATCCTGCACGGTCGTCGGACCGGCGTCCAGGAGCACCGACTCGGTGATCTCCAAGGTCAACGCGCGCGGATCCAGCTCGGTGCTGGCGACGATGGCGGTGACCCGGTCATACAGGCCAGGACGGGCGATCTCCGACGCGCTGAGGTTCACCGCGACGGCAAGCTCGGCGTGCTCGGGGAGCTGCCGCCAGCGTGCCGTCTGCTCGCAGGCGCGTCGCAGCACCCGCTCACCGACGGCGCCGATGAGGCCTGCCTGCTCGGCAGCCGCGATCGCCGCAGCAGTGTCCAGCAGGCGTCCGTCAGGACCGGGGATGCGCACCAGCGCCTCGACCCCCGTCACGCGGCTGGTGCGCGGATCGACGATGGGCTGGTAGTGAACGTCGAGCGTGTTGTCGGCGAGGGACTGCCGCACGTTGCGCACCAGCGCGTCGCGTGAGCGGGCGTCCTCACGCAGGGTCGGGACGAAGAGCGCGTGCCCGGCCTTGCCGTTGAGCTTCGCCTGGTACATGGCGGTGTCGGCATCTCGTACGAGGTCATGCGGGGTGGTGCCCGGCTGCGCGACGCAGATGCCGACGCTCGCGGTGATCGCGTGTTCGACCGCGCCCAGGACCAGCGGCTCACCCACCGCCCGAATGACGCGCTCGGCCACCTCGCGCCCGACCGCTGCCGGGTCCTCGTCGGCGGCGACCGCGAGGATCACGACGAACTCGTCGCCGCCCATCCGGCCGACCGTGTCACCGGCCCGGGTGGCGCTGACCAGCCTGCTGGCGCTGACCCGCAGCAGCGAGTCGCCGATCTGGTGGCCGTGGGCGTCATTGACCCGCTTGAAACCGTCGAGATCGCAGAACAGGACGACGATCTCGCGCTGCTCGGCCGCAGCCGGCTCGGCGCGAGCCTGCTCGAGCGCTTCACCGAGCCGCCGGTTGATCAGGCGGCGGTTCGGCAGGCCCGTCAGGTCATCGTGCAGGGCCGCGTGCTCGAGCCGCTCCTCGAAGGCGACCGCGTCGGTCACGTCGCGAGTGACACCGAGAAGTTGCGTGACCGCACCGGCATCGTCGCGCTGGAAGGGGGTGAACCGGTTGGAAACCCACAGCAGCCGGCCGTCGCGGTGGCGTAGCTGATGGCGAACCTCGATCACCTCACCGTCGGAGCAGTCGCACGACGCGGTGATCGCCGCATTGAAGCGGACGAAATCCGGCTCCGGGATGATGTGCTGCGACGGACCGCGCTGGAAGGTGTCGATCTCCGCTGGCGCGTAGCCGAGCAGTTCATACATCGACCGGCTGGTCCACAGCATGCGATTGGTGTGCACGTCGAAGACGTGAATCGTGTCAGGGGAGACGGCGAAAACCGCGTCCTGGAAGTTGTGCGCGTCGAGCAGTGCCAGCTGATCGGACTTGCGCTCGCTGGTGTCCTGGACCTGGGAGATGAAGTAGAGCGGCTCGCCGGCGGCCGAGCGCACGATCCCGACGGACAGCAGGGTCCAGACGTACTCGCCCGAAGGCTTGCGGTAGCGCTTCTCGATCTCGTAGCTCGACCGCACTCCGCGTACGACCTCATCGAGCAACTCGAGGTCGGCGGCCAGGTCGTCGGGATGGGTGATGTCCTGAAAGCTCAACCCCAGCAGGGATTCTCGGTCATAGCCGGTGAGCCGGCACAGCGCGAGGTTCACTTGACGGAACGTGCCGTCGAGCTCGACCACGGCCTTGCCGATCGGCGCGTTGTCAAAGGCCAGCCGGAAGCGTTCCGCTGATTCGAGCAGGTCGCGCTGATACGCCCGGGCCTCGGTGACGTCCTGGACGAATCCCATCCCGCCGAGCAGCAAGCCGGCGGTGTCGCGCACGCCCGTGAGCCGCTGCCGCAGCGTCCGGCCGAGCAGCGAGATCTCGACCGAGACGTCCTTGCCTGCCAAGGCCTGCCGGTACGGAGCCTCCAGCTGGGCGGCGAGTTCGGGGCCGAATGCCTCGGTGATCGTCTTGCCTTCGACCATTTCCTGCGTCAGGCCGACGTCCGCCAGCCCGCCGCCTCCGGCCGCCAGAAACCGCAGGTCCTCGTCGAAGACCAGCAGCGCACCGCCAGGGAAGTTGCGGCCGAGCGAGCTCAGACCGTTGCGCTTGAGCTCCTCGGCCCACAACCGCCTGCCGGCGTCGCTCGCCCCATCGTTCGGCGTCCGCGCCCGCACGACGGGCACCGCACCTGTACGCAGCGGCACGGACCCCCCTTGGCGGTTATGGAGCGGCATGACGAAGGTGGAACAAATCGGTACTTCCTTAAGATCATCGGGCCGTGAGGCGGCAAGCTGAACCGACGACTTTTCGCGCCCTGGCGTGGAGCCACCTAGAGTCCGCCCGTGACCCAGCCCGCGTGGACACCGGAACGCGAGATCACCCTTGCCGAGGCCCGGCAGCTGGTCGCCGCCGGCTTTCCCGACCTGGCGAACGCCGAGGTGGAGCTGTTCGCGCAGGGGTGGGACAACACGGCGGTGCGTTGGCGCAGCTCCCGTTTGGGTGAACTGGTGTTCCGCTTTCCGCGGCGGGCGATCGCCTTGGCCGGCGTGCGGCGCGAGCTCGCCTGGCTTCCGCAGCTGGCGCCGTTGCTGCCGATCCCGATTCCTCATCCGACGTTCGCCGGCTCGTGGAGTTCGGAGGGCAGCGAGGCGTGGCCGTTCTGGGGCGCCCAGATGCTGCCCGGCACCGAGCTCGCCGTGCTCATCGAACTGTCGCCGCAGCAGCGTGCTGACCTGGCCGGGCAGCTCGGGGCGTTCCTGCGCGTCCTTCACGACGTCCAGCCGGGCGACTTCGAGATTGCCGGCGACGCGCAACTCGCCGTCGACCCCATGGACCGCGGCTACCCCGCCAAGCGGGCGGTGCGCACCAAGGAGTGCCTGGGTCGCCTGCGTCAGAGCGGAGTCCACGCGCCCTTCGACGACCTCGCTGGGTTGATCGACCGGGCCGCCAGGCTGCTCGCGCCACCGCCGCCCAGCGTCATCTGCCACGGCGACCTGCACGTCCGGCATGTGCTGGTCGGCGGGTCAGCGATCACCGGCGTCATCGATTGGGGAGATCTGTGCCTGGCCGATCCGGCGGTGGACCTTTCCATCGCGTTTGCCGCCTTCAGCGAGGACCAACGACAGGCCTTTTTCACGGCCTACGGCTCCATCGACCCCGACCGTGAACTGCGGGCTCGCGCGCTGGCCATCTCGCTGAGCGCCCTGCTCACCGAGTACGCGATGGCGCAGGTCAGCCGGGACGGATCCGCCTCGCCGCTGCTGCCCGAGGTGTCCAACGGCTTGTCGCGAGCCCTTGAGAGCTAGCGGTGGCGCACAACACAGGGCGGTACCGAAGTCCAATCGGCCGCCGGGTCGTTGGTCAGTGCGGCGGGGCGGTGCTCTCTGCTGGGGGATGCAGCGCCGCCCCGTCCACCAGCTGCCTGTTTAAACGACTGCTGCGTCAGCCCGCGCTTCATCCAGGGCCATGTTGGCGCAGTCGGAGCAGATGGGCGCCTCGAGGTCGGGCCCGGGAAATTCGGTCTCCAGGAACACGAAAACCACCGGTGCACCGCACAACGTCGTGCAATCCACCGCGCGTACCGCATGGAGCACGTCCGAAGCCGCGATACCGCGCGGCCGGCAGGAGGCGCCAGTGCTTCCGAGAATCAACGCTGCCACGGTCGGGCTATCGGCAGGCCAAAGGGGGGCATTACTCGCCGGACGTAAGTCCACCCGTTCGGGGACGCGTGGCTGCTTGACCTGCGGGTGGTCAGGTCTGCAAGGGGAGAAGTTCCGTAATAAAAGCGGACAAAAAGTCCTCAGGCTCGCCCGGGCCGGAAGCTCTCACGACGAATTTGCTCAGCCCTGCCTCGATGTAGCGGCCGATCAGCGCCCGGGCCTCGTCCCAGCCCTGCGGGATCAGCGACGTGAGGTCGACATCAGCCCGGCGCATCCGGATGAACGACACCAACTGCTCCGGCAGCTCACCGAACGCGACCGGAACGCTGATCCCGAAATGATCAGGGTCGATCTCGCGGCCGGCTTCGGCAGCAGCCGCTTTGATCGTCTCGACGCCCGCCGCCGCTTCGTCCGGGGTGATGAAGCTGGCCAGCCAGCCATCGGCGTAGCGGCCGATCCGGCGCAGGCCCGCCGGCGCGCTCCCGCCGAGCCAGATGTCGAGCGGAGGCTGCGCAGGCTCCCCGATCGAGGCGTCCTCGAAGTCGAAGAAATCGCCGTGGAAGGTCACCGAAGGCTCGCGCAGCAGCCGGCGTACGACTTCCAGTGACTCGTCGAACACCGCCCCGCGCTGCCCTTTCGGCACCGGGAAGGCGGCTCGCTCGTTGGGGCGCGCGGGCGACAGCCCGAAGACAGGAAGCACCCGCTTGGGGGCGAGGCGGGCCAGGGACGCCAGTTGCTTGGCGACGAGGATCGGCGAGCGGCCCGGCAGCACCGCGACGCCGCTGCCGACCTTCAGCTCCTTGGTGCGCGACAGCGCGTAGGCCATCCCGATGAAGGGGTCGACCAGCGGCGAGTACACCAGCTCCGAGAGCCACAGGGAATCGATCCCCCGCGCCTCCAGCTCATCGACGCTCTCACCGAATGCCGGCCCGCCGTCATCGGCAGAGCCGGATAGCGAAACGCCGATGCGGACCTTCAGACTTTGCGCCACCCGCTCAACGCTAAACGCCGCTCACCCGGTCTGGTGCGGCGGCTCGGTGCCGATGATCCCGGCCGCGGTCAGGCGCTCGAGATCGGCGGCGTCCAGCCCCAGGATCCCGCGCAGCACTTCCTCGTTGTGCTCGCCGACGAGGAAGGCGCCCTGGCGGATCCAACGGTTCACGCCAGACATCCGCAGCGGCAGGCCGGGCACCGGATGGGTGCCGACGACCTCGTTGGGCACGTCCTCGAGGTAGCCGCGCGCGACCAGATGCGGGTTGGTCAGCAGCGCCCGCGGGCTGGTCAGGCGAGCAGCGGGGATCCCGGCCGCGATGAGGAGGTCGACCGTCTCCGCGAGATCGCGTCCCCGGGCCCAGGCATTCAATTCCTCATCGAGCGCGTCGGCGGCGGCCCGGCGGCCGGCGTGCGAGGACAGCTTCTCCTGCAGCGCCCAGTCCGGCGATCCGAGCACCTTCACCAGCGCACTCCACTGCTCGTCGTCCGCCACCGAGAGCGCCAGCCATTGCTCGTCGCCGGTACCCATCGCCTCCGGCTGGTGGCACGCGTACAGACCCTGCGGCGCCGCCGAGGGGGATCGGTTGCCTTCCCGGCCCAGTACCTGGCCGGTGGCGGTGTACTCGATCACCTGCTCGGCCGTCATGTTCAGGGCGCTCTCCAGCAGCGGCGCCTCGATCAGCTGGCCCTCACCACTCGCGTCACGCGCGGCGAGAGCGACGAGTACCGCGAAGGCGGCGTGCATGCCGCCGATCGGATCGCACGGGCCACGCGGGACCAGCGGCTCGCCGTCAGCGAAGCCCGTCACCCAGGCCATGCCCGACATCTGCTCGACGGTCTGGGCGAAGCCGAGCCGGCCGCGCCACGGGCCGTCCAGGCCGAAGGCGGGCATCCGCATCATCACGGCGGACGGGTTGAGGGCGTGGACCGTCTCCCAGCCCATCCCCCAGCGCTCGAGGACCCGCGGCGTGTAGTTCTCGACGACGACGTCGGCCCACTCGACGAGCTTGCGCAGCAGCGCGCGCCCTTCATCCTCGCCATCGTCGCCCGACCCGCCTGCGAGGTCGATCGTGACGCCTTTCTTATTCGTGTTGATCGCCAGGTGGAAACCGCTGAACTCCCACCAGCGGTCGCGGCCCATGAACATCACGGCGCTCGCCAGCCGCATCGGATCCAGGTGCGCGAGCGACTCGACGTGCACGGCCTCGGCGCCCATCGCCGCCAGCACCTGGGAGACGGCGGGGCCGGCCCACCAGGCCGTCAGATCAAGGACTTTCACGCCTGCGAGGGGCAGCTCGCCGGACGCCTCCCGCGTGACAGCTGGACGATCGCGGGTGAGCTTCTCCGGGTCATCGGCGCCCAGAGCGGGAGCCGGGCCACCGGTCGCCGGACGCTCCCCGTTGCGCAGGTAGTGCGGACGCGGGCTGCGCACTCCCGTTGCAGCATCGGTCGCGTAGAAATCGCGGGCGATCACCTGCTCCTCGGTGAGCACGCTGCGACCGTCGTTGACCCGGGCCGCCGGGACCCTCAGCTCTTCCGCGCGAGCGAGCACCTCTGACGTCGGGCGCACCGCCGTGTAGGCCCGCACGATCGCGTCCCACTCGGCGCGCTGCGCGATGCGTCCGGCGATGTTGCCGAACTGCGGATGTCCGACGAGGTCCGGCCGCTCGACCAGCTCGGCAAAAGCCCGCCAATGCTGGGCTCCGTTGGTGTTGAAGCCGACCCAGCCGTCTGACGTCGGGTCGATCGACGGCAGTTCGACGCTGCGCGGCGGACCCGGGACCGCAGGGCGGCCCATGAGGCTGAACATGAGGTCGCCGAACAGGTTGGTGGCCAGGATCATGACCTCGAACCACGACACGTCCAGCAGCGCGCCCTCGCCGGTACGGGTCGAGCGGCGCAGCACGGCCATCGCCGCGGCCGCCGCCGTCGCGCCCGTCGACCACTCCGCGATCCGGCCGCCGGCTTGCACGGGCGGGCGATCGAGGGTGCCCCGGCCCGCGATGGAACCGCACTCGGCCTGCACGGTGAACTCGGTGGCGGGACGTCCCGCGTAAGGACCTGTCAACCCGTACGGGGTGATCGAACACAGCACCAGGCGCGGGTCGGCGGCGCACCGAGCGGCTGCATCGATCCCGGCGTCACCGGAGTCGACGAGGAGATCGGCGGTGGCGATCAGCCTTTCGACAGCTGCATCCCCTGGCGCACCGAGCACCGAACGCTTGCCCGCGGCCAGGAAGCGAAACAGCGCGCCTGCCTGATCTCCGGTCGCGCCGGAAGCCGACCAGTGGCGTAGCGGATCACCGCCGGGCGCTTCGACCTTGACGACGTCGGCGCCCGCATCGACGAACAGCTTCGTGGCGTAGGCACCGCTGATACCGGTGGACGTGTCGACGACCCGCAGGCCGGCTAACGGCAATTCGAGAGGCGGTTGGCTCACGCCGACGCCAGCTCGTCGCCGAGCAGGAGCAAGTGCTCGGTGGCCCCGCCGAGGCTCAGCTCGGTGGCCGTGTAGGCCAGGAAAAGGCGGTGCAGCGGGTAGTCCTTGTCGACCCCGATGCCGCCGTGGATGTGCTGCGCCGCATGCATGACGCGCTTGCCGCCGTCGGCCGCCCAGAACTTCGCGACGGCCACCTGCTCGCGGGCAGGCAGCCCCGAGGCGACCCGCCAGCAGGCCTGCAATGCCGTCAGCCGGATCGCTTTCACATCGATGAAGGCATCGGCCGCGCGCTGGGCGACGGCCTGGAACGACGCGATCGCCTTGCCGAACTGCTCGCGCTCCCGGGCGTAGGCGGTGGTGAGGTCGAGCGCCGCCGCCGTGATCCCTGCAGCCGTCGCGCACAATCCGGCGACGACGATCTCGCGGAGCCACTCGCGTACGGCGCCGCCGTCACCCTCGAGCTGCGCCGAGGGCTGCACCCCACTCAGCGTGAGCCGGGCTTCGACGGCCCCGGCCGAGGTGACCTGAGGCTCGCGGGTGACACCCGCAGACGTCGGGTCGATGAGATACGCGCCGCTGCCGCCGCTCTCGCGCTCGGCCACGACCAGGATCGCCTCGGCATCCATCCCCGCCGGCACGAAGGCAACGACGCCGTCGATGGCGCCGGAGGCGGAAACGGTCAACGGCGGATGGGGGAACGTGGCGAGCGCAGCGCAGAGCACGGCAGACCCGTCAGCCACTTTCGGCAGCCATTGCTTGGCGAGCTCCGGCGGCCCGAAGTGGGCCAGCGCGGCCGCGGTGGTGAGCGTCGGCAACAGCGGGATCTTCGCCGCCCGCCGGCCCGCTTCGGTCAGCAGCAGGCCGACCTCCACGAAGCCGAGGCCGCCGCCCCCGAACTCTTCCGGCACGCCGATTCCGAGCAGGCCCGCGGCCGCCAGATCCGACCAGAGGCTGCGGTCGAACGTGTCACCTGCGTCTTCGAGCACGCGCTGACGCTCCGGGCCCGCCTTGTCGGTGAAGATCTCTGCGGCCAGCTCGCGTACCGCTGTCTGGGACTCGTCGAGAGTGAAATTCATGCTGCTGCTCCTGAGGAAACGCGAGGCTGGAAGTCAGCGCGAGGCGCGCGGGAAACCGAGGCCGAACATCGCGATCAGATCGCGCTGAAGCTCATTCGTGCCACCGCCGAAGGTGAGGATGAGCATGCTGCGCGCTGCGGCCTCGAGCTGCCCGTGCAGGATCGAACCCGCGGTGTCTTCGGTCAAATACCCTGCCTGGCCAACGATTTCCATCAGCGCGCGAATGCATTCGAGGTTGAACTCGGTGCCGAAGACCTTCATGGCTGACGCGTCCTGCGGGGCCAGCGAACCCTCCGTGGCGCTGGAGGCCACTTCCCAGTTCATCAGGCGCAAGGCCTCGAGCCGCGCGTGCAGGCGGGCGAGCGAGATGCGTACCCACTCCTGATCGATCACCAGGGTGCCGTCGGGGCGCTGGGTCTGCTGCGCCCATTCACGAACCTGGCGCAGATACCGCCCGATCGACCCGGAGCTGACGAGCGTGACCCTCTCGTGGTTGAGCTGATTGGTGATGAGCTTCCAGCCGCCGTTGACCTCGCCCACGACGCTGCTGGCCGGGACCCGGACGTCTTCGAAGAACACAGACGTCACGTTGTGGCTGGCGATGAGGTTCAGCGGCCGCACGGTGATGCCCGGCGTGTTCTTCATATCGACGATCATCATCGAGATACCGCGGTGACGCTGGGCGTCGGGATCGGTGCGCGCGGCGAGCCAGCAGTAGTCAGCGTCGGACGCGAGGCTGGTCCACGTCTTCTGCCCGTTGATGACGTACTCGTCACCGTCGCGGACCGCCCGGGTCGAAAGCGCCGCCAGGTCGGTGCCGGCATCGGGTTCGCTGTAGCCGATGCAAAAATGCAACTCGCCGTTGAGGATTTTGGGTAGGAAGAAGTCTTTCTGCGCTTCGGTGCCGAACGCCATGATGGTCGGCCCGACCGTGTTCATGGTGAGCATGGGCACCGGGGCGCCGGCTTTCATCGACTCGTCGAAGAAGACGAACTGCTCCGCCGGTGTCAGCCCGCGACCGCCGTACTCGGTGGGCCAGCCGACGCCGAGCCACCGATCCGATCCCATCTGGCGCACGACCTTGCGCATCGCCGGGCCGATACCGCCGCCGCCGGCCAGCTCGGCTCGCACCTGCGGGGTCAGCAGGTCTTCGAAATAGGTGTGCACCTCATCGCGCAACGCCTGCTGCTCGTCAGTGAGCTCCAGATACATGCCGCATCCCCTCTGTGGTGGAAGTGACGCTAGACGACGACGCCGGCGGCGCGCAGGGCACCTATCTCGACTGCATCGAGCCCGAACTCCCCGAGCACCACGTCGGTGTCGGCGCCGACGTAGGCGTAGGACGGGTTCACCGTGTCGCCGTTGTCCGCCATGCCCGACAGGCGCGGCGACGGACGCAGCTGGCGGCCCCCGTCGGGCGTCGTGACGAAGCTGCCCCGGGCCACGTTGTGCGGGTGCTCGTGGGCCTCCCCGAGGCGCATCACCGGGGCGAAGCAGACGTCGGTTCCTTCCAGCAAGGCCTGCCACTCATCGCGGGTCTTGGTCTTGAAGACCGCCGCGAACCGGTCTCGCACCTGCGGCCAGCCCGCCTGGTCGTACTGCTCTGGGAGCTCGTCCGCCGGGATCTGGAGGGCGTCCAGGAGCTGGCGGTAGAAGTGCGGCTCGATCGGTGCGGCGGTGACGTATTTGCCGTCCGAGGTCTCGTAGACGTTGTAGAAGGGCGCGCCGCCGTCGAACAGGTTCGAGCCGATCTGCTCGGTGTGCATGCCGGACGACGCCATCCCGTAGAAGACGCTGTAGAGCGACATGACCCCGTCGAGCATGGCGGTGTCGACGACCTGACCCTTCCCCGTGCGGGAGGCCTCCAGCAACGCGCACACCACCCCGTACGCAAGATGCAGGCCGCCGCCCGCGAAGTCGCCGAGCACCTGCAACACCGGGACGGGCGGGCCACCCACGGGCCCGATCGACCCGATCGCACCGGACAGCGACTCGTAGTTCAGCGAGTGGCCGGCCACGTGGGCGAGCGGGCCGTCCTGCCCCCAGCCGGTGAGCCGGCCGTAGACCAGCTTGGGGTTTCGGGCCATGACGTCCTGCGGGCCGAGCCCGAGCCGTTCCGCGACACCCGGACGGAAAGCTTCGAGGAGCACGTCGCAGGTCTCGGCCAGCCGCAGCACGAGAGCGACGCCTTCGGGTGCCTTGAGGTCGACGGCGATCGAGCGCCGGCCCCGGTCGAATTCGCGCCAGAACTGGCGCGAGTCCGGCTCGAGCGGTCCAGGAGTCTGCGCCGGCGCCTCGCTCACCCGGTTGATCCGGATGACGTCGGCGCCCATGTCGGCGAGCTTCATCGTTCCGAACGGGAGTGCGCCGAGTCCGGCGAGTTCGAGGACGCGGTAGCCGGTGAGGGGGCCGTGGGGTCGGGCAGGGGTGTCAGTCACCCGAGCATCAGACCAGATGGGTCAGCGGTGGTTCTTGGTCGGATCCTCACCGGGGATCGGATCGAGGGGGGTGAGGGTCTGGCCGTTCCACTGATAACGCACCGATTGCGTTCCACCGGTGGGGCAGCAGTTCGGATCCGACGGTCCATACAGCGTGTAGTTCAGCGTGATGACGGTCGGGGTGCGGCTGTCGATGGCGAGCGCCAGACTCGGGTCGGTCGTGTCGTGGCCGATGTATCGATTGCCCGCGAAGAAGAAGGCCCAATTGTTGTAGCCGTCGGCGGAGTTCGTCAGCGTGCCGAGGATGACGTTGATCGGCGCGGTCGGGTCCCAGAACTCCGCGGAGTTCTCGTACGGCGTGTAATCGTCGGCCATCACCGTGGATTCGGCGGTGGTCAGGGAAGCCAGCACGGGCGGCGTGGTGGTCGGTGGAGTCGTGGTGGGCCCGCTGCTCGGCGGCGTGGAAGGCGGCGTGCTCGGGGTTGTCGAGGCGCTCGCCGTCGGGGTCACCGAAGGCGAGGCAGGCGGGTTGGCGTTGTTCTTGTCACCGCCGGAAGTGACCAGCAGGGCGATCCCGACCCCGGCCGCAACGAGCAGCACCGCCAGGATCGCGAGGGCGGCAGCCAGCCGGCGATTGCGGCGCTCGACCTGCGGCTGGGCGGGCGGCTGGGCGGGCGGCAGGGACGGCGGCAGCGCAACGGCGGTGGGCTTGGGTCCGGTCCACCCGCCCTCGGGGCGCGGCATGGCGACCGCGGTCGCCGGTGGTGCACCGTGACCCCGCAGGGCCGTGGACAGTTCGTGCGAGGTGGGACGGGATCGCGAATCCTTCGACAGCGCTGCCGCGACAAGCTCGGTCAACCCGCCCGGAAGGCCTTGCAGATCGGGCTGCTCGGAGGAGATGCGATAGGCGACGGCATGGGCATTTCCCGCGCCGAAGGGCGGTCGTCCGGTGCCCGCGTAAGCGACGCAGAGCCCCCAGCTGAAGACATCGCTGGCGCGGCCGGCCGGCTGCCCGGCGAGCACCTCCGGGCTCATCCACAGCAGCGAGCCGACGGTGACGCCGGTCTGGGTCAGGTCGGTCGAGCCCTCGTGCTTGGCGATCCCGAAGTCGATGAGCTTGGGACCGCTCCAGGCCAGGACGATATTGGCGGGCTTGAGGTCACGGTGGACCACGCCCGCGT
The DNA here is from genome assembly GCA_036272075.1 of Frankiaceae bacterium. GTDB lineage: Bacteria > Actinomycetota > Actinomycetes > Frankiales > Frankiaceae > DATAZK01. The sequence goes on from DATAZK010000091.1 coordinate 25,476, forward strand.
CATGCAATGCGGCGAGCGCGGCTGCGAGGTCGGAAGCCAACCCGCGCAGGCGATCCGCCGGCACCGGGCCGTTGGCGTGCACTGCATGCGCGAGCGTGGCGCCCTCGACGTATTCGGTGGCCATCCAGAGCGGCGCCGTAGCGGTCTCGGCCGCGACGACGTGTGCCACGTACGGACTGTCGACCAACCGCGCCGCGCTGACCTCGCGCACGAAGCGCGTCCGGTACTCCACATCGTCTGCGAGCCCGGGCTGCAGCACCTTCAGGGCGACCGGCTGGGCGTCAGGGCCGAACGCCAGGTAGACGACGCCCATACCGCCGGCACCCAGCCGCCCCTGGAGGCGGTACGGGCCGTAGCCCTGCGGGTCCGTTGACCGAAGTGGTGCCAGAGCCAACGAAACCTCCCTTGGCAAGCACGAAAGCCCGGCCGGCCACCCGGATGGTGCCGGTCAGGTTCCGAGTATCACCGCTCAGGCGGTGTAGACCACGGCGATCGCGCCGGTTTTGAGGTTGCGGGTGATGTAGCCGTGCTGGAAGTTGCTGCGCCGCCCGCCCGGAATGCCGAATTCATCGGACCGCGGGTAGCCCAGCCGGCTGCGTTCCCAACCCAGGGCTGCCCACTTCGCCTGGATGGCGCCGAGAACGTAATGCGCGCCCAGCGCCGGCGTCCAGTAGATCGACCCGTAGCTGAAATGGTTGTAGCGGCCGACCTTGTCGGGGGTGATCGTCTCGTCAGTGGTCGGGTAGCCGAGCCCGCTACGTTCCCAGCCGACAGCCGCCCACTTGGCTTCAATGGCACCCAGGACCACGTGCGCACCGGACTTCGGGCTCCAGTAGAGGGCGCCCTTGGCGAAGTGGCCGTAGCGACCGACGCCGTCCGGAGAGGCAGCATCGTCGCTCGTGGGGTAGCCGATGATGCCGGCGCTCGCACCGATCGCCTTGTATTTGACGAGGATGTTGCCGCGGACCACATGCGCCCCGGTAGTCGCAGACCAGTAGATGGAGCCGCCAGCGAAAGCCTGCGAACGGCCGCCTGCCAGGAACAGCTCAGCGCCCGTCGACACACCCAGCGTGGAGACACTCCCCCCGAGTTGGGCGTACTTGGTGGTGATCGCGTCGAAAGGTGTGACGGGGCTCGACGCGATGCTCGGCGCGCCGGTTCCTACCGTGTTCACAGCAGCCACGGTGAATGTGTACGAGGTGCCGTTCGGGAGTCCGCTGATGACCTGGGACGTGGCCGTCGTCGTGAAGCTGTGTGCAGCCTGCGCGACCCCGCCGATCCTGGGGGTGACGACGTACCCGGTCACCGGGCTGCCGCCGTCGGCCGCCGGCGGCTGCCAGCTCACCGTCGCGCGACCGTCACCGGCCAGTGCTGTGACGCTCGTCGGTGCGTCCGGGCTCGCCAGGACCACCGGCGGTGCGGGGTCGAATCCGCTGACGCCATCGGGTGTTCCGAGCCCGGTCGGCCCGTCGTAGCCGGTCGCCGCAGTGCAGAGGTACGAGCCGGCGCACGAGCCGTTGGACCCGCTCGTCACGTCGAAGAACGATGACGGCTTCGCGTACAGGGCCTGCGCGGGAATGTCGGCGGGTGAGGTCACGCCGGCCAGTTCGTACGCGCCGGCGACGAGCGGAGCGGCGGCACTCGTACCACCGAACACCAGCCAGCCGCTCTGCCCGCCGTTGGCGGTGCTGTCATAGACGGCGACCCCGGTCGCGGGATCGGCGTCGGCGGAGACATCGACGACGGACCGGTTCGCGCAGCCCGGGTCGGTCTGCCACGAAGGCTTCGGCTCGTACAGCGAACAGCCACTACCGGTGCCGGACCACACCGACTCGGAGTAGCCGCGCGAGCCCGCGGTCACGCTGAGGCTGGTACCACCGACCGCGATGACGTTGGGTGACGCGGCCGGGTACTCGAGTCCGTACCCGGAATCACCGGCGCTGACGGTGATGGCGACACCGGGGTGATCGAAGAACGCGGAGTCGGCCTGGCTCTCGTTCGACCATTCCCCGCCGCCCCAACTGTTGGAGACAGCGGTTGCTCCCAGCGCCACGGCCGTGTTTTCGGCGGTGCCCAGGTTGAACATGCCTGCGTCGTTGGCCTCGACGAGCAGGATCGAGCACTTGGGGCAGGCCGCGCTCACCATGTCGAGGTCCAGGGCGATCTCCTGGCCCCAGCCGGCGTTCGTGACCGGCGGCGTCGCGGCGCCGTCCTGGTTCACTTTGCGAAAGCAGCCGCTCGCGCTGGTGCAGGCCGGCAGCCCGTACTGCGCGCGATAAGTGGCGAGGTCTGCTTCTGCTGTGGGCAGGTCGTAGGCATCGACGATCGCGATGGTCTGACCGGTCCCCGCTGTGGCGGAGGGGAGCTGGTAGGCCGCCTGCAGATCCGACGGCCCGAAGCCCCACGGAACCCCGTTGGGCGCGACGTTTCCGCTGACATTCTGGTCAATGATCGCGTTGCAGGAGGCATGCTGCGTGCTGGGCCTGGTGCACACGTTGGCATGGCGATGGCGGCCGAGGACGGCCTTCATCGATGCAGCCGCGGAGATCCGCTGGGCGCCGGAATGGGACACCTCGGATGCCGCGACCGGCCCGGGGTCCGCGACCGTCAGGCCGGCCGTTCCCACGAGCAACGCCAGCAGGAACGCAGTCCTGGCACGCACAAGCAACTCCCCGATGACGGCTGAGGCTTGTCATCGGCCCCGGTCAGGAGCAACTTGAAAGCTGCGTCACATTCGCTGAACGGGAACGGGAACGCGAAGTGGCCGGGCCGCATGGTTCGCGGAAGGTGCCCCGAGGGCGTGCACGAGCCGCGCACGCGTGATCTCGGCCTGCTCCGCAGCGGCGACGCGCAGCTCAGCCGCCGGCGGGTTCGCCAGCCGGCGGCGAAGCAGGAGCAGCAGTTCGGCGGCGCTGCGGCCCTGACCCCGCGCGACGTAGGCCATCGCGAAGCGCTCCTCGTAGGCGCGGAGCCCGTCCGAGATCTCGCGCAGCAGGGCCGGACCCGAGCCGGCACCTTCCGGCAGCGCGGGTCGCGGGTTGGCATCGATCGCCTCCAGCCAGTCACCCGGCGAGAGCATCCACCAGACGTCGTCGATGAGTTCATGGAACTGCAACTCGTCGCGACACTCGTCGAGCCGGCCGGCGACGATAGCCGCCCACCGGGTCGACGCACAGCAATCGAACAGCAGCGACACCCGGCTTCGCACACTCAAAGACTTCAACCAGCGCAGCCCATCACGGCCGCTGGGGCCCCCACCCACCAAGACCAATCCCCCGTGCCACGAAACGCCCGTAACGACTGCTGTCCGGACGTCCAAACAAGTCTTTGGGAAGTTCTACCGCACCCACGAGCCCGGCGCGAGCCCGCCCCGAAAATCAGCTGGCTCCGGCGGCCTCGGCGAGCCGGCGAACCGCTTCGCGAAGCACATCGGGCGGCGAAGTGGCGAAGCACATGCGCGCGCCGCGGGCGCTCTCGCCGCTGCTGCCATCAGCTCCGGGAACGGCGAAGGCGTCGCCGGGGATGAAGGCCACGCCTCGCTCGAGGGCGCTGGGCAGCAAGCCGGACGGCGACGTGCCATCGACGAACTTCGCCCAGCAGAACATCCCGCCCTGCGGGTCGGCGAGCTCGAGTCGTTCGCCGAAGCTGCTGCGCAGACCTTCGACGAGAGTGCTCGCACGTTCGGCGTAGGACGCACGAGTGGCCGCGAGGTGAGCGGCGAGCTGCGGGGCATCGCTGGCGGCCGCGTGCAGCAACCGCTGGGTGAAGGTCGAGGTGTGAAGATCGGTCGCCTGCTTGGCGCGCACGAAGGCATCTCGAAGGGCCGGCGGCGACACGATCCAACCCACCCGCAGGCCCGGACCGAGCACCTTCGAGAACGAGCCGAGCCGTACGACCCGATCGCTCGTGGCGGCGATCGGCGGCGGAGGCGGCGCACCGAAGTACAGCTGGCGGTACGCGTCGTCCTCCGCGACGAGGAAACCGTAGCGATCGGCCAACGCTGCCAGCGCTTTTCGGCGTTCGGCGGACATCGTCGTACCGCTCGGGTTGGCGAAAGTGGGCGTGAGATAGACGAGCTTGGGCGCGAGCCCGGCAGCGAGCGCATCGGCGAGCAGATCCACCCGCATCCCGTCGTCGTCCTCGGCGATACCGACCATCCGGGGCTGGAAGAGCTGCATCGCCTGCAGCGCCCCGAGGTAGGCCGGGTCGGTCGTGACGACGACGTCGCGCGGTTCGATGAGCACCTTCGCCAGCAGATCAAGCGCCTGCTGAGAGCCTGACGTCACGAGCACGTCGTCAGCCCCCACGGGTCGCCCGCACCAAGCGCTCTCCCAGCCGGCGATCAACTCCCGTAGCTGCGGATCGCCCTCGGTGGTGGAGTACTGCAGCAGGCCCGGCCCCTCAG
>DATAZK010000092.1:0-14883 GCA_036272075.1 Frankiaceae bacterium
CAGAATCCCGTGCACCGCCCACGCCCGCCGCTCATCGAACTCCCCGACATAAGCCATCAGCCGGGCCTCACCCGCCGCAATCCGGCCGGCCCACGTCGTCAACGCGTCCGCGACTTCCTCATCACTCAAGCCAGCCAGCACCTCAGGAGTCAGCGGCGGCTCAGGCGACGGCACAGGAAAAACGGAAACCGGATTCATAGCAAAACGCTACCGACCACCACCGACAAAAATGCTTCGTCTGAGGCGGGAAAGACGAGCCCCCCTACGGGTTGATGCGCACCACGACCCGGCCCATGGTGCGGCGCTGGGCGAGATCGGTGACCGCCTGCGGCACGTCGGCGAAGTCGACGATCCGGGTGACCAGCGACCGGTACTTTCCCGCGGCGGTCAGCTCGTCCAGCACGGTCTGGGTCTCGGCGTGAATCTCACGCATGCGCGGCCGCGAATAACCGCCGAGCGTCACGCCGACCAGCGTGTGGTTGAACAGGTAGAAGTTCGGGGTGTGCGGGAACAGGCCGCCGGCGTGACCGCACAGCACGTGCCGCCCGTCCGGGGCCAGTGCGCCGCGCAGCTCGGCCGCCTGCTCGCCCTGGACCGGGTCGACGATCACGTTGACGCCCTCGCCATTCGTGAGGCGACGCGTTTCGGCAACGACGTCGGTGCTCTGGTGGTCGATCGGCTCGGCGCCCAGCTCGCGAACGAAGTCGGCCTTCTCCTTGCCACCGACCATCGCGATCACGCGCGCTCCGGCCGCCACGCACAGCTGGATGGCGGCGGACCCGATCCCGCCGGCGGCACCGGTGATGAGGACCGTCTCTCCGGACTTGACCCCACCGCGTCGAATCGCTGCGTGGTAAGCGGTATGCGCGGCGATCATGAAGCCGGCCGCGTCCTCGTCGCTCAGCGCATCGGGCACCGGGAAAATCGAGGAGATGCCGACCGCGATCGGCGCGAGGCTCCCCCACGGCTGGATGCATACGGCAGCCACGCGCTTGCCGAGCATGTCCTGGCGGCCCGGCGAAGCCTCGATGACGACACCGACCCCCTCCTGGCCGGAGATGTAGGGCCGCAGCACCGGGACGGGATAGGTGCCGCGCGCCATCGTGACGTCGGGCAGCGCCAGCGCCGCGCTGGACATCCGCATGAGCACCCAGTCAGTGAACGGCTCGGCTCCGGGCTGCAGCGGCACCCAGCCGCCGAGGTCCATACCCATTCCGGCGAAATCAGCCGGCTTCGGCTCGGGAACCTCATCGAGGACGAACTGATCTCCCGGTTCACCGAATCCGTGTACGCGCCAGGCTTGCATGCAGGAACCATCGCACGAAGCCGCTCGCCGCGAGCAGGCGGCCCTGATACGGTGCGCTGCCGTGGTCCACGCCAGCGAGCTCGAGCTTCCGGATTTCGACACCACCGACACCCAGCTGCACGGCGAGCAGTTCCACGAGCGGATGACCGAGCTCGCCGGACGCTCGTGGCTGGCCCGCACACCGCTCGGTTACTGCACTCTCGACCGCGAATCCGGCGAGTACTTCCTGCGCAGCCGCGACGCGACGTTTCCCGGCCAGAAGATCGCCGAGCTCTTCGCGATCGACGACGGCCCACTGCGCGAGGAGATCGACCGCAACATCCTGCACATCGACGGTGACGACCATCGCCGCTTGCGCAACCTGCTCAACCCGTTCTTCACCCCGCGGGCGGCGGATCGCTGGCGGCCGATGATGCGTGAGTTGCTCACGGATCTGTTCGCCGGTGTCCAGGAGGCGGGACGGTGCGAGCTCGTCGAAGCGTTCGCCAAGCCCTACCCAGCGCTGGCGATCGCCCGCGTGATGGGAGCGCCGCGCGACGACGCGCCCCGGCTGCACGAGTGGTCCAACTGGATCCAGCGCCAGTTCGACGGCCCGAGCCTGGCCACCGAACGCGGCCGTATCGAGCAGGCGGTGGAGGAGTTCTACGTCTGGTGCCGGGCGCTGCTCGACACCCGCCGCGAGACCCCGGGCGACGATCTGATCTCGACGCTCATCGCCGCCGAGGAGGACGGTGACCGCCTCGGCGACGTCGAACTCGTCAACCTCGTGCTGAACGTGCTCGTCGGTGGCGTCGACACCACGCAATCGCAATTGGCCCATGCTTTAAGGCTTTTCGCGGCCGCGCCCGATCAATGGGAGCTCATCGCGCGCGAGCCCGAGCGCGTTCCGCAGGCGGTCGAGGAGGTGCTGCGCCACGAGCCGATCACCCCTTTCACGGCCCGGATCCTCATCCGCGACGTGAGCTACCGCGACGTCGAGTTCCCCGCCGACACCGTCATCATGGTCTGCTCGCTCACCGGCAACCGGGACGGCGAGCAATCCTCGGCGTTCGACGTCACCGCGTCGCGCAGCACCCGGCTGATGACGTTCGGCGCCGGGATCCACTACTGCGTGGGGGCCAACCTCGCGCGCGCCGAACTCGAGGAAGCGCTGACGTACCTGGCGCCCCGGATGCCGGGCCTGCGCCTGGACGGCGAGCCCGAATTCGGCACCATCCAAGGGATTTACGGCCTCGACCGCCTCCCCATCCGCTGGGACTGAACCGGTCCCCTACGGCTGAAAGCGATAACCCATGCCGGGCTCGGTCAGGAAATGGCGCGGGTGGCTCGGCTCGGGTTCGAGCTTCTTTCGCAATTGCGCAATGTAGATACGCAAGTAGCTGCTGTCGGTGTAGCCCTCCTGCCCGCCCCGCATCCGCGCGAGCAGTGCCGACTGGCTGACGAGCCGCCCGGGATGGGTGACGAGCGCTTCCAGCAGGAGCCACTCGGTCGGGGTGAGCGCGATGCGCTCGGCTGTCCCATCGGCGCCCTGACGTTCGATCGTCTTGGCTTCCAGGTTGACCGTGGTCGTTCCGATGCGCACCAGTGCTTCGCTGTCTCCCGGGGCGGCCCGCCGCGTCGCGGCCCGCAGGCGCGCGACGAGTTCGTTGACGTCGAACGGTTTCGTCACGTAGTCATCGGCACCGGCGTCGAGGGCATCCACCTTGTCGCCGCTCCCGGTACGGCCGGAGAGCACGACGATCGGGGTGCGTGTGTAGCCGCGGATCGCCCGGATGATGTCCATGCCGTCCAGGTCCGGCAAGCCCAGATCCAGGACGATGACGTCCGGTGACGCGGCCGCCGTCTCGTTGAGCGCGGCGGTCCCGTCGGATGCGGTCGTCACCGCGAAGCCGCGGGCGGTCAGGTTCAACGCGAGGGCACGCAGCATCTCGGGGTCATCCTCGACGACCAGCACCCGCGGCACGCGTGCTGCGCTCTCGGTCACTCGCTACTACTGACGAGCGAGGCCCGCGAAGGCCTTTTCGATGATCTGCAGCCCCTCGTCGAGAAGGTGGTCGGGCATCACGAGTGGCGGCAGGAAGCGCAGCACATTGCCGTAGGTGCCACAGGTCAGCACGACGAGTCCCGCCGCGTGGCAGGCCTTGGCGACTGCCTGTGCTGCAGCGGGATTCGGGGTCTTGCTGCCGGGCTGCACGAGTTCGATGGCTTGCATGGCGCCGCGACCACGGGCGTCCCCGATCACGGAGTGCTGTTCCTTCAGCGCCTTCAGCCGGGACGCCATCTGCTCGCCGATGAGGCGCGCCCGCCCGACCAGATCCTCTTCCTCGATGGTGCGGATGGCGCCGAGGGCCGCGGCGCAGGCAACCGGGTTGCCGCCGTACGTACCGCCCAGACCACCGACGTGGACGCTGTCCATCAGATCGGCCCGGCCTGTCACAGCCGCGAGGGGCAGGCCTCCGGCGATGCCCTTCGCCGTCGTGATGAGGTCGGGGATGACACCCTCGTACTCGCAGGCGAACCAGTCCCCGGTCCGCGCGAAGCCGGTCTGGATCTCGTCGGCAACGAAGACGATGCCGTTGGTCGTGCAGTACTCGGCGAGGCGTGGCAGGAAGCCTTCACCCGGCACGATGAAACCACCCTCGCCCTGGATGGGCTCGATGACGATGCACGCCAGATTCGCCGGGGAGAGCTGCGCGTCTATTGCGGAGATGACCTGCTCGGCCGCCTCCTCGCCGCACCGCTCAGGGCCGGTCGGCCAGCGGTAGGGATAGGCCATCGGCATCCGGTAGATCTCCGGAGCGAAAGGGCCAAAACCGTTCTTGTACGGCATGTTCTTGGCCGTCAAAGCCATCGTGAGGTTGGTGCGCCCGTGGTAGCCGTGGTCGAACGCGACGACCGCCTCCCGACCGGTCGCGAGCCGGGCGATCTTCACGGCGTTCTCGACCGCCTCCGACCCGGAGTTGAACAATGCCGAACGCTTGTCGTGGGTTCCGGGGGTCAGCCGGGCGAGCTCCTCGCACACCTCGACGTAGCCCTCGTACGGCGTGACCATGAAACAGGTGTGGGTGAAGCGCCCGACCTGCTCACGCACCCCGGCGACCACCCGCTCCGCCGCATTTCCGACGCTCACCACCGCGATGCCCGATCCGAAGTCGATGAGCGAATTGCCGTCCACGTCGACCAGCACGCCGCCGCCGGCGCGATCGATGAAGACCGGAAGCGTCGTCGACACACCACGAGCAACCGTGGCCGATCGCCGCGCCATGAGTTCCACGGACCGGGGCCCGGGGATCTCGGTGAGCAGCCGCCGTTCCTGCGCCGGCTGGGGGCCGGCCTGCATTGCTTCGGTCACGCTGCTCACTTCCGTCCGGTCAGGGCCTCTCGCCTCGCCACCCGGGGCCAGTCTAGATTCCGGTGGCGGGAGATATCGGACGAGAGCGGACGGGTGAGGTGCCGCGAATGCATCCACTGACATGGCTCGCCCAGCGCGATCTCGGCCTGGTCGCGCTGCGGCGCGGTGGGCGGACCGCGATCGTCATGCCCGGGCTGTTCGCGCTCGGTGACAAGGTGTTCACCAACGCCGACGTTGCGACCTTCTCCGCCTTCGGCGCGTTCGCGATGCTGCTGCTGGTGGACTTCGGCGGCCCGATGCGCGAGCGCCTGCAGGCCCAAGCAGGGCTTGCGGTGGTCGGTGCCGCGTTCATCTGCGTCGGCACGCTCACGTCCCGAACGGCCTGGCTCGCTGCGCTGACCATGGCCATCATCGGCTTTGCCGTGCTTTTCGTCGGCGTGGTCAGTTCGGTGCTCGCCGGTGCCACGACCGCGCTGCTGCTCTCCCTCATCCTGCCGATCACCGTCAAGGCGCCGAACTCCGCGATACCCGACCGGGTCGCCGGCTGGGGACTGGCTTCGGCCGCCAGCCTCGTCGCGGTCGCTTTGCTCTGGCCCTCCCCCACGCGCTATCCGCTGCGCGCCCCAGCCGCCGCGGCGTGCCGCGCACTCGCAACGCGGCTTCGCACCGACGTCGCCTACCTCTTGAAGGAGCCGGGCGCGCCCTCCAAGGCCGAGCACGAGGCGGTCTTCCAGCAGGCCGAGGACGCGCTCACCGGGCTGCAAAAAGCCTTTCTTGCGACGCCTTATCGGCCCACGGGGCTGTCGACGGCGACCAGGACCGTGGTGCGGCTGGTCGATGAGTTGAACTGGCTGCGGATCGTCCTCGCCGCCGGACATTCGGTGGAGGGCGTGACGGTCAACCGTGCCTCGTGCGCGGTCAAGCGCCGGGCCGCCGAAGTGCTCGATGAGGCGAGCGCCGTGCTGGAGGATTCGAGTCCCAGCACCAGCAGGGCCAAGAAGTTACGCGCGTCGCTCGCGGAACTCGATAATGCGCTCACCGTGATGGAACACAACGCCACCATGGAGCTGCCCGTACGAAGGGTGGATTTCGAGCAAGGCGTCACCGAGGTCATCACCTCGCTCGACCCGAGCTTTCGCACGCAGGAGCTGAGCTTCGCGGTCTCGCTGATCGGCGGAAACGTCGAACTCCTCGACGGCGCCGAGCGGCGCAACTGGTGGCAGCGGCTGCTGGGACGCCAGCCGCAGGGCCTGTCCGGGACGGTCTCTGCCGCACAGGAGCGCGCGGTGGCGCATGTGGACTCACATTCGGTGTGGCTGCACAACAGCGTGCGCGGCGCGGCCGGCCTCGGCCTGGCGGTTCTCGTCGCCAACCTCAGCGGCGTCCAGCACGCTTTCTGGGTCGTGCTCGGCATGTTGTCGGTGCTGCGTTCCAACGCCCTCAACACCGGCCAGAACGTGCTTCGCGGCTTGCTCGGGACGGTCGTGGGTTTCGTCATCGGCGCCGGGGTCATCGAGCTGGTCGGCACCAACCAGACCTTGCTGTGGTTCCTGCTCCCCATCGCGGTCCTGCTCGCCGGGGTGGCTCCCGCCGCCATCAGCTTCGCGGCCGGGCAGGCGGCGTTCACCCTGACCCTGGTCATCCTCTACAACATCACCGCGCCGGCCGGCTGGCGGATCGGCCTGGTACGCATCGAAGACATCGCGATCGGTTGCGCCGTAAGCCTTCTGGTGGGGGCGTTGTTCTGGCCGCGGGGGGCGGGATCGGCGCTCAGCAAGGCGCTGTCGGAGGCCTACACGGACACGTCGCGATACCTGGCGAATGCCGTGGCCTTCGGGATGCTCCGCTGTGATGCGACGAGCCCGCAGACCCCGGCGCCCACCGATGACGCCATCCGCGCGGCGGCCGCGGGGCGCAGGCTCGACGATGCGTTCCGCAGCTATCTCGCCGAACGCGGGGAAAAGCCGATGGCCCTCGCCGAAGTGACGCGGCTCGTCACCGCCGTCGCCGGGCTTCGGCTGGGCGGCGACGCGGTGCTGGATCTCTGGCAGCGCGAGCAGGGCTCGTCGGTCGGAGACCGGTCGGCGGCGCGCCAGGAACTGATCTCGACGAGCGAGCTGATCCGGACCTGGTACGACGACCTCGCGGTGAGCCTCACCACCGGGCGGCAGGTGCGCGACCCGCTCCCCCATGATGCGGTCGCCGACAGCCGGCTGATCGATGCCGTACGCCACGACCTGGCTGACGAGGATGGCCACGCAAGTGCCACCGCCGTCCGCATGATCTGGACGGCGGATCATCTGGACGCTGCTCGTCGCCTGCAGTCCGCGCTCTCGGGACCGGCCCGCGACGCGGCGAAGGTCGCGTCCGAACGCCGCCGGGCCTGGGAATGGCCGAGCCTGCGGCGGCCCGGTCTGACCGCGCCCTAACCGACGAGCTTGCCGGTATAGAGAAGTTCTGACGCGACGTCCGGCAGCTTGCGACCGGCGGTCTGGGAGGCGCGGCGCAGCAGCGCCGCCGCCTCGTTGGCGGTGACCTTGTGGCGCTCCATGAGGACGCCGGTCGCCTGGCCGATCAGTTCGCGGGAGTCAGCAGCCGCGGACAGCCGCATGAGCTCTGCCTGCAGCCCGGCGATCGAGTCCTGCTCCGCCGCATGATGCAGGCGCCGGGCCTCGGAAACATCCAGCAGGGCGCCGGAAACCAACCGTGGCTGTCGATCGGGGCCGAGGTGTGCGCTGACCGAAAGGATCATCGTTCGCACGCCGGTGGCTTCGGTCAGGATCCGGTGCTCGAAAACGAAGGGACGGCCGTCGCGCCGCACCCGGGCGAAGGCTTCCTTGGTGCGGTCGCGATCCTTGGGATGCTGGTGGTTCAGGAGATGCTCGAGGCTCGGTTCGACGCCGCGGGCGGTGAATCCGTGAGCGGCGTACATGCCGTCCGACCACCACCACCGGTCGCGGGTCAGCTCCCACTCGAAACGCGCGAGATCGGCGGCGTCAGGGGTCGGCCGGGCATCCTCTGCCGGACGTCGCGAGGTCTGCACACAGAGAGTTCGCTCCGGCCGCACGTTTGGTTCACCTGTGAAGGCGGTGGATTCCAGGCCCGAATCAGGCTTGGCCGAGCCCCCGTATCGCCAGCACCAAGCCGATGACACAGATGAGTCCTGCCGTGAGCAAAGGCAAGGTGCCGAACGCCCGGGACAGGGCGCTGCCGGGCTGCACCCGGCGAATGAAACGGCCGCGAAGGCGCGACAGCAGGAAGCCGATACTGACGAGGGTCACGGCCATTCCAGCGCCGTAGAACACCACGAGTACCACCCCGAACCAGGCGCGGTGCAAGGCGATCGCGCCCACGAGCACGACCAGCGCCGACGGGCTGGGCACCAGCCCACCGGCCAGGCCCATGGAAAGCAGGTTGCGAAGGCGCACCGGTTCGTCAGTGACGGGCGCATGGCTGTGCATCCGGCCGCCGTGAGAGTGCACGAGAGGTTCGACGGGCCGTTCCAGAACGGCAGCCTGAGCCGTGCCCGGGGGATGAGCGTGGGTCAGTTCGTGATGCTCATGCGGGTGTTCATGCGGATGGGGGTGTTCATGCGGGTGGGGGTGCTCGTGCGGCGGGGTGAACCAGAGTGCCCGGCGACGCCATGCGGCGAGCAGGAGCGAGACCCCAATGCTCAACAGCAGCAGGCCACTTGCCACCCCGAGCCAGGGGTAGACCTTCTCCGGCGCGAAGGTGGCGAACGTCGACAGGAGCACGCCGAGGATGAGCACGCCGAGCGTGTGGGTCGCCGTGACCGACAGGCCGATGAGACTCACCTGACGCAGCGATCCCCGGTCGGCGACGAGGTAGGCGGCCATTACGGTCTTGCCGTGCCCGGGAGCGAAGGCGTGGAAGGCGCCGAGGATGAGCGCGAGCAGCACGGCCAGCAGTCCGATGCCGATGCTGAGCTGGTGGCGTCCGACCAGATCAGTGAAGGCGACCGTCAGCCCGTCGACCCCGCGGCGCTGCTCCTTGCCGGCCGGAGCATCGGTCCCGGCTAGTGGGTCACTCGCGGCAGCACCCCCCGGAGAGGCGACGAGTGTGGCGGACTTGACCGCGAGCGGCGAGCTCAGCAGATCCTTCGGGTAGGCGGTCAGCGCCCGGCTGACGCTCGTGGTGGGAACGTCGCTGCTCGCCAGCGTCGTCTCGTCACCGCGCGCGATGATCTCGTGCCAGCCGACCCGGCCGTCGTCGGAGCGATCCTGGTAGCTGATCTGGGTCTGCCGGCCGACACTGAGCGGACCCGTCATGAGCCGGCACGTGAGGCGCGAGGTCGGTAATCCGCCGGCGCCCGGCGGGAAGCGCAGCGCCGTGCTCTGGACGGTGAGCGACTCGCTGCGGCCGGCGACGGTGAGGCTGAGCTTGCTCGCCACCCGCCGGCAATCGCGAAGGCTCCAGGCCTGAATCTGCGCAGCCGTCGACGTTTTCGAGACCGGATCGTCGGCGAACGTCAGCTGCTGCGTCGGGATCTCGGCCCGGTCGGTGACATGGTCGAGCAGGATCTGGCTGGGCTGCACGCGAAGGGCCGAGAAGCTGTTCACCGTGAAGTTGCCCAGCGGATGGGCGGCAGCCGCCGTGGCCGTGAGCATCAGCAGCACGAAGGCTCCGGCGACCGCTCCTGCAATGGCCGCGAGCAGGTGCTTCACGCCGCCCCCAACTGCTTCAGCAAGGCGTGGGCCTGCGGCGCCTGCAGCGGGGAGAAGTGCGGGTTCAGAGCCAGGGCTTCGCGCAGGTCGCTGATCGCCGCGGCGTTCTTGCCGAGTCCGGCCTCGATGGCCCCCCGGTGGAAGTAGAACAGCGCGCTCCTGGTGCCGAGACGCAGCGCCGCGTTGGCATGCGAAAGCGCCGCGGCATCATGACCGTTGACGTGCAGCGCCCAGCCGTAGGCGTCTTCCACCAGGGTGCTGTGGCGACGTCCGTACTCGGCCGAGGCCGACGCGAGGGCGGCTTTCGGATTGCCGTGATCGGCCTGGAAGAGCGAGAGTTCGAGGTCGACGTTCACGCCCTGCGACTGGAAGATCTTCTCCTCCGTGAGGACCAGGCCGTATTGCTCCTGGGCCTGCTTGGTACGTCCGAGCGAGGCCAGGTAGTCGCCGAACTCGATGACATACGCGGGCTGCGGCAGCCGGTCGACCACCTGCTGGTAATCGTTGACAGCTGCGGTGCTCTGGCCGCGCGCCGCCTCCACCTTCGCCACTCCCTCGAGCGGCGGCACGTAGTCCGGATCGAGCGAAACCCCTTGCCGGTAATAGCGTTCTGCACTCGCCAGGTCGCCGCTTCCCCAGGCGAGCTCACCGAGGTAGTACGCGGCGAACGCGCTGTCGGAGGGCGACGAAGCATCGTTCAGCGCGAGGATCAGGTCGGAGCGCGCGAGCGTCAGGTTGCCCCGCAACTCATACGCGTAGGAGAGCCGGGAGTAGGACGACAGGCTCGGACTCAGGTGGTCCATCTTCTGGAAAGATGCCAGCGCCTCGTCGTAGCGGCCGAGCTCGTCGAGCGCATCCCCGCGTACCCCATAGGTCACGGCGCTGTACGGGTCGATCGCCAGGGAGGCATCCGCGAGTGTGAGCGCTCCCGCGAAATCGTGCCGGGCCGCGGCGATGGTCGCTTTGACGGTGAGTGCGAGGAAATTCGCCCTCGGGCTGATCTGCAGGGATTTCGCGACCGCGCCATCGGCCTTCGGGTAGTACGTGGGATCGGCGGTGATGCGTGCTTCCTGCACGTAATCCGCGGCAAGGCCGGCCCAGGAAGTCCAGTCGCCGGGCACCGCTTTCAGCCGCGCCTGCTGCGTGACGATGTCCTTGGCGACCGGATCGAGCGTCGCGGCCGGACCTGCAGTGGCCCCGGGCGCACGAGAACCGCTCACCGTTTTCGACGGACTTCCGCCGGCGATCCCGACGGTCAGCAGCAACGCTGCGAGCGCCACGACGACGACTGCCCCCACGGCGGCGCGCCTGCCCCCCACTCGCGACACCGGCGCCTCCGTCCACGGCCCTTTTCAAGGGGCCGAACTGTATGCCATATTGACTGCGCAATCCTTATTCGCCTCAGAAGCGAATATGGATCTGTCGGCCCAGCCGAGGTAGCCCCTCGACGGGCCTGTGCCAACCGAACGGGAGCTGGCAGCCGCAACGCAGGCGGCCGCGTCGCACCAGTGCGAGCGCGGCGGTTCATGCCTGCAATCACTGGGCTTTCTTTGGCATGGGCCGATTTGCTGGGCCCGCACAATCAGGAGGATCGATGTCTTCAATGAGCCGGCGCCGCAAGGCGACCGGGATCGTCACGGTCGTCGCTGCTGTGACGATGGCCCCGCTGCTGCTCGGGCCGGGCACCAGCTCGGCGTCCAGCCACCGCGAGGCTCCGCTGATCGCGGGACTTCCGCAGCTGGACAACACCGACGTCTACGCATTCCGCAGTCCCGGAAACGACGGGACCGTCACGCTCATCTCGAACTGGATCCCGTTCGAGGAACCGTCGGGTGGTCCGAACTTCTACCCGTTCTCCAACCACGCCGCGTACGACATCAACATCGACAACAACGGCGACGGCAAGCCCGACATCACCTACCAGTGGGCGTTCTCGAGCTCCTACCTGAACTCCAACACGTTCCTCTACAACACCGGCGTGGTGCACCACCTGACCGACTCGACCCTGAACTTCCGGCAGGTCTACACGCTCACCCGGATCGGCTACAACGCGGCGGGCAAGCAGAACTCGTCCACGGTGCTGGCCAAGAACGTGCCGGCGGCACCGTCCGACACCGGTCAGGCATCGATGCCGAACTACGCGACCCTGCGCAGCGAGGCCATCAAGACCATCGGCGCCGGAAAGACGTTCGCCGGTCAGGCCGACGACCCGTTCTTCCTTGACCTGCGGGTCTTCGACCTGCTCTACGGCGGAAACACCGGCGGTAAGGGCTTCACCGAGATCGGCCGCGATTCACTGGCGCACTACAACGTCAACACGATCGCGCTCAAGGTCCCGCTCTCGGAACTGGCGCTGAACCACAACGCCACCCGTAACCCGGTCGTCGGGATCTGGAGCACCACCCTCGCCAAGTCGGCGGACGGCAGCAGCGCTCAGGTCAGCCGCCTCGGCAACCCGCTCGTCAACGAGGTCGTCGTCCCGGTGGCACTCAAGGACGCCTTCAACTCCCTGCCCCCGGCGTTGGACCACACGATTGCCGCGGTGGTCAACAAGGTGAAGGTGCCCGAGGTGCCGCAGCTGGTCCAGTCCATCTACGGCATCGCCGCTCCGAAGACGCCGCGTAACGACCTGGTCGAGGTCTTCCTCACCGGCATCTCCAAGAACAGCGGCGGTCCGATCGCGGTGGATCTGAACTCGCAGCTGCTCAACAAGGACGTCAACCCGAAGGCGTTCATCCCCGCTGAGGAACTTCGCCTGAACCTCGAAGTTCCGTGGCATGCCAACCCGAGCCGTCTCGGCGTGCTCGGCGGCGACACCCAGGGCTACCCCAACGGCCGGCGACTGACCGACGATGTCGTGGACATCGAACTTCAGGCGCTGGAAGGTGCCCTGCCGCCGTACGGCAGGAACGTCTCTGCCATCGGCGACGGCGTGAACAAGAACGATGCGTCGTTCATGGGGGGCTTCCCGTACGTGGCACTACCGCACGCCGGGTAAGTAGCACGACGCTCGGGGACAGAGCCCGGAGTCGGTCGGCCAGCTCAACTGGCCGGCCGGCTTCGGGCTCTTAGCCGAAGCGGAACGTCAGCGTTCCGGAGTAGCCGGCCGGCGCGTAGCCGATGGATTCCGGACGCGAGTTGCCCGGCACGGGGTACACGATCTTCCCGCGGATACAGGAGTTTGCCGCCGTCGGCAGCGCCGCGGACCCTTTGAACGGGAACAGCGGAGCCGGGTCCTTCGGGTAGTGGATCGCCGCCGGATCGACGGTGGTGCCGTTGGCGTAGTGCAGCACCCACGATTCCCGGTCGGTGAGAGATCCGGTCAGGGCAGCGGGCTTGCTCCCGAGACACACCTTCACGTCAGCCACGCCGAAGACGAATTTCTGGGCAAGCGCATCGAGCGGCCGGCCGACCGAGACCGGCTGCTGGTAGCCGTAGAACGTGGCTGCCGCCCCGGGCGAGAGATTCTCCGCAGCCGAGACACTCAGCGTCAGCGGCCTTTTCGGGCTCACGTGAACCGACGCCGACCCATCAGAGCCGGCGCTGGCAGAGGCCGAATGCTTGGCTGCCGGAGTAGGGCTGCCGGAACTGCAGCCGGCGACCGTCACACACGCCGTGAGAACGACCCACGTCCGCCGGTGCACACTCGAAGTATGCAGGACTACCCGCAGATGATCGTCCCGGTCAACCACGTGGAGCCGGTGCCCAGACGCGTTCGCGGCTTTCTTGGCGGAGTCACGGTCTTCGACACGACCCGTGCGCTCTACCTCTGGGAGTGGCCGAACTACCCGCAGTACTACGTGCCGCGGGCCGACATCTCGCCCGAGGTCCTCGTCGATGAGCAGAAGTCGCATGCGTCGCGCCGGGGCACCGTCGCCTCGTTCGGGCTGCGGGCCGGTGAGGTATCGCGGGCGGGCGCCGCCCGGCTGCACACCGGCGAGGTCGTCCCGGAGATCGCCGACACTGTGCGCTTCGACTGGCCGGCGCTTGATGCGTGGTTCGAGGAGGACGAGGAAGTCTTCGTCCACCCGCGCAATCCGTATACGCGGGTGGACGCCCTGCGCTCCACCCGATCGGTTCGGATCGAACTCGACGGTGTGACGCTCGCGGAATCCGCCTGCCCCGTCATGGTCTTCGAGACTGGCCTGCCGACCCGCTATTACCTCAATCGCACCGAGGTGAATTTCGACGTCCTGGTACCCACCGAGACGGTCACCAGCTGCCCGTACAAGGGGATGACGACGGGCTACTGGTCGGTGCGCAGCGCAGGGTCGGTCATCCCCGACCTGGCCTGGTCGTATGACTTCCCGACCCGCCAGCTGCTGCCCATTGCCGGTCTGATCGCCTTCTACAACGAGAAGGTCGACGTGGTCCTCGACGGCGAGCGGCTCGAGCGGCCCCACTCGCCATTCTCCTGACGCCGCATTACGGTTGACGGAGCAGACCTGCCACGGGAGGACTCATGTCGGAGCAGTACGAGTCAGAGCAGTCCGAGCCAGAGGTCAGGCGCGATCGGCGCGAGCACGCAGGCGCCGGGGGTCATCCCGATGACGACGCCCTGGCCCGCCGCACGGAGCAGGAGCGAGTGGACGCCGGGCTCGATGCCTTCGATCCCGACGACGTCCCACCAGCCGCTGACGAGGCCGTACCGTACGACCCCGCCGAGGACGAGGCCAACCAGGAAGCGGCTGCGGAGGTCAGGCGTCAGGAATCCGAAGGTGAGCTGTACCCGCTGACCGAGGAGCACCCGTACCCGCCGACGCGCTACGACCGTTCCTGATACGCCGGCGGGCGCCGATCAGCGAGGGTCAGCTCGCCACCAGGTTGGCGTTCGGCGGGATGTGCACGTGGTGGTCGAAGACGTTGTCCGGATCCCAGGCGTGCTTGAGCGCCGCCAGCCGTCCGAACTTCTTCTCCCCGAACGTCCATTTGATACGTGAGTCGTCGGCGTCGAGGTCGAGGTTGAGGTAGCTGCCGGTCACCGCATGCGCCGCAGCTTTCGCGTTCAGGCCGCGGGCCCACTCACGGTTGACGGCGTCGTCAGCGGGATCGGTCCACATCGCCAGCGGGTGAAAGAGCCAGTTGGCGCTGCGGTTGGGGAAGGCCATGTCGCCTTCGCCGATCTCATGAACGGCGCCTCCCATCTGCGCCACGATGACCGTCGACATGAGCGACGGTTTCGCGGCCGTCGCGGCGATGGTGTCGGCGATGAGCGAGGCCGGGAGCGCGTCGGTGTAGCTCGCGCTCCAGTGGTTTCGGAAGCCGGGGCCGTTGCCATCGTCGATCATCGATTGCAGCGCCACGTAAGGCATCGGCCCGACGAGGTCCATCAGCGGCGGGCCGAATTCGCGTAGCGGCCGTAGCGCCCGCTCCCCGGCCTCGAGGTCGCTGTCGAACCAGGCGGCGACCACGGCGACGACCGGCATCCCCACCGCCTCGTCCGGGATCCCGGGTGCCGGCGGGGCCGACATGAACACCAAGGCACCGCCGAAGGCCGGGTTGTTGGCGACGAAATCCTCATACAGCGGAGCGAGTTCGGC
>DATAZK010000093.1:0-2366 GCA_036272075.1 Frankiaceae bacterium
CGATGGACGGTGACGTCACCTGGCAGGACATCCTCCTCGAAGAGGTCTACGAGGCGTTCGCCGAAGCCGACCCCGCCAAGCTGCGGACCGAACTCATCCAGGTCGCCGCCGTCGCCACGCAGTGGGCCGAGGCCATCGACCTGAGGCAGCCATGACCGCCGACCCCGCCGTGTTCGGCCCACCGCAGTCTCCCAGGCCGCCCTGCTGCCGCAAATGCCGCGTGTGGCGCGGCCAGCCCGCGGAGCCAGCCGTGCGGCGCAGGCCGCCGTTAAGGGGCCTGGCGCGGCTCAGGCTGCGCCGCAGAGACCCATCCGCCACCTAGGGAGACAGGACCGTGAGCGTGGGCTACAAGCTCTACCGCCAGATCCGCGACTTCGCGCCGCGTGACTGGACGAGTGGCGAGCTGGTCGTGGCCTGGGTGATCGCTGACGACGCCAACGACGAAACCCGCCGCTCATTCATACCCACGGACGAATTGTGCCGCCGTGCCCATATGGGCGACCGGAATGTGCGCAAGACGCTCGAAAAGCTCGCTGACCGGGGGTTCGAATTCCGGGTCAGCAAAGGCAAAGGGAAAGACGGAAGGGAGGTTTATGCGAGCCGGAACAATGAGCCCGAGTATATGGTGCCTGACATTTTCCAGGCTATTATCCGGGCTGCCGGGCTCGCTTACGGGCTTGTGGGCAGCACCACGGAAGGCGGCACTGTGGTTCCGCCTTACCTGAAGTTATCCACAGGACAAGGAGGAACTATGGTTCCGCCTTAACCCACGGAAGGCGGCACTGTGGTTCCGCCTTCCGGCAGGCATGCCTTTATCGGGTTTCCTCAAAGGTCAAACCCAACCTCAAGACCTGACGAACGTAACTGTCATCACACCTACAGCTGGAAGGCGCGCGAGGATGCGCGATCAAAATCGACGGAGGATTTAAATATGTCGCAGGACGCAATTCGCCGCTACACGGCGGCGTGCCACGCCATGCAATCCGGTGTCGCCATGGAAATAGAGGCCGGGAAAAAAGACACCACACCCAAGCACCTCCGCGTCGGCGTCAATTCCGCACTCGTCGATTCATCCGCCCTTGCTGAGTTGCTCATCACCAAGGGCCTGATCACCGAGGACGAATATCACGAGGCAATCGCCGCCGGGATGGAGCGCGAGGTCAAGACCCACGAGCAGTGGCTGAGCCAGCGCCTCGGCGCGAACGTCGATCTGGCCTGAGCGACGCACGGAGGTGATCACCATGGACGCCGCGAAACGACGCGCCATCGAAGCCTGCGGGCGCTGCGGCCAGCCCGAAGACGCCCACAAGCACCGCACCGGCACCGGCACCGGCGACCTGGAGCTGTTCGCCGCGCTCGGCGGCCCGTGCCCCGAGTTCACCGCCTCCGACGCCGCCGTGATCTACCAGAAGTACCTGGCCATCGCCAACAACCGGGCACCCCGCCGCCGGGCCGACGGCAGCCTTGGGAAGCGCTGGCCGGTGCACAAGCGCTGCGGCAACCGCCACCCGCCCGGCGACGGCAACTGCCCGCTCTGAGCCCCGCGCGGCCCTGACCCGGGCCGCGCGGTCACCACGAAGACACCACCAGGGAGACACCCGGCCGATGATGAACCCGACGTACCACTTCGCCAAGATGCGCGCGCTGCTCGACGAGTTCGAGCCGTCCCGTGAGCGCTCGCTGGCCGCCACCAAGCTCGACGAGTGCCAGATGTGGCTGGACCGCTGCCAGCCGACCCGCGAGGCGGTCGAGCGCGACCAGGTCGCGCCGCCGCCAGCGAGCTGACCGTGGGCCTGCCCATCCACGACGCTGCCCGGCGTGCCATCGCGCACGCCGGGCACGTCCTCGCCACCGACATCGAGCACGCTGAGACCGACCTCAGCAAGCTCACCCACCACGGCCGTTACCATCAGCAGCAAGCCCCAGCAACCACCGCCGCCACGGAGGCACCAGTGAGCCTGACCAGCACCCTCAAAAACGACGCCGAAGAGGTCCGCAGCAAGGCCAAGGAGTTCGCCGACAAGGCCGAGGAGTTCTTCTCCAGCAAGCTCCCTGACGCGCTCACCGACGTCGAGAAGCTCGAAGGCAACCCCGTCGCCGAGGCGCTGCTGTCGGCGCTGCACGTCCCGGCCAGCGCGCTCAACGGGGTCGTGGAGGTCATCAACACGCTGGCCAAGGCGTTCCCGAAGGACGACCAGGCCGCGGCCGCCAGCGAGCCGGAGACGGCCGACGTGCCGCAGCCGGTCGCTGCCGGGCCCGTCGTCGCTGGCCAGGCCTGAGCCCATCCCCCATGCAGTGCCCGGAAAGCGGCTGACCCCATGCGTCGAAAGTGCAGCTCGAAGCGCAAGGACGGCCAGCCGTGCGGC
>DATAZK010000094.1:0-35441 GCA_036272075.1 Frankiaceae bacterium
GTGACGCGATCGACGGCGGTGAGGCTCACGCCGGGGATGTTGGGCGCGCCCTGCCCGTGCCAGACGACGAAGACCGGCTGACCGGGGAAGCCCTTCTGGAACTTGCGCAGGTAGCCCGCGTCGAGCGAAGCGTTGTAGGGCAGCAGCGCCGAGACCTGACCGCGCTCCAGCCAGATCGCCGACGCGAAGAGCGACTCGGCGTACAGGCAGCAGGCCGGCGGATGCTGCCACAGGAAGACGCCTTGCTTGCCGCCCGCGTCGGCGGCGATCCGGGCGCTGATCGCGAACGAGCCGGCGAACTCCTGGTGCTTGCGCAGCGGCCATGACTCGGACAGGAAGAAGGACAGCAGCCCGATGATCGACGCGACCGCCACCAGCCGCAGCGACCACACCCGCTGGCCGCCGAGCCAGCCGCGCCACCCCGCCGCCCGCTGGATCACGACGGTGAGTCCGATGCCGAGCGCGAGCGCGATCAGCACCATGACGAGCGGAAGAACGGTCGGCAGGAAGCGCCGGGTCCACCACATCAGGCGCGTCGAGTTGTGGGTCTTGTACGCGTACACCGGGAAGATCAGCAGGAGCGGGACCGTCAGCACCCAGAGCGCCCCGCCCCACCGGCGCAGCCCGACGATCGCGAGCCCGACGAGCATCAGGGCGAAGCCGGGGATGCTGATGAACCACGACAGCCGCGACATGATCTGGTCGTCGAAGGTGCGCGCCCGCACCCCGCCGAAAAGCCCGTAGCTGGCACCGAACAGGCGCGGCCGAAGGAACCCGAGCGCCACCAACCCGGCGGCGATCACCGTGATCAGGGCGCCGACGCCGAACTGGATCCGGCGCTCGCTGACCCACCCGGTGACCCGCGGGCCGACGGTGCGCAGCACCACCCCGACCACGAGCAGCACGACAATGACGGCCAGCAGCTTGGGCAGCGACGGCACACTGTTCAGCGAGCTGTAGCGGCCCGCCGCGTCGTAGGAGTAGGCCTGCCAGAAGGCGTGGGGCAACACGATCGCGAGCCCGGCCGCGAACCAGGTCGCCCGCGCATCCCAGCGCCGCACCGCGATGATCGCGGCCAGCGCCGCAACGGCCAGGCCGATCAGCAGCACCCCGTCGGCCCGGTCCAGGAACCCGATCCCCGTCAGCAGCCCAGCGGCACCGGCGGCCGGACGCCACCGCGTCGTCAGCGCGACGACCAGGCACAGCAGCGAGCCGACGAACAGCATCTGCGCGCTGATCTCCGAGCTCGGGTACTTCGCTTGCCAGACCTCGAGCATGTTGGTCGCCAGCAGCACGCCCGCGGCGCCGCCGCACGCCAGCCCCGCGATCTCACTGCCCCACGGGGCGGCCGCCACCGCCCGGCGCAGCGCGAGGCTGACGGCGAGGATCGCCAGCACGCCGAGCAACGGTGCCGTGCTGGAGATTCCCTGCTCGCCATCCGCCGCCGTCGCGACCGCCAGCAGCGAAGGCCACAGGTGGTAGAACTGCGGCACGATCACGTCGGAGCCGTCGCCGCGCTCCCAGACTCCGGGGAAGCGCGCGCCTGGTGACGTGAGCACCGGGCCGCCGGGGATGCGCCCGTCGAGAGTCGGATCGATGATCTCGTAGCTTCCGGTGCGGGCGATCGACATGGCGTGCGCGACATAGCCGCCGGGGTCCTTGTCGGTGACCCCGTAGTGAAAGCCCGGGAAGAACATGACGCCCGCGATCACGCCGATGACCACGACGCCGACGCAGCCCGCCTTGTCGATGCGGACCTTCGCTGGGGCCCACTTCCAGCAGGCGAGCACGACGACGGCGAGGGCGATGAGCCCGACAGCCAGCGCTGCGCCGAGGCTGAACCAGCCCAGGTGGGCCAGGGCCAGCGCCCCCCAGGCCATCAGCGCGACAGCCACTACGGCCAGGCCGACGACCAGCTCACTGAGCTGCAGGACGGGGCGCGTCTGGCTGCCCGGGTCGGCGACTGCAGCCGCCGGCAGGCCCGAGGCGGAGGGTGCCGGGGCGGACTCCCCGGCGGAAACCGACACGGCGTGAGGGTAGTGAACAAACCGCCGCGTTGCCGGAATCGCCCCGCAGATGTGACGGTGTTTCGTCCGGTGCGCGTCCTAGCATGGCGATCCATCAGCACCAGTGACGTCAGCCGCCCGCGTAAGACTCACCGCACGTCGGGGCGTGCCGTGAGTCTTACGCCGGACGGCATGGGCCCCTGGCAGCTCATTCGCTACGCGCCCAGGCCGGTCTGGATCGTCACCGCGCTCTTCGCGCTGATGCTCGCCGCCTGGTCGGTGCTCGCGCCGATCTATCACGCGGCGGACGAGCCCAACCACGCCGATGCCGTCATGCGTCTGGTGGAGGGCAAGGGCTGGCCGTCGTCGGAAACGGCACGCGTCACCGATCAGGGTGTGGGCGCCACGGCCGCGTCGCCGTACGGCACCAAGCTGCGGCCGTTGACGCTCAACACGTCGCCGCTGGCCGCCTCAGCCGCTCCGGGCCGCGACGATCGCCCGGAGTGGAAGCAGTTGCAGGCGCTGCCCGGCACGTCGGGCCGCCTCACCCAGCAGATCACCCAGCACCCACCGGGCTACTACTGGTATGAGGCGGTCATCCTCAAGGTCGGCGGCGCGACGGGATGGCGCTGGGACATCGCCGTCTCGGCCATGCGCCTGCTCTCGGCGCTGCTCGTCGTGTGGCTACCCCTGCTGTCCTGGGCGACCGCCTGGCGGATGACCGGAAGCCGGCTCGCCGGGATCGCCGCGTCGATCGTGCCGCTGGCTGTGCCGGAGCTGACGCACGTCGGGTCGTCGGTCAACAACGACAACCTGGTCACCCTCGCCGGCGCCGCGACCCTGCTGGGCGTGGCCTGCGTCCTGCGCGGTGATCGCCGCAGATCCACCGCGCTCTGGATCGGCGGGTGGCTCGCGATTGCCTTATGGGCCAAGGCTTTTGGGCTCGTGCTGGTACCGCTTGTCATCGGGGTCTACGCGGTGCCGTGGTTCCTCGATCGTCGCCGGGGAGCGCCCGATCGCGGGCGCAGCGCCGCCGTCGCACTCGCCCTCTCAGCGGGTGTCGGCATCGCGCTCGGCTGCTGGTGGTACGTCGTCAACGAGGTCCGTTACGGCTCCACCCAGCCCGGCGTCCCCGGCTTCCCGCCGGGCACCAATCTCGGCAACGATCACGCCGCGCTCGCCCGCTATCTCAGCCAGGGCGTCCTGACCCGATGGTGGGGGTCGCTCGGCTGGTTCGAGGTGACGCTCCCCTGGCGACTGGTGATCATCGCGACGATCGTCTTCGGCGCGCTCGGGATCATTGCCCTGCTGAAGGGCGGCCGTCGACGGCTCTCGCTGCTGCTCCTGCTGTGGCCGACGGTGGTGACGTATCTGCTGGTCTTCGCCTCGACCGTGCACTACTACCACTCGACGCATCACATCCGCGGGCTCGCGGGTCGTTACCTGTTCATCGGCTTCACCGGGGTCGCCGCACTGGTCGGCATCGGATGCGCCGCCCTCCCAGCGCGGGTTGCCCGCTGGGCTCCCTTCACGTTGCTGGTCGGCGCCCTGGGCATCCAGGCCGAGGCCGCTCACCTGGCGATCGACAAGTGGTGGCGTCCCGTCGGGGGGACGCTGCGGCAGGCCTGGGACGCGCTCTCGGCCTGGTCGACCTGGCCGGTCGGGGTGCTTTGGGCCGGCGTCTGCGCGCTCGGCCTTTTCGTGCTGCTCGCGCTCGCCTCGACCCTGCTCGTCGGCCTCGGCAGCCCCCAGGATGTCGACGACGCCGAGGCTGGCCCGCCCGAGTCGCCCGGGCCTTCCGAGAACCCGTCAAACGGCACCGAACGCGCGGCGCAGCCCGTCCCCACTCCGGGATCCGCTTAGGCTGGCTTCACGGCAATTGCCCCACAAGCGTGAGGCGCTCCCGGCGAAGATCCCAGCGGGCAGGTCAGATGACACAGGCACGGGCGGAGGGCTCGCAGGTCGACGCTGCTGACCCCCAAACCGTGCCGGACGTCGAGCCCGCAGCCCCCGTCGCTGACCCCCTCCCCGCCTCGGCGAGATCGTCCAGCAAGCCGGACGACACCCCTCCTCGCCCGGCCAAGCTGCTGCGCTCGGCCCCCAAGGTCATCTGGCTGCTGGTGCTGGTGCACGGGCTGCTGGTCATTTCCTGGTCCGTGTTGACGCCGATCTACCACGCACCCGACGAGCCGGTGCACGTCGACGCGGCGGTCCGGCTCTACAACGGCGAGGGCTGGCCCGTGCCCGGCAAGGCGTTCCTGTCCGACGACGGGATCAGCGCCTGGGCCGGCTCGCCCTACAGCCTGCCGAGCCAACCGCTCGTCGAGCGGCCGTTCTACCTCCCGCAGGCCGACGCGGTGCCCCGCAGCCAGCGTCCGCACTGGGACCAGCTCTCGGAGCGCTACCCGCTGAAGGGCCGGCACAACAACCAGATCCAGCAGATGGTGCAGCACCCGCCGCTCTACTACGCGATCCAGGCGGCGGTCCTGAAGATCCTTCCGGGGTCGAGCGGCTACCGCTGGGACGTGTGGGTCGGGATCATGCGGATCGTCAGCGCGCTGATGGTGACCACGCTGCCGCTGATCGCCTGGGCGACCTGCCGGGCGCTCACGCGTAGCCGGGCCGCCGCCCTGTGCGCAGCTCTCACACCATTCGCGATACCCCAGCTCTCGGTGATCGGCGGTGCGGTCAACAACGACAACGCCGTGACCCTTTTCTCGAGTCTGTGCCTGCTCGGATGTGCCTGCGCCATCAAGGGAAATCGCTCGCTGCGCAACGGGATCTTCACCGGCGTCAGCCTGGGCCTTGCGCTGTTCTCCAAAACCAACGCGGTGGTGCTGCTGCCCGTGGTGCTGGTGGCGTATCTCATCGGGAGCCGGGCCCTGGTGACGACCGACCTGCTCGCCGAGAAGCGGTGGGTCTTTCGCGGCAGCCGGGTGATCAAGCCGCTCGCGATGACCTACGCGCTGGGCTTCGTCCTCGGCGGCTGGTGGTACGTCTTCCAGAAGATCCGCACCGGGGCGTTCCAGCCGACGGTGCCGAACTTCCCCGGTGGCATCAAGCTCGACGGCCGCCTCGACTTCGCCGACAAGGTCTGGCGTCTCATGCAGATCCGCTTCTGGGGATCGGCCGGCTGGTTCGAAGTATCGCTGCCGTTCACGATGACGTTCGTCGCCAGTCTGGTCGTGATCCTGCTGGTCGGCTACGGCTTGGTGCGCAGCCCGGGCTGGCGTACGCGCACCACGATCGGCGTGCTGCTGGTGCCGATGGTGGCGGCGCTGCTGCTGGTCATCTGGCAGGCGTACCGGTTCTGGCAGCACAACGGCCGGCTGCTGGGCGTGCAGGGGCGCTACCTGTTCGTCGGCGTCGTCGGGCTCGCGGCCGCTCTCGGCCTCGGCGTCGCGGCACTGCCGCGTGCGATCCGGCGCTGGGCACCGCTCGCCTTCGTCGCCGGCGCCTGTTACCTGCAGTGGCAGCTGATCATGCGCGTCATCGACGTGTGGTGGCGTCCTCCGCACGGGACGCTCCGCCAGGCCTGGGGGGCGCTCAGCGCGTACGCGGTCTGGCAGCCGTCGTTCGTGCGCGTGCTGTTCTCGGTGACGGCCGTCGCGATCGTCGCCGCGATCATCACCATCGTCGTGGTCTGCGTGCGCCGTGACGGGCGGCGAGCGGTGGCCCTGTCCGCGTGAGCTCTTTTCGCCGTCTCGCGCGCCTGCTCAGCCCGCCGATGCTGCTCGCCATCGGACTGATCCTGCTCATCGGCAGCTGGATCGGGGCCAACGCTCCCGGCGAGGCTCCTGACGAGCCCGCGAATTACGTCAAGGCGGTCGGCGCCGGGCACGGGCAGTTCTACGGCACATCGACGACCCTGAAGAATCCGAGCTTCCCGCCGGCTGAGGGCCAGGCGCAGCGCATCGCCTGGATCGAACTGAATACGCGGGCGTTCCGGATCCCCGCCGGGCTCAACCCTGAGCCGCTGACGTGTGCGAACGAGCAGTACCGGCTGACCCTGCCGACCACCTGCTCCAAGGATGTGCCGCAGCGTCAGCCGGCCACCACCTGGTCGTCCTACGTAGGCACCTATCAGCCTTACGTCTACGCCGTCGCCGGCTTCTTCATGAACCGGATGTCCGGCTCGATCAGCGCGCTCTACATGGGCCGCGTGATCATCGCGCTCATCTGTGCGACGTTCATCGCGCTCGCTGTCGCGGCCTCCTGGGACCGTCGGGCCGGGCCGATCTCGCTCGCAGGAGTGGCGATCGCCGCGTCGCCGATGGTGCTCTTCCTCGGCTCCGCGATCGGCGCCAACGGGGTCGAAATCGCCTCTGCGCTCTGCCTTTTCGCGGTTGTGCTGCGCGGCGCCAGGACCGATCCGCCGCCATGGCTGTGGGCCGCCGGGTCAGCGGCGGCCGCGACGACGATCCTGGCCCGGCCGACCGGGCTCGCCTGGCTGGTGCTTGCCGCTGCGCTCGCGGTGATCCGGCACGGCCCGCGCCGCCTGCTGGCGGCACTGAAGCGGCCCGGCAAAAGAAGGATCGCCATCGGCGTGACGGTCTTGGGCGTCGCGGCCGCGCTCGCCTGGGATGAGACGCTGCAGCCCCACCCCAAGCTCGACCTCGGCCTCGCCTGGCGCTCGCTGCGCCATTGGCCCAAGGAACTCACCCGGCTCGTCAAGGAATGGATCGGGGTCTTCGGCTGGGCGAGCCTGCCGATGAACCGGCTCGTCTACGTCCTCGTGCTGACGCTGGCGGCCCTGCTGGTGATCGCCGCGCTCATCGCTGCACCGACGCTGCGCGAGCGGCTCCTGGTGCTCGGCGCGCTGGCCGGCGCCGTCGTCATCACGCTGGCGATGGACGCGCTCGTCTTCCAGCAGACCTACTTCCCGGTCTACGGCCGCTACCTGCTTCCCATCGGAATGCTGGTCCCGCTCGTCAGCGGGGATACCGTGACCCGCTTCCGCGACCGCATTCCCCCGCTGGCGCTGCGGATCGGGGCGCCGGTGGTCCTCGTGGGGATGGGCCTGGTGCAGCTGACCGGTGTCTGGACGAGTGCGCGCCGCTCGGCCGTCGGCGTCGACGGGCCCCGCTGGTTCTTCGGCACTCCCGGTTGGGCACCACCGGGAGGCTGGTGGTGGGTGGCACTGCTGGCCGGTGCCGGAGCCGCCTTCGTGATCGCCGGTGCCATCGGCGGCGAGCAACGCCGGGTAGCGGAGCCCGAACCCCGCCCGACGGTCAGCGCTTCGGTCTGAGCGCGCGCAATGCCTGCCGCCACAGCGGGGCCGCAGGCGCAGGTGGCGGCTGCGCCCGTGCCGCGGCCAGCTCCGCGCGGACCCCGGCCAGTTCGCGTTCGAATTCGCCGAGCTGGTTGCGTAGCTCGAGATCGCGGCCCGACGCCTCACTGAGCGCGACATCGCAGCGCATCAGTTCCTCGCGCCGGGATCGCGCCCCGACCTTGACGGCGATTCCAAACGCGTCCTGCTGCTCGATCAGGCGGACGTAGAGCTCGGTGCGGTTGCGCTCCAGCCGGGCCAGGAAAGGCGAGCCGGCATAGGGGGCGAGCAGCTCGCGTATCCGATCCGCCCATGGCGCGCTGCGGTCGAGGATGATGCCGAGCCCGAAGACCGGCGCGACGTGGAAGTACTCGAGCTCCGGGTGATCGGCCAGGAAATCCTCCACCCCGGTGAGCACCCCGTTGCGCGGCCCGCCTTCGGCGAGAGCGCACGCCCATTGGCCTTCACCGCGAAAGCCCGAAGGCTGAAGATCCGGCTTGCCGGGGACGACGCCGAGCTCGTAGGAGTAGGGGTGAACAGCCTCATGCGGCAGGCGTCCGGGCGAGTAGTACAGGTCGCGGCGGGCCCACGGCCAGCTCACGTCGTTCAACAGGAGCAAGGGAAACGTGGTGCGTTCCGCGGCCGCCGACGCGATGGCGGTGAGCTCCTGCGTCACGGTCCAGTAGTTGTGATCGCCGTCGAGCAGGTACGCATCGGAGTCGGGCAGGCCCGCGAGGGCGTCAGGACTGAACCCGCGCACGGCGTGACACTTCACGTCGGGCGGACCGTCGACCTCTCGCGCCTGCGGATCGACGATGGTCAGCTCGCCGCCGCCCCCCGCATGCAGGATCTCGGTGAGCACCACGCTGGTGACACCACTCTCGCTGCCGATCTCGGTCACGCTGCGAATCCCGGCCGCCTCCAGCAGCGGACGCCAGATCTCACGCAGCTCCGACAGCGAGTGCAGCAGGAGCGGCTGAAGAGTGCGTTCGGGGGCGTACTCCTCGGGCTCGTCGGTCATAACCGGCTCCCGAGCTCCCGTACGGCGCGCCGGACCACCCGCCGCGACAAAGACGTCGGCGCCACCGCATGCTCCACCAGCAGCGGCTCGGGCCGGATCGGCAGGAACGCGAACGCGACCTCGACGTCCACCGCATACGTACCGGCCGTCAGCCCACCCTGCGTGGCCGGGTCGAGGGTGTAGACGATCTGCGGATCATCGCTGTTGATCTCGAGCAGGCTGGGCTGCACGAGCAGCGCACCGCCGACCGCCACCTGCGGGTGGGCGGCGAGATCGCGCACCTCGATGACGACGGGGTCGACCACGCTCGCAAGGTGAAAGCTCATACGCAGCCAGTCGATCCGCATCAGCCCGCGGCGCCCGTTGGGGTCGACGCGCACCCGACGCACCCCTTCCGCCGCGATGCGCGTACGGACCAGGGACAGCCCGTCTGCCGCCGAACGCGAGGCGACCGTCTCCTTCGGGCCAGCGATGAAGTCGCCGCCCGTATCGATGTAGAACTCGAGCGGTCCGGCGGCGGCCGGCGGCGAGAGGTCGCTGAGATCGGCTCCGGTTTCCAGGCTCAGTGCGGAGATCCGGGCGAGCGTCGGGTTGACCACCGTCGCCACGCCCGCGGGCCAGTACAGCTCCTGCATCGAGAGCTTCTCCAGGTCGACCGCGGTCAGGTACGGCAGGCAGCGCAGCATCTCGTCGCTGACCAGTCCTTCGACCGCGTCGGAGCCGAAGTTGTCGTCGTGTGACCAGGCGCTGAACGCCAGCGCCTCCTCGGTCGTCGGGCGGCTGACGAACCGGCTGACCATGCGCAGCAGGCGTTCCCGGGCCACGTCGGAATCCAGCCCCGGGATCGGATTCTCGCTGCGCCGGTAGCGCAGCCACTCCCGTGAGAACGCCTTCACCCCGGCCTGGGCGGCCGCCTTCTGCGCCTCTTGGGTACGCGACATGCGCAGCGGCGAGAGCTCCGGCGCCAGGTGCTGGTCGAAGCCGACCAGCGATCCGTAGTCGGGCATGCACAGCTGCTCGAGCATCTCGGGACTGCGCATGAGCGGCGCGAACAGGCGCGCGGGCTCGCCGAAGCTCGCGAGGTAGCCCTCCATCTCGATGCCGTCCAGGCGGCGCTGAAGCCCGGTCGCGTTGGTCGCGAGATAGAGACCGACGATGTGCAGCGGGCGGCCGGCGGAATGCAGGATGCGCGAGAGCAGGGTCTGGATCGTCCCGCCCCAGCCGAGGTCGACCATGAGCGTCAGACCGCTGGCAGGCAGCTGCTCGTCGAGGTAGCGCAGCAGCCGCTCCCGCAACCGGGCGGCGCGCACCACGATCGTCCCGCGCACCTGGGGCTCGGCACTGATGGCTTCCAGCGCCTGGCCCGCCACTCCGGGAAGATCAAGCCGAACATCGACCAGCTCCGACAGCGCCGGCACCTCGTTGACCGGTACTCCCAGCTGCTCGAGCAGCTGCCCGACCGTCGGTGCCCGGCGCCGGCTCAGGAACGCCTCCAGCTCCGCCGCGGTGCCCTCGTACACGCTGGACAGGGCGCAGACCTGACGCGAGACCCACAGGGTCGACACCGTGAGGCCGGCCTCAGCCGCATGCTCGGTGATCAGCTGCGAAAGGAAATCACCCTCGCGCAGCAGGCAGGAGATGTGACTGACCCCGAACGCCTTGGCGCGCTCGACAACCCACTCGGCGAAGCCCGCGAGCGCCGGGCCGAAGACCGTCGCGCCCGCCTCCCAATAGCGGGCCAGGCCGACCGGCACCTGCGCCGCGTCACTTCGGGCGAGCACCCGCGCGCGGATCGCGGTGAGACCGAAGTCACCGAACTCGCGGTCCAGACGGTCGTCCTCGGTGAGGCTGAGCGGCGCCGTGCCCTCGCGCTCGAGGACCTTCTCCAGGTGCGGCGTCAGCTTCGAATACAGCACTGCCTGCAGCCCGGCGTAGCGCGCTGCGCGTAGGTCGGCTTCCGGGTGGTCGCCCACATGAACCAGCCGCGCCGCCGCGATGGACGTGTCGGCCAGCAACACGCCGAACAGCCCGTCACCGGGCGGAAGCGCGTCACTTGCCTCGCCGCCCTCTTGTTGCTCGTCGGCAGCGGGCTGCTGCGGCGCGTAGAGCGCGGCTCCCTTGTTCGTGGCGGCGTCGCTGGAGGTGTAGATCCCGGTGAAGCTGCGTCCGGCCAGCTCCGGGCGCTCGAGCAGCCGGCGCAGCTGATCAGCCGAGAAATAGGTGTCCGAGACCAGGTAGACCGGCTTTCCCAGCTTGTTGACCTCGCCGACCAGGTCGGCGATTCCCAGGTCAGCGCGGCAGAGGGAACGTTCGACTTCGACTTCGGCGGCCGCCAACTCCGCGGGGGTTCCCGCGTGCGCCAGCGCGACGGAAAGCTCCTGGTAGATCTCCAGCAGCCGGGTCTCCACCGTGCCGCGCGTATTGGTGCTGTGCTCGCGGGCCCTGACCTCCGCGGCGACCCGCAGCTTGGCGAAGACCTGCGGGGTCATCCCGAACGGCAGCCGCCCCTCGCGGCGCAGCCGCTCCCCCAGCAGGGTGAAGGCGCCGACCGGTTCGGGAACGGTGCGCAACAGCAACGTGTCGAACACGTCCAGGCACAAACCGTCAGCCAGATCAGACGAGATGATCGACCACACATGGGCCAGCCGGGTGTCGGTGAACAGCGGACACACCTCCGCGAGACGCGAGTGAGACGGGTTAGCCCCGCTCTCCCGACTAGTATCGCGATCGGCCCGTGCAGACGTCGGAAGGCACACGTGGCGATAGCTCCTGCGACAGAGAGTTCCCCGTCCGCGCAGTCCGCAGCACGAGTTGGCGGACGCGACGGGCAGGCACTTGTCCGGCGCACCCGCGCTCAGACCCGGGTGCGCTACGAACTGCTGCGCAACCTCGTGCGCAAAGACCTCAAGGTCAAGTACAAGGGTTCGACGCTCGGCTTCGCCTGGTCGCTGGCCAACCCGCTGCTGCTGCTCGCGGTCTACTACGTCGTCTTCCAGGTCATCCTGCCGGGACGGATCCCCTCGTTCGCGATCTATCTCATGTCAGGCCTGCTGGTCTGGAACGCCTTCTCCTCGGCGGTGATGGGCGCGTCGGTCAGCGTGGTCGGCAATTCCAACCTGGTGAAGAAGGTGCGCTTCCCGCTGCCGGTGCTGCCGCTGTCGGCGGTCGGCTTCGCGGCGGTGCATTTCGTGCTTCAGCTGCTGGTGCTGATCGTGGTCGTGCTGGCCCTGGGCCATCCGTTCTTCGGCCCACAGCTGCTTCTCATGGTCCCCGCGCTCGGCGCGGCGTTGATCTTCACGGTCGGGCTGAGCATGCTCGTCGCGGCGCTGAACGTGCGTTTCCGTGACACCCAGCACCTGCTCGAGGTCGGGCTGCTGGCCTGGTTCTGGCTCAACCCGATCGTCTACGACGTCGGCCTGGTCCGCGCCAAGATGGGTCATTACGCGGGCCTGTTCTGGCTCAACCCGATGGCTGACGTTGTCGCCACCATGCAGCGCGCGATCTACAAGACGCCGTATGCCGTCACCGACGGGCAGCGCCAGCTGATCCTCGCCGACCCGGGCTACGTCTGGTACCTCACGCATCTGTGCATCACGCTCGGCGCCGGGATCGTGCTGCTGTGGTGGGGCCGGCGGGTCTTTCGGCGCCGTTCCGCGGACTTCGCGGAGGAGCTGTGACCCTGCCCACCCACGCCCCCGACGCGCCGCAGCAGGCACTCGAGCAGCCCACGCCTGCGGGTCCGGGGCCGGCTCCGGTCATCACGGCCCTGGGCGTCAGCAAGCGCTTTCGCAGCCACAGCGAGCGGGCCACCAGCTTCAAGGAACGCTTCGTGCGCCACCGCGACGCTCCGGCCGAGGAATTCTGGGCGCTGCGCGACATCGACCTGTCGATCGCCCCGGGCCAGACCGTCGGGCTGATCGGCGCCAACGGCTCGGGCAAGTCGACGCTGCTGAAGGTGCTCGCCGGGATCCTGCAGCCGACCACCGGCGAGCGTCACGTGCTCGGACGGATCGCGTCGCTGCTGGAGCTCGGCGCCGGCTTCAACGGCGAGCTCTCCGGCCGCGACAACGTCTACCTGAACGCGTCGCTGCTCGGGCTCTCCCGCCGGGAGACGAAGGCGCTCTTCGACTCGGTCGTCGAGTTCGCCGAGCTGGCCCACAAGATCGACGACCCGGTGAAGCACTACTCCTCCGGCCAGTACATCCGGCTGGGCTTCGCGATCGCGGTCCACGTCGACCCTGATGTGCTGCTGGTCGATGAGGTGCTGGCCGTCGGCGACGAGGCGTTCCAGCAGAAGTGCCTGGCCAAGATCGACCAGTTCCGCGACGAGGGCCGCACCATCCTTTTCGTCAGTCACGCGCTCGAACTCGTCGAGCACCTCTGCGACCGGGTGGTCGTGCTCGAGGCCGGACGCAAGATCTTCGACGGCGACCCGGCCAGCGGCACGCTGGTGCTGCGCAACCGGATGGGCGGCGGCACCAACTTCGGCGATGCGGACGACGCGATCCGGCTGACCGAGGTCCGCTTCTGCAGCGAGCCGGGCGGCGCCGCGAAGGTGCAGTTCGACCCGGGCGAGCGGCTGGCGGTGTCGGTCGACCTGACGCTCTCGGAGGCCCACGGCCCCCTGCCGGAGAAGCTCTACCTTCATGCTGTCGTGCTCGGCCCGCACGACGTGCCGGTCTGGCAGATGGAGACCAAGGGCGGGATCGAGATCGGCCCGGCTCCCGAGGGTGAGGACGACCCCGATCGCCACCTCACCGTCGACTTCCTGGTTCCGGCGGTGCCGGCGCTGCTCGGGGCGTTCGCCGTGCGGGTCCACGTCTCTGACGCCTGGACCACCACCCCGCTGGCCGTCCGGCGCTTTCCAGATCTGTTCGGCATCGCCGGGCCGCAGTCCGCCGGGCTGCTGACGGTCGACTACGACGTCCGGCGCCGCGGGTGAGCGACGGTCCCGCTCTCGAGCCCGCCGCTGAAATTGCCACCGAACTCGCCACCGAACTTGCCACCGTCGTCATCGTCAACTGGAACGGCGCCCACCTGCTGCCGGCCTGCCTCGACGGGCTGGCCCGCCAGAGCGACGGCCGCTTCCACACCTGGGTGGTCGACAACGCCAGCACCGACGGGTCGGTCGAGCTGCTGCACTCCAAGTACCCGCACGTGCGCGTCCTGGAAGCGCCGCGCAACCTCGGGTTCGCGGGCGGAAACAACTTCGCGCTCCACGAGGTGGCGACCCCCTTCGCCGTGCTGCTGAACAACGACGCGACCCCGGAGCCGGACTGGTTCGCCCGGCTGCTCGAACCGTTCGAGGGGCCTGCCGAACCCCCGGTCGGCGCCGTGACCGGCAAGGTCGTCTTCCT
This sequence comes from Frankiaceae bacterium, assembly GCA_036272075.1. Classification (GTDB taxonomy): domain Bacteria; phylum Actinomycetota; class Actinomycetes; order Frankiales; family Frankiaceae; genus DATAZK01. The sequence goes on from DATAZK010000094.1 coordinate 13,654, forward strand.
GCCGTCCTTCGTGCGGCTGCAGCTTTCCACCGATGCCTTCGTCCCCGGCCCCCACGACAGCCGCGAGCTCGGCGTGCGCATCAGCAGCCTGCGGGTCGACGGCGTCGAGACCCTCTCCGAGGTGCTCTGGGAGCGGCTCACGTACGGCGCCGAGGGACCACCCGATGCCCGCTTCTTCTGGACCCGGCCGTCCGGAGAGCTGCTGGTGCCGATCCCCCGCGAGCGGCCGACCGAACCGTTGGCTCTCGAGCTGACGTGGTCGGGCGAACGGTCCAAAACCGTCACGCTGAGCTGGGACGGGGGCAGCGCCGACCTACCCGCCGGCGAGGCGCAGGCTTCGGTGAGCCTCGAACTGCCGGCCGACCTGCCCCGCGTCGATGTCATCAACAACGCGGGCGGGGTCGTCCTCACCGAGGGCTACGGCGCCGACCGGGCCTACCAGCAGATCGATGACGGGAGCTTCGACGAGGCGGTCGAGGTGTTCACGGCGTGCGGCAACGGCATGGCCATGCGCACCGAACTCGGCCATCGCCTCGGCTGGTTCGACGACGACTTCTTCCTCTACTACGAGGACACCGATCTCTCCTGGCGGATCCGCTCCAGCGGCTACGCGATCCGCTACCAGCCCACCGCGGTGCTGCGCCACGTCCACGCGGCGAGCAGCAAGGAGGGGTCGACGCTTTTCGTCTTCCACGTCGACCGCAACCGGCTGCTGATGCTGACCAAGGACGCCTCCGCCGCGCTGGCGCTGCGGGCGGTGCTGCGCTACCCGCTCACGACGGCATCGATGGCGATGCGCTCGATCCGGCAGGGCATCGCGAGCCGGCATCGGCCGGCGGTGCGGCCCACCCTGCTGCGGCTGCGCGTGATCGCGTCATACCTGCGGCTGCTACCGCGAATGCTCAACCGCCGCAGGCAGATCGGCCAAGCTGCCGCCACCGGCCGACGCACCCTCGAGAAGCGCTGGCTCATCTCTCCCGCCGAGTGGACCCGTCAGATCGATTGACGCGTGAGACCGGGCCTGGGCAGCCGACGCTTCCCAGCGCGCCTCCACGCGTCCGAACCGCCAGATCGCCAACGCGCCGACCCAGACCGCGACGAACAGTCCGACGATCACGAAACCGGCGTGGTTGATGTTGAAGTTGCTCGCGTAGGTCCAGAAACCGCCGGTCAGATTCAGCTGGCCGGCCAGCACCTGCGCGACCTCGAGCCCGCCGATGAAAACCGCGACCAGCACGGACAATCCGGTGATCGTGATGTTGTAGTAGACCTTGCGCACCGGCTTGGAAAATGCCCAGCCGTAGGCGAAGTTCATGAACGAACCGTCGATCGTGTCGAGCAGGCTCATGCCGGCGGCGAACAGGATCGGCAACGAGAGGATCGCCCAGAACGGCAGGCCTCCTGCAACGGCCGTGCCGGCGAGCACGAGCAGCGCGATCTCGGTGGCGGTGTCGAAGCCCAGCCCGAAGAGCACCCCGATCGGATACATCTTCCAGGAGGAGTCGACCCGGCGCGCCAGCCGGCCGAAGAACCGGTTCATCAGGCCGCGGCTGTTGAGCTGCGCCTCGAGCGCCTGGTCGTCGTACTTGCCTTGCTTGAGCTCACGGAAGACCTTCACGATCGACACCAGCACCAGCAGGTTCAGGATCGCGATGACCATCAGGAAGGCGCCGGAGACGGTGGTGCCGATCAGGCCGGTGTAGTGATGCAGCCCGGAGTTGCCGTTCTTCACGCCCGAATTGAGGCTGCGGATACCGAAGTTCAGCACGATCGCCAGCACGAAGACGACGCTGGCGTGACCTAGCGAGAAGAAGAAGCCGACGCCCATGGGGCGCTTACCTTCGGCCATCAGCTTGCGGGTCGTGTTGTCGATTGCCGAGATGTGATCGGCGTCGAACGCGTGGCGCAGGCCGAGGGTGTACGCCAGGGTGCCGGTACCGACGCCGAACGTCGTCTTGGCATCGACGTGGTAGCGCTGGGACACCGCAGCAAAGAGCAACCCGAAGCCGACGACGTGCAGCAGCGCGATGAAGCCGAACATCCCGCCGAGGCGCCGCCACTCGGCCCGGGTGAGCGCGTGACGGGCGGCGCGCAGCCGGGTCCAGCCCGATCCCGAGCCGAGGCCCGTACCGAACAGCGCCACCAACGCCCCCTGCCATGCTTCGGCTATTGCACATCGTTTGCGTTAACCCATTGCCAACGTAGCCGCCCGCGTCGGCGTTGGCTACTCCGGGTGGGGGCAAGTGGTCGATAGGTTGAGCCGGTGCGCAGCGCCGTCTACAACCGCTTCTGGCACAGCCAGGGCGGCGGGGAGCGCCACGCCGGGATGGTGGCGCAGGTGCTCTCGGCGACTGCGGAGGCCGGACAGGTCGATCTGGTCGGGCATTCCGAGGTCGACCTCGATGAGCTCGGCGCGCATCTCGGCCTGGATCTGTCCCGGTGCTCCTACCGGCTGGTCCCCGATCGCGGCGATGCGGCGCTCGCGGCCTACAGCAGCGAGTACGACTTCTGGCTGACCGCGTCTTATATGAGCCGCCTCGCCCCGCAAGCCCGCCACTCGGCGTACCTGTGCTGGTTTCCGACCCCGTTCGACCACGACCTGGCGCCCTGGCGCAAGCGGCTCGCCCGGCTGCTCGGCCCGTACCTGCGCGGCCCGTCGACCCTGACGTACGGGGTGGGCTGGTACCCGCCGGAGGGTGGCCGCCGCCGCCGCTGGGTGTGGACCTCCGGTGATGCGGTGCTCAGCGTGCCGCCCGGCAAGCGCCGGCTGCTACGGATGGCGCTCGGACGTCCGGGCGCACCGGGGCCGACCCGGCTGGCCATCCGCGACACCGACGGGCGCGAGGTCGCGGGCGTCGAGGTCGGGTCCGCGTTCAAGCGCCTCACGGTCCCGCTGCCAGCTTCTCAGCACGGCGACGAGCTCCGTTTCGTCAGCGAGATCTTCGCTCCCGGCGGCACCGACGTCCGCGAGCTCGGGGTCGCCGTCAGCCGGGCCTGGCTGCAGAGCGATGGCCCAGGCGTCAGGGCTTACGCGAGCGCCCGGCTCCCGTGGCTCGCACGCGACCCCGAGGACCTCGACTTCCTGAAGGCGTACGACGCGGTGCTGGCCAACGGCGAGTACACGCGTGACTGGATCCAGCAGCTCTGGAAACGCGACGCCGCCCTCCTGCACCCGCCGATCGAGATCAGCCGCTTCCAGCCCGCACCCGAGCGTGAGCCGCTGATCGTCACGGTCGGGCGCTTCTTCTCCCCCGGCCTCGGTCACGCGAAGCGGCAGCTGGAGATGGTGAAGTGGTTCGGCGAGCTGCACCGTTCCGGACGCTTGCCGGGATGGCGATTCGCCGTGGTCGGCGGATGCGAGCAGAGTCAGCTGCCGTATCTGGCCGAGGTGCGTGCGGCCGCGCAGGGGCTCCCTGTCGAGATCCACCCGAATGCGCCGCGGACGCTCGTCGAGGAGCTGCTCTCGACCGCGTCGATCTTCTGGTCGGCTACCGGCTATGACGAGCGCGACGACCAGCCCTGGGCGGCCGAGCACTTCGGCATGACGACCGTCGAGGCGATGGCCGGCGGGTGCGTTCCCGTCGTCATCGACAAGGCGGGCCAGCGCGAGATCATCACCCCCGGCGTCGACGGCTACCGCTGGCTGACCCCCGCTCAGCTGATGGACGAGACCGTGCGGGTCGGGCAGGACGGGGAGCTGCGCGCCCGGCTCAGCACGGCGGCCCAGCAACGCTCAGCGACCTTCTCCGATGAGGCCTTCGCCGAGCGCTGGCGCAAGATCGTCGCCGAGAACGGGTTGCTCAGCTGACCCGGGGCCAAGGTGACACCAGCGGCCTGCGGGTCGCCCTCGACGCGACCCCCCTGCTCGGCCAGCCCACCGGCATCGGGCGCTACACCGCCGAGCTTCTGTCGGCCCTCGCCCGCCTCCCCGCGGGCGAGCGACCCGGCGAGCTGCTCGCGACCGCGTTCACCTGGCGCGGACGCGAGGCGCTGCCGGAGCGCCTGCCTGCTGGAGTCGTGGCGGCCGGACGGCGGGCCCCGGCCCGGCTGTTACGAGAGGCCTGGCAGCGCACCGAACTTCCGTCCATGCCGATGCTGGGCGTGCGGGCCGACGTGGTGCACGGGACCAATTTCGTACTTCCCCCGCCGGGGCGCGGAGCCGCGGGCGTCGTCACGGTTCACGACCTCTCCTACCTGCGCTATCCCGAGACGGTGTCGGCCGCATCGGCGCGCTACCGCGAGCTGGTGCCGAAATCCCTGAAGCGGGCGGCGCTGGTGCTGGCCGATACGCAGGCGGTGGCCGACGAGATCGTCGCCGAGTACCGGCTGCCCGCTGATCGCGTACGAGCCATCCCGCTCGGCGTCGACCCGTCCTGGTTCGAAGCGGCCGGCCCGCCGCCGCCCGGGCTCGGCCTGCCCGAGCGCTACCTGCTCTTCGTCGGCACGCTGGAGCCGCGCAAGGACGTCGCCACGCTGCTCGCCGCCTTCCGCCAGCTGCGCCGCACCGATCCGCAGACCCCGCCGCTGGTGCTCGCCGGTCCGGCCGGCTGGGGCCCGGCGCTCGACACCGCAGGGCTGACGCCGGACGACGTCGTGCAGCTCGGCTATCTCGAGACGCCGACGCTGCGGTCCGTCGTGGCCAATGCCGCCGCGCTCTGCTTCCCCTCGCTCTACGAGGGATTCGGGCTGCCGCCGCTGGAGGCGCTGGCCGCGGGGACCCCGGTGATCGCGTCCGACATTGCACCGTTACGCGAGGTTTTTAACGTCGTAACAGCGAGTGTGACACTCGTCCCAGTGCGTGACATTGATGCCCTCTCCCAGGCCATCATGCGAGTTCTGGCAGCGCCGCCAGATCCGGTGCCCGGGAGGGCTCACGCACGACGCTTCACCTGGGACGAGACGGCTGCACTGACGGCTCAGGCGTACCGCGACTCGACCGGCTGAAAAACCGGTCCGAGTTTTTTACGGGTCGAGATATGTCCTTCACCTGCGTGGACGGGCAAAAAGTCCTGTCTGAGGGCGCGCTCGGCTCAATACCGGTTTTCGGGGGGCCGAAACCACTGGGGACGCACGCCCTCACGACATTGGAGCCCTCATGCACCTGTCGCTTCGCAGCGCACGGCGCGCAACTGCGACCGCCATGACCGTCGCTGTGGCGGCAACCGGTTTGCTGGCTTCCGCTTGCACCCCGGCGACCGTGCCCACGAACAAGGTGATCTCCGGGACGGTTCAGGGCGCCGACGGCAACTACGTCGACGTCTATCTCGGCTTTGACGTGCTCGACAGCGCCGGCCGCAAGATCGACCTCGGCGGTGGCCCCGGCTACAGCGCCGTGCAGCGGATCAACCACTGCCTGCCCGCGAGCGGCGCCGCTGCACCCGCGGCGACGTGCACGGGGACCGGCTATCGCATCACGAAGAACTGGTCGCTGACACTGCCGCCGAACGCTGCCACCGTCTACATCGAGGTCTACCCGAAGTCGGCCACGTCGACCGACTGGCTGAACAACTACAACGGCTTCACCGGGGTAGCTGCGGGCAGCACGGTCCTGAGCACCTACGGCGAGACCTACCGGCGGGCGATCGCCACTCCCGGCAACATGCAGAACATCCCGATCGTGCTGCCGGTCATCTGCGGCCTGCCGGGCGCCTCCACGGGCACCCTGACCGGCCACATCAGCGGCTGGCCCAGCGGCGTCGTCGGGCACCTCAACACCTGGTCGCAGGCGCCGAACACGTTGGCGACCCAGGGCATGGCGCTCGGCACCCCGATCGACGGAAACGGCAACTACCGGATCGACAAGCTGCAGGCGGGCCAGGCCTACGGCCTCATCGCCAGCGGAACCGGCTTCTACCGCAACGTCGTCAACTTCACGAACGCCAGCCCGTCCAACCCGAGCAAGTCGCCGACGTACATCGGAAGCGCTTGCCAGGTGAAGACGTACAACTTCTGATCCGACGCACGTCAGGAAGACGGTCCGGCGCTAGCTCCCTAGCGCCGGGCCGTCTTTTGCGTACGCCGCCGCGAGCGCTTCCCGCCACGGCTGCATCGGGGTGAGGCCGGCGTCCTGCCATTCGCTGCTGGACAGCACCGACCAGGCCGGGCGCGGAGCCGGACGCTGGAACGCCGCGCTCGTCGTCGGATGAACCCGCTCCGGATCGAGGCCGAGTTCCTCGAACACCGCGCGCGCCAGCCCGAACCAGCTCACCCGGCCGCCGCCGGCAGCGTGATAGATCCCCGATGGTGGCGCGACCGCGACCAGTTGCAGCAGGCCGGCGGCCAGCTCCGCCGCCCATGTCGGGCAGCCGATCTGATCCTCGACCACGTCCAGCGTCTCGCGCTCGGATGAAAGCCGGGCCATCGTCTTCACGAAATTGTTGCCGGTGGCGCCGTAGACCCAGGCCGTCCGCACGACCCAGGACGCGTGTGGCAGGACCTCGCGCACGGCGAGCTCGCCGGCCAGCTTGGTGCGTCCATACGCAGATTGCGGGTCTGTCGGATCGAGCGGCCGATAGGGCTCGCCATCCGAACGGTCGCCGGAGAAGACGTAGTCGGTGGACAGCTGCACGAGCTGCGCTCCCACCTGCTCGCAGGCCATTGCAAGATGCGCGGGACCGGCCGCGTTGACGGCATAGGCGCCAGGCTCATCGGCTTCGGCAGCGTCGACATTCGTGTAGGCCCCGGCATTGATGACGGCGAGCCCGTGCTCGCCGGCGGCCCGGGCCTGGTCGGCGAGCACGGAGCGGACCCGGTGCAGATCCGTGATGTCGCACTCGGCCCGGGTGAGCGACTGCCACCCGGCCTCGGGCGGCGCCGGAGCCAGCAGTGCCGCCAGTTCCGACGCGAGCTGTCCCGCCCCGCCGAGGATCACGATGCGCCGCGCCGACCCGGGCGTGTCCAGTGCCGGCGGTTCGTCTTCGGTGGTGCTCATGGCTCCAGGCAACCAGATGTCAGAGTGGCCGCCGGAGAGGGCATGCGAACCCCCTTGTGTGGGCACAACCTGACCTGCATGTCAGCCCAATAAGAGCCGCCGTACCAGCGAGTTGTGACCCGTTTCCCCAAGGCGCTCGCGGTACCGTTCGAGGCTATTGCGGGCCTGGCCGCCGCCGTCTCGAGCGTGGTGGTCAGTTGACTTCCCTCCCCGCTGGAAGGAGCCGACGCCGTGGTCAACGTCTCGGTGCGCTCCGTCCTGCCGCCCGAGCTCGACCCCCGCGGACCCCGCTCCAGAAAGCGGCGCAGGCCCCCGGGTTTGCGCCTCGTCAACGTCATCGCGATCACCCTGTCGGTGATCATCCTGATCGTCAGCGTCGGCGGCTACGTCGTCGAGAGCTGGTTCAACGGATCGATCGCGCGTATCCACCTCAACCTCGGCAAGAACCGGCCGGCCGGCGCTCCGTCGGGCAGCGAGAACTGGCTCCTGGTCGGCACCGACAATGCGGCGCCCGGTGAGTTCGGCGATCGCGCCGGGGAGCGCAGCGACACCACGATCCTCACCCACCTGGACGGCGACGGCACCACGACCAACGTCTCCTTCCCGCGCGACACCCTGGTGACCATCCCCAGCTACACCGACAGCAGCGGCGTGGCGCACCCGTCACGCAAGGACAAGTTCAACACCGCGATCAGCCTCGGCGGCCCCTCCCTGCTGGTGCGCACCGTCGAGCAGCTGACCGGGATCCGCGTCGATCACTACGTATCCGTCAACCTCGACGGCTTCAAGAAGATCAGCCAGGCGATCAACGGGGTGTCGATCTGCATCCTGCCGTCGGACTACCACGACCCCAGCGACGTCAACATCACCAACATCAACGACGGGTTCAGCGGCTTCCACGGCAAGGACGGCGTGCAGACCCTGGTGGGCGATCAGGCGCTGGCGTTCGTCCGGCAGCGGCACGGTCTGGTGAACGGCGACATCGGGCGCATCCAGCGCCAGCAGCAGTTCCTCGGCTCGGTGTTCCGCACCGCCACCAGCAACCGGTTCCTGTTCAACCCCGATGCGGTGCTGCGGCTGCTCTCGGCGATCAAGAGCGCGCTCACGCTCGACCAGGACACCTCCCTGACCGACCTGGAGAAGCTCGGCCTGCGGCTGCGCGGGCTCGAGCCAGGCAAGGTGACCTTCGAGACGATCCCGCAGCGCGGTCTGGAGACGACCGACACCAACCTCGGCCAGATCTTCATCGACAGCGCCGGCGGGCCAGAGCTGATCCCTAGCGGGCAGACCGCGAGCGTCGGCAACGTGCAGATCCTGGATCAGACCGGGTTCGACGCCATGATCGCCAAGCTGAAGGACCAGAAGCCGCCGGCCACGCCCAAGGCGTCGGCGCCGGCCAAGCCGAAGGTCGCGAAGCTGACCGTTCCACCGGCGCAGGTGGTGGTCGCCGTGCAGAACGGCACCGGGCGCACGGGTCTGGCGGTCCAGGTCAAGCAGGCGCTGGCGCAGGAGGGCTTCGCGACCGGGTCGGCGGCTACGGCCACGACTCACCCGCTGACGTCCGAGGTGCACTACGCGCCGGGCAGTGAGGATTCGGCCCGCACCGCCGCCGCCGCCATACCGGGTGCCGTCCTGAAGGAGGACTCGAGCGTCACCGATGGCGTCGTGCTCATCCTCGGCGCCAACTACACGACCGTCGTGCCGGTCGACATGTCCAACGCCGTCGCCGTGAACCCGGCTCCGACGCCGTCGGCCTCCGTCACCCCGACCGCTCCGGCCATCACGGCCGCCTCGGCGGGCAACCGCTGCACGTACTAAGTGATGGACGCCCGCTCCATCCTCGCCGGCGCGCTGCGCTCCGATCCCGGACGGCCGCTGCTGACGATGTACGACGATGCGCCCACTCTCGGATCGGAGCGCATCGAGCTGTCGGTGACGACGTTCGACAACTGGGTTTCCAAGACGGCGAACTTCCTGCTCGATGAGCTGATGCTGGAGCCGGGAGAGCCCGTCGCGGTGCCGCTGCCGGCGCATTGGCAGACAGCGGTGATCGAGGTCGCAGTGCTCGTCGCCGGAGGCGCCTTGAGCGCGCAGCCGGCCAGGATCACCTGCTGGCTCGAGGGAACCGACCTACCGGCAGGCCCGGTGGTCGAGGAAATCGTCGGGCTGGCGCTGCGTCCGATGGGGTTGGGGTTGCGCTCGGCGCCGCCGGGGGTGCTCGACTACGCGGTGGACGTGCGCGCGCACGGCGACCACTTCGCCCCGCGCTATCCGGCGGCGGATCTGGACGTGGCGCCGCTCGCCGAACGCGTCCTCACTGACCGGCTCGATCCGCTGTGGCCCGCGCTCGCCGGAGGCGGTTCCCTCGTGCTGTGCCGCCACCCCGATCCCGCCGCGCTCGCTCACCGCGCCGAGACCGAACGCGTCACGGCGACCGTTGGGCTAGCCGTCACGGGGTTACCTCAGCTGAGCTGAGCCCGCGCCCGCTGGCCCGAGCGCGCAAACGCTGGCGCCAGTCTTTGCGGGGGTCAGGACGCTCGCATCTGGTGGCGCCAGGCCAGCCGGGGGGGCGGGCGCGGCAGCGACACCATTTGCGGGGGTCAGGACGCACGCATCTGGTGGCGCCAGGCCAGCCGGCGGCCGTCCAATCACTCCGGGCCCCTAACGGACCAGACCGCGGGCGAAGCCCTCGAAAGCCTCCAGCGACTCAGGGTTCTCGACGGCCGACCGGGCGACGGCTTCGCCCAGTGGCACGCCTTGCAGGATGCGCTTCACCGGCACTTCGAGCTTCTTGCCGTTCAGGGTGCGAGGCAGGTCGGCGACGGACTCGATGCGGTCGGGGACGTGACGCGGCGAAAGCTTGGTGCGCAGCGCGGTCTTGATGCTTGCCCTGACGCTCTCGTCGAGGGCCGCCCCATCGGCCAGCACGACAAACAGCAAGAGTTGATCGGACGTGTCGACCACCAGGCTGTCGAGCACCTGCGGGATCTGATTGACGACGCCGTAGAACTCCGCGGTGCCGAGCCGGACCCCGCCGCGGTTGAGGGTCGCGTCGGAGCGTCCGGACACGACGATCGATCCGCGCTCGGGCACGATCCGGCACCAATCTCCGTGACGCCAGACGCCGGGGTACGTCGCGAAATACGCCTCGCGATAGGCAGCGCCGGAGTCGTCTCGCCAGAAGCCGACCGGCATGCTCGGCATCGGCGCCGTCACCACCAGTTCGCCGACCTCGCCGACGACCTCCTTGCCGTTCTCGTCGAACGCTGCCACCGCGCAGCCCAGCATCCGGGTCTGGATCTCCCCCGCGTACACCGGCGCGAGAGGCGTCCCGCCGGCAAAGGCGGTGCAGACGTCGGTCCCGCCGGTGATCGACGCGAGCAGCACATCCGGGTGCACGCTCTCGTAAACCCAACCGAACGCCGCCGGCGACAGCGGCGCGCCCGTCGAGCCGACCATGCGCAGCCGGCTGAGGTCGGCGATCTGCCGCGGCACCAGTTCTGCCGACAGGCACGAGGCCAGGAAGGGCGCCCCCGCCCCGAAAACCGTGACGCCCTCGGCCTCGGCCATGCGCCACAGCGTCCCGAGGTCGGGATGGCTCGGGCTGCCGTCGAACGCGACGATGGCCGCCCCCGCCAGCAGCCCGCCGAGCAGGTAGTTCCACATCATCCAGCCGGTGGTCGTGAACCAGAAGAACGTGTCGCCGGGGCCCAGGTCGTTGTGCAGCACCTGCTGTTTGAGGTGCTCGAGGACGATCCCGCCGTGCCCGTGGACGATCGGCTTGGGCCGTCCGGTCGTGCCGGAGGAGTAGACGATCCACAGCGGCGCGTCGAACGGCATCCGCTCGAAGGTCAGCTCGCCGTCGCCTGCGAGCAACTCCTCCCAGCTGAGCGCGCCAGGCAACGGCGCAGCGGCAGCGTCGGGCGCATACGTGACGACGACGGTCGCCGCCAGACCCGGCAGCCCCTCGCGTAACGCGGCCAACGTCAAGGAAGCGTCGTGCTCCCGGCCGTTGTAGTGATAGCCGTCGACACCGATCAGCACCTTCGGCTCGATCTGCTGGAAGCGGTCGAGGATCCCGACCGGGCCGAAGTCCGGCGAGCAGGAGGACCAGATCGCGCCGATGCTCGCGGTCGCCAGGAAGGCGATCACCGCATGCTCGGCGTTGGGCAGCACCGCCGCGACCCGATCGCCCGGACCGACCCCGAGCCGCCTCAGCCCCGTCGCCGCCCGGGCGACGTGATCGCGTAGCTCCTGGATGGAGTACGCGACCCGCCGGCCGTCCTCACGAACCGCGACCAGCGCCGCACGACCCGGAGCACCCTCGCGGACCAACGCGTTCTCGGCGTAGTTGAGCCGGGCCTCGGGATACCACCGAGCGCCGGGCATCTCACTACTGGCGAGCGCCGGACCGCTCCCCCGCTCGCCGATGACCCCGCAGAAGCGCCACACCGCGTCCCAGAACTCGTCGGACTCTCGCGCCGACCAGCGCCAGGCTGCCTGCGGATCCGCCGGGTCCTGCCCGCATTCGGTGAGGAAGCGGGCCATGGCCGAGCGCGCGATGCGCTCGGGCGACGGCGTCCACAACAGGTCGCCTTCGCGAGCACCGCTCATGCGCTCAGACGGTACGGCTCAGCTTCTAGAAACTCAGGCCGCCAAAGGCTCGAGCACGAAGACCGGGATCTCCCGGTCGGTCTTGAGCTGGTAGTCGGCGTAGTCGGGGTAGGCCGCCACGGCGCGCTCCCACCACTGAGCCTTCTCCGCGCCGGTGACCTCGCGGGCCTTCATGTCCTGCTTGACCGGGCCATCCTGCAGTTCGACATGCGGCTCGGCGACGACGTTGTAGTACCAGACGGGGTGCTTGGGCGCGCCGCCGAGCGAGGCCACTGCCGCGTAGGTGCCGTCGTACTCGACGCGCATCAGGGCGGTCTTGCGGATCTTGCCCGACTTGACGCCCTTGGTGGTCAGGATGATCACCGGAAGGTCGCGCATGGTCGTCCCTTCCTTGCCGCCGGAGCTCTCGTAGAGCTCGACCTGATCGCGTACCCACTGGGCGGGACTGGGCTCGTAAACACCGTTCAAAGGCATGCCTTATTCCAACCCATTCCGGCGCGGATTAATCCTGTGAATGCTGACCGCATACCCACCGCCTTCGTAGGGCGCACCGTCCCAGGAGGCCAAGCGCCGCTCGAGGACGAGGCCGGCGGCGGTGCACCAGCCGTCATAGCCGGGCAGATCGACGGTGGGCTCCGGGATGGGAAGGTGCGCGGCGTCGAGACCGAATCCGGCGACGAGCACGCCGCCGGGAACGAGCAGAGCTGCCAGGTTCGCCGCGACTGCCGGCCCCGTGCCCTCGGCCAGCAGCGGCATGATGTTTCCCGCCGCGACGATGAGGTCGAACGCCGCCTCGTCCGGCAGCCGCAGAGCGGCGAGATCGGCTTCATACCAAGGAATCTCGGGGCCGCGACCGCGGGCGACCTCGAGCATCGACGGATCCAGGTCGACCCCGACGCACTCGTAGTCGAGCTCGCGGAGGCGCAGCGCCACCCGCCCGGTGCCGCATCCCGCGTCGAGCACTCGGGAGCCCGTCGCAGCCAGCGCCGTGACGAGGTTCGCCTCGCCGTGGACGTCTGCACCGGAGGCGGCCAGCTGGTCGAACCGGGCGGCGTACTCGTGGCCGGTACGCCCCTTCGAAATCTCCCGCCAGCGCGTCATCTCAGGAGCTGGCGCGCCATCACCATGCGCTGGATCTGGTTGGTGCCCTCGTAGATCTGGGTGATCTTGGCGTCACGCATCATGCGCTCGACCGGGAAGTCGTTGACGTAGCCGTAGCCGCCGAGCAGCTGGACGGCGTCGACGGTGACCGACATCGCCGTGTCTGACGCGAGGCACTTCGCTGCGCTGGACGTGAACGTGAGGTTGGGGCCGCCGGATTCGGCGAGCGAGGCGGCCCGGTAGACGAGCTGGCGCGAGGCTTCGATCTTCATCGCCATGTCGGCGACCATGAACTGCACGCCCTGGAAATCGCTGACGGGCTGGCCGAATTGGCGGCGCTGTTTGATGTATCCGATCGCCACATCGAGCGCGCCCTGGGCGATCCCGACGGCCTGGGCGCCGATGCCGAGCCGGGTGTGGTCGAGCGTGCGTAGCGCCGTCGTGAAGCCGGTGCCGGGCTCGCCGATCATCCGGTCGGCGGGGATGCGGCAGTCGTCGAAGTAGATCTCCCGGGTCGGCGAACCCTTGATGCCGAGCTTGCGTTCCTTTTCCCCGTAGGAGAATCCGGGGTCGTCGGCATGGACGACGAACGCGCTGATCCCCCGCGATCCGGCGCTCGGATCCGTCACCACCATCACCGTGTAATGAGTGCTGACACCCGCGTTGGTGATCCACATCTTGCTGCCGTTGAGCACGTAACCGTCGCCGTCGGCGACCGCCCGCGTCTTCATCGAGCCCGCGTCGCTGCCCGCCTCCCGCTCGGAAAGCGCATAGGAGAAGAAGGCGTCGCCCTTGGCGACCTCCGGCAGGTAGCGCTGCTTGAGCTCGGGTGAGCCGGCCAGGATCAGGCCGGTGGTGCCGAGCTTGTTGCCCATCGGGATGAGCGACGACGAGGCGCAGACCCGGGCGATCTCCTCGACCACGAGGCAGTGCGCGATCTTGTCGGCCCCGGCGCCCCCGTACTCCTCGGGGACGTGGATGGCGAGCAGGTCAGCCGCCTTGAGGGCAGCGTGCACGTCCCACGGGTACTCGGCCTGCGCGTCGATCTCCGCCGCCCGCGGAGCGATGATGTCCTCCGCGAGGTCACGCACCGTCTGCCGCAGCAGATCGTGCTCGTCAGTGAGCTGATAGAGGCCGCCGTCCACACGCCCATGCTAAGGACCCATTCGGCCAGGTGTCCCGATACCGTTCCGTGGATGAGTGACCTGCGGATCACCGTGATCGGTACCGGCTACCTCGGTGCGACGCACGCGGCCTGCATGGCCGAGTTGGGTTTCGAGGTGCTCGGGCTCGACGTCGACAAGGCGAAGATCGACCAGCTCTCCGAAGGACGCATCCCCTTCTTCGAGCCGGGTCTTGATGAGTTGCTCGCGCGCCACGTCGCGTCGGGCCGGCTGCGTTTCACCTCCTCCTATGAGGAAGCGGGCCGCTTCGGTGACGTGCACTTCCTGTGCGTCGGCACGCCGCAGAAGAAGGGCGAGTTCGCCGCCGACATGAAGTACGTCGACGCCGCGACCAACTCGCTGCTTCCCCACCTGCGTCCTGGAGCGCTCTTCGTCGGCAAGTCGACGGTCCCGGCCGGCACCGCCCGCCGGCTGGAGGCGCAGATCCTGGAAAGCGCCCCGGAAGGCGTCGAGGTCGCCTGGAACCCGGAGTTCCTGCGCGAAGGCTGGGCCGTGCAGGACACCCTGTCCCCCGACCGCCTGGTGATCGGCACCAATCCCGGCGGGCGCGGCGAGAGCATCCTGCGGGAGGTCTACCAGCCGCTGCTGGAGGCGGGCGTGCCGATGGTGGTCACCGATTTTGCGACGGCGGAGCTGGTGAAGGTCGCCGCCAACGCCTTCCTGGCCACGAAGATCTCGTTCATCAACGCGATGGCGGAGGTCTGCGAGGCGACGGGCGCCGACGTGAAGATGCTGTCGCAGGCGCTTTCCTACGACACCCGTATCGGCGGCCGCTTCCTGCACGCCGGACTCGGCTTCGGCGGCGGCTGCCTGCCCAAGGACATCCGCGCCTTCATGGCCCGCGCCGGTGAGCTGGGTGTCGATCAGGCGCTGTCCTTCCTCAAAGAGGTCGACGCGATCAACATGCGGCGCCGGGCGCGCATGGTCGACCTCGCCCGGGAGCTGACGGGCGGTTCGTTCGCGGGCGGTGTGAAGGTCGGCGTGCTGGGCGCGGCGTTCAAGCCCAACAGCGATGACGTACGCGACTCCCCCGCGCTCGACGTCTCCGAAGCGATCCGCCTCCAGGGCGCTCACGTGCGGGTGTACGACCCGCAGGCCAACGCCAACGCCAGCCGGATCCATCCCGAGCTGACCTATTGCGACAGCGCCCTCGAGGCGGTCGACGGCGCCCATCTCGTCCTGCATCTGACGGAGTGGCGCGAGTTTCGCGACATGAGTCCCCATGCCCTGGAAGACGCCGTCGCCCTGAAGCGGATCGTCGACGGGCGCAACGCCCTCGACGCCGACGCCTGGCGCGCCGCGGGCTGGGTATACCGGGCGCTGGGAAGACCCTGAAACCCGCCTCTGGAGCCACGCGTGAGCAACGTCACGAGGAACGATTCCGGCGAGATCCGAGCGATCCTCGAGCTGCCGGTGTGGGCCGTCGTCGGACTCTCGGGCAACCCCGCACGTCCGGCGTATGACGTCTCGGGTTGGCTCGCCGCGCATGGCCGCCAGATCGTCCCGATCAGCCCTGAGGCCGCCGCCGTTCACGGCCAGCAGGGTTACCCCAGCCTGGCCGACGTGCCGTTTCCGATCGATGTGGTCGACATTTTCCGGCGCAGCGACGAGGCCGGCACCCACGTCGATGAGGCGATCGCGATCGGCGCCAAGGCCGTCTGGCTGCAGCTCGGAGTGATCGACGAAGCCGCGGCCGCGCGGGCCAAGGAGGCCGGGCTGCTCGTCGTCATGGACACCTGCCCGAAGATCGAGGCGCCCCGAATCGGCTGGCCGGCAGCCTAGGCACGCGTCACTGAGCTTCGCGCAGCTCACCGGTGTCGACGTCGTACACGAACCCGCGGACCTCGTCGCGGTGCGGGATGAACGGCGAGACGCGTATGCGCTGCATGGACTGGCGGACCGAGACCATCGGATCGGTGAACGACTCGATCGCCCAGGTCGGACGCATCCCGGTGTCGGCCTCGAGCTCGGCCTTGAATCCGTCCTCTGAAAGGCGCATGAGTCCGCAGTCGGTGTGGTGCACGAGCAGGATCTCGCGGGTGCCGAGCTTGCGCTGGCTGATGGCCAGCGAGCGGATCATGTCGTCGGTCAGGACCCCGCCCGCGTTACGCAGCACGTGAGCCTCGCCGACCTCGAGCCCGAGCAGGCCGAAGACGTCGATACGCGAGTCCATGCAGGCCACGACCGCCAAGTGCTTGCGCGGAGCGACATCAAGGTGCCCCTCGCTCGGGAAGTGGCTCTCCCTCCATGTGCGCGAAGCGATCACGGCGTCGTCGGTCGCGGTCACCGGGTACCCATTCCTGGAGCCTCTTTCTGCTAGTGGCTGACGCCACGCATTGCCCCGGTCGAGCCAGACAACCGGCGTCCGATAGACAGCGTATGGAGCCGGGCCACTCACAGCTGAGAACCTGCTGGGAGGCGTGGCGTTCTGGCTTCGGCGGCGCACAGGCGGGTACCGTCGCAACCAGCCCCGGGAGTATGAAACAGCCCGCGAGCCCCTCCAGTCCCCGACGCCCAGGACGCTGAGTGACCTTCGTACGGCAGTTCTACGCGCGCTGGCAGACGCTGGTGCACGAGGTCGCGAAGTTCGGCATCGTCGGAGCCGTTTGCTACATCATCGACTTCGGCCTGTTCAACGTCTTCCACTTCGGGTGGGGCTGGGGCCCGATCACCTCCAAGACGCTCTCGACGATCGTCGCGGCGACGGCGAACTACTTCGCCAATCGCCACTGGTCCTTCCAGCACCGGGCGCGCAGCGGCACGCGCCGCGAGTACTCGCTGTTCATCGTGCTGAACTTCATCGGCCTCGGTATCGCGCTGGCGTTCCTCGCTTTCGGGCACTACGCGCTGAAGCAGACGAGCCCGCTCGCCACGAACATCTGGGGCAACGTCGTCGGCACCGGGATGGCGACCTTCTTCCGGTTCTGGGCCTACAAGAAGTACGTCTTCCTGCACCCCGACCACCCCAAGGCGCAGATCCCGCCGAGCCGGCTCCTCGTCGTGGAGCAGTCGACGGCCGTCGATACGCCCAAGAACGTCGCCTGAGACCTGCCCGCTACGTGGTGGGGGCGATCTCGACCAGGTTGTTGTAGCGCGCTTCCGCCCCGGAATGACCGCCGCCAGGGTTTGAGGTACGCAACTCGGTCATGATCGGCTTCTGGCCGCCGGGATCGGATTGCAGGTACCACAGCGTGCCGTCGGTATCGCACCACAGCGCCCCGACGAGCGGCGAGGCGTTGACGACCTGGGAGAAGCCGCGCTTGCCCTGCTGGGAGGGGTCGGTGCTGTCGAACGTCTGGCAGTTGCCCGGCGAGTGATTGGCGCCGCCGAGGCCCAGCAGGTCGGTCCGGTAGTGCTGGATGGCGGCCGCGTCACCGTTCAAGGTGCGGTAGTCGATGGTGACCGCGTCGCCGCCGACGGTGGTGTGGCAGTCGGCGAGGACCGCCACGAAGGGCTGCGCCGCCGGCGCGACCTTGGCGGTGATATCTGTGCAGCTGCTGCGGATGTTCTGCGGGACCCGCTGGAGCAGCGCGGTGTAGGCCGACGCAGCCTGACTGGCCGTGGTGCTGGGACTCGAACTGGCGGCGCCGGTGCCACCGCCGCCGCCCCCACCCTTGGAGCCGCTGGTCCCGAGGACAACGCCCACGCCGACACCGGCGGCGACGACGGCCGCGAGCAGGGCGATCAGCACCCGGCGCTTCCCGCGGCCGGGCTGCTGCGGCGGGACTCCCGGGAAGAACGGGGTCGGCGACTGGCCCGGAGCATTCGGGTACGCGGGCGGCGCGTTCTGATACGCCTGCTGGGCAGGAGGACCCTGCGGCGGCGCGGTGCGGTAGGTCTGCTGGGGGGGTGACCCCGGCGCCGAGCGCGGCGCCGGCGCGGGGAGCGTTTCGCGGACGTCGACGTCCTGATGCCTGACCTCGCCGCCACTGACACCCAGGGCGGCCGTCGCGGCCTGCGCCAGCGCACGGCAATTGGGAAAGCGCTCTTGCGGCGTTTTCGCCATCCCACGGGCGATCACGTCATCGATCGCCGGCGAGAGCCCGAGCCGTTGGGCGACCTTCGGAATCGGCTCCTGCACGTGCGCCATCAGCATGACGACCTGCACGTCGTTGCGATACGGAGGCTCCCCCGTCAGCAGCTCATACAGGATGCAGGCCAGCGCATACTGGTCGGCGCGGGCGTCGACGATCTGGCCGAGGACCTGCTCCGGCGACGCGTAAGCGGGAGTGAGAAGAAGCTCGCCGGTGGCCGTCAGGGTGTTGGCGGCCATGTCCTCGCGGCTGATGCCGAAGTCGGTGAGCAGCGCGTGGTCGGAGTCGTCCGGCTCCACGGAGGCCAGCAGGACGTTCTCGGGTTTGACGTCACGGTGGACGACGCCGACGCGATGGGCGGCGTCGAGCGCAGCGCCGAGCTGGGTGACGAGCTTGGCAGCTCGAGCCGGCGGCAGCGGGCCACCCTTCTTGAGCAACGCGCGTAGATCACCACCGGCGATGAACGGCATGACCAGATAAAGCGTGCCGTTCTCGGACTCGCCGGAGTCGTGGATCGTCATCAGGTGCGGGTGCGAGAGCGTCGACATGCGCGTGACCTCGCGCAGGAAACGCTCGCGGAAGCGCTGGTCGTTGGACAGCAGCGGGGACAGCACCTTGATCACATCAGTGCGCGGCAGTCGGGGGTGGTGAGCGAGGTAGAGGACACCCATTCCGCCCCGCGCGAGCTCGCGTTCGATCCTCCAGCCGGCAAAGAGCTGGCCAGGGGAGAGCACGGTGACGGGTTCGCTCACGGTCGCAGTCTCCCCCACGATCCGACCCGCGCGTGATGAAAGTCGGATGTACGCCACTTGGTGTCTGTGTTCAGACGGGCGTGACCCCATGGCGACGGCGGCCGAAACTGCGGTCCTTGCCCGCCGTCGTGGCGAAACGGCGGATGAGCTCGCTACGCAGGTGCTCCGGCTCGACGATGTCATCGACCACCAGCTCGCTGGCGAGCCGCACGATGTCGATGTCCTTCTCATACTCCGCACGGCGCTCGGTGACGAAGGCCTCGCGCTCCTCGTCGGTGGCAAACGCGGCGATGCGGTTGGCGTAGACGGCGTTGATGGCCGCGTCAGCGCCCATCACGGCGATCTTCGCGGTGGGGAGGGCGAGCGTCGCGTCGGGTTCGAAGCCGGGCCCGGCCATCGCGTAAAGCCCTGCGCCATAAGCCTTTCTGACCACCACGCAGATCTTCGGCACCGTCGCCTCGCTGACGGCAGTGATCATCTTGGCGCCGTGCCGGATGATCCCCTGCCGTTCGACTGCATTGCCCACCATGAAGCCCGGGACGTCGGCGAGGAAAAGCAGCGGGACGTTGAACGCGTCGCACAACTGGATGAAGCGGGTGGCCTTGTCGGCAGAGTCGACGAACAGGACCCCGCCCTTCTGCATCGGCTGGTTGGCGACGACGCCGATGACCTGACCGTCGAGGCGGGCAAAGCCGACGAGCAGTTCGCGCGCCCACAGTTCGTGGATCTGGAAGAAGGAACCCTCGTCGACCAGCCCGCGCACCAGGCGCCTCATGTCGAACGCCTGCCGCTCGCTCTCCGGGATCATCGCGGCGATGTCGATGCCTTCAGGCTCTTTCGAAGGCGTCTGTGGCGGATTCTGAGTCCAGTTCGACGGCAGGTAGGAAAGGTGGCGACGCACCGTATCCAGCGCCTCGGTCTCGGTCTTGGCCAGGAAATGTCCGACCCCGGAGACCGAGCAGTGCATCTTCGCGCCGCCCATCTCCTCCAGCGTGGTGATCTCGTGGGTCACCATCTCCACCATCCGCGGCGAGCCCAGATACATCGACGCGTTGCCCTCGACCATCACGACGACGTCGCAGAAGGCGGGGATGTAGGCACCGCCGGCAGCGCTCGGGCCGAAGAGCGCGCAGACCTGCGGGATCGCGCCGGACGCCTTCACCTGGGTGTGGAAGATGTGGCCCGCGCCGCGGCGGCCGGGGAAGAGGTCGACCTGATCGGTGATGCGGGCACCTGCCGAATCGACCAGATAGACCATCGGCAGGCCGTGCTTGAGCGCGTATTCGATGACACGGATGATCTTCTCGACCGTGCGGGCGCCCCAGGAGCCGGCCTTCACGGTCGAGTCGTTGGCCATCAGCGCGACCGGGCGGCCCTCGATCGTCGCGGTGCCGGTGACGATGCCGTCGGCCGGCAGATCGCCCGCATTGGCATTGGCGAACGCACCGTCCTCGATGAAGGAGCCCGGGTCGGTGAGCAGGCGTATCCGCTCGCGGGCGAAGAACTTGTCCTTGGCGGCATTGGCCTCGTGGTAGCGGGGTGGGCCGCCGCGCTCGATGGCCGCGCGCAACTCGGTGGGGCTCGCCGGATCGGTCACGGGAAGCCAGCCTGCCAGATGACCGCTTTCCCGACGCTCGCGCGGGCGCATTACGGTGAGGTCATGCCTCGTCTGGAACCCGGAGCCGTTGCCCCTTCCTTCTCCTTGGCGGACGCCGACGACAAGCCGGTCGCCCTGTCGGACTTCGCCGGCAAGCGCGTGATCGTGTACTTCTACCCGGCGGCCTCGACACCCGGCTGCACCACGCAGGCCTGCGATTTCCGCGACCAGCTCTCGCTCCTGCAGGACGCGGGTTACGCGGTCGTCGGGATCAGCCCCGACAAGCCCGCCAAGCTGGCGAAGTTTCGTGACAACCAGCACCTGACCTTCCCGCTGCTCTCAGACCCCGAGCACGCGACGCTCGAGGCCTACGGCGCCTGGGGCGAGAAGATGATGTACGGCAAGAAGCGGATCGGCGTCATCCGCTCGACCGTCGTCGTCGGCGCCGACGGCAAGATCGAGACGGCGCAGTACAACGTCAAGGCCACCGGTCACGTCGCCAAGCTGCTCCGCGATCTCGGGGTCGCCGCCTAATCGCTCAGGCGTTACCGCCGAGCGGATCGGTCTGAGTGCTGCAGTACTCCTGCACGGCCTGTGCGTCTGGGTCAAGGTTGCTCTCGGCCACGGCATTGCCGCCCGCCACGTACAAGTTGCGAAGGCCGATAACATCTGCCGTCGCCGTCGTCACAAGACTTGCCAGTCGAGAATCTGAAACGTTTTGCGACACGTTCTGCAAATCGATGATCAGTGCCCCGAAGCTGTGACCGGTCGCAATCTCGTTGTTGTCGCCTCTGATAACCCCGGCGGCATCGGTATCCACCGTCTGCAGGTCGGAAATGGCGGTTTCACAGGCCGCTGAAACCGACAATTCCGGTGTCTGCTCAGGCGGCGCCTGCGTCGCCACCGGGGCCTGCGTGGCGGCCACCGGAGTCTGCGTCGGAGTCGTCTCCTGAGGACGGGCGGTGCCCGTGGGACCCGGCGCCGCAGCGGCATAGGCGACTTCGAACGACGCAGCTATGGGATCGCTTTCACCCGTCGCCGTCAGCGCGACGACCTGCGCGTAGTGCGATTCGCTCGCCAGTCCCGTGAGTTGGTATGACGTGACCTGCGGACCGACGCTCACGGCGGGCGTCTGATCGAGATAGAACTCATAACCCTTGAGCGGCACCGTGAGTCCCTTGGGCGCAGACCAGCGCACGACCGCGGAGGTGCCCGTGACCTTGACCGAGATGCCTTCCGGAGCGGGGACGGCCAAGTCCGACTGTGCCTTGACGACTGAAGCCGCCGACGGTTTCGGGCTGCCACCGCAGGCGCCCAGGGCCATGAGAGCGATACCCACGAATGCAAGGGGGTACGTCGACTTTATTCGCGAGACATGCACAGCGGTTCTCCTCTACGGGCACTACTCCTTAACTAGTTGTCGTCTCAGGAGGGAGGGCGAAAGATTGCGGAAGGTCCCGTGAGTGACGATCTTTCGCGCCGCGGCCGCTGAGCAATTGCTTGTTTCGGTCTGCGCCGAACAGGCGGTATCCATTGCGTCGAATAGGCCAACGTCGCCTTTGGATCGGGCATGCA
>DATAZK010000095.1:0-14490 GCA_036272075.1 Frankiaceae bacterium
CCGGTCGGCATCGCCCGCTACGCCCGCGAGCACCTCGAAGCCGATGGCACGGTGCTGCTGGTTGAGCCGTTCGCCCTCGACGACAAGGCGGCGAACCGGACCACCAACCCGATGGCCGCCCTCTTCTATACCGTGTCATCGGCGATCTGCACCCCGAACTCGCTCGCCCAAGACGTCGCCCTGGGACTGGGCGCTCAGGCAGGCGAGGCCCGGCTCCGAGAGGTGTTCGAAGCGGCCGGGTACAGCCGGTTCCGCCGGGCCGCGGAGACCCCGATGAACCTCATCCTCGAAGCCAGGCCGTGAGCGGCTGGCAGGACCATCCAGCCGCACAAACCCGGTAACTGGACCCGCGAGGTCGCAGTGCCGGTCGCGGGCTCGAGCCCCAACCGTCCCACCTGCGGTTATAGAGCAACTGGGCGACGGCCCGCCGGATGTCCGGCGGGCCGTCGTGTTGCGATGGTGTTCAGTTGTTGTTGTTGTCCGCAGGCTCGTCAGTACGAGTCGTCCGGGCTCGGGAGGTAGGCACCGGGCACCTGCGACGGAGCGTAGACCTTCGGGTCTCCCGGGTAGGGCACCTTCCAGCCGTGGGCCTGGTACCAGGTGTACCGGTTCATCTGCTCGAAGTTGGCGTAGTCGGGGACCGCGCCGTTGCCCATGGTGTGCTGCGACTTCAGCCACGTCGCCCACTGCGCGGCGATCGAGGCCATGTTCGCAGGCACTGCGGCCTTGGCGGCCTCCGCCTTGTTCAGCGCCGTCGCCGCTGCGCCGGTCAGGCCCAGGGTGTCCAGCCCGCAGGCCGGCGCGGTGGCGATGGCCTCGGTTAGCGGGATCTGGTTAGGCACCGCGTTGAAGGGCGTGAAGTTGGGCTTCTTGGTGAAGGCGTCGTACATGGGGGTGGCGGCGGCGACCTTCTCGTTCAGCGGCTGGGCGCCGAGGATCTGCTCGATCGTCCGGACCATCGACAGCTGCGAGTAGTAGGTGTCGATGACCTTGCCGTGCACGGCATAGGGGCTGATGACCTGGATCGGGGCGCGGTGGCCGTCGACGTGGTCGGCACCGTCCTGGCTGTCGTCCTCGGCGACGAAGATGGCCGAGTCCTTCCAGTACGGGCTGTGCGAGATCGTGTCGACGATCTTGCCCAGGGCGAGGTCGTTGTCAGCGACCCCGGCCTCGGCGTCGGCGGGCCCGCCCGTGTGGTCGCTGGAGAGCCAGATCATGTTGAAGTTGGCGGGACCTTTTTGCTCGAAGTTCTGCTTCCAGATCTCGTAGCGGTAGATGTCCGGGATCGACAGGTCGAACGGCGGGGACAGCGGGTCGGCGATCGCGTTCAGCGACGGGATCGCCGAGCCGTAGTTGCCCTTCAGGCCCGCGGCGGTCAGCTGGGCCGGGTCACCGCCGGCCATGACGCTCTTGGTCGCGCAGTAGTACTGCTGCCAGGTACCGGACGGCTTGCCCTCCAGGTACTCGAACTCGCCGTAGTTCTTGGCCGTCGCGCCGGCG
This sequence comes from Frankiaceae bacterium, assembly GCA_036272075.1. Classification (GTDB taxonomy): domain Bacteria; phylum Actinomycetota; class Actinomycetes; order Frankiales; family Frankiaceae; genus DATAZK01. Next base: position 1,501 of record DATAZK010000095.1, read on the forward strand.
GACTCGGCGGCGGTCCACAGGAAGCCCGAGGCCTGGTGGCCAAGCACGTCCTCTTCGGTGTCGTAGGTGCGCTGGTACTCACCTGCGTCCGACTCGGAGTACTCGGGGTTGTCGCCCTGCATCATCCAGTTGTGGCCCTCGGAAGAGTTAGTGCCGATGTCGTACACGTTGTCGTAGTCACCGAACTGCAGTGCCAGCGCGTGCTGATTCGGCGTGGCCTTCTCGCCGAACTGGGTGAGCGTCGGGTCGCCGTTGCCCTCACCCAGGTCGCCGAGCACCTGGTCGTAGGTCCGGTTCTCCTTGATGATCAAGAACACATGCTTGATCGTGGACGGGTCACCGATGCGCGTCGGGACCGGAACCGGATGCGCCCTGCGGTCGTCTGCCTCCCGGACGGAGCTCCTGGTCCAGCCGTTTTGCGCGAACACCTCCACGGTGTAGCGCGCGATGTCCCGATCGCTCGGCAGGGTGAAGCGCGTCAGGGAAGCGGTCGTGCTGTGCGTGTCGTGGCCCGACACGCACGTCGTTCCCTCTCCCTTGCAGGTCGTGATGGCCGGGCCGCGCGCGTCGATGCCGCGGGTGTTGGTGACGATGATCTGGTCGCCGACGGTCGCTATGGTCGCCGGGTAGTAGTCCGTCGGCAGCAGGCCGAGGTAGCTCACCGGGTCCTCCGGCGTGCCCTCGTAGGTGTAGACCGCGACGGCGTTGGCCCTGCCCAGGGTGACCAGCAGGTGACCATCCTGAGTCATGGTGATGCTGGTGGGCTGGTAGCCCACCGAGGACTCCGGCCACGGCTTGGTTTCGATCGTCTGCACGACCCTGTCCTTGGTCGTGTCGATGACCGAGACGGTATCGCTGTTCGTGTTAGCGACGAACAACGCGTGGCCGCTGACGTACATCGCGGTCGGGTGCAGCTGGACAGGGATCGATCCGACCGGCGCGGACGGGTCCGCGGTGTCGATGACGCTGACCTCGCCGGTCGTCGAGGTGCCCAGGTACCCGTTGGCGGGCACCGCGGTGCCGTAGGAGTCCATGGTCGTGTCGCCGGGCTTGGCCTGGCGGCCGCCCTCGTCGCTCACGTAGAGCTTGCCGCCCACGAACTTGAGTTCGCGCGGGGCGATGCCCACGTTCCACGTCTGCTCGACCGCACCGGTGGTGGGGTTCATCGCCACGACGGTGTTCTGCCCGTTGAGCGCGGCGTACAGAGTGGACCCGTCGGGGGAGTAGGTCATCTGGCCGACCAGCGCGGAGTTGGGAGTCGGAGTCCGGGCGTTGCCAGAAAGGTGGGTGCCCGCCGTCGGGAGCGGGAAGCGGGTCGGCGTGCCGAGGGTGCCGTCGGGGTTGACCGGGAACCGGGTCACGGCGTCCTGCTCCGGGAGCCACAGGAACTTGCCGTCCGGCGAGTACGTCGGGCCTTCCTGTCCGACCGTGGGATCGGAGAGGACCTCGTTGTTGGCGGGGTTGCTGCCGACCGTCCAGATGAGCTTGTACGCCTGCAGGCCGAAGATCTGCAGCACCACCGGATGGTCAGCGGTGGTCGCGGCCAGGAACCGCCCGTCCGGGCTGACCGTCGAGCCCATGAACTTGCCAAGCTGGGTGACCAGCTCATCACCGATCGGCTTGAGGATCTGGTCGTCGGAGACCTGCAGTCCGTTCGGGTACTGCGTGCCGACCTGGTTGTCTCCGAAGCCCAGCGTCGAGCCATAGGCGGCCATTCCCCCGCCGAGGACGAGGAGTGCTGCTGAGCTGGCTACCACGATGCGGAGCCGGCGGCCGACCCATTTCGGGAAGCCGAGACGGACTTTCGAGCCTTCTCGTCGTCGTCGCGTGACTTGCATGCCTTATCCGTTCTATGCGGGGGCGAGCAGATCGACGAGGCCGTCGAACTGCCATAGCGGGTTCGGTGCGTCCCCGTACGGGGCGCGCAGCACGAAGTAGCCGTTCACTTGATTCGGTCCGTCGCCGTCGGCCACGTACCGTCCGTTCGCGCTGACGTCAAGCTGGTAGACGGCCTGCCCGATCGCGTCGTTGACGCCAGGGAGATGCCAGGTGACGGTGCAGCGCCAGTCGTTTCCCGGCCCGTCCTGGGCGACCAGGTCGGACCCCTTGGTGCAGGCCGCCGTGGTCCGCAGCTGCGCCGCGGTGTAACTCAGGTGGTAGAGCTCCTGGCTCTGCAGCACGTAGAAGTGCCCGAACGACGTTGCCAGCGACCGCTGCAGCTTGCCGGCGTCGATCCCGGAGCCGGTGGCCCCGGTCGCCGCGGCCACCACCCCGGCCGACAGCGCCCACACGGCCAGCAGCGGCAGGATTCCCCAGGTGAGCGCGCGCCGCACCGAGCCATCGTTGGCCGGGCTGGTGAAATCGCGCCGCATGAAGATCACGTACGCGAGCGCGGTCGCGGTGGCGGCCCACGCCAGGCTGACGGCGATGCCCGCGATGAGCGAGTGGAGCTGCGGCGGGCTGGTGAACAGGCCGTTCCAGGAGAGGAAGGCGAAGCTGGGCAGGGCCACGCGGACAGCGGCCGGCATCGGCAGCACCTGGGACGCCAGCTGCATTCCGAGCCCGCCGAAGGCTGGCAGCAGCAGGGCGAACGGGGACCGCCCGAAGATGACGGAGGCGAGCAGCCCGATCGCGGCGAAGGCAAGGATGGGGGCGAGCACGCAGAGCCAGGCGAGCAGGAGCTTGCCGGCCGCGTCAGCCGGCGACAGCGGGTGGCCGTCGAGGCCGGCCAGCGGCCGGCTGCCGACCACCAGCCCGCCGACGATGCCGGAGACCGCCAGCCCGGGCACGCACATCAGCAGGACGGTGAGGCTCGCCAGCGACTTGGCGATGAAGATCCGTCGCGGCGAGCGCACCGCCACCAGCAGGTGGCGCCAGGTGCCGAGCCGATCCTCGGAGGAGAACACGTCACCGGCGACGACCGAGGTGAGCAGCGGGAAGAACCAGCTGCCCGCGAAAGACAGCACCACCAGCGCCCCGGCCCATCCGGTTGCCTGCATCTCGCGGCCGAACAGGGTGTCAGCCGGAAGCGTGCTCTGCCCGCTCACGACGACGACGGTGACCGCCGGCCCGATCCAGCACAAAGCGATCAGGATGCGTATGCGCCACTGCGCCAGCTGCTTGACAAGCTCGAAGCGGTAGCCGCGGGCTACCGAGACAGTGCGGGGCGCCAGCAATTCGGCGGGGACGGTCGTCGCGGTCGTCATCGGCTGGACTCCTGCGCTGGCTGCTGCGTGAGGGCGAGGAACGCGGACTCAAGCGGCGAGACAACCGGCGTGAGCTCGCGCAGCGCGATGCCCGCGTGCACCAGCCGCGGCACCAGTTCATCGAGGTCGGACACCAGCGTGCGCACCACGAGCACGTCGCGGTCCGGCTGCCCCCCGGCGGCGGCGAGCACCTGGATCCCGTCGGTGGCGGCGGCCACCTGGCGGGCCGCTTCAATGTCGGAGGTCACCAGCCGGTAGTCGAGTTCGCCGTTCGGGTCGGCCAGCTTGCCCAACGGCCCGGAGAAGGCAACCCGCCCGACCGCGAGAATGGTGATGTCCGAGCACATCGCCTCAAGGTCATCCATCCGGTGGCTTGAGAGCACCACCGCCGTCCCGTCCGCCGCCAGCCTGGCCAGGGTTTCGTGCACGTGCCGCTTGCCCGCCGGGTCGAGCCCGTTGGCAGGCTCGTCGAGCACGAGCAGACGCGGCCTGGTCACCAGCGCGGCGGCGAGCCCGAGCCGCTGGCGCATTCCGAGCGAGAAGCCGCGGACCCTGTCGTCGGCCACGTCGGCCAGCCCGACCTGCTCAAGGAGGTCGTCGATATCTGCCGTCGGAGCGCCGGGCGGGTGCAGAGCGGCCAGCGCGGCGAGATTCTTGCGGGCCGTCAGCGCGGGGTACAGGCCGGGGGCGTCGACGAAGCCGGATACCTCGTCGGGCGCCGCGAGCGCTCGCCCGACCGACGATCCCAGGACCTCGAGACTGCCGCGGTCGGCGACGGCCAGGCCCAGCAACAGGCCGAGCAGCGTCGTCTTCCCCGCTCCGTTCGGGCCGACGATCCCGTGGATCTGGCCGGGCGCGACGTCAAGGTCGACGCTGTCGAGCGCGACGACATCACCGAAGAACTTCGTGAGCCCGCGAGCCCGCACCGCACAGGGACTGCGCGTAACTTCTTGAGTCAGCACACAGCAAACCTTCAGGATATACCTGACATGTGGGTTGATGGTCGTTTAAGTTCGGGTGAACGTTGAGCAAGAGATCCAGGACCTGGCCTGGGGCAGGTTCGTGTTCTTCGCCGACCCAGACGGCAGGTGGCCGGACAGTTGGCCTTGGCCGCTTGCCAACGCGCTTCGCCGCCAGCGGACTCGCGCGTCCTATGCGCCGAGGTAAGTGAACGCTGCCCAGTAATACGGGTGAGAGTACCGGCGGGCTGTTCCCCAGAGAACTCTGGCCTTGTCCGATAGCGGCGGCTTGACGGTATCGAGGAATTCGGGAAAATCCCGGATAATGTCTGAGTTGGTCGTATTCCGGATGCTCAGCTGGGCTTGCCGGAGGGCTTCTGCTGGCTGCTTTCCGGCTTGCCGCCAACTGGTGTAGAAATGCTCCATCAACATGGCGGTGCTGGCGTCCGGCACCGACCACAGCGAACCGATGATTCCGGCCGCGCCCGCCTGCAGAAAGCCGGTGTTCAGGCTGATGACCTCGTTAGCGAGGGCGACGTTGATCACTGAGGTTTCACAAGCGGACAGCACGACCAGACGCCTTCGGACGACACCGCTGCCCAAGATGTCGCGCAGCGTTAGCCGCTGGTCGCCTGCCAATATAATGCCGCCATTAAGCGGCTCGACGGCGTCCGCTTGCGCATGGCAGGCGAAATGCAGTAGATCCGGCTCGCCGAGCAAGGCAAGCAGTTCTTCTCTGGAGGCCGCTTCGCCCCGCAGTTCAGTGACATTCTGGAACGCTGCGCGCACGTACTCAATTTCAAGAGCCGCGCAGGGAAGCGGCGGTGACGTCGACGGGCGGGGGTCAGCGATAATGGCAGCAGTGAGGGCAGGGAGGTTCGCGGCTCTGCGCTGGGCCTCACGGAACAGTCGGATATTAGGTGTGTAGGAGATTCTCACCTGGTCCAGTAGGTAGCGTCGGCCCCCCGCCTTTCCGTGGTCGGGCGACCAGGCGGCGTGCAGCGGCAGCAGGCCGAGCAGCCCCACGGGAACTACGATCAGCTCGCCGGCCTCGCCAAGTTCATGGAGAAGCGGCTCGGCGATCGCCTGCCATAGCCAGCCGGCGACTCGGTCGATTGCCTGAAGCCAGGCCAGGTGGTCCGCTTCCCGGCTGGCATGCGCCGCCAGGTACCCCTCGGTGCGGCTCTTTAGTTCGTCCGCGTGCAGGCCTGGCAGCCTGACCGTCTTGACATGGGGGTCGGCGACAATGATCGCGATGCCCCCGTGAATCGTCGCGGCGATGTACACCACCGGTCGCGCCGCGGACGATACCGCCAGGGCGTCCGCCAGCGTCGCGGCCGAGAAACTGGTGTCGATCCGGAGCACCGCGCGGGCGCGCGAGGCAAGCTCTGCGAGTTCGCCGCCCTTATCCGCGAGCCGGCGACGGTTCTCGGTGACACGGCCGAACGAGAAGTCGAGCACGCTGAGGGAGAGCGGATCGGTGGCCAGGTCAAGTTCCAGCTGTGCGATCTCCGATTGAGCGGCCTCGTACTGCTCCGCAAGCTGTGCCTCTCCGGCATCCCTGAGCAGGTCGCCGGTTACCGCTTGGCGGCTAAGCGCCTCGGTGAGGAGCACGGCCCGACCCTGTTCGAGCAGGCCGACGGCGGCGGCCGGGTCTCCCGCCTGCCCGCAGGCGAAGGCGGCCTCACCCGGCAGGTCCTGTGCCTGCTGGAGCCTTGCCTCCTTATGAGCGCGCACCTCTTGAGCACCGAACGCGGCGGCCATCGCCTCGATCGCGGCCGCGTATGCTTCGGCGGCCTCCTCCCACCGCCCCAGCTTGGCGGCCCAGCGCCCCCAGTCGCCGGCTCGCTGGACGACCGCCGCGGGATCCAGCCGCCGTCCGCTGCCGACGATTCGCCTGAAGTACTGCGATTTGTCGTTGTCGCTGAGCGCGCCCTGCCCGGACTCCGTCGTGGTTTTGATGGCGATCAGGCTGCCGAGCAGACCTTCGCGGAGGACAAGGTCGTCGGTGCCGACTGGAGTCAACGCAACCGATCGGCCGGCCGCGTCGATTGCCTCGTCCAGGATTTCGGTCGAGAATTCCCCGTCAGACAACGCCGCCCCGATCGCGGCCTTGGTCAGCAGGGCCTGGCCGAGGGTGGCCAGATGGCGCGGCAGGTCAGCCGAATCGGCCGGCGTTGTCGCGACCGATTCGCGGGCCAGTTCCACCGAGCGGCCAGCGGACTCCTGCGCCCGATCGACGTCGCTAGCCCGGGCGGCCAGATCGGCGACGTGTTGCAGCACATCGGCCAGGTTATTCAGATGTCCCGGGCGTTCCTGAGCGTCGAGTGGCGCGGCCGCAGCCGCGAGCGCAAGCGGATCGTAGGCCGCTTCAAGATCGTCGTCCTCGCTCGTCACCAGGTACCTGTACCAAAGGCTGTTACCGAAATTCCCCGCCCGGCGATGCACGTGCGGCGAATTGACTGGCGTCAGCTCGACCGCGTCCATGTGGGCGGCGATCGCGCTCTCCAGATCGGCCATATTTCCGAACCGGAGAAATTTATCTTGATAGGCGTTTCCCACATTGCCGTAATAATCGGCCACGCCCAGCCGGTAATCGTCAGTGATAATCTCGCGGTAATGTGCGATAGCCAGGTCCGCGTCTCTGACATCCCCGGTGCTTTTAAACCGATCAAGCAGGCGAATTGCCGCCAGGTTCAAGAAGCCTTCTTTGACATAGTCGCTCAATTGAGCGAACTCCACGTTGCCGACGAGGGACTCGAAGGCCGATATCACCTCGTCGCGGGTGACCGCGCTTTTGACGGCTTGATGCGCATCCTCGGCGGCAAAAACTCGTTCGATGAATGATCTCAACTCCGGCGTGGGCGGGGGCCCCAGGTCATTCTCCGCCCGGTCTCCGTATTCCGGTTGCTCAAGCCGGAACGGCAGGGCCTCGGCTTCGTATGCCTCGAAGAAGGCCTCGGTGATGCCGATGTCAAAGCATCGCGCCAGGAGCCTGGCACGTGCATTGGTGAGCGGACCAACGCCGCTGATCCCGAGCCTCCCCTCCTCGGACAGGAGTCTGGGAGCCATGGATGCCATCTGCTCGCGATGCCGACGGATTCCTATGCGGGCCACCAGTTCGCTTGGCGCGTCGTAGTACGCGACCACTGCCTGCCAGAGCGGATCGCCGGCGGGCGGCCCTGATTCCCGTCCGGCTTTCTTCGCCTTGGCCCACGGAAGCTTCACGGGGCTGGGCTCCCTGGTTCTGCGGCGGCGCCGAGCGCACCGTTGGAAAAGGCCGGAGTGGTGCCGCTCAGCCCGCGCACCAGGTACTGGGTCAGGAGCCGACCGCTGGCCCGCTCCTCGGCTGGGTTAGCGGGCAACGGCCAGCGGAGCTGTCGGTACAAGGCGCCGCGGTGCAGATCGAAGGCCGCCTCGACCAGATCAGCGAACACTTCCGCCCGGGCGGGTACCCACACCCACGCCGCAGCCGCCGCGACCGCCAGCCCGAGCGGCAGCGCCCACCAGGTCAGGGGGGTGAAGGCAGTGAAGAGCACACCCCAGATGCAGGCGCCCACGGCGGTGTCGAGGGATCGGCGCGCCGCCGCCAGCTCGCTTCGCGTCACCTCGGGCAGCAGCAGCCATAGGTGCGGCCAGAGGGCAACGGCGTCCAGCCCGTACTTGTCAATCGGCCGGGTCTCGGCCGCCCGCAAGGTATTGCCGGTGCTGGTGGGCATGAGACGGCTTCCCGTCGGCAGACGCCGGAGCATGTGATCAACGCGCGCGAACTCCTCGCGCTGCTCATCGGTCGCGGTGCCGTCGAGGACCGGGCCGACCAGGGTCTGGAAACAGTCGCCGGCATCCACCGCCCGCTCGGCGACTCGCTTGGTGAGCCTGCGCCGCAGTGGCTGCAACGGCCAGGGCCACCAGTAGCCTTCAAGCAGGGCGAGGGCCGGGGCGGTCAGGCGGCCGATCACCAGGCCGGTCGCCGCCACCGCGAGCAGGCCCGCGAGCAGGACCGCGGCCTGCACCACGGCGGAATGGCGGCCGATCCAGGCGGCGGCCGGCTCCAGAGCGCCCGTTCCGTGGTGCCCGAGCATCCAGGCGAATAGCCCGCCTAGCCAGAAGGTAAGCGCGGGAATGGACACCGAGGCCCAGCGCTCGGCCAGCCGCTCCCCGATCCCGTCCCAGAATGTCGCGCTCATGGGGCTGCTGGCACCAGAACGTCATCCGGATGATCGCGGCAGGTCGGCACCTGCATCCCCACCGAGACGCGCCACCATACGTAGTTGCCGTCCCTGGGGCACACGAATTTCTCGGCGTCCACCGGGTCGCCTCCGTAGGGGTTGGCCAGCGGAGAGAACCCTGCGTCCGGCAGCCCGCGCTCCACCTGCCTGACGTGCTCCATTTCCTGCCTGACGTCAGGGGGCAGGTGCCGCTCGTCCTCCAGCATCGCCGACGCCCAGCCATGGATATCCGGGTGAGACGTCAGCAGGTCGAGTAGCGCGTCGTCGGTGTCAGCCCCCTGAGCGGAGCTGGCCAGCAGCGCTACCAGTCGCCGGTCGTAGTCGGCGCTCTCGTCGCCAAGCAACTGGGGAAGATACGGCCTGATCGACCGGGCCACGTCTTGGATATCCGGGTCCATGGCTCATCTCCTACGAGCGCTAGCCAGTAGCTGTACCTACTTTAACTTTCCGAGATTGACTTGCGGTATTGGTTTGCGGCGGCGATCTGGTGTTCCGGCGGGCGATGCGTCATTCTTCGAAGCAGGCGACAAAGTGTGTGTCGGTATTGGGGGGTGGATGATGAACGGCGGCAACGCGGAGGCGAAGCTCAAGACCGGCCTCTTGCATTTTCAACGGGGTGAATTCGACGCCGCAGAGCCTCCGCTGCGCGAGCTTGCGGCTCAGAACATCGCCATCGCGACGTACTACCTCGGCGCGATCTGCCGCCTGCGTGATCATGACAACGACGCGGCACTCCAGTGGTTCCGCACCGGAGCCGCCCAAGGCCAGACGAACTGCATGTTCGAACTTGGCACCTGGGCGTTCACGCAGCAGGACTTCGACTCGGCGCGTTATTGGCTGGGACGCGCGGCGGAGGCCGGTGCCGTCAACGCGATGCTCAACCTCGGCAGCGTCCTACTCATATCCGGTGACCGCGAAGCGGCACGGAAGTGGTGGCAACGGGCAGCGAAGCAGGGGAATGGGTCAGAGAAGGCGCAAGCGAAGCTCATCCTGCAACAAAACTTCCCGTCATAAATGCTTCTCAGCCAGAGTCGCGAGGGACCGTTCGATATAGCGATTTTCGTCCTACACGGGCGGGAGGCGGACGCTGACGACCGCCGATCGGCCGGAGTGGACGGTGGCGAGGGCGTCCTTGAGGACCTGCGGGAGCTCGGCCGGGTCGGTCACCGTCACGCCGAACCCGGCCCCCGCCGCCAGCGCCACGGCGGGGAGGTCGACGGTCGGGGCGAGCGAGACCGGGAACTCGCCGGTCGCCGCGGCGACGCCGTCCGGGTGGACCTGGAGGGTGGAGAACTTGGGGCCCTGCCAGCCGCCGTTGTCGTAGATGACGGTCAGCGCGGGGGCGTCGTAGCGGCGCTGCACCCAGATCGCCGAGGACGGGACGCTGAACAGGAAGGAGCCGTCGCCGACGAGGGAGACCACCGTCCGCGACGGCGCTGCCAGCTTGGCGCCGACGGCGGCGCCGCCGGACCAGCCGAGCGCGCCGCCGCCGTGGTGCAGCACCGAGCCGGGGCGGACGGGGCGCAGGTGCTCGGCCACCGCCTTGCTGTTGGTGACCACCTCGGTCAGCACGATCGCGTCCTCGCCGTCGAGCAGCCGGCGGACGCAGGCGGTCAGGTACTCGGGGGTGATCACGTCGTCGCGGGGCTGCTCGGCCGCCTCCCGGCGGTCGAGGTCCTGCTGATGCCGGGCGGCGGCGGCCGCGCGGCGCTGCGTCACGGCCACGGCGTCGACTAGATCGTGGTCGCGGACGTAGGCGGCGATCTGCTCGACCGCGACCTTGGAGTTGGCGGCGGCGAACTGGCGGGCGGGCACGTCCCAGAGCTGCATCTGGGACTTGAGCGGGTCGATGTCGACGTAGTAGATCGCGGCGTCGGCGGCGGGCCGGTTGACCGAGGGGATCCAGGGGACGTCGGAGTCGAGCACCAGGACCACGTCGGCCTCGGCCAGGACCGGGTTCTGGCCGGTACTGTGGTACTGGAAGCCGGCGTGCAGCGGGTGGTCGTCGGGGAAGTTGACGTGGTAGGCCATCGCCTCGAGGACACCGATGGCGAGCAGGTCGGCCAGCGCGACCAGGCTCGGGACGGCGGCCGGGTCGCGGCCGAGGTACGACGTGACGATCAGCGGGTGCCTGGCGCCGGCCAGCGCGGTCGCGATCTCGGCGGTGACGTCGGCGGTGAGCGCGGCCGGGGCGACCGGGGGGTAGCTGCGCGGGTTGACCTGGTAGGGGTCGATCGGCTCTTCCATCACCTCGCGGGCGCCGGTGAGGTAGACCGGGCCGGCCGGCTCGCTGCGGGCGATCTGCAGCGCGCGGTGCACCAGCTGCTTGACGTTCCGGCCGGTGCGCAGCTCGTTGTCGTACTTGACGTAGTTGCGGAGGATGCCGCGCTGGTCGCGGACGTCCTGGATCCACTGGATGAACTCGGTCCTGCTGCCGGGCAGCTCGCCGTCCTGGGTGTACGGGACGCTGCCGGCGAAGACGAGCACCGGGGCGCGGCCGCGCATGGCGTTGTTGACCATGCCGCCGATGTTCTGGGTGCCGGAGTCGACGTGGACCACGACCGCCTGCGGCTCGCCGGTCACCATGGCGTAGGCGTGGGCGGCGGAGAGGGCCACCGTCTCGTGCGGGCAGATGATCAGCGCGGGCAGCTCGTCCGCGCGGCCGTCGGCCTTGGCCTGGGCGAGGGCCTCGATGAGGCCGGGATGATCGCTGCCGAGATTGGCGAAGATGTAGCTGATGCCCGCTTCGGCCAGTGCCTCGAGGAACGCGGTGCTCGTCGTGTAGTAGCGCTCGGTCACCGGTGCGGCCTCCCGTGGCTCGTAAGTACCCCACCATTGTGCCGAGCGGGTCCGGGCATGACTAGGCGGCGACCGTCCGACTTGACGGCCGCCAACTGTGCCCGGCGACAACTGAACTCACGGCGCCCGGTGACGGGCGGGGCGGGCGGGGCCTGCGCCAGGGGGGATGGGGGGCGGGAGCCCCACCATGCCGGAAGGCAGCCCCGCCGCGCTAGTACCGGCCTGCTGCCTGCATCGACATCGCGTGCTCGACCAGCGTCACCAGGGTGGCCTTGGTCGACTCGCGGTTGCGGGCGTCACACGGGATGACCGGGACCGTCGACGGGATCGCGAGCGCCTCGCGGACGTCGTTGGACCGGTGCGGGAACTGCCCGTGGAAACCATTGATGCCGATGACGAACGGCAGCCCGCTCGCCTCGAAGTAGTCCACCGCAGGGAACGAGTCCGCCAGCCGCCTGGTGTCGACCAGGACCACCGCGCCGATCGCGCCCTGGATCAGGTCGTCCCACATGAACCAGAACCGGTGCTGTCCGGGGGTACCGAACATGTAGAGCACCAGATCCTTCTCAAGGGTGATCCGGCCGAAGTCCATCGCGACGGTCGTCGTGTTCTTGTCGGGAACGTGGGACAGGTCGTCCACGTCGGTTGAGGCCACGGTCATGACGGCCTCGGTAGTGAGGGGCGTGATCTCCGACACTGAGCCGACGAAGGTCGTCTTGCCCACGCCGAAGCCGCCCGCAACGACGATCTTCACTGAAGTCATCGCCGAAGCGTCGCCGCCTCCGTGCGGCCGAGCGACGCTAGATCTTACGGAGTCCACTAAGCACCCTTTCGAGCAGGTTAAGGTCGGGGCGGCCCTCGGAGTCGTCGCGCTGGTGAATGCGCACGAGGCCGTCCGCGCTCATATCCGCAACCAGGATCCGCGCCACGCCGAGCGGCATCCGCAGCACTGCCGAGATCTCGGCAACGGAGCGCCAGTCGAGGCAGAACTGCAGGATCGCCTGGCACTCGGGTGCCAGAACGGATAGGTCACGCGGCTCGTACACGGACGCTGATACCAAGGCCTCAAGCGCGAGCTTATACCTCGGCTGTGTCCGGCCGCCGGTCACGGTGTACGGGCGGACTAGCCGCGTCGCGCCGCTCTCTTCCTCGGCCGGATACTGCTGCTGCTGCTGCGCGGGGGGGTAAGGCTGGCGCTGCGCCTGCGGCTCGTCCCATGGCCCGGCCCTTCCAGGGCCTTGCCATGCGGGCGAGCCGCGGTCGTCACCGCCGCGGCCGAGCCCGGCCACCATGCCCCTCAATCGCGGGAGTCGTCACTGGCATCATCGCCGACCGTCTCCCGGCATCGCGCCCTGCATGATCCCGCCGCGCGCGGCGGGGGTCAGTACCCGGCCCGCGCGCTCCACCAGCAGGGTCATCTCGTAGGCGACAAGACCGAGATCACAGGTGGAGGCCGCGAGCACGGCAATGCTGGCGCCGTTGCTGATCGCCATGATGACGAGCACCCCGCGCTGCATCTCGACCACGGTCTGGACGACCGCGCCGCCTTCAAAGACCCGGGAAGCACCCTGGGTCAGGCTGGTAAGGCCCGATGTGACCGCTGCGAGCTGATCCGCGCGCTCCTGCGGGAACCCCGCGGAGAACGCGAGCGGAAGACCGTCCGACGAGACGACGACCGCATGGGCCACGTCCGGGACCCGCTCCACGAAGTTCGTGATCAGCCAGCTGAGGTCCTGGACCGGGCGTCCTGGCGTGCTCACGCGCGCTCCTCTCCTCGCCCGAACATACAGGCGCCTC
>DATAZK010000096.1:0-9885 GCA_036272075.1 Frankiaceae bacterium
TCTCGAAGACCGCAGCGAGGCGGAGACGGCGTCGATACTCGGCTGCTCGGTGGGAACCGTGAAGACGCATGCCCATCGTGCACTTCGGCGCCTGCGCGAAGAGCCGATGCTCGCGGGCTACCTGCTCCCCGTGACCGACCCTGTGATGGAGGCGTGATGGCGACGGACGTCCAAGGACTCCTGGACCGGTCGCTGCGTGATTTGCAGGCGCCGGCGAATCTCGCCGAGCGGATCGCCACCCGCTATGCCCGCCGGCGTCGGCGGCGCCGGGTCACGACGGGAGTCGGTGCGGCAGTACTCACCGCGGCGACGGTGATCGCCGCCTGGGCGGCGCTGGACACCAGCCCCCAGGCCGGCCGGGCGACGATCGTGCCGGCCACCCCCGCGCCGGCCTCTGGAGAGCTCATCCCGGAAGCGCAGCGCAGGCCGGCGCCGGAACTCGCAGGGACGACGATCGAGGGCAAGGCCTTACGCGTTGATCTCCGCCGCGGCGAGACCGCCGCCGGCAACGAGGCCATCACCGTCGTCACCTTCGGCGGCTCCTGGTGCGCGCCGTGCCGCGCCCAGCAGCCAGCTTTTGCGCCGTTCAACAACGGCCGCGTGCCGGTTGCCGGTGGCGGCTTCATCATCGTGGGCGTCGCCGAGCGCGACACCGTCGCCAACGCGGCCGCCTATGCCCGAAGGTTCCACGTCGACTACCCCATCCTGTTCGACGCCGACCAATCTCTCGCGAAAGCCTGGCCGTCGGCCAACGTCGGTCCACCCGTCACGTTCGTGGTCGACCAGGACGGCCTCATCGCGGCTCAGTTCCGGGGCGCGATCACCCGAAGCCAGCTGTCGAACGTCAAGGATGCGCTCACGAGCGAGCAACGCGGTGGGACCTTCTCCAACCACGAATTCATCGCTGGACTGCACAACGTGACCAGCTCCGGCCGTCACCTCACGATCTCGTGGGCGAATGACAGGTGCGGCGACACCGTTCAGGCCGTCCTCTCCCAGGTGAGAGTTCGTGAGAACGTGCGGGCGATCCACGTCGAGGTGCTGGGCAAGCTCAGTCCTGCGGTACTCGCCGGGCAACAGCCGACGGCCCTCACCGGCTGCGCAGGCGTCGGCTTCGATTCGACCACGACCGTCACGCTCAGCGCGCCCCTCGGCAAGCGCCTGGTGCTCGACGGCTCAACCGGGAAGTCCATCCCCGTCCAGGGACGGGGCTGAGGTGCGCGCGAGCAGGAAGACAGGAATCAGCGCTGCGGTGGCGAAGCCTGAGAAGAGCAAGGGGAACGTGCCGTCCCTGCCCCAGGCGAGCCCGGCCCAAAGGCCGGCGATCAGCACGGCGCCGCCGGTGAGTCCTTGGTAGAGCCCCTGACCCCGGCCCTGCAACTCCGGCGGCACGAGCCCGGCGATCCAGGCCTTTCCGACACCGTCGGTCGCGGCGGTGAAACCCCCGTAGATCAATAGGATCGGCCAGATCGCGGCCCGGCTGTGCACCAGCCCCAGACCGACGTACGCCACCGCGAAGCAGGCCAGGCCGACGGCGAAGACCCGGCGCGGTCCGAGCCGATCGGCAAGCGCGCCGGCCGGATAGCTGAGCAGCGCGTAGACGGCGTTGTAGGCGGCGTACGTGATCACGACGAACGGCAGCGAGTGGCTGACGTCAGAGACCCGCAGCAGCAGCAACGCGTCGGGGAAGTTGATCAGGCTGAAGACGACGAGCAGGGTGACCGTGCGCCGGTAGGGGAGCGGCAGCCGCTCGGAGGACGCCGGCGGGCGGTCGCGGCGCGCCGGCGGCCGACTCGCGTCGCTCACGAACCGGACCAGCAGGACGCTCAGCACCGCCGGCACGACGGCTACCACGAGCAGCGGACGGATGTGGTGATCGAAAAGCTCATATCCGGCAAGGCCGAGCAGCGGGCCGAGCACCGCGCCGGACGTGTCGGCAAAGCGGTGGAAACCGAAGACCCGGCCGCGATGCTCGGGTGCCACACCGACCATCAGCAACGCGTCACGCGGGGCACCTCGCACGCCCTTGCCGAGGCGGTCGACCACGCGCCCGGCCAGGACGGTAGGCCAGACGCTCGCCACCGCGATCAGCACTTTCCCCAAGGCGGCCAGCCCATAGCCGAAGGCGATCAGCGGACGCTTGGCGCGCTGGTCGGCCAGCCGTCCCGCGATGAGCTTGGTGAGGCTGGCCGCTCCCTCGGCGAGACCCTCGATGACGCCGACAACGGCGGCCGGGGCGCCCAGCGTCACGGTCAGGAAGATCGGCAGGATCGGGTAGAGCAGCTCGCTGGCCGCGTCCTGCAGGAAGCTGACGCCCGAGAGCACCTTGAGGTTGTGGGTGAGGAACGTGCGCCGGCCGCTCTGGCGGCGCCTCACTAGTGCGTCCGCCCGGCAGAGCGCAGGCGCTCGCTGTCGAGCCACTGCTGGAGGAGGGAATGCCCGCCCTGAGCGTCAGGCGTCAGGTAAGCGACGAGACCCTCCCAACGGCCGCCGCGCCGGCGCCACTCCAGCAACAAACCGGGGCGCCGCTCACCCTGCTCGATGACCCAGCAGTGACACGCACCTGCAGGCGGGCGCTCTGCTGCTGCTGCGCCGCTACGCTCGGCCAGGGTCAGCCCGCGCTCGCGGGCTCCCATTCCACCGGCCATGGGCCCATCGTGTCACAGCGCGAACGTATGTTCGACCTGGGAGATAACGATTCGGTGAGTTCGGCAATTCACAGCTGACACGCCGCCGTCCGCCAAAGGTCATCGGCGTGAAGGGAAGAAAGTGTTGTGATGCAGCGCGTTCGTGGCCTCGATGGCCTGCGCGCGCTTGCCGTCATGGCGGTCCTGCTCTACCACGCCGACTGGAAGAGCGTGCCGGGCGGCTTTCTCGGAGTTGACGTGTTCTTCGTCCTCTCCGGTTACCTGATCACCTCCCTGCTGCTGCGCGAGTGGCAGGGCACCGGCGGGCTGAATTTCCGGAAGTTCTACGCCGCCCGGGCCCGCCGCTTGCTGCCCGGTTTGGGTGGCCTGCTCGTCGGTACGGCCGCCGCCGCGCTGATCTTCGCGCCCGATGCGGTGGCCACGCTGCGCCGGCAGTTGATCCCGTCTGCCGCGTACTACCTGAACTGGTCGTCGATCTACAGCCACCAGTCCTACTTCCAGCAGACCGGACGCCCGCCGCTACTGCTGCACCTGTGGTCGCTGGCGGTGGAGGAGCAGTTCTACCTGATCTGGCCGGTGGTGGCGCTGCTGGTGCTTCGCCGTCATCGCGGCAATCGCGGGCGGCGGATGTTGCGGACCGTCGCGCTGTCGGGTGCGCTGCTGTCGGCGGCCTGGATGGCGTTCCTGGCTGCCCGCCACGGCTTTCCCGTCCCCAACGATCCGTCGCGGGCCTACTACGGCACCGACACTCATGCCAGCGGGCTCATGCTCGGTTCGGCGCTCGCGTGCATCTGGCCGCTCGGAGCGCTACCCCGGCTGGTGCGCTACGAGCGCAACCTGCTCGACGTCGCCGGTGGGGCCGCCATCCTCTGGCTGCTGTGGATCTTCCACAGTGCCAGCGAGTTCTCCTACTGGCTCTACCGCGGCGGCTTCCTGCTCTATTCGGCGGTCGCGGTGGTCGCCGTCGCCGTCATCGCCCACCCCGAGTGCCGGCTCGGACGCGTGATGGCTGTCCAGCCGATCCGGTGGATCGGTGAGCGCAGCTACGGCATCTACCTCTGGCACTGGCCGATCTTCATGCTCACCCGGCCCAACCTCGACATCGGCGTGACCGGCACCGGCAACCTCATCCTCCGGCTCACTCTCACCGCTATCGCCGCCGAGCTCTCCTGGCGCTTCATCGAGCAGCCGATCCGCCGCGGTGCCCTGGGACGACTGCGGCCGGCCTGGCATGCGTTACGCGAGCGGCGGGCCGCCGACAGCCAGCGAACGCTCGCCCGGACCTCCGTCAGTTTCGGGGCCGCCGCCGTGCTGGTGCTCTCCTTCCTGGCGGTCGACCGGCATTCCTCACTGGCGAGCGAGGCGGGCGTCGATACGCCGCCGCCTCCGGTGCCGTCCTCCACGGCCGTGCCGAGTCCTGCGGGCACCCTCACGCGCAACGTCGTGCCGACCCCGGTGGCGAAGGTTTCTCCGACTGCCCATCCGAGTGCTGCTACCCCCAAGCCCTCAACGCCCAAGCCCTCAGCGCCCAAGCCCTCAGCAGGATCGGTGACGGCCTGGGGCGATTCGGTGATGCTCGGCGCCCGCTACGGGCTCAAGTTCGACCTTCCCGGCATCTTCATCGATGCGGTAGTCGGACGGCAGGCCAAATCACTCCCGTCCGGCCTGACGCAGTTGCGGGAGGACGGCGACCTCGGGCGCAACGTCGTCATCCACGTCGGGGACAACGGGCTCTTCCTGCGCAGCACGCTCGACACGGCCCTTTCCGAGCTCGCCGACCGCCGCCGCGTGGTGCTGGTGACGGTCCGGGTGCCGCGGCGCTGGCAGGACCCGGTCAACAGCCTGCTGCGCTCGGTCGCCGCGGCCCATCACAACGTGGTGATCGCCGACTGGTATCAGGCATCGGCCGGCCACCCGGAGTACTTCGTGCGCGACGGCGTGCACCTCACCTCTCCCGGCATCGCAGAGTTCGCCGGGCTGATCGCCCACGCCCTCGCCTGAGCCGGCGGCGTCGCCCCGCGACGATGCGCTCGGGCCACCTGCGACAATTCGCCAGTGACGACCGCTGCGGCCCGCGTGCCGCGGCAGGCGGTGATCGTCTTCATCGGGCTGCAACTCGCCATGGTGATGTCCTCCCTCGACGGGACGATCGTCGCCACCGCCCTGCCGACCATTACCAGGGACGTCGGCGGCTTCTCCCGAGTCACGTGGGTAGCCACGGCGTACCTGCTCGCGCAGGTCGTCTCGATGCCGCTCTACGGCAAGCTCGGTGATCAGCTCGGACGCAAGCGGGTGCTGCTGTCGGCCGTCATCCTGTTCGTCATCGGCTCGATGGCCTGCGGGCTGGCCCAGACGATGAACGAGCTCCTGGTCGCCCGCTTCGTGCAGGGGATCGGGGGAGGCGGGCTCGGGGCCGTCGCCATGGCCGTCACCGCCGACATCATCCCGGCCAAGCAGCTCGGCAGGTGGATGGGATATCAGGGCGTCGCGTTCGCCGTGGCCAGCGTGCTCGGGCCGGTGCTCGGCGGCCTTTTCGTGCAGCACCTGAGCTGGCGGTGGGCCTTCTACATCAACCTTCCGGTCGGACTGATCGCCATCGCGATCATCGCGACGCAGCTGCGCGTCCCGTACCGGCGGCTGCCGCACAAGCTGGACTGGCCCGGCGCCGTCCTGATCATGCTGACGCTCGCCGGCTTCACCGTGCTCGCCAGCACCGGCGGCACCGACTTCGGCTGGACCTCGGCCGAGGGCCTGGGGTTCGCGATCGTCGTGGTCGCGTCCGCCATCGGCTTCACGATCCGCGAGCGGCGGGCGCCAGAGCCGGTGTTGCCACTGCGCCTGTTCGCCGATCCGGTCATCCGCGGAAACGTCGGCGTCAACCTGACGAGCGGGCTGCTGCTGTTCTGCGGCATCTACTTCGTGCCGCTGTACATGCAGGAGGTCCACGGGCTGACGCCCACCGCGTCAGGACTGGTGCTCGTGCCGGTGATGTTCGGCGCCGCGTTCGGGACGATGCTTTCGGGCCGCCGGGTGGAACGGGGCGGGCGGATCAAGCCCTGGCCGATCGCCGGCTCGGTGTTCGCCATGGCAGGCATGGGACTGCTCTCGCTGCTGACCCGCAGCACGCCCACGGTGCTGGTGGCGTCGTTCGTGCTGCTGGTCGGGCTCGGGGCGGGCTTCATGATGCAGCCCTCGCTGCTGGCCGTGCAGAACGCGGCGGCCTCCTCTGACCTCGGCACCGCGACCTCGACCGGGCTGCTCTTCCGGATGCTCGGCTCGACGATCGGGGTGCCGATCTTCGGGGGGCTCATCAACAGCCGGCTCGGCGACGGGCCGCGCAACCCCACCACCTTCGCCCACGCCCTCACGCCCGTCTTCTCGGCCGCGATCTTCGTGGCCGTGCTGGCGCTGGCCTTCGCCGTCACCGTGCCCGAACGTGCCCTGCGCGAAAGCATCAGCGAGCATCTGGGCACCGAAGGAGTGCTTGCCGAACCGGTGGTCTGAGCAGGCGTTCGCGCGTTCCCTACTGGCGGGTACCTAGGATCGGCCCATGGCGATCGGTATTGCAGACGAGCACGTCCAACTGGCGGCGGTGGCTTCCAGCTTCATGAAGCGGCACGGAGACCGCGCCTCAGCCCGCGCGGCGCTGGAGGCGGAAGCCGAATCGCTGCCGGAGTTCTGGGACGATCTGCGCGAGCTCGGCTGGCTCGGCCTGCACCTGCCCGAGGAGTACGGAGGCTCGGGCTACGGGCTCGAGGAGCTCTCCGTCGTCGTCGAGGAGCTCGGACGTTCGATCGCCGCCGGCCCGTACGTGCCCTGCGTGATCGCGGGCGCCGTCATCGCTGCCGTTGGCTCGGACGAGCTGAAGCAGCGCCTGCTCCCCGGGCTGGCTGAGGGGTCGCTGCTGGCCGGCATCGCGCTGGACAGCCAGCTCGAGGTCCGCGGGGGAGCGGCGCACGGGCTGGTGGAAGCGGTTGTCGGCGGCGGGCTGGCGGGCGTCTTCGTGCTGGCTGCCGGCGACGATGTGCTGATCGTCGATGCGAGCGCGTCCGGAGCGCAGGCGTCATCCCTGAAGAACCTCGACCCCTCGCGCCGCTCGGTGCAGCTGACCCTCGACGGCGCGCCTGCTGACGTGCTGCCCGGCGCCGGCCGGCTGCTGCTCGACATCTCCCGGATGGTCTTCGCGGCCGAAGCGGTCGGGATGGCTCAGGCGTGCGTCGAGATGGCCAGTGACTACGCGCGTACCCGCATCCAGTTCGGACGCGTCATCGCCATGTTCCAGGCGGTCAAGCACCACTGCGCCAACATGGCCGTGGCTGCCGAGCTGGCTACCGCCGCCAGCTGGGATGCCGGACGGGCCGCTTCAACTGCGGCCGAGGGCGGCGAGGAGTTCTCCTACGCGGCCGCATCCGCGGCAGCCCTTGCACTTTCGGCGGCCGACCTCAACGCGAACCTCAACACCCAGGTGCTCGGCGGCATCGGCATCACCTGGGAGCACGACGCCCACCTCTACATGCGGCGCGCCACGGTCCTGGAGTCGCTGCTGGATTCCGAAGCCGCCGCCGCCGACGTCGTTCGCCTGTATCGCAGCGGCGTGCGCCTGACGCGCTCGGTCGACCTGCCGCCGGAGGCCGAGGGGATCCGCGATGAGGTGAAGCAGATCGTCGCGCAGGTCAAGGATCTCGATGAGGCCGCGCGTCGTACGGCCCTCGTGGACAGCGGTTACGCGGTGCCGTCGTGGCCCAAGCCGTGGGGACGTGAGGCCGGCCCGATCGAGCAGCTCGTCATCGAGGAGGAGTTCAAGGCGGCGGGCATCAAGCGTCCGAGCTACAACATCACCGGCTGGGTCATCCTCACACTCGTCCAGCACGCGACCGAGGATCAGGTGGCGCGCTGGGTCCGGCCGGCGCTGGATCAGGAACTCATCTGGTGCCAGCTTTTCAGCGAGCCGGAGGCGGGCTCTGACGCGGCCGGCATCAAGACCCGCGCGACCAAGGTCGACGGCGGCTGGACCATCAACGGCCAGAAGGTCTGGACCAGCGGCGCCCACCTGGCGCGCTACGGGTTCGCGACCGTGCGCACCAATCCCGACGCCCCCAAGCACCAGGGCATCACCACGATGGTCATCGACATGAAGGCGCCGGGAGTCACCGTGCGGCCGCTGAAGATGACGACCGGTGCGTCGGAATTCAACGAGATCTTCTTCGACGACGTCTTCATCCCCGACGACGACGTGGTCGGGCCGATCGACGGCGGCTGGACCGTCGCGCGGGCGACGCTCGGCAACGAGAGCGTCAGCATCGGCGGCGGCCAGGGCGCGATGGCGGTTCCACTGGAGCTGCTGGTCGACGCGTTCGACAAGCGGCCGCAGCGGCTGTCCGGCGGCGCGGGCCGGGTCGGGCGGCACATCGCGCGCTCCGACGCCTCCGAGGCGCTGAACCTGCGCAGCGTGCACCGGGCCGTGGCCGGGAGCGGACCGGGCCCGGAGGGCGCCATGACCAAGCTGCTGCTCTCGGAGAACCTGCACGAGGCGTCGGCGATCCTGGTCGCGACCGCCGGCCCGGCGGGCGCCTTCCTCGAGGGCGCCGGGCTGATCAACGGCAACCTGGCGCTGATGCACCGCGGGATGTCGATCGCGGGCGGCACGTCGGAGATCAAGCGCAACCAGATCGGCGAGCGCATCCTCGGCCTGCCGCGCGACCCGCTCATCAACTGACCGGCCGCCGGTGGCACTATGCGCGAATGACGGAGTTGGCATCGCGCGCGAAATTCAACGAGCTCATCGATGTGCTGCAGAAGGCCGGCGACAACTGGGTGGTGCCGGGCCCCGGCATGGACGACTCCGACGTCGCCGAGGGCTTCCGCAACCTGACGCACATCCTGCAGAGCGCGCTGTACTCGCACCAGGAGTTCGATCCCGAGCGGCCCGTCTTCAACCGCATCGTCTCCCCGACCCGCAGCTTCACCGGTGACAACTCCGACGCCATGTACTTCGAGACGCCCGTGGCGCCCGGCCGCGAGTACATCGTGACCGGCAACCTCGCCGGCGCCGTCTACACCTCGTTCACGATGGAGTCCGGTGCCGCCGACGGCGCGTACGCCACCAAGAACTCAGGCGTGCTGCGCGATGACTACATGGACATCGACGCCGACGGCAATTACGAGATCCGCCTCGGCGGGCCGGCCTCGGATCGCAACTGGCTCGAGATCCCCGACGACGGCGGCCGGATCACGACCCGGCACTACTTCGAGTGGCCGCATTCGGCGTCCGCCTCCCAGACGCTCAACGTGCCGATCAGCATCCGGGTCGTCGACCCGCCGCCGCCTCCCGGTCGCTGGGACGACGCCCGGGTGGCCGCCGCGCTGCAGCGGGTCATCAACCACGTCTACGACAAGACCGTCGGCGCCCCGCCCCGTCCCGCCGGACCGCCGGCGCCGTTCGTCTCGATCGTGCCGAATGAGTTCCCCGTCCCGCAGGTGCCGGGTGACATGGCGTTCGCCGCGGTGGACGCCGCGTACTCGATGGCGCCGTATCTCATCGGGCCGGACGAGGCGCTGGTCATCACGGGCCGCTGGCCGGAGTGCCGTTTTGCGAACGTGTGCCTGTGGAACCGGTGGTCGCAGATGTATGACTACGTCAACCGCACGGTCAGCCGTAACCGCGCCAACACCACGCTCGAGCCCGACGGCAGCTTCCGCATGATCCTGGCGCACTCCGATCCCGGGCTGCCGAACTGGATCGACACCGAGGGCCGCGCGCTCGGTACCGTCTTCTGGCGTTTCTTCCTGCCGGAGGGGCCGATCGAGACGCCGAAGGCGACGGTCGTGAAGTTCGCCGATCTGGGGCAGGCCTGAGATGGCGATCCCGACCAAGCGCGACCAGGAAGCGACGCGCGAGGCGCTGCGCCGCTGGCTCGCGGGCAAGCTGCCCGCCGCCAAAGACCTCGAGATCTCCGAGCTCACCACACCGGCGAACACCGGATTCTCCAACGAGACGATCCTGTTCGACGCCCACTGGAAGGAGGACGGCCGAGAGCGCAGCGAGGAGTACGTGCTGCGCGTCAAGCCGACCGGCTACACCGTCTTCCTGGAGTCGGAGTTCGAGGCGCAGTACGAGGTCATGAAGACACTCGGCGAGCGCAGTGATGTCACGGTTCCGAAGATCTGGTGGTACGAGACCGATCCGTTGACGCTGGGCGCCGACTTCTACGCCATGAGCCGGGTCCACGGGCGTACC
>DATAZK010000097.1:0-3138 GCA_036272075.1 Frankiaceae bacterium
GCCGTGGGGCTCGACGAGGTGGACGATCTGACTGGTCATCGCTCCGGGGATCCCGGCGACGGCGCTGACGTCGATGCCGTCCTGGTCAAGCTGGCGCAATGCCTCACGGCCGTATGGGTCCTCGCCGACGGCGCCGATGAGCCGGACTGAGGCACCGAGCTTGGCCGCCGTCACCGCCGGATTAGCGCCCTTGCCCCCGGCGGCCACGCGCATCTCGGTGGCGACCGCGGAGCCCGCCGCCGACGGCACCGCATTGATGGCGAGCGTCAGATCGGTGGTGATGGGTCCGGCGACGACCAGAGCGACCGAATCAGTCACTGGGAGATGCAGACTGCTGTCTCAGATTGATGGTGAGCCGCAGCCGAAACGGGCTCAGCGTGGCGGAAAGCGGTACGCCGTCGCGCAGCGGCCGCGGCTGGCACTGGACGAACGTGCCGGCGGTGCGCACGCGCGCCAACAGCAGCCTCATGATCAGGAGAACCAGCCGCGGCACCGCGCCAGAGAACGCGCATCCCGAAGTCGTCCCTCATGAAGATGCCAACAGCCACGCTCGTGCCCGGCTCAGCGAACCGGAGGGACCGCGGAGGCCCGCACGAGATCTGCCCTCGCCCATGCGCGATGCAGGCCGAGTTGCTCGCTGAGCCCATCGGTAAACGCCTTCACGACCTTCTCGGCGACGATGATGCCGGGGCCGTCGACGGGGATTCCGGCGTCGGTGAGGATCGCATCGGCGTCGCCCCACGCGGCGATCGTCTTGCAGTGGTGATAGGCCTCCTGCAGCAGGAGAGTCCGCTTCAGATCGCTCTCAGTATCGGTGCCGTCCGCGACGACGATTGCGTCAAACTCGATCGATCGAGCAGTCAGACGGGTGCGGTCGACCGTCACCTTGGTGCGGCCCCGTCCGAGCACCCCGCCGACAGGCGCGACGACCAGGACGGTGACGTCGAGCTTCCTCATTGAGGTCTTGAGCTTGTTAATGCCCGTCACGTCAGCGCCCGCGTCGGCGATGACGCCGACCTTTCGACCGGCCACCGGTCCTGGCTTATCGACGATCTGCGAAAGCGCCGGAGACGGCGTCACCTCTGTGGCCGGGCTCCCGCCGGGCGCGGAGAGCCCAAGTCGTTCTGCGACCTGCTCACACAGACCGGCGTCGATGTTCGCCAACATCTGGAGTTGACGTTCGCGGATCTCGGTTTCGTAGATCTTGCCGAGCTCGAAGGCGTAGGCCTCGATGATGTGTGTCTGCTCGATCTCAGTCATGCTGCGGTAGAACAACGTGGCCTGGGAGAAGTGATCATCAAACGACGCCGGCGCGGCTCGGACGACCTCCCCTTTGATCAGGCGCGGGAGTTGAACGTAGCCGCTGTCGGCCTCGCTGGCCTCCAGCGGCTGGCCGCCGTCGATGCTGTTGGGCCGATATGGCGCCAGGCCGGTATGAACGGCGGTCTGGTGCATGCCGTCGCGCAGCATGTCGTTGACCGGGCAGTGCGGACGGTTGATCGCCAGCTGCGTAAAGTTCGGGCCGCCCAGACGCGTGAGCTGGGTGTCGAGGTAGGAGAACAGGCGGGCCTGCATCAACGGATCATTCGTGACCTCGATGCCGGGGACGAGGTTGCCGGTGTGAAAAGCAACCTGCTCAGTCTCGGCGAAGTAGTTGGTTGGGTTGCGATTCAGAGTGAGCTTGCCGATTAGCTGGACCGGGCAGAGTTCCTCGGGAACGATCTTGGTCGGGTCCAGCAGGTCGATGCCCTCAAAGGAGTCAGTTCCGTCGTCGGGCATCACCTGGATCCCGAACTCGTATTCAAAGAATGCGCCCGCCTCGATCGCGTCGGCCATGTCGCGGCGGTGATAGTCGGGGTCAAATCCGGCGGCGAGCTGCGCCTCCTCCCAGACCAGCGAATGGATGCCCGCCAGCGGCTTCCAATGAAACTTCACCAGGCTGGACTCGCCTTTCTCGTTGACCAAGCGGAAGGTATGGACGCCGAACCCCTCCATCGTCCGGTACGACCGCGGGATCCCGCGGTCGCTCATCGCCCACATCACGTGGTGCTGAGCCTCGGTATGGAGGCTGACGAAATCCCAGAAGGTGTCATGAGCAGTCTGCGCCTGGGGCAGTTCGCGATCCGGGTGCGGCTTAGCGGCGTGAATCAGATCGGGGAACTTGATGCCATCTTGGATGAAGAACACGGGCATGTTGTTCCCGACGAGGTCAAACGTGCCCTGCTCGGTATAGAACTTCACGGCGAACCCGCGAACATCCCGCACCGTGTCTGCCGACCCACGCGAGCCGAGAACCGTCGAAAAGCGCACGAACACGTCCGTCTGGCTTCCCTTCTCAGCCAAGAACTGCGCCTTGGTCACCGACCCCGCGGTCCCGTAGGACTCAAACACGCCGTGCGCCGCAGCGCCGCGTGCGTGCACCACCCGCTCCGGGATGCGCTCGTGATCAAAATGCGTGATCTTCTCCCGTAGATGGAAGTCCTCCATCAACGTCGGGCCGCGATCCCCGGCCTTCAGCGAATGATCACTATCCGGTAGACGCAGCCCCTGCGCTGTCGTCAGAAACTCTCCCTTCTGCGCCTCCACGCCGCCCGACAACGAGGCACCGGTCGGGCTCTTTGGCTTCGGAGCGCTCTGATCAGCGGTACGACGAGGCGGCATATCAACTCCAAAAATCGAAGACACG
This sequence comes from Frankiaceae bacterium, assembly GCA_036272075.1. Classification (GTDB taxonomy): domain Bacteria; phylum Actinomycetota; class Actinomycetes; order Frankiales; family Frankiaceae; genus DATAZK01. The sequence continues at coordinate 2,687 of DATAZK010000097.1, forward strand.
GGCAGGGATGCTCGCTGGACTACCCAGGCCCGAGCCTCACCAACAGACTCTCGGCTCGGCGCGACCTACACGGGTCAACCTCAACGGCCCGGTGTCATAGGACTCGCTCCTCAACAACAAGCCCAGGGGGAGGTGATCGCGCTCAACGGGGCCTGAGCCGTCAACGTTCTTCCCGACGAGCCCCACGCATCACGGGATGAAAGTCAAAACCCGGGTGGACGATTCAGCAGGTTGGCCGGAGCCTCTCTGGCGGTGCGGGTAATCGACGTGGCGAACCGGAGGAGCTGACACTCTGCGGCGAGGGCCGTGCTCCGGCGCCTGACCCACTGAGCCGCCGAGCCTCCGAGCCGGTGCGGACCCGGCCGCCGAACCGCTGCCTGTGTCAGCCGGTCACCGCGATCGTGCTGTCATCCGTGACGCGCGGGGGCGCTCGCCTCGCTGTACCCGCTCGC
>DATAZK010000098.1:0-77813 GCA_036272075.1 Frankiaceae bacterium
GGATCCGCCGCCGCCAAGTCCTACGGAGCCAGCATGATCACGCTTGGCGTCATCCTGCTCGTCATCGGCTTCATCGCCAGCATCCCGATCCTCTGGTCAGTCGGGATCCTGCTCGTCGTGATCGGAGCGATTCTCTTCCTGCTGGGCGCGGCCGGGCGCGCGGTCGGAGGCCGCCGGCACTACTACTGATCGAGTCACACCGTTGGGTTCGCCGCTAGGCATGAGATCCGTCATGACGCACCCGGGCGCCGCTGGCTGGGCGGACGCGGGATCGGCCCGCTCGGGGCCGGGCCCCGAGGCGGTGATTGCAGCAGACTTCCGCCGTTCACCACGTCGGCGCCGATGTCACGCAGCTTGCGGTGAGTGGCCTGGCTCGCCGCCCGCAGCCGATCAAAGGCCTGCTCTTTGGTCAGCCCGTCCTGCGTCATCACGATGCCGATCGCGGTACCGATGTCACGGTTGCTCTCCACCGCAACCTCAAGGTGGGCGATCTGCTCATGGGCTCGGTCGAGTTCGGCCAGCAGCCTGGCATGGGTGAAAGCGTCCAGGACGTCGGCGACGCTCCGTGGATCGGGCTTCGACCCATCGCCAGGGGACTTCCCACGATCGACGGCCGCGGCAGCCGGGTCTGCGGGGACGGCGCGCCGCGCCCCGCTGGCTTCTGAATCCTGGTGCTGCGAAGAGGTCATGGCCCAACTCCATCGACCTCCACAGTATGGCGCTTCCCTTGAAGGCGGAGCATGCCATCAGCTTCGCCTCAGAGTCAGTGGCGCCCCCGAACTTCCGCCTGAGCTGGACCGGCCTTGGCGAGCATCCCGGAATCTGTCTCAAATGTCAGACGAACGCTGCACCCACTGTCCAGCGGGTCGAACGAGACGTACGAGACCAGCATATTAAGAAAGATTCAAGAGAACTCTTGCAGGTCCGGCGCTGGTGCGCCCTCGGGCCGCGACTGTCGGTTAGGTCATACGGGCTGTTCACCCCGACTTCACCTACCACGCCAACACTTGAGGGCATGGATGACGACTACGAGGATCTTCGCGTGGAATTCACCCTGTTCCCTGGTGTGGACCTACGACTCTGGTTGCTGCTGGTAGTCGCCGCGCTGGCGCTCGCCGGCGTGGCCATCGCGGCCGCCCTGGTGGCAGGCTGATCTTGTTCGGCGAGGGTTATGACGCCTGGTACTTCAATGCGGAAGTTGGCATGACGTTCTGCGACGTCGGACGTGATCTGCGACTGGCGCCCCGCGATGGCGCCAACGCTGCAGCCCATCCGTCTGCCAGTGGGTGAGCTTGACCCCGGGGCATTTGATTTCGGGAGTCGTGCATTGGTACTGCAGCTTCTCGGATCGCGGATAATTTTGGCAATCAACCCCGATTTAGACGCTGAGCTTCTACGCTGCGTTCTCCCGCGGGGGCCAAATGAAGGTCAGACTCTTCGTCGCCCTGCCATTGTTCGTACTGAGCTTGAGTACGGCGTGCGCGAAGAGCACATCCGTCAATGACGGATAAGGCGGACGCCCACGCTTGTATCAGCGACGAATTGACTGTCGATGCCGGCCAGGACCCGACCGCTATGGCGATTGCGACGGCTGCGAGCAACATCGTCGGCTGTATGGACAGCAGGGGCTGGACGTGCAGCGATCCCACGGTCGATCCCGACTTGCACTGCAGCAAAGGCCGCGTGCGGTTGAACATGAGCACGATCGTTCAGGAAGTCACTCAGGAGCGGAGCGGCACCAGCCCTTGAGCCTGGATATGACGCGAACGCCGGGTAGCTGTATTGCAGTTAGCCCGCCCGGTGAGGTTGAAGCAGTTTCATCGGCGGCTTGACTGCCTCCAGGACCAGCAGTCTGCGCGGTTTGATCACCGCTCCTATCCAACCAGTAACGCCAACATCCAAACGTGCTTTAAGCCAAAAGTCCGGAATGCGCGGTTTGATCGACTGGTTAAACGACGAATATCGCTACCTGCGAACATGATTAAGGCGAAAGTCAGCCAGTGAGAGACCGGCACGCGCACGATGCATTCGTCGACCCGTCCTAATCGGCTCGGGGCCGGCATCGACAGAAACTCTGCTCACTGGTCGCGGCTATCCGCGAACGGCTGCCCGGACGCGATGGAAGCACGAGGTGCTGCCGATGCTGAAGCGAGTCGGCACCGTCCTGGGGATCGCTGTGCTGTTGGGCGGTGGCGGTTGCTCCCCGTCGAGTAGTCGTAGCCCACCTGCATCTTTGACAATCACGGCCTGCGCCACCACCGGCTACGTCGGGCCAAGCGTGTCGGTCGAACTGTCGGCCCAGGAAGAGGGGCCGGCGGCGACGGTGACCCTCGGTGAAGAGCTGGTACTCCCTGAGAGGCCAAGGGGCGGACGTTTGCTGGCCGCAGCACTTCAGGCGAGCACTGGCGCCTTCTGCAAGCGCGCTCAGGATGCCAGCAACTTGTATCTCATCGCCAAAAGGCAAGGGACCTTCCAGCTCTTGATTTACTTCCCGAGCGAGGTCTTGTTCGGCAATCTGGCTCATTACGAGTTAATGGCAACCGTGGTCGTTCGCAGAACCGTCAGCGGTTTCGGCGACTAGAAGTCAACGCAATCAGCTGCGACGACGGCAACCAAAGCGGAGCCTCCGACTTGCGCGGTGGTGCCGCTACAGCGGGCTTCGGGATACGCGAGGGAGCAGCGTAAATCCCCAGCTAGCATTCACTCCGCTCAGTGGGATGGGCGGGGTGCGCCAGCACGGAAGTTTGGCGATTTCGAGTCGGCAGAGGGTTCGTAAACCCTTCGAGAACTTGTTCGATCCTTTTGGGGCGCGCTAGCTCTGTGCCCGCTCCTGCTTGATCTTGCCGGGGACGCGGGCCAGCCGAAGGAACGTCACCAGCCCCACACCTCCGATCACGTTGCCGAGCACCGACCAGCAGAGCGCGCGGAGCCAGTCGTAGTAGCCGAACGGAGCGCCCGCGTGGAGCGCGGCGAACATGAACTGAGAGTCCAGTATCGAGTGAAATAGCTGGCCGCCGGCTAACAGGCTTCCGAACAGGACGGCGGGCACAAGTTGGACTCCCAGGCTTTCAGTCGCATGTTGCATTCGGGTCATCAACGTGATCACCAGGCCGGCTATGACCGCGAGCGCGAGCGAGTGCAGGTTCACCCCGAGCTTTGCGTAGTGGCTCCCCGTTTCCCTGACAACGCCCTTCAAATCGGGACGAGCGGTCACGACCAGCCATGCCATCGCCCAACATCCGATGAGGTTCATGGCGAGAGTGGTGAGCCAGAGACGTGCAAGCTTCAGCGGCGACGACCGTCCGGCGACGACTGCAGTAACTGGCACGAGGAAGTTCTCCGTGAACAGCTCGCCGCTTGCCAGCAGCAGGGCCACGAACCCGATCGAGAAGGCCAACCCCGCTAGTAGCTTTGAACCGGTTTGCTGCAGCACCACGAGGTAGGCGAGAACTCCGGTCCCCACGTCGATGCCGCCGACGAGCCCCGTAGTGATGAGGGGCGCCCAGGTGCGTCCGAGTCGGGTGCGTCCCTCGCTCACAAGGCGATCGAAGGCGTCCTCGATGTCCGGATCCGAGTCCTCTGGGGTTCGCTCCGCGGCGTCTGTCACAACCCAAGCGCTGCCCAGTTCACGACGCATCAAGCCGAGGCATCGCCGCGATGGCGGAAGGGCTTCGGTACCCGACCTTGCGGGACACGGAACTGCCGTCTCGCGTCAGGTTCCACAAGGTCGACCTGGGGTTTTGCTGCGTAGCCCCGACCGGATTCGAACCGGCGCTACCGCCTTGAGAGGGCGGCGTCCTAGGCCACTAGACGACGGGGCCGAGCTGAGCGGCCCAGGAGTGGCCCTGGGTGCCCATTGATGCTGGTGGAACTGGTGCTAAGGGTGACCGCTGGGGTACCAGGACTCGAACCTAGACTAGCGGAATCAGAATCCGCCGGGCTGCCAATTACCCCATACCCCACAGGCCCGCGGGGGGCTCGCGGTGCAAAGAATACCGCAGCCTGGCGCGTCAGCCCCCGAGCCCGGCAGCCCGATCGATCCGGCGCAGCGTGCGCTCGCGTCCGAGCAGCACCATCGACTCGAACAGGGGCGGCGAGATCATCCGGCCGGTGATCGCCACGCGCAGTGGGGTCGCGGTCCGCTTCTTGTTCAGGCCAAGCAGCTCCCCTACGCCCCAGACCGCAGGCTCGATCAGCTCGAGCGTCCAGTCCGAAAGGGCGTGCAAACGCTCGGAAACGGCACGCAGGACCGCCTCTGACCCTTCGCCGAGGCCCTTTGTGGCGGCTGCCTCTTCGATGGCGAAGGCGCTGTCGTCCACGAAAAGGAAGTGCAGCAACTCGGGCGCCTCGGTCAGGCGGTTCATGCGTATCTGAATCAGCGGCACGGCAGCCAGCAGCAGCGCGAGATCGACAGCTGTGAACCCCGCGTCATTCAGGACGGGTGTGAGGCGAGAGGCGAGGTCGTCGACCGTCAGGGAGCGGATCCAGTCACCGTTCAGCGCCTCGAGCTTCTTGATGTCGAACCGGGCCGGGTTGCTGCTGACCCGCCCGACATCGAACTCGGCCAGCAAGACGTCCTCGCCGAAGAACTCCCGGTCACCGCCGGGCGACCAGCCCAGCAGCGCCAGGTAGTTGGCGAGCGCCTCGGGAAGGAAGCCCTGGCTGCGATACCAGGCCAGCGAGACCTCGCCGTGGCGCTTGGACAGCGGAGCCTTGTCAGCACCGATGATCAACGGCAGGTGAGCGAAGGCAGGCCAGCGCACCTGCGGGTGGCCGAGCGCAGCGTAGAGCGCGAGCTGGCGCGGGGTCGCGGTGACGAGGTCCTCGCCGCGCACGATGTGGGTCAGGCCCATGGCGATGTCGTCGACGGCGGCGGCGAGCAGGTAGAGCGGGTGGCCGTCGGAACGTGTGATGGCGAAGTCCGGCACGTTGGCGTGGTCGATGGTGATCTCGCCGCGCACCAGGTCGTTCCAGGTGGTCGTGCCGTCGGGCATCCAGAAGCGCAGCACGCTCGTACGGCCCTCGGCCTCGAAAGCCGCCCGCTCGTCCGCGGTGAGGCGACGGCAACGACCGTCGTAGCCGGGGGGACGGTTGGCCGCGCGGGCCTGCTCCCGACGCTCGGCCAGCTCGGCAGGCGTGCAGTAGCAGGGATACGCGGCACCCGAGGCGCGCAGACGCTCGGCGGCCTCGGCGTAGATCGGCAACCGCTCGCTCTGGCGGTAGGGCGCGTGAGGGCCGCCGATGCCCGGCCCCTCGTCCCAGTCGATGCCGATCCAGTGCAGCACCTCGAGCGCGGCCTCGTACGCCTCATCCGTGACGCGAGAGCGGTCGGTGTCCTCGACCCGGAGCAGGAACGTGCCCCCGTGACGGCGGGCGAGCGCCCACGAGAACAGCGCCGTACGCACGTTGCCCACATGAAGCTCGCCGGAGGGCGCCGGAGCGAAGCGGGTACGCATCGTCGCGTCCATCGGGGGCGCAGCGAGGTGGCGAACCGCGACGCGGTCAGGTCCTGGGTTGGTCATTTCGGTTCCGCCACGTTCGTCAGCATGCCGATGCCTTCGATCTCGACCGTGACCGACTGCCCGGCCTGAAGCGGCCCGATGCCGGCCGGCGTGCCGGTGAGGATGACGTCGCCGGGCAGCAGGGTCATCGCCGTACTCACGTATTCGATCAGCTCGGGGATCGCGTGGATGAGCTGCGAAGTTCGCCCGTCCTGGCGCACCTCCCCGTCGACGAGGGTGCGAATCGCGAGGTCTGTGGGATCGATCTCGGTCTCGATCCACGGTCCGAGGGGGCAGAACGTGTCGCCCCCCTTGGCCCGGGTCCACTGACCGTCGGAGCGCTGCCAATCGCGAGCCGTCACATCGTTGCCGCAGGTGTAGCCGAGGATCACCTCGAACGCCCGGGCGGCAGGCACCTGGCTGCAGAGCCGGCCGATGACGACGGCCAGCTCACCCTCGAAATCGACCCGCGTAGCCGGCATCGAGATCGCCTTGCCCGGCCCGATGACGGAGGTGGACGGCTTCAGGAAGAGCAGCGGCTCCTCGGTGGCCTCTCCGCCCATCTCGCGGGCGTGCTCGGCGTAGTTACGCCCGATGCCGATGACCTTGCTCGGCAGGATGGGCGCGAGCAACGTCTCCTCGTCGAGCCGGACCCGCTCCCCCGTCGGCACCAGCTCGCCGAAGGGATGAGCCGACAGCAGCAGTACTTCGCCGCTGTCACCACCGTCCAGCCCTCCGCTCACGACCCCGAAGCGTGGACTACCACCGACACTGACCCGAGCGATGCGCACGACCAGCGACGCTACAGACTTCTCGGGCCCGGTGAACGCGGTTGAAGTGCCCGTGCTGTCGGCATAATTCGCACATGAGCGAAGCGACCTACGACGTCGGCGCCCCCGAGCCACAAGCCATAGACGAAGAACTGAGCATGAAGCTCGGCCATCTCGCCGAGGACGCCATTTTGCGGGCCAAGCCCAACGGGGACGAGCGCTGCAGAAATTGCCTCTACTACCTCGACACCGATAAAGACCTGAGCTACTGCTGGCACCCCAAGCTGCGGGTGCTCGTCGGCGGGGAGTGGTGGTGTCAGTGGTGGGAGGAGATTCCAGAGGATTGATACCGGGCGCTCACCGGGGCGCTCAGAGGCGGGCGAACATGCTCGCCACGCTGGCGTCACCCGTCGCGTAGACCTGCGAGGCCCGGCTCGTCATCTCGGCGATCCCTTCGAGCGCCTGCTGCAGGCGGGCCGCGCTCGACTGCCATTCGGTGAAAAGGGCCTCGTAGCGCGCATGAGACATCCCCGTCCACGCGCCCGAAAGCGCCTGCACCTGGGTCGAGCAGGCCGCGAGCTCTCCGGCGATGCTGCCGGCCGCCGCACGCAGCCGCCCACTCGTCGCTGTCAGCTCGGCGGGACTGACGGCATAGGCGTCACTTGCCATGATTTGCCTCCGATTAATGCCACTGGCCTTCAGTGGAATTGACCGAAGCCTAAGGGTCATTTCGAGGCGTCAACGGGTTATCCACAGGTGACAGTGGCGGCAGGAGCGCGCCACGCCGAGGGACATGCCGGACGAAACTGCGAACGACACCGCTGTAAGTTAGGCAACCGTGGCCGATGAGGGGAGCGTGACCCTCACGACCGCGATTGCCAGCAGCCCAGGCTCCGCCAGCCCCGGCCCGGTACTTTCGGGCGCGCCGCTGGACGTCATCCCGGTCCAGGCCGGACCGCAGCTCACCGTCAGCCTGACCGACGGTTGCGAGGCTCCTCTCGAAGCGCTGAAGACGGTCTCGAACGACCGCGCGATCCGCTGCCACCCGTGCGATGAAGCCGTGGTGCGCCTGCTGATGGGCCGGGTCCGCCGCGCCGAGACCGCCCTGCTCGTCACCACCGCTATCGCACCCGGAACGCTCAGCTTCGGCTGAACGCTCGAATCTCTAGCTCTCCGGCTGCTCGCCCTGGCGGTAGAGCCCGTACGTCACCGCATCCTCGAGGGCCTGCCACGAGGCCGCGATGATGTTTTCGTCGACGCCGATGGTGTCCCAGGTCGAAGTGCCGTCGGAGGTCTCGACCAGCACGCGGGTGACGGCACCGGTGCCGTGTGCACCCTCGATGATGCGCACCTTGTAGTCGACGAGCTCCATGTCGGCCAGACCCGGATAGGTCTTCTCCAGCGCCGTTCGCAGCGCCCGGTCGAGGGCGTTGACCGGACCGTTTCCCTCGCCCGTCGCGACGATCCGCTCGCCGCGTGACCACAGCTTGACCGTCGCTTCGCTGACGACTTCACCGCGCCGCTGCTCGACGATGACCCGCCACGACTCGAGCGAGAAGTAGCGCGACTGGCCGGAGACCTCCGCGCGCAGCATCAGCTCGAACGAAGCTTCCGCCGCCTCGAAGACGAAGCCCCGTGACTCCAGATCCTTGACGCGCTCGACGACCCGGCCGAGCGCCTCACGCTCGTTGGACAGGTCCAGCCCCAGCTCGCGGCCCTTCAGCTCGACCGTCGCCCGGCCGGCCAGCTCCGAGACCAGCATCCTCATGTCGTTACCGACGGCCGACGGGTCCATGTGCTGGTAGAGGTCGGGATCGACCTTGATGGCTGACGCGTGCAGCCCGGCCTTGTGGGCGAAAGCCGACACCCCGACGTAGGCCCGCTTGGGATCGGGGGTCGTGTTTGCGACCTCGTTGATGGCGTGGGCGACGCGCACGACCTCGCGGAGGCGACCCGCGGGGAGCACCTGGCGGCTCATCTTGGTTTCCAGACCGGCGACGACGCTGAACAGGTCGGCGTTGCCGCACCGCTCGCCGTAGCCGTTGGCCGTGCCCTGGACGTGGGTGACACCAGCCTCGACAGCCGCGAGAGTGTTGGCGACCGCGCAGGCCGTGTCGTTATGGCAATGGATACCGAGCCGGGCCCCGCTTGCGGCGAAAACGCTGCCCACCGCATCGACCAGCGGGCTCGGGAGCATGCCGCCGTTGGTGTCGCACAGCACGACGACCTCGGCCCCCGCTTCTGCCGCCGCCCGCACGACCTCGAGCGCATACGCCGGCTCAGCGGCATAGCCGTCGAAGAAGTGCTCGGCGTCGAGGAACACCCGCCGGCCTTCGCCGACGAGATGGGAGACGGTGTCGCGGATCATCGCCAGGTTCTCCGCGCCGGTGGTTCGAAGGGCCCGCTCCACGTGGCGCAGGTCGCTTTTAGCGACCAGGCACACCACCTGGGTCTCGGCCTCGCGCAGCGCGGCGACCTGGGGGTCGTCAGCGGCGATCGCACCGGCCTTACGCGTGGCTCCAAAAGCCGCGAGGGTGGCCGTACGCAATACCAGCTCGCTCTTGGCGCGGGCGAAGAACTCGGCGTCCTTGGGGTTCGAGCCGGGCCATCCACCTTCGATGAATCCGACCCCGAGGTCATCGAGGTGACGGGCGACCGTCAGCTTGTCGGCAACGGACAGCGACAGGCCCTCCTGCTGCGTGCCATCGCGCAGGGTGGTGTCGTAAACGTGAAAGGCCTCAGGGTCATACGGGAGGCGCAAGGAGTCGGTGACGGACACCCCACCATGCTTTCACGGCTTTCGCGACGACAGGGCGGGCCTACTCGCCGGAGAAACGCCGCAGCCGCTCGACGTCCTGAATGGTGATCGTGCTGCCCTCGGCGAGGATCCAGCCGCGCTTCTCGAAATCACGCAGCGCCTGATTCACCGACTGCCGCGAGCCGCCCAGCATGGCCGCGATCTCCGTCTGGTTGAGCCCCAGCTCGATGACCTGGTGCTTGGTCTCGCGCATCCGGTAGAGCAGCAGCTTGGCGACCCGGCGCGGCAGGTCGAGGAAGACGAGGTCGGCGTTCTGCCCGGTCAGGCGCCTGACGTGGGCGCCGAGTGCGCGTAGCAACTTCTGGGCGACGACCGGACGCTCCCGGATCATCTCCTCCACGACGGCCCGGTCCACGACCATGACCACCGTCTCATCGAGTGCCTCGACGGTGGCTGAGCGCGGGCCGGCATCCGCCAGCGCAAGCTCGCCGATGGTGTCGCCGACCTCGGCGATGTTCACGACATGTTCACGGCCGTCGTCAGCAATCACCAGCACCTTCAGCCGGCCCTCGGCGACGATGACGACGGCGTCAGCCGGATCGCCCTCAGTGAAGAGCACCTGACCGCGCCGGTAGCGCCGCAGCCGCGAACGGCGGGCGAGACGTACCAGGTCTTCCTCGTCCAAGGTTCCTAGCAGCGAGGACCGGCGTAGCAACGCGATCGGATCGGCGCGGGAGCCTTCAGCAGACCCCCCAGCAGCAGATGGGCTCTCCGAGCTCACGCGCCGGCATGGGCGGGCTGCTCTGCCCAGCAACGCACGACATCGCGCATCGAAAGGACTCCCACCACGACACCATCCTGGCACACGACGAGATGCCGGAATCCGCCGCGCAGCATCGCCGTCGCAGCCGCGTCCAGCGACCACTCCGGATCGGCGATCACGGCGTTCTGCGTGAGGTGGTCGCCCGCGAGTTCGACATCGAGATCGTGGCCCTCGGCCACGCTGTCCAGGATGTCGCGCTCGGTGAGAATCGACGGCCCTTGCCCGTCGTCGTCGTGAACGACCGCGGCCCCGACGCGCTGCGCCGACATGCGTTTGGCCGCATGGCGAAGCGTGTGGCTCGGGCCAATGGTCAGGACGACCGATGACATCGCATCTGACACGTGCATCCAGGACCTCCGCAGTCGGTGGCCGATCTCAGGCTCGCACGGTAGATCGGAGCTTGTGCATTTGTGAAGAGCCCGGCTGCAAAGGTTCCCAATATCGGGAGAATTACTCCCTCACATACTCGTTCCACGTCTTGTAGCGGTCGAGCTCGCCGCGGACGGCCCCGCGGAACAGCTCCAGCAGCTGGTTGGTGACCGGCCCGGGACGGCCGGTGCCGATCGCACGGTCATCGACCTCGACCAGCGGAACCATCTCTGCCGCGGTGCCGGTGAAGAAGGCCTCGTCGGCCAGGTAGAGGTTCGAACGCACCAGCGGGGTCTCGACGACCTCGTAGCCCTCGTCGCGCGCGATGGTGATGACCGCATCGCGAGTGAGCCCGGCGAGGACGCCGTCGACGATCGGCGGGGTGATCAGGCGTTTGCCGTAGACGACGAAGATGTTCTCGCCGGTGCCTTCGGCGATCTTGCCGTCAGGCGTGAGCAGGATGGCCTCGTCGTACCCGGCCTTCAGCGCCGCGACCTTGGCCAGCGAGGAGTTGATGTACTGGCCGGTGCCCTTGCCCTCCGGCGGGATGACGTTGGGGCCGATGCGCTGCCAGGACGACACTGCGGCGCGAACTCCCCGCGCGGCCGCCTCGTCGCCGAGATACGCGCCCCATGGCCAGACCGCGATGCTGGCCTTCGTGGGGCTCGGCAAGGGGTTGAGCCCCATCTCGCCGTACCCGAGGTAGAACAGCGGGCGTATGTAGCACGACTCGATCTCGTTGATCCGCACGGTTTCCTTGGTGGCGGCGACCATCTGGGCCACCGTCCACTCCGGCTCCATGAAGTAGATCTTCGCGCTGCGAAAGAGCCGCTCGATGTGCTCGGTGAGGCGGAAGACCGCCGGGCCGCGGTCGGTCGCGTACGCCCGGATCCCTTCGAAAACGCCCCAGCCGTAATGCAGGGTCGGGTTGAGGATGTGGATGGTGGCGTCGTCCCAATCGACGAACTTGCCGTCCATCCAGATCTTCTTCGTGGGCGTGATCGGCACGAGGCCTCCTTGTACCGCGGTGAGGTATGCCACGGTACCGCCCGGTAGCTACCCAGCCGCGGCTGCGGCGAGCGACTCCCCGATCTCACGGGTGCTGCGGGGGGCAGTCCCTCGACTCGCGACGTCAGCCGCTACAGCGGCTTCGACCCGCTGGGCCTGCTCGGTGAAGCCGAGGTGATCGAGCAGCATGCCGACCGACAGGACGGTGGCCGTCGGGTCGGCGATGCCTTGGCCGGCGATGTCAGGGGCCGAGCCGTGGACCGGCTCGAACATGCTCGGATGCGCGCGCGAGACGTCGAGGTTGCCGCTCGCCGCCAGGCCGATACCACCGGCGATGGCGGCGCCGAGGTCGGTCAGGATGTCGCCGAAAAGATTGTCGGTGACGATGACGTCAAAGCGTTCGGGCGAGTTCACGAAGTACATCGACGCCGCGTCGACATGGCAGTAATCGACGGTGACGTCGGCGTAATCGCCCGCCACCTCGTTGACGGTCCGCTGCCACAAACCGCCGGAGTACACGAGCACATTCGTCTTGTGCACCAGGGTGAGCCGCTTCTCGCGGCGCTGCGCCCGGCCGAATGCGTCACGCACGACCCGCTCGACGCCGAAGCGGGTGTTGAGGCTCTCCTCGGTCGCGATCTCGTGGGGCGTGCCGTGGCGCAGCTGGCCCCCGGCACCCGCGTAAGGACCCTCGGTGCCCTCACGGACGACCACGAAATCGATGTCCGGCTCGCCGGCAAGCGGGGTCGCCGCACCCGGAAACAGCCGAACCGGCCGCAGATTCACGTGGTGGTCGAGGGCAAAGCGCAGGCGTAGCAGGAGGCCCCGCTCGAGGACGCCGCTCGGCACGCTCGGGTCGCCGACGGCGCCGAGCAGGATCGCGTCAGCCTCGCCGAGCTCGGCCAGCACGCTGTCGGGCAGCGTCTCGCCGGTGCGATGCCAGCGCGCCGCACCGAGGTCGTACTCGACCGCGTCGACCTTCTCCCCGCTGCTCGAAAGCACGGAGTCGAGGACCCGCAAGCCTTCCGCTACGACCTCCGGGCCGATGCCGTCGCCTGCGATGACCGCGAGTTTCATGCCCGCGACGTTACCGAAGCGCGTTCAAGATCCACGCTGCCATGATCTTGGTCTGGGCCGGATGATCACGCCCATTTCATGATCATGGCAGCGTTGATCATGGTCAGACCGGGTCGATCGGTTGTCTGTAGCGGGCAACCGAACGGCCGGCTGTGAGACTCCTATGGGTATGCAGCACGGCGACGAGGCGGAGGACTTCCGGGTCTTCGTCCTCGCGCGTGCTCCGCAGCTGCGACGCAGCGCTCATCTCCTGGTCGGTGGGGACGCCGAGGCGGACGAGCTGGTCCAGGCCACGCTGGTGAAGATTTATCTGGCCTGGGACAAGGTCAGCCGCGCCGATGATCCGGTCGCTTACGCGAAGAAGATCCTCTACACCACGGCAAGCCGGCAACGGCGGCGTCTTGGGCTGTCGCGATCGGTCGGCCCCGAACCCGCGAGCAACCATAGCCATGGCCAGCTCGATGATCGGGACGATCTACGCCGCGCGCTGCTCACCCTTCCCAAGCGGCAGCGGGCGATCGTCGTCCTTCGTTTCTATGAGGACCTGAGCGTCGCGCAGACAGCGGCCCTGATGGGTTGCAGCGCAGGAACGGTCAAGAGCCAGACGTCGAAAGCGCTTGCCAAGCTGCGGGTTTCACCGTTGCTCGCGCCCGAGGCGCCGACTAACGAGGTGCATCGATGAACACATCCGAGCTCTCCCGCCGCCTCCACGATTCCGCAGCTGCGGTGAAGGCAAGATCCGTCGACACCGACGCCGTCATCGATGCGGCGCAACGCGTCCGGCGGCGCAGGCGCGCGAGTGCGGCCGCCGGCATCGTCATCTTCGCTGCCGCCGGGGTGACCGCCGGCTTGCTCACGACGGCGGACTCGCGTGGGCGGATCGCCACCATCGCTCCGGCGCCGTTGCCCAGTGTCAGAGCGACGACTCCGGTCACACCGAAGACACCGACCCCGACGCCGCTGCCGACACCCGCTCCTACGACGTCGCCGCCCGCGTTGAATCTCCCGCCGGGCTGGATCGCGGCACCGGCTCAGCCCGTGGCGGCAGACCTGGCGCGGGCCCGCGTGGGCAGCGACATCGTCTTCTGGGGAAGCGAGATCGGCCAGGACGCCGCATCGGGCTATGGCAACGCGGGTGCCGTCTTCCACGTCCAGCAGCGGCGTTGGGCGACGACAGCCAAGAGTCCGATCGACGGGCGGTTCGGTGCGGCTGCTGCGGGCAGCGACCACCTCTTCTTCGTCTGGGGCGGCAATCTGTCGCCGAGTTCCACGCCGCTCGCCGACGGGGCCACGTATGACGTCGCGACCGATACCTGGCGAAAGCTGCCCCCGGCGCCCGGCCTCACCGGCCCACCGGTGGGAGCAACCTGGACAGGCACCGAGTTCGTGGTCGTCGGACCGGGTGAGTGCGCCGCCTACAACCCGACCACCAACACCTGGCGCGTCCTGCCCCGCATCCCCGGGCCGCCCACGCAAGGGACAGTCCTACACGTCGGCGACCGGACGTACGTGGTCGGTGCCTACAGCGCCTACCTTGCGGACGGTTCCGGCTCCTGGACGCCCATCCCTTCGCTGCCGAACGCGACTGTCGCGACGATGACCGCCGCCACCGATGGCCAGACGCTCTTCGCCGCTGCACTCACCGGTGCCCGCAGCGGACCGGTGACGGCGCCGCTGATCGTCGACAGTTTCGATCCAGCGACAACGACGTGGGCAGCGCTGCCGACCTCCCCGGCGCAGGAAGCGGAGTGTCTGGTGCCCCTTGCGGTCACTGCCAAGGACGTCTTCGTCGCGTGTGCGAGCTCGGCGCTCTTCGACCGGCAGACCCGGACGTGGCACGACTACGGTCCGGCGCGCTCGTGGGGCGGCGGGCCCGACTCGGTGGGAGGCGGCGATGCGGTGGCCGTCGGCGATGAGATCGTCTTCGCCGGCGCGCCGACCCTGATCTACCGCAACCCCTGACCGCCCAGCCAACGCTGCCATGATCATGCTCTCAGCCGTTTGACAGGCCTCAAACCATGATCATGGCAGCGTTGATCATGGTTATGCGCGGTTGACGGCGCTCACGACGGCGTAGAGCGACGAGGTGAGGATGTTGGAGTCGACGCCGACACCCCAGAGCACGCGGCCGTCGCGGGCGGCCTCGACGTAGGCGGCGGCGCGGGCATCCGAGCCGGCGCCGATCGCGTGCTCGCTGTAGTCGAGCACCCGCACGTCGATGTCGACGGTCGAGAGCGCGTTCACGAACGTGGCGATGGGGCCATTGCCGGTGCCGACGATGGTCTGCTCCACGCCGTCGAGGTCGACGACGAACGAACCGGAGGCGAGGTCGTACGAACGGAGCCGGAGCCGGGCATTTCCGCCACCGAGGTACTCGTTGGTGAAGATGTTCCAGATCTTCTCCGAGCTCACCTCTCCGCCCTCGGTGTCGGTGTGGCGCTGGACCACACCGCTGAACTCGATCTGCAGCCGCCGGGGCATGTCGAGCCCGTGGTCGGCCTTCAGCAGATACGCGACCCCGCCCTTGCCGGACTGGCTGTTGACGCGGATCACGGCCTCGTAGGTGCGGCCGACGTCGAAGGGGTCGATCGGCAGGTACGGAACCTGCCAGAGCTCGCTGCCGGGGACGCCGGCCGCCTGGTCACGCTCGAGTGCCTCGAGCCCCTTCTTGATGGCGTCCTGATGCGAGCCGGAGAACGCCGTGTAGACCAGCTCGCCGCCGTACGGGTGGCGCGGGTGAACGGGCAGCTGGTTGCAGTGCTCGACCTCGCGGCGGATCTCATCGATGTCGGAGAAGTCGATCATCGGGTCGATGCCCTGGCTGAACAGGTTCAGCCCGAGCGTCACCAGGCAGACGTTGCCGGTGCGCTCGCCGTTGCCGAACAGGCATCCCTCGACCCGGTCGGCACCGGCCTGGACCCCGAGTTCCGCTGCGGCTACGGCAGTTCCGCGGTCGTTGTGGGGGTGCAGCGAGAGCACGACCGCGTCGCGACGGGTGAGTGCACGACTCATCCATTCGATCTGGTCGGCGTAGACGTTAGGGGTCGACATCTCCACGGTGGCAGGCAGATTGAGCACGACGGGACGCTCGGCGTCGGGCTGCCAGACGTCCATCACCGCCTCACAAACCTCGACCGCATAGTCGAGTTCGGTGCCGGTGAAGGACTCCGGGCTGTACTGCCAGCGCACGTCGGCCGAGCCGAGGTACTGCTCGGCGTACTTGGCACACCACTCCGCGCCGCGGACCGCGATGTCCTTGACGCCGTCGCGATCGAGGCCGAAGACGACGCGGCGCTGCAGGGTCGACGTCGAGTTGTAGAGGTGGATGAGGGCGGTGCCCCGAAAGCCCGCCAGCGATTCATTGGTGCGCTCGATGAGCTCCTCGCGAGCCTGGGTGAGCACCTGCACGGTGACGTCGTCGGGGACGAGGTCCTCTTCGACGAGCGAGCGGATGAAGTCGAAATCGGTCTGGCTCGCGGCCGGGAAGCCGATCTCGATCTCCTTGTAGCCCAGGCGAACCAGGAGGTCGAACATGCGACGCTTGCGCGCCGGGCTCATCGGATCGATCAGGGCCTGGTTGCCGTCACGCAGATCGACGCTGCACCACTGCGGCGGGGCGGTGATGGTGCGCTCCGGCCAGGTGCGGTCGGGCAGGTCTATCGGGGGAAATGCGCTGTACTTCTGGATCGGCATGCCCGACGGCTTCTGCCGTCCAGCACGAATGTCATAGAGCGGTGCACGGTTCTCGTGCATTTGGGGGCTCCTCGTGGTCGCCATGGAGGCGGCCGGCGCGCAGCAGATAGCCGCGGCGAGGGAGCCGGCCTCTCTTAGAGGGCCCCGCCGCGGCGACTAAGCAGAAGGTGCGCCATCAGGCAGGAGGCTACCAGCACTGCCTTCCCCCTGGCGACCCGCTTTCAGTTCTGCCGCCGCCATTGTCCCGGCCAGACCGGACAAATGGGCCAGCCGCATCAGCTCGCTCGGGCGAAATGACGGGCCACCCGCGCGCGCCAGCAGGATCGCTTGGTAGGGACCACCCACCGGCGCGCAGGCCAGTTCGATGGCGCGCTCGGTCCAGACCTCGGGGATCCACTCCTCGCCCCAGGCAAAGCGACGGGCGGTCGTCAGCGGCATCCATGGGGTGGCGAACTCCCGCTCCCGCGGGGCATTTGCACTCGCAGCAATGACGCGCGGCAACGCGAACGGCGTGGCTTCCAGCACCATCGCCCACTGCGCCCGGAAAGCCTCCGGGACCATCATCGCCAGCTGGCGCAGGGCCTCATGGGGCGAACTCGCCAGGGCGTCGACGATGTCGAGGTCGCGCACGGTCTCGGCAGCGCGCGGATGCGGCCGTAGCGACTCGACGTGCACTCCCGGAACGGATTGCGCCGCGGAGATCAGCGCGTCAGCCAGCCCGCTGTCGGGCAGGCCCACGACCAGATCGTCGACGGCACCGTCAGGCCCGTGCTCGATCACGTCCAAAGATTCGATGTCGACGCCCGCGGCCCCCAACGCCGTCGCGACGGCACCCAGCGAACCCGGCCGGTCCGGAAGGACCAGGCGCAAGAGGTATGTCATGCCGCGCATGACCTTCACCATGCTTGCGCGTTGTTGCACGCACGTTGCGAACCTGGGTCCACCAGATTCCAGCACTACGCAGGCCGCGACAAAGGTCAGCGCAGCCGCCTCGCCCCGTCCACGGGCTCGACCCGAAAAATCTGCGGTTCTGCCCATCCCCGACGTCCGTACGCACGCTCGATCGAAGTCCGCACCGCCGGCACGTCTCGCTCGTAGGACAGGGCCAGCGCGCAGCCTCCGAAGCCGCCGCCGGTCATCCGGGCACCCAGCGCCCCCGCGTCCAAGGCGGCGTCGACCGCGACGTCGAGCTCGGGCGCCGACACCTCGAAGTCGTCGCGGAGCGAGACGTGCGAGGCCGTCAGCAACGGGCCCACATCGGCGGTCCGCCCGGCGCGCAGCAAGGCCACCGCTCGCGTCACGCGCGCGTTTT
The DNA here is from genome assembly GCA_036272075.1 of Frankiaceae bacterium. Taxonomy (GTDB): domain Bacteria; phylum Actinomycetota; class Actinomycetes; order Frankiales; family Frankiaceae; genus DATAZK01. Next base: position 17,312 of record DATAZK010000098.1, read on the forward strand.
CGGTGAAGACGTGACGGGCCCGGCGCCCCAGCATCCCCTGCTCGCTGCCCGATCCCGCCAGCGCCGCCACGCGTCCCACATCGGCGTCACGAAGGGTCGAAACCTCAAGGACCGCAGCGGCTTCGGCGCACTCGCTGCGCCGGTCGCCATACCCACCGTCGGCGTTGCTGTGGCGCACACCGGTGTCGATCACGGTCAGCGCCAGATCGCCGAAATCGCCTGCAACTACGGCAACTTCGCGCTGCCGCACGTCGAGGTACACCAGCCCTCCCGCGACGGCGAACAGTGACGCGACCTGATCCATGATCCCGGTCTGGGCGCCCACTTCGGTGTTCTCCGCCGACTGGCACGCGGCGGCGAGATCCATCCTCGAGAGCGCCCCGCCGGCCAGGTCGTTGAGGGCTGACGCGATGGCGCAGGCGAGCGCCGCGCTGGAGGACAGGCCGCTGCCGATCGGGACGTCGGAGTCGACGATGAGGTCCGCTCCGGGCAGCGCCAGGCCGGCCTCGCGCAGCGCCCGCAGCACCCCCCGCGGGTAGGCCAGCCAGCTCTCCGGCTCGCCTTGGCACGACCAGGCGAGCAGCTGGTCATCGTCGCGCAAGGCGACCGCCGCCAGCGCTTGGCGGTCGATCGCGAAGGGGAGCACCAGCCCGTCGTTGTAGTCGGTGTGCTCGCCGATGAGGTTCACCCGTCCCGGTGCGCACCAGACCCCGTCCGGCTCGCGGCGGACGCGCTCGCGAAAGGTTCGAGCGAGGCGATCAGCCCGCTCAGCCGATTGCACGGCGCAGGCTTTCCGCAGCCACCTCGGGCGCGATGTCGGTCATGTAGGCCCCACCCATCAGTTCCGAGCCAGCGACGTACTTGATCTTGTCGGCGGTGCGGTGGGCCGGGGCGAACTCCCAGTGCAGGTGGCCGTAGATCTGGCCATGCGGATGCGCCAGCGTCACGCCGATGACCTCCCCCTTGTTCTCGAACGCCAGGACGAAGCGCGGGTCGCGCGTCGGGCAGAGCGGGCAATGCTCGGCGGATGGTTGATAGGTGCGGTCCTGGCGATGGGCGGCGAACGTGACCCATTCGTCGCAGGTGGGGTCGTAGCGACGCTCGCTCACCCGTCGTCGCGCACGGTCGACGCGCTCGGCACCTTCGCCGGCTGCGAGTACAGGGTGAGCCGGCTACCGTCACGCAGACGCGTCACATAGCGCTCGAATCGCGGGCCGGCCGGCTCGCCGCCACTACGCGGATCGTCCGGGGAAACGCGGGGCGAAGGATCGGCGGCCACCGCAAAACCATACGGACAAGTGCCGAAAGTCCCGCGCTCCAGCTCTGGTGTCGGGACGGGTCGAAGGGGCACCATGATTGGGTGAGCGTTGTCACATGCCGGTGGTGCGGCCAGCTGTTCGCCGCCGCCTATGACCTGCGGTGGCACCTGCGCCACGATCACCAGCTCGACGTCGCGGCGAACACCGAGCGCAGACCCAGTCCGCCGACCATCACGCTGCCGGGCGAAAATGAAGCACCGCCGCGCGATCCCTCAACTCGTAGCGAAGTCCACCCAGCGGGTCACGCGCGCTCCGATGGTGTCACCGATGTGACGGGCGACCTCGGGGGAAACGGGCGAATCGAGCGACAGCGACATGAGAGCCTCGCTGCCCGCCGCCTCGCCCCGACTGACCTGCGCGCTCGCGATGTTGACTCCAGCTTCGCCGAGTAACGCCCCGACGTTTCCCACCACGCCCGGACGATCGTCGTAACGCAGGAAGAGCAGGTGAGCCGACGGCCGTAGGTCGACCTCGTAGCCGTCGATCTCGGTGATCCGCTCGACCTGACGCGTGCCCATTAGCGTGCCGCTGACCGACAGCGCGGTGCCCTCGGGCAGCACGCCCCGCACGGTCACCAGGTTGCGATAGTCCGGCGACTGCGGGTCGAGTTCGAGGGCGACCGTGATTCCCCGTTCGGACGCGAGCAGCGGAGCATTGACGTAGGTCACCTGCTCCTCGACGACGGCCCGGAAGACGCCCTTGAGCGCCGCCAGCTGCAGCACCCCGACGTCCTCCGCGGCAATCTCGCCGCGCACCTCGATCGTCAGGCTGGTGGCGACGCCGCCGGCGAGCCCGGTGAACAGCTGGCCCAGCGTCTCCGCGAGCGGCAGTCCCGGCCGGACGTCTTCGCTGACAGAGCCGCCCGCCTGCACGTTGACGGCGTCGGGAACGAACTCGCCCGACAGCGCGAGCCGCACCGAGCGAGCGACCGCGAGGCCCGCCTTCTCCTGCGCCTCTTCCGTGCTCGCGCCGAGGTGCGGGGTGACGACGGCGTTGGGAGCATCGAACAGCGGCGAAACCGTAGTGGGTTCCTTGGCGTAGACGTCGATTCCGGCGCCGCCGAGATGCCCCGAATGGAGCGCGTCAGCCAGCGCGGCCTCATCGACCAGGCCGCCGCGGGCAGCGTTGATCAGGATGGCGCCCGGCTTGCAGGTGGCGAGCTCGTCCTTGCCGATCATCCCCAACGTTTCCGGGGTTTTCGGCAGGTGCACCGAGAGCACGTCGCACTCCGCGAGCAGCTCGGGCAGCGTGACGAGCGAGACGCCCATCTGCGCCGCGCGAGCGGTCGAGACGTAGGGGTCGTACGCGAGGATGCGCATCCCGAAAGCCGACAGCCGCTGCGCCACCAGTGCGCCGATACGTCCGAGCCCCAGGAGCCCGGCCGTCTTGCCGGTGAGCTCGACTCCGGTGAACTTCGAGCGCTTCCACTCCCCCGCCGTGAGCGAGGCGTGAGCGGTCGGAATCCGGCGGGCGACGGCGAGCAGGAGCCCGACGGCGTGCTCGGCGGCGCTGACGATGTTGGACTGCGGGGCGTTGACGACCATGACCCCGCGCGCGGTCGCAGCCGGGATGTCGACGTTGTCGAGTCCGACCCCGGCCCGCGCCACGACCTTCAGCCGGGGAGCGGCTGCCAGGGCTTCCGCGTCGATCGTCGTGGCACTGCGCACGATGATCGCGTCAGCCTCGGCGAGCGCCGGGAGCAGCGCCGACCGGTCGGCACCGTCGACGTGCCGGACCTCGAAATCCTGGTCCAGCAAGGCGATTCCGGCCGACGAAAGCTCCTCCGCGATGAGTACGACGGGCTTTGACGGAGTGCTCATACTTGCGTCACTCGGGACGGATCCAGGACATCATCGGCCGCAGCTGCGCGCCGACCTGCTCGATCGGGTGGTGCTTGCCCTCCTCGACGAGCTTGTCGAAGGTCGCCCGGCCGGCCTCGTCCTCGGCCACCCACTCTTTGGCGAATGAGCCGTCGGTGATCTCACCGAGGATCTTCTGCATCTCCGCCTTGACCGCATCGGTGATGATGCGCGGGCCGCGGGTGACGTCGCCGTACTCGGCGGTGTCAGAGATCGAGTAGCGCATGTTGGTGATGCCGCCCTCGTACATGAGGTCGACGATCAGCTTGAGCTCGTGCAGGCACTCGAAGTAGGCGACCTCGGGCTGGTAGCCGGCCTCGACGAGGGTCTCGAACCCGGCCTGCACCAGGGCGGTGGTGCCGCCGCAGAGCACGGCCTGCTCGCCGAAGAGGTCGGTCTCGGTCTCCTCGGTGAAGGTCGTGCGCAGCGCGCCGGCGCGGGTGCCGCCGATGCCCTTGGCCCACGACAGCGCGAGCTGGAGCGCCTGGCCGGTCGCGTCCTGCTCCACGGCGACGAGGCAGGGCACGCCCTGGCCCTCGGCGAACGTGCGGCGCACCAGGTGGCCCGGGCCCTTGGGGGCGACCATGCAGACGTCGACGCCCGCGGGAGGCTTGATCAGGTCGTAGCGAATGTTGAAGCCATGGCCGAAGAACAGCGCCTGGCCGTCCTCGAGATGCGGGGCGATCGACTCGTTGTAGATGCGGCGGTGAGCCGTGTCAGGCGCGAGGATCATGATCACGTCAGCTTCGGCGGCAGCCTCGGCCGGGGTGACCACGCGCAGCCCCTCGGACTCCGCCTTCGCCCGGCTCTTGGAGGTCTCGGGCAGTCCGACGCGCACGTCGACCCCACTGTCGCGCAGGTTCAGCGAGTGGGCGTGGCCCTGGCTGCCATAGCCGATGACGGCCACCTTGCGCTGCTGGATCACCGAGAGGTCGGCGTCCTCGTCGTAGTAGATCTCCGGCACTGGAGGGGTCCTTCCGTGTTGTGACGCGACGTAATAAATCTCAGGCGGAACGGTCGACCGCGCGCAGGTTGCGGTCGGTCATGGAGCGCGAGCCGCGGGCGACCGCCACCATGCCGGACTGGACGAGCTCGCGGATGCCGTAAGGCTCGAGCACCCGCACCAGCGCCTCCAGCTTGTCACGCGTGCCGGTGGCCTCGATGGTGACCGCGTCGATAGCGACGTCCACCACGTTTGCCCGAAAGAGCCCGGCCGTCTCCAGCACGGCCGAGCGAGAGCCCGCGTCAGCGTGCACCTTCACGAGCATCAGCTCGCGCAGCACGCTCGCGGCGTCGTCCAGCTCGACGATCTTCAGCACGTTGACCAGCTTGTTCAGCTGCTTGGTCACCTGCTCGAGCACCTCGTCCGGCGCGTCGACCACGATTGTCATCCGGCTGACGTCGCTGTGCTCGGTGGGGCCCACCGCGAGCGACTCGATGTTGAAGCCGCGCCGGCTGAACAGGCCCGAGATACGGGCGAGGACGCCGGGCTTGTTCTCGACCAGGACCGAGAGGGTGTGGCGGCTCATGCCGATGCTCCGTCTTCGTCAGTCACAACTTCGCCCATCTCGTAGTCGAAATCAGGAGCCGTATCGCGGGCGACCTTGATGTCGTCGTTGCTGGTGCCGGCGGCGACCATTGGCCACACCATCGCGTCCTGATGGACCACGAAGTCAATGACCACAGGCCGATCGGTGACGCCCATCGCCTTCTCGATCGTGGCGTCGACGTCGGCGGCCGAGTCGCAGCGCAGTCCCACACCGCCGAGCGCCTCGGCGAGCTTGACGAAGTCGGGCACGTACGTCGCCTGACCCTTGCGCAGGTCGGTGTTGGAGTAGCGCTCGCCGTAGAACAGCGTCTGCCACTGGCGCACCATGCCGAGCGCACCGTTGTTGATGACCGCGACCTTGATCGGGATGCCTTCGATGGCGCAGGTCGCCAGCTCCTGGTTGGTCATCTGGAAGCAGCCGTCGCCGTCGATCGCCCAGACGAGCGTGTCAGGTTGACCGACCTTGGCCCCCATGGCCGCCGGCACCGCGTAGCCCATCGTTCCGGCGCCGCCGGAATTCAGCCAGGTGTAGGGCTTCTCGTACTTGACGAACTGCGCGGCCCACATCTGGTGCTGGCCGACGCCCGCCACGTAAATCGCGTCGGGGCCGGCGATCTGACCGAGCCGCTCGATGACGTACTGCGGCGAGAGCGTGCCGTCGGCCGGCAGGTCGTAGCCCACCGGATAGGTCTCGCGCCAGCCGTCGAGCTTGACCCACCAGGCGGTGAGGTCGGCTCTCGGCTCGTTGCTGAGCACGGTCGTCAGCTCACGGATCACGGCCTTCGCGTCGCCGACGATCGGGACGTCGGCAGCGCGGTTCTTGCCGATCTCCGCGGGGTCGACGTCAGCGTGGATGATCTTCGCCTCGGGGGCGAATGTCGGCAGGTGGCCGGTCACGCGGTCGTCGAAACGCGCGCCGAGCGTGATGAGCAGGTCGGACTTCTGCAACGCCGTCACAGCGGCCACCGACCCGTGCATGCCGGGCATGCCGAGGTGCTGCCGGTGGCTGTCGGGGAAGGCCCCGCGCGCCATGAGCGTCGTCACGACCGGGATGCCGGTGAGCTCGGCGAGCTTCAACAGCTCTTCGGCCGCGTGAGCCTTCAGCACCCCGCCGCCCACGTACAGCACCGGTCGCTCGGACGCGCTGATCAGCTTGGCCGCCTCGCGCACCTGCTTGGCGTGTGGTCGCAGGTTGGGCCGGTAACCCGGCAGGTCGAGCTGCTTGGGCCAGTTGAAGGTCGTCTGGGCCTGCAGGATGTCCTTGGGCAGGTCGACGAGCACCGGGCCGGGACGTCCCGTCGAGGCGATGTGGAACGCGGCCGCGATCGTCTTGGGGATGTCGGCCGCATCCGTCACCAGGAAGTTGTGCTTGGTGATCGGGAGCGTGATGCCGCAGATGTCGGCTTCCTGGAACGCGTCGCTCCCGATGGCAGGGCTCGGCACCTGGCCGGTGATGGCGACGATCGGGACGCTGTCCATGTAGGCGTCAGCGATCGGGGTGACGAGGTTGGTGGCGCCCGGACCGGAGGTCGCCATGCACACCCCGACCCGGCCGGTGGCCTGCGCGTATCCAGTAGCCGCGTGGCCGGCGCCCTGCTCGTGACGGACCAGGACGTGGCGGATCTTGCTGTCGAACAGGGGATCGTAGGCCGGAAGGATGGCGCCGCCCGGGATCCCGAAAATGACCTCTACCCCGGCAGCCTCCAGCGAGCGGACGAGCGACTGGGCGCCGGTGATGGTCGCCGGACTCGGCTGTGGATGCGAGGTTGTCATGGCTGCTCCCTCTACGGGGGTTTGGCGAGTTATGAACAAACAGAGTTATGAACAAACAAAAGCCCCCCGTGCCGAAGGCACTGGAGGGCGGCGCACGCAGCGGGAGGCTACGGGCGCAAGCAGGCTACAAGTCGCAGGTTCTGCACCGCTTCACTGTGGCTGACGATCCGCGCTTCGTCAAATGGAAGCGGCGACGCACACAATTCGGTGCCCTCGCCGAACGAAGTGTTTTTTGTTGGAGCACACGATCCGATGCTTTCCGCCCTTAAGCAACGGATCGTGTGCTCCAACGAAAAATGACTCGCGCCCCGAGGGCATCGTTTTGTGTGCGCGAGGCTCGTCGTCAGGCCGGTCCGAGGGCAGTGAGGAAGTTCGCCGCGATGGGAGCGGCGACCGAGGCACCGAACCCGCCGCCCTCGACGATCACCGCGAAGGCGACCGTGCCGCGCCAGCCGATGAACCAGGCGTGGGTCGGCGGGTTGGTCCCGCTGCCGTATTCGGCTGTGCCGGTCTTGCCGTAGACCACGCCCGGGAATTGCAGGACGTCAGCGGTGCCGGAGGTGACGACCGCGCGCATCATGTTCTTCAGTTCCTGATCGACGGTCGCCGGAATCGGGTGGACGACGGTCGAGCGTCCGGCCACGAAGGGCTTGCGCCAGGCGCCTCCTGCCACAGCCGCGGCGACTGAAGCCATCTGGAGCGGGCTGGTTTGCACCTGACCCTGCCCGAAGGCGGCCGCGGCAGCGACGACATCGTTGAGGGGAACCGGATAGGAACCGCCGTAACTCTGGATCGGCAGTGGCTGCGTCTCATCGAACCCGTAGAGCAGGGCGGCGCGCTTCATGTCCGCCTCGGTGATCGACTCGCGCAGGTTGACGAATGCGGTGTTGCAGCTGACGGCGAACGCCCGGCTCAGATTGATCAGTCCGAAGGACTCGTTCATCGCGTTCTTGAAGACGTACTGGTCGACCGTGCGGGTGGGCGGGCAGTCGAGCGGGGTGTTCTCGTTGCGGCCGGCGAGCAGGGCCGCCGTCGTCGTGATGACCTTGAAGGTCGAGCCAGGTGGGTACTGGCCGCGGATCGCGCGGGCAAACCCCCCGAGCGGGTTGTCGACAGTCGCCAGCACCCCGCCGGTACGGGTGTCGATCGCGACGAGCGCGGCGGGCAGCCCGATCGGCGCGAGCGCCGTCTCGCCGGCGCGCTGCACTCGCAAGTCGATGGTGGTCGTGACGTCCTGCCCGGGGGTTGCCGGGTAACTCTTCAACGTTTGCAACCGAATCGCGCCTTGCATGAGCACGATCGAGCCACCGGGACGACCCGCGAGCTGAGGGTTGTAGACGCGTTCGATGCCGGTCAGGGGTTCGACGGTGCCGAGCAGGTTCGAATCGAGATCACCGTCGGCACCGCGCAGCGGCAGGCCTTCCGCGTCGAGCAACCGGCCGCGGGGAGCCGTCACATGGGTCCGCTCGAGGACGCGAGTAGCGGTCAGCTGCGGCTCGATGGCAGCTGGAGTGAACTGCACTTGCCAGACGTCCTGCTTGTCGCTGCCCTTCGTCTTGACGAGCGTCAGCGATCCCGAGTAGCTCCACGCGCCGAAGCCCCTGAGGGTGAGACGAGCGGTGTACGGCGCGGTGCCCCGATTCCCGGTCTTGTCGCGCGTGAGCAAACCGGGCGTGTAAGTCGCTGCGGTGACGACCAGGTTGCGACGCAGCGGTGTGTTCACCGCGGCGATCGCGGCCGCCGGCACGTTGGCGTGGGCGGCCATTCCGGCGTAGTTCACCGTCGACCAGGAGGCGAGATAGGCCGACAGGGCGGCTTGCGCTTCCTCCTGGCGGTGGTCCACCTTCTTGTGACGGGCGAGCACGAAAATGCCGGCGCCCGCGACGATCAGGATCGGGATCAACGCCAGGATGGTGACGCGTATCCAATGGCTCTTTTCCCGCTCGACGACATCGGTGTCGCTCACGTGCGAACCATCAGTCGCAGACCGCGCCCTCAGCGGCGGACCCGACGAGCTTGGCGTACTTGGCGAGCACCCCGGTGGTGTAGCGCGGCTCCAACGGTTTCCAGGCTGCCCGCCGGCGCTCCAACTCGGCCGGCTCGACGTGCAGATCGAGCACGCGGTTGGGCACATCGAGGGTGATGCGATCGCCGTCGGCGACGAGGGCGATCGGCCCGCAATCCGCCGACTCCGGCGCCACATGACCCACGCACAGGCCGAAGGTCGCGCCCGAGAACCGGCCATCAGTCAGCAGTGCGACGTCGTGACCGAGGCCGGCGCCCTTGATGGCCGCCGTGACCGCGAGCATCTCGCGCATCCCCGGGCCGCCCTTCGGCCCCTCCCAGCGGATGACGACGATGTCGCCGGCAGCGATGTGGCCCGCGGTGACGGCCTCCATCGCCAGCGCCTCGCCGTCGAAGACCCGGGCGGTGCCTTCGAAGACCAGCTGATCCATTCCCGCGCTCTTCACGACGGCGCCGTCGGGAGCGAGCGAGCCGCGCAGGATCGCGATGCCGCCGGTGGAATGCAACGGACGGTCCAACGGCGAGAGCACGGTGCCGTCGAGGTCAGGCGGGGCCAGGTCGGAGAGCTCCTCGGCGAGCGTGCGGCCCGTCACGGTGAGCGCGTCGCCGTGCATCAGGCCGGCTTCGAGCAGCGCCCGCATCACGACGGGCACTCCACCGATCCGGTCGAGATCGGTCATGACGTACGTGCCGAACGGGCGCACGTCAGCAATGTGCGGCACGCGCCGGCCGATCCGGTCGAAGTCGTCGAGCGAGAGCGGGACGCGCGCCTCGTGAGCGATGGCCAGCAAGTGCAGCACGGCGTTGGTCGAGCCACCGAGCGCCATGACGACCGCGATCGCGTTCTCGAAGGCGTCGAACGTGAGGATCTGGCGAGCTGTGATCCCCTTCTCCAGCAGGCCGACCACGGCTTCGCCGCTCGCCCGGGCATACGCGTCACGGCGGCTGTCGACGGCCGGCGCCGAGGCCGATCCGATCAGCGACATCCCGAGCGCTTCGGCCGCTGAGGCCATGGTGTTGGCGGTGTACATGCCGCCGCACGAGCCCTGGCTCGGGCAGGCCGACCGCTCGACGGCCTTCAGCTGAGCGTCGTCGATCTTCCCGCTGGAACGCGCACCAACGGCCTCGAACACGTCCTGGATGGTGGACAGCCGCCCGTCGGGCATCCGCCCGGGAAGGATCGAGCCCCCGTAGAGGAAGACGGACGCGAGGTCGAGGCGGGCCGCGGCCATCAGCATGCCCGGCAGGCTCTTGTCGCAGCCCGCCAGCAGGACGCTTCCGTCGAGCCGTTCGGCGTGCATCATCAGCTCGACGGAATCGGCGATCACCTCACGCGAGACGAGCGAGGCGCGCATTCCCTCGTGTCCCATGGAAATGCCGTCGGACACCGCAATCGTGCCGAACTCCAGCGGGTAGCCGCCGGCCGCGAAGACCCCCTCCTTCGCTGCCCCGGCGAGGCGCTGCAGCGGCATGTTGCACGGCGTGACCTCGTTCCACGAGGACGCCACACCGATCTGGAACTTGTCCCAGTCGTCATCGGTCAGCCCGACCGCGCGGAGCATGGCCCGGGCGGGAGCTCGCTCGAAACCGTCCGTCACTTCAAAGGAACGGGGCTTGCGGCGGGGCGGCTGGTCTGACTGGTCTCGCGACTCTGGCGGCTCTGGCGACACGGGTCGCACGATACGTGCGTTGGTTTCAGCTCGCGCCGAGGCGCTCCAGCAGTGCTGCCCGCACCTTCGCGGCGTCAGCCGAGCCCCTCATCGCCTTCATGACAGCCCCGACCAGCGGTCCGACGGCGGCGGCCTTCCCATCCCGGACCTTCTGCGCGATGTCAGGCGCATCGGCGATCGCGGCGTCGCACGCAGCAGCCAGCGCGTCGGCGTCTTCGACGACCGCCAGCCCGCGCGCGGTCATCACCGCGTCAGGGCCGCCCTCGCCGTCCAGCACGCCGGCCACTACCTGGCGGGCCAGGGCATTCGTCAGGGTGCCGGCGGCGACGAGTTCGATGACACGTGCGACGTCGACCCCCGTCAGGGGCAGCTGCGACGGCTCCAGCCCACGCTCGGAGGCACTGCGGGCCAGCTCGTTGAGCCACCAGGCGCGTGACGCGTCGGGATCGGCGCCGGCGGCGATCGTGTCCTCGACCAGGTCGAGCACCCCGGCGCCGATCATCTGCTCCAGCTCGAGCGGGCTGAAACCGAATTGCTGGCACAGGCGGGCGCGGCGAGCCGCGGGGAGCTCGGGCAGCGCGTCGCGAATGGCATCGATGAAGGACACCTCGAGCGCCACCGGCAGCAGGTCGGGCTCGGGGAAGTAGCGGTAGTCGGTCGCCTCTTCCTTGGTGCGGCCGGCCTGCGTGATGCCCCGCGCCTCGTCGAAGTGGCGGGTCTCCTGCACGATCCGCTCCCCGGCATCGAGCCGCGCGGCCTGGCGGCCGATCTCGTGGGTGATCGCGCGCTCGACCGAGCGGATCGAGTTCAGGTTCTTGGTCTCGGTACGCGTCCCGAACTTCTCGGTCCCGCGCACCCGCAACGAGAGGTTGGCATCGCAGCGCAGCTGGCCCTGCTCCATCCGAACCTCAGAAACCCCCAGCGCTCGCAGCAGTTCCCGCAGTTCGGTGACATACGCACCGGCGACCTCGGCGGAGCGGATGTCGGGCTCGGTGACGATTTCCACGAGCGGCACGCCGGCCCGGTTGTAGTCCAGCAGCGAGTGGGTGGCGCCGTGGATGCGGCCGTCTCCGCCGCCGACGTGCAGCGACTTGCCGGTGTCCTCTTCCATGTGGACGCGGGTGATGCCGACCCGGTGCTTCTCGCCGTTCACCTCGACGTCCAGGTAGCCGCCGACGCACAGCGGCTCGTCGTACTGGCTGATCTGGAAGTCCTTCGGCATGTCCGGGTAGAAGTAGTTCTTCCGCGCAAAGCGGCACCACGGCGCTATCTCGGAGTTCAGTGCCAGCCCGATGCGCACCGTCAGAGCGATGGCGGCCTCGTTGACCACCGGCAGCGCGCCGGGAAGGCCGAGGCACACCGGGCACACCTGCGTGTTGGGCTCGGCGCCGAACGCCGTCGGGCAGCCGCAGAACATCTTGGAGACAGTGCCGAGTTCGACGTGGGTCTCCAGGCCGACGACGGCCTCGTAATCGGTGCCCATTGCGGTGACGGTCATCGTGCTCCCGCCGGTTCGCCGTTCAGGTAGGGGCTCAGCAAGGGTCCTCCCCGGCGCGTGTCGAGCTCGGCCTCAAGTGCACCGGCTACCCGATACATCCGCTCGTCAGCAAGCGCGGGAGCCATGATCTGCAGGCCGACCGGCAAGCCATCCGCCAGCCCGCACGGCAGTGAGAGCGCAGGGACTCCGGCCAGGTTGGCCGGGACCGTCGCGAGGTCGGTGGCGTACATGGCGGTCGGATCGTCGACGCGCTCGCCGAGCGGGAACGCGACCGTCGGCGTCGTGGGCGAGACCAGCACGTCGACCTGCTCGAAGGCGGCGGCGAAATCGCGGCTGATGAGCGTGCGAACCTTCTGTGCCTGCGCGTAGTACGCGTCGTAGTAGCCGCTGGAAAGCGCGTAGGTGCCGATCATGATGCGGCGCTTCACCTCGGCTCCGAAACCTGCGTCACGGGTCGCGCTCATCACCCGCTCGACGCCGTCGTCATCGGCGCCGATTCGCAGGCCGTAGCGCATCCCGTCGAAGCGCGCCAGGTTGGACGAGCACTCGCTCGGGGCGATCAGGTAGTACGCCGCCAGCCCGAACTCGAAGGCCCTGCAGGACACCTCGGTGACGACGGCTCCGAGCTCCTCGAGCACCGCCACCGACTCGCGGAAACGCGCCTCGACCTCCGGCTCGTAACCGGCGCCGCCGAGCTCGCGGACCACGCCGATGCGCACCCCGCTGACGTCACGACGGGACGCGGCCTCCACGACCGGCGCGCTGAAGCTCGCGATGCTGGTGGAGTCCATTGGATCGTGACCGGCGATCGCTTCGTGCAGCAGCGCCGCGTCGAGCACGGTGCGCGCGAAGGGCCCGCCCTGATCGAGGCTGGAGGAGAACGCGACGAGCCCGTAACGGCTGACGCCGCCGTAGGTCGGCTTCACACCGACGATCCCGCAGACCGCAGCGGGCTGGCGGATCGAGCCACCGGTGTCGGTGCCGACCGCGAGCGGGGCCTGCCCGGCGGCCACCGCGGCGGCGCTCCCCCCGGACGATCCGCCGGGGATCCGGCTGGTGTCCCAGGGGTTACGTGTGGGGCCGTAGGCGGAGTTCTCGGTGGAGCTGCCCATGGCGAACTCGTCCATGTTGGTCTTGCCGAGCACCACCACCCCGGCCGCCCGCAGCCGGTCGACGACCGTCGCGTTGTACGGCGGCAGCCACCCCTCGAGGATCTTCGAACCACAGGTGGTGGGGACACCTCGCGTAGCGAAAACATCCTTCAGCGCAAGGGGAACTCCGGCCAGCGGTCCGAGCGGCTCGCCCCGGCCGCGGGCAGCATCGATGTCGGACGCAGCCGCCAGCGCGGGCTCGGCCGACACGTGCAGGAAGGCGTGCAACTCGCCGTCGGTCGCCGCCACCTGGTCCAGATGGGCTTGGGTGACCTCGACCGCGCTCAGCTCGCCGGAGGCGATGAGCGACGCGAGGTCAGCAGCCGTACGCCCGACGATTCCCGGCTCGCTCATCCCTCCTCCTCGAGGATGCGCGGCACCCGGAAGCGACCGTCTTCAGCGGCGGGCGCGGCCGCGAGCACCTCGTCACGTGGCAGGCACGGGCGGATCTCGTCGGGCCGGAAGCCGTTGGTCATCGGGACGGCGTGGCTCGTCGGCGGCACCTGCGCCATCTGCTCGGGGGTGCCGGCCTCGGCCACGCGCGCGACGCTCGTCAAGATCACGTCGAGCTGAGGCGCCAGGTGATCGAGCTCCTCGTCCGAGAGGGCGAGTCGGGACAGTCGCGCCAGGTGGGCGACCTCCTGACGGGTGAGGCTCATAGGGCGATCGTACGAGAGCGCTACCCCGACTCTGCCGATCCGGCGCAACCACCGACCCCGGCGGACAGCATCGACGGCTCCCCTTCGCGCCCGTTGTTCAGGTGAATCACCGGCGAGGACACGTCGACCGTGGCGACCGGGGTGCGCCGATCGGCCTTGACCCGGTACATCGCGACGTCAGCCGCGTGCAGCAGGGTGTCGACGTCACCACCCGAGGGCGGCGCCACGGCCGTACCTACGCTCGCGCCGACGGTGACGGCAAGACCGGCGATCTGATACGGCTCCCGCAGCGCCAGCCGGATACGCGCAGCCACCTGATCGGCGACAGCCTCCGGCGAGAGGGGCTCGGCCGCCACCTCATCGGCCAGCAGCGGGTCGGGCGGTTCGGCCGAAAGATCGCACAGCAGGACGGCGAACTCATCGCCTCCGAAGCGGGCCACGACGTCTCCCGGGCGCACCGCTCCGGCCAGCCGGGCGCCCACGAGGCGCAGCAATTCGTCGCCGGCGAGGTGGCCGTGGGTGTCGTTCACCGCTTTGAAGTCGTCGAGATCCACCATCAGCAATGCCACCGGCGGAACCTCACCACCGACCGAAGCCAGCGCCGGACGCGCCCGCTCCAGCAGCTGGGTGCGGTTGGCCAGCCCGGTCAGCGGATCGTGCAGTGCCTGACGCTCCCGCTCCTGGGCCAGCGCAGCAGCCTGGCCCACCGCGTAGAGCGGCACGAGCAGCAGTGGCAGGAACCCGCTGCTGCGCTCGGCAACCACCACCAGCAGGGGCGACAAGCACAGCAGCGCGGCCGTGCTGATGATGCGGTAGCCGGGGGCATCGAGCACCACGCTCTTCCAGCTGACCCGCTGGTGCCGCGCGACGGCGCCCGCCACCAGCAGGTCGTTGACCAGGAAGAAGGCCACGGCTGCCACCGCGATGGCCGGCAGGTCGTGGGCGCCGATGCTTCGCGCCTTGTGGTCGCTCAGGTCGACCGAGCAGGCGATCAGGACCAGGGACGCCGCCGCGTAGGCCAGCGCGTACTGGGCGATGTTGAACGCCGTGCGCCACGGTTTTCGGCCGCGGACAGCATCGGCGATCACGATCGCCACCACCATCGCCAGCAGCGCCAGGCTGAGGCCCCAGTGCAACAGCAGCGCGAAGACGAACACCTCGGACGTGGTGAGCCCGGCCGGGTCGCGCTTGTCGGACTTCACCAGCGGCCGTAGCTCTGCCACGAGCAGCAGGGTCACGACCGCGAGATAGGGGCCATCCCAGCGCTGGTGGTGGCGGATGGCGCTGAAGGTCTCGGCGACGAGGACCATCGCCCCGGCGCCGCAGACGAGGGCCAGGTAACGCCAGAAGGAGGCGGAATCGTTGACGGGAGCCAGCTCGCGCGGGTCAGGCAGCCGGTTACGGCGGCCGCGGTGGATGCCGCCGGACCGCCAGCTGCCGCTGCCGCTGGGCGGGCGGGAACGATGGCGCCCCGACGGGGCGTCGTCGATCGCCGGCTCAGGGGCGACACCTGCCCGCCTCATCGTTTCGACCGCCTTGCCGTCGTCCATGCCGTCGCGCTTGCCGTCGTCAGTCACTCGGTGTCAGCCGGCTCCGCCGATGATGTCACGGTTCGGTCTCGGCGGATGGCGAATCCTCCGTCGGGACGACACGCAAGCGCGCCGCCTCGACCCCCTCATCGAGCAACGCCCGAAAACCGTCCTCATCGAGCAGCGCGACACCCAGCGCCAGCGCCTTGTCGTACTTGCTGCGGCCCGGGTCCTCGCCGGCAACCACGAAGTCGGTCTTCTTGCTGACCGACCCGGTGACCTTCCCGCCGCGCTCCTGGACCGCTTCCGTCGCGCTGTCACGGCTGAAGCTCGTCATGGTGCCGGTGATGACGACGCTGATGCCCTCCAGCGGACGGTCGCCGGACTCCTCCGCGCCGACGTCTGTGGTGTTGACGCCCCCCTCGCGCAACTTGCGGACGATCTCCTGGTGGCCCGGATCGGCGAACCACCCGGCGATCACCGCTGCGGTCTTCGGACCGATGCCCTCGACCTCCTGAATGCGCTCGACGTCGGCAGCCTCCAGAGCGTCGAGAGTGCGGAACTCTCGCGCGAGGGTCTGCGCGGTGGGGGCTCCCACATCACGGATCGACAGGCCGACCAGGAGCCTCCAGAGCGGCTGGGTCTTCGCATGATCGAGACCGCGCATGATCTGCTCGATCTTCTTGGTGCCGAACCCGGCGAGGCCCTCGAACGACTCCGGGGTCAGCCGCATGATGTCGCCGACATCCTTGACGATCTCGTTCGAGGAGAGCAGCCGCGCCGTCTCGAAGCCGAGGCCGTCGATGTCGAGCGCGCTGCGCCCGGCGAAGTGGAAGATCGACCACACCCGCTGGGCCGGGCAGCCGACATGGTTGGGGCAGCGCAGATCGACTTGATCGCCCTCGCGCACCAGCTCGGTGTTGCAGGCGGGGCAGTGCGTGGGCATGACGAAGGCCCGCTCGCTGCCATCGCGCAGCGCGACGACAGGCCCGACGACCTCGGGGATGACGTCACCGGCGCGGCGCACCACCACCGTGTCGCCGATCATCACGCCCTTTCGGGCTACCTCGTACTCGTTGTGCAGCGTGGCCTGCCCGACCGTCACGCCGCCCACCCGCACCGGCTCCAGGACCGCGAACGGGGTGGCGCGGCCGGTGCGCCCGATGCTCACGATGATGTTGTTGAGCTTGGTGTTGACCTCCTCGGGCGGGTACTTGTACGCGATCGCCCAGCGCGGAGATTTCGAGGTCGCGCCGAGGCGCCGCTGAAGCGCGAAGTCATCGACCTTGACGACGACGCCGTCGATCTCGTGCGGCGCGTCATGGCGGTGCTCGCCCCACCGCTCCACGAAGGCCTGCACCTCCTCCAACGAGGAGACGACCGAGGTGTAGAGGCTGACCGGAAGCCCGAGGAGCCCGAGCTGCTCGTACGCCTGGGACTGGGTAGCCGGCTGGAAGCCGCGGGAGGCTCCCACACCGTGCAGGGTGAGCGCCAGCGGCCGGGATGCCGTGACGCGCGGATCCTTCTGCCGAAGCGATCCGGCGGCGGCATTGCGGGGATTGGCGAACGGCGCCTTCTCCGCCGCGACCAGACCGGCGTTCAATTGCTCGAACGCCGCGACCGGCAGGTAGACCTCGCCGCGTACCTCGAGCAACTCAGGCACGGGCACGCCCGCATCCGCGGCGAGCTGCGTGGGCACCGTCTTCAAGGTGCGCAGATTGTTGGTGATGTCTTCGCCGGTACGCCCATCGCCCCGGGTAGCGGCTCGCACCAGCCGGCCGTTCTCGTAGACCAGGTCGACCGCGAGGCCGTCGATCTTCAGCTCGCAGAGCCACGCCGACACCGGCGCCTCACGCTGCGCGCGCGCGGCCCATTCCGTGAGCTCCTCGGCCGAGAACACATTGTCCAGGCTGAGCAGCCGCTCGATATGGGCGACCGGCTCGAACAGGGTGCTGAACCCGCCCGCCACCTTCTGCGACGGCGAATCCGGGGTGACCAGCTCGGGAAAGCGCTCCTCGAGCCCCAGCAACTCGCGCATGAGCGTGTCGTACTCGGCATCGCTCGCCGTCGGCTGGTCGAGAACGTAATAACGGTAGGAAAAATCATCCAGCTGGGTCGACAGATCTGCGTGGCGCGCCCGCTCGGTGCTTGAGGGCTCCGGGCCCACGACGGACGGCGCGCTCACAGGTCACCCTCGGCGAGCCGGCTCCCTGCTTCCCGGCACAGTCGCATGGCCGCGAGCGCCGCTTGCGGGCTCACGCCGGCCAGGCCGCACGTCGGACTCACCGCCACCTCCCGAAGCTGCTCCGCTGCCAGGCCGAGACGCCGCCACAGCGAAAGGATCGGTTCGACCGTACGACCGACGTCCGACAAAACACCGCGTTGGGCACCCGTGCCCACCAGGCCCGCGATGACACCGACGCCGGCCTCGACGGCCTCGCCCAGCTCGTCCATGGTGGCCACCCTGAGCGGGAGCGTGAAGTCGAGGCTGACGAACGCCGCACCCGCTTTGCGCATCAGCGCGATGGGCGGATTTTCGGCGCAGCAGTGCACTCCCGCCGGGGCCGAGATGCCCGTCAGGACCGTCGCGAGGCGCTGCTCGGCGAACCAGCCCTCCGGCCTCGGCAACGTGCTGAAACCGCTGGCCGTGGGGATGTGACCGGCGATGACCGCCGGCAAGGAGGGCTCGTCGAAGGCCACCATGAGGCGGGCATTGGGCAGGCGCTTGCGCAGGTCGGCGACGTGGGCGGTGACCCCGTCGGCCAGCGACTCGGTGAGGTCGCGGACCGCACCCTCATCGGCGAGCGCCTTGTCCCCGCGGGTCAGCTCGAGCGACGCGGCGAGCGTCCAGGGTCCGGCCACCTGCACCTTCACCGGCCCGGTGTAGTCCGCAGCGGCCTCTTCGAACGCGTCGAGGTCGCGCTCGAGCAGGTCACGCCCGCGGCGCTCGTCATGACCCGGACGGCTGACCAGCCGCCACCCGGCGGGCTGCAGGTCGACGTGCAGGTCCGTCAGGAAGAGCGCTCCGCGCCCGATCAGGTCTGCTCCTGGGCCGCGGTGCGGCAGTTCAGGCAGGTAGGGCAGGTCCGGCAGCTCTTCCAGGACCAGATGGCAGGCGTAACTGATCTCCTGCGAGCTTGCGACCAGGGCCGAGGTGAGGTCGGCGGGCAGCGAGCCGACGCCCGTGGCCGCTCCGGGGGACCAGAGCGGGCCCTCGTCCATACCGGGATTCTGGGCGCTCAGCCGAGATGTCCTTGCTTGGCGTCGAGCTCGCGGGCTTCCTCGGGCGTGGGCGCGCTCCCGCCGAGGCGAACCGGCAGCCACCACGTGTCGCCGGGGCCGGACGGCTGGTCGACGTAGCTCTCCTGCGCCTTGTGCAGCAGCGTCTCCAGCGCCTCGCCGATCCGCCGGGTGACCACGACCGGCTTGTCATCGGGGCCGGCCTCGACAGCCGGCCCGACGGCAATCGTGACGGGCGTGTGGCGCCGGGTCAGATTCTTCGGATGGCCTTTGGTCCAGAGCCGCTGCGTTCCCCAGATCGACACCGGCACGATCGGAACCCCGGCGGCGAGAGCCATCCGCGCCGCGCCCGTCTTCAACTGCTTGACCTCGAACGACTGGCTGATCGTCGCCTCCGGGAAAACCCCGACCACTTCCCCGGCCCGCAGCGCCGCCAACGCCTCGTCGTACGCGCCCGCGCCGGCCTTGCGATCGACCGGGATGTGGTGCATCCCGCGCATCAGCGGACCGCTGATCCTGTGATCGAAAACGGCCTTCTTCGCCATGAAGCGCACGAGCCGTTTCGAAGGCTGCGCGCCGAGCCCCACGAAGATGAAATCCAGATAGCTGACGTGGGTGCTGACCAGCACGCATCCACCGGAGAGCGGGATGTTCTCGCCGCCCTCAACCGTCAGCTTCAGGTCGAGCGCGCGAAACCAGGACTTGGCGATCCCGATGACTGGTGGGTACACGCGGTCGGCCACGTGACGACGGTACGGGAGCCAGGCGCGGCGAGCGTCAGGCGGTGCCGGTCTCGCGGATCCAACCGCCCCCGATGACGCGATCGCCCACCTGATCGCCCACGCCTTCGGGCGCGTAGAGCACGACCGCCTGACCCCGCGCCACGGCTCGCAACGGCTCGTCGAACTCGACGCGCAGCACCTCGCCCCCACCGCGGGCCAGCCGCTGAACGTGGGCAGCGACCGGGGTGCCATGCGCGCGGACCTGAGCCAGGCAGCGCACCGGCGGCCCGTGGTAGGTGCTCGGGGTGGCCTCGAGCCAGTCGACACCGAGGCTGGCGGCCGGCCCGACGCTCACTTCCCGACTCACCGGGTCGACCCCGAGGACGTAGCGCGGACGCCCGTCCCCAGCGGGAACGCTGAGCGCAAGGCCGCGGCGCTGCCCGACCGTGAACGCGTAGGCACCGTCGTGGCTGCCGACGACCGCGCCGGTCTCGGCGTCGACCACCGAGCCGGGCTGCGAACCCAGCCGCTCGCGTAACCAACCCGCGGTGTCGCCAGAAGGCACGAAGCAGATGTCGGTGCTGTCGGGCTTGTCGGCCAGCGCGAGCCCGCGCTCGGCGGCCTCCGCGCGCACCTGAGCCTTCGTGGAATCACCCAGCGGGAAGATGGCTGACGCGAGTTGCTCGGGACGCAGCGTCCCGAGGACGTAGGACTGGTCCTTCGCCAGATCGACGCTGCGCCGCAGCACCGGCCCGTCAGCCGGCTGCGTCAGGCGCGCGTGATGACCGGTGACCACCGCGTCGAAATCGAGGGCCAGCGCCCGCTCGAGGACGGCGGAGAACTTGATGCGCTCGTTGCATCGAAGGCAGGGGTTGGGGGTCTCGCCGCGGGCGTAGGACTCGGCGAAATCAGCGATCACATCATCAGCGAAGCGCTCCGCCAGATCCCATACGTAGAAAGGGATTTCGAGCACATCGGCGGCCCGGCGAGCGTCGCGCGCGTCATCCAGCGTGCAGCAGCCGCGCGCGCCCTCGCGAGCGCTGGCGGGCTGGCGAGCCAGCGCCAGGTGAACGCCGACGACCTCGTGCCCGGCATCGCGAGCTCGCGCCGCCGCCACAGCCGAATCGACCCCGCCGCTCATGGCGGCCAATACGCGCATGGCTTAGGACCGGCGGTTGAGCGCACCGGTGAGCGCCCCCGAGAGGGCGCCGGCGCGGCGCGAACGCTCGGCGCACGGGCCGATCACGTCCAGCAGTTCGTTGACGTCGGAGCGGGTCGAGGTGTGACCCAGCGAGAAGCGCAGCGAGCTACGCGCGTGCTCGGCATCGGCCTGCATCGCCAGCAGCACGTGCGAGGGCCGCGCGATTCCCGCCGAGCACGCCGAACCGGTGGAGCATTCCACGCCCCGGGCGTCGAGCAGCATCAGCAGCGAATCCCCTTCACAGCCGGGGAAGGACAGGTGGGCGTTGCCCGGGAGGCGACCCTCGCCGGCGTCGATCGGGGCGCCGTTCAGCACCACATCGGGCACCCGCGCGCGTACTCCCGCGACCAGTTCATCGCGTAGCGCCGCGACCCGCGCCGCCCGCTCCGGCTGCTCGTCCACCGCCACCCGGCAGGCGGCAGCGAACCCGGCGACGCCAGGCACGTCCAGCGTCCCCGAGCGCACCTCTCGTTCCTGGCCGCCGCCGTGCGTCAGGGGCGTGAGGTTGATGCCGCGCTTGAGCAGCAGCGCGCCGGTGCCGTACGGGCCGCCGAACTTGTGGCCGGTCACCGTCATCGCGTCGAGCCCGCTGGAGGCGAAGGACACCGGAAGGGCACCGACGGCCTGGACCGCGTCGCTGTGCATCACGGCGCCGAACTCGTGGGCCACCTCGGTCAGCTCCGCGATCGGCTGCACGGTGCCGACCTCGTTGTTGGCCCACATCACGCTGACGACCGCCGCGGCATCAGGATCGGCGCTGAGTGCCTCATACAAACCCGAAGGCTCGACGCGTCCCGTCCGGTCGACCGGGAGCCAGACGATCTCGGCGCCCTGCTCCGCGGCCAGCCACTCGGCGGAGTCGAGCACGGCGTGATGCTCGATGCCGCTGATCAGCAGCCGGCGGCGGCGCGGATCGGCGGCGCGCTGAGCCCAGAACAGGCCCTTGATGGCCATGTTGTCGCTCTCCGTACCGCCGCTGGTGAAGATCACTTCCGACGGCCGGGCGTCCAGCGCGGAGGCCACGCTCTCGCGCGATTCCTCGACCGTGCGCCGGGCGTGACGCCCGCTGGCATGCAGCGAAGAGGCGTTGCCGACGGCGCTGAGCGTGTCCACCACCGCCGCGATTGCAGCCGGATGCACCGGCGTCGTCGCCGCGTGATCGAGGTACGCCATACCTGCAAGCGTAAGTCCTGACCGATCAAGCCTGCCGGGAACGCGCCTTCCGCACCAACTGGATCACCGGCGGTGATTGGATCGTCATGTGTCTTTCACCGGTTGTTGGGACGTCACGTGCCGGTCGCGGTAATCACCGGGGCCGCGCGCGGCATCGGTGCCGCGGTCGCGGATTGCCTTGCCGACCTGGGATGGCAGCTCACCCTCATCGACAGTTGCCGTGACGATCCCGCCCTGGGCTACGCCCTCGCCGGGCCCGAGCAGCTGCAGGAAGTCGCGCGTCGCACCGGCGGCACGGCGGTCATCGCCGACGTGCGCGACACGTCGTCGCTGGACGCCGCCTGCGCCGAGACGGCCGCCCGCCACGGGGGGATCGATGCCGCCGTCGCCGTCGCCGGGACGATCGCCGGCGGGCCGCCGGTCTGGGAGATGCGCGACGCCCAGTGGGAAGCGATGCTCGACGTCAACCTCACGGGCGTCTTCCATCTGGCCCGCGCCGCCGTGCCGTTTCTGCTGAACAGCCAGGCAGGGCGCTTCGTCGCCGTCTCCTCGGCCGCCGGCACCGAGCCGCTGCGCCAGCTCGCCGGTTACGTGGCCGCCAAGCACGGGGTGGTCGGCCTGGTGCGCACCCTCGCCGCCGACCTCGCCGGTACGACCGTCACCGCGAACGTCGTCGCACCCGGCTCCACCGACACCGCGATCCTCGAAGCGACCGCGAAGATCTACGGCCTGGCCAACGCCAAGGAGTTCTCCCAGCACTCCCATCTCGGACGCCTGCTGGGCGCCTCGGAGGTGGCAGCGGTCGTCGCCTTCCTGTGCTCAGAGGCGGCGTCGGCGATGACCGGTGCGGTCGTCCCGGTCGATGGCGGATTCACCGGCTGAGGATCGCTTCTCCCCACAGCTGACGCCCAGCTCAACCTGTGGCGCTGGCTGGCCCCGCGGCATACCGTCGCCGCATGAAGAATTCGGCGGCGGTGCTGTGGGGTGTGGGCGAGGACTGGTCGGTCGAGGAGGTTGAGCTCGACGGTCCGGGAACCGGTGAGGTCCTGGTCCGGCTCGCAGCCAGCGGGCTGTGCCATTCCGACGAGCATCTGCTCACCGGCGACCTGCCCGTCCCTGGATTTCCCTACATCGGCGGCCACGAGGGAGCCGGCGAAGTGGTCGAGGTCGGTCCCGGGGTGACCGGACTGGCTCCCGGCGATCACGTCGTGCTCGGCTTCATCCCGTCGTGTGGTCAGTGCCCCTCGTGCGCGAGCGGCCACCAGAACCTCTGCGACTACGGCGCATTGATCCTGGAAGGCAAGCAACTGGGCGACGGGACTTCGCGACACCACGTGCGCGGCCAGGACGCCCGGCTCATGTGCGTGCTCGGGACCTTCGAGCCTTACACCGTGGTGCACCAGTTCAGCTGCATCAAGATCGACGGCGACATCCCGCTGGACAAGGCGGCGCTGGTCGGCTGCGGCGTGACGACCGGGCTCGGCTCGGCGATCTACGCGGCGGATGTGCAGCCGGGCGACACCGTGGTGGTCGTGGGTATCGGCGGCATCGGCATCAACGCCGTGCAGGGCGCGAAGCTCGCCGGCGCCGAGCAGATCCTGGCGGTCGATCCGCTGGAGTGGAAGCGCGCGCAGGCCGAGCGTTTCGGGGCCACGCACACGGCCGCGTCGATGGAAGAGGCGCTGCCGCTGCTCGCCGAGATCAGCCGCGGCGCCATGGCCCGCTCGGTGATCCTGACGATCGGCGTCGTCAAGGGCGAGCACATCGCCCCGGCGCTGGCCCTCACCGGCAAGACGGGGACGTGCGTGGTGACCGGACTCGCGTCGGCCATGGACTTCTCGGCGACGGTCTCGCTGCTGGACCTGACGCTCTATGAGAAGAAGATCCGGGGCAGCCTGTTCGGCTCGTCCAACCCGCGCTTCGAGATCCCGCGGGTGCTCTCGCAGTACATGAAGGGCAAGATCGATCTCGACGGCCTGATCACCCACGAGTACAAGCTCGAGGAGATCAACCAGGGCTATCAGGACATGCGCGACGGCAAGAACCTGCGGGGCCTGGTCCGCTACTGACCACCAACGCTGCCATGATCATGGAATCAGGGGCCTCAAGGCGCCCACACCATGATCATGGCAGCGTTGATCTTGGGACTAACCCTTGCGCTTGGTGACCTCTTCGGTCAGCTGCGGGGCGACGGCGAACAGGTCGCCGACCACGCCGAAATCGACCAGCTCGAAGATGGGTGCCTCGGGGTCCTTGTTGACCGCGACGATCGTCTTCGAGGTCTGCATCCCGGCTCGGTGCTGGATCGCGCCGGAGATCCCGAGCGCGATGTACAGCTGCGGCGACACGGTCTTACCGGTCTGGCCCACCTGGTTCTGGTGGGGGTACCAGCCGGCGTCAGTGGCCGCCCGTGAGGCGCCGACAGCCGCGCCCAGCGCGTCAGCCAGCTTCTCCACGACCTCGAAGCCTTCCGCCGCACCGAGACCCCGGCCACCGGAGACGACAACCGCCGCTTCGGTGAGCTCCGGACGCCCGCTCTTGGCCTCGACGACGCGGTCGAGCACCCTGGCACTCTTGGCGCCATCGCTGACCGCCACGTCGAGCTTCTCCTCGGCCGCGGCGCCGGTGGTGGCGACGGGGCTGGTGGAGTTGGGCCGCACCGCGATGAACGGGATGCCGCTCTTCACGTGGCTGGTGACGATCGTTCCGCCACCGAAGACGACCTGGGTGGCCTTCAGATCGGGAGTCACATCAACGGCGTCCCAGAGCAAACCGCCGCCGGCCTTCAGCGCGGCCCGGGCCGCGACCTCGCGCGACTCGGGAGCCGACGCGATCAGCACGGCCGCCGGCGACTTCGACGTAGCCAGTGCAGCGAGCGCCTCCGCCTTCGGAGCTACCAGGAAGTCCTGCAGATCCGCGGATTCGCCGACGTAGACCTTCTCGGCGCCGTACTCGGCGAGGAAGCTCTTCGCCTTCTCATACGTGCCCTCGCCGCCGAGGAAGACCGCGCTCGGCTCCCCCAGCGTGCGGGCGAGGGTCAGCAGCTCCGCCGTGACCTTCTTGGGCGTGCCGTTTTCGTGCTCGACAAGAACCAGAATTTCAGCCATTACCGGAAAGCTCCTCAGATCAGCTTCTGCGAGGCAAGGAAATCGGCCACCTTCGTGCCGCCGTCGCCTTCGTCCTTGACGATCTGGCCGGCGGACTTCGGGGGCCGCGGCTCAGCGCCATCGACAGCGGTGGTCGCCGACTCCAGGCCTGCGCTCGTCAGACCGGCATCGGCCGCCGAGAGCGTGGTCAGCGGCTTCTTCTTGGCCGCCATGATCCCCTTGAACGACGGGTAGCGCGGCTCGTTGATCTTCTCGACGACGCCCACCACAGCAGGCATCGAAGCCTCCGCCGTGACGTAGCCGTCGTCGGTCTGCCGCTCGATGGTGATCTTCTTGGCTTCCGGGTCGACGGTGACCTTGCGGGCCAGCGTCAGCTGCGGGATGCCGAGCTGCTCGGAAAGAAGCGCGCCCATGACGCCGCCACGGGCGTCGGACGCCTCGGTGGAGACGACCACGATGTCGGCCTCGAGCGTCTTGATCGCCGCTGCCAGCGCGGCCGACGTCTGGATCGCGTCAGAACCGTGCAGGGAGTCATCGGCGAGATGGACGGCCTTGTCGGCCCCCATCGACAGCGCCTTGCGAATCGCTTCGACGGCCTTTTCCGGACCCATGGTCAGGATGGTGACTTCACCGCCGTGCGCTTCCTTGATACGCAGCGCTTCCTCGACGCCGTACTCGTCCATCTCGTTCATGACGTTGTCGCCGCTCTTGCGGTCGGTCGTCATGTCAGAGGGATCGAGCTTCTTTTCCGCATAGGTGTCAGGCACCTGCTTCACGGTGACAACGATGTTCACCAACCGGACCTCCGTTTAAGACACAGCCCACAGCTGTGGTGTCGATGGAATCGACACTCGCAATTCTTGCC
The DNA here is from genome assembly GCA_036272075.1 of Frankiaceae bacterium. Taxonomy (GTDB): domain Bacteria; phylum Actinomycetota; class Actinomycetes; order Frankiales; family Frankiaceae; genus DATAZK01. Next base: position 42,652 of record DATAZK010000098.1, read on the forward strand.
GAAGTTACCGGCCAGCAATCCCGCCCGCCGATTTTGATCGCGTGAGCAGCCTCTCATGTACGCGACGACCTGCGCTAGCGAGTGCGGCGAGCGTGCAGAAGCAGCATGCCGTACCCGGCGACGCTCGCACAATCGCGGATCCGCCCGTCTCCCATCATCGCTTCCAGTTCGCGCTCCGTGACACGGACCAAAGTCATGCCTTGCTCCTCCGTTTCGCGGGCGGTCGGACCGGGCGTGAGCTCGGTGGCGAGCACCACCGACATGTCCTGATCGCTGTAGCCGTACGCGTGATGCAGCTTGCCGAGCAGGGTCACATCCCCCGCTCGCAGCCCCGTCTCCTCGGCCAACTCCTGCTGTGCCAGCTCCAGCGAATCAATGTCGGGACGCTTCTCGTCCGCTCCCTGCGGGAACTCCAGGCAACGCTCGCCGACGGGATAGCGGAACTGCTCGACGAGCGTGAAGCTGCCGTCATTGTGACGCGGGATGATCAACGCAAAGTCAGGCTTGGAGAGCACCCCGTAATGGCCGGGAGTTCCGTCCGCGCGCAAGATGTCGTCCTCGCGAAGGGTCATCCAACGGCTTCGGTAAACCTCCCGGGAGCCGGTGGTGCGGTATTCCGGGACGCCTGGTGGGAAAGCTGGTGGGAAAGTCGCCATGTGCCGGGTGGCCGGCTCAGTTGCCGGTGAACGTGGCGTGACCGGGCCCGTTCTCCAGGAAACTGCTCATCCCTGCGGTGCGGTCCTCGGTACCGAACAGTCCCGCGAACAGCGCCGTTTCCAGCCGCAGGCCCTCGGCGAGCCCCATGGCCAGCCCGTCGTCGATGGCCGTCTTGGCGGCGGCCAGCGCCACGGCCGGGCCGTCGGCATACTCGCGTGCCCAGGTCATCGCGACGTCGTAGACATCGTCAGCCGGCACGACCCGGTCAGCGATGCCGAGCGCCAGGGCCTCATCGGCGCGAACGTGACGCCCCGAAAAGATGAGCTCCTTGGCCTTTGCCGGGCCGATCAGCCGGGCGAGGCGCTGGGTGCCGCCCGCACCGGGGATGACGCCGAGCAGGATCTCGGGCTGCCCGACGCGCGCGGTATCGCCAAGGACCCGGAAGTCGGCGGTGAGGGCAAGTTCCAGACCGCCGCCGAGCGCGTAGCCCGTGACGGCGGCGATCGTGGGCTTGGGGATGCGCGCCAGCGCGCTGAAGGCGTCCTGCAGGCGTACCGCCTGGGAGGCCATCTGCCCGGCGCTCATGTCGGCCATTTCCTTGATGTCGGCACCCGCCGCGAAGATCCGCGGGCCTCCGTAGATCACTACCGCGCGCACGTCCGGCCGGCTGGACACCGCGGCGGCCGCAGCGCCGAGCTCGGCCTGAAGTTGCACGCTGAGCGCATTCATCTTCGGCCGTTCCAGCCGGATCGTCGCGACCGCACCGTCCAGCTCGATCCTGACGAATTCGGCCTGCAGCTCCACGCTCTCGTCCACGCCGCGAGCCTAACGATCGCGTGAGATGGGCATGATCGCCGCTATGGCACGGTGGGCCCAGTCACCCGAGCGTGACGAATCCGGACGGATGGCACCGGACGCGCTGGCGGCAGCGCGGCGGCGGGTACGGCGGGCGTTGCTCCTGCTCATCGTGGTGGCGATCGCCGCCGGGCTGCTGGCCTACGGCTGCAGCCGGGGCACGTCCCACGTCCGGAAAGGCGCCATTACGCTGCAGGTCGTGCCGCCAACGCCGATGGTTGAAGGGTGAACCCGACCGTTTCCGACGCTGCGTGGCCGGGGCGCCCTGCTCCGCTGGGAGCCAGCTGGGACGGGGCTGGGATCAACGTCGCCGTCCACAGCGAGAGCGCCGAGGCCGTCGAGCTGTGCCTGTTCGACGTGACGTCGGAGGGCAAGTACGACCCGTCGACCGAGCGGCGCGTCGCTCTGGTGGAACGCAGCGGCTCGGTCTGGCACGGCTACGTCCCGGGCGCCGGTCCGGGTCAGCGGTACGGATTTCGGGTGCACGGTCCGTATGACCCGGCCGCCGGGCTGCGTCACAACCCCAGCAAGCTCCTGCTCGATCCATACGCCCGCCAGATCGAGGGCGAGCTGACCATGCACCCGGCGATCTTCGGCTACTCGGGTGACCCGCTGGGCAGCCGGCCGGACCAGCAGGATTCGGCGCCGTTCGTTCCCCACAGCGTCGTGACAGCCGGCGGCTTTCCCTGGGACAACGACCAGCGGCCCCGCATCCCCGGCTCGGAGACGGCGATCTACGAGCTGCACGTGAAGGGCTTCACCAAGCTGCATCCGGCCGTCCCGCCTTCGCTTCGCGGCACCTATGCCGGGCTCGCGTACCCAGCTGTCGTGGAACACCTCGTCGCGCTGGGCGTGACGGCGGTGGAGCTGCTGCCTATCCAGGCTCACGTCAGCGAGCCCGATGTGCTCGCTCGCGGGAAAACGAACTACTGGGGCTACAACACGGCCGGCTTCTTCGCGCCTCATCCCGGTTACGCCGCGGGCGACGATCCGGTGAGCGAGTTCCGGGCCATGGTCCGCACGCTTCATCAGGCCGGTCTCGAAGTCATCCTCGACGTCGTCTACAACCACACGGCCGAAGGCAGCGAGCGCGGCCCGACCCTGTCGTTCCGGGGCCTGGACAACGCGTCGTACTACCGCCTCGATCCCCATGACCGCAGGCGATATGCCGACCCCAGCGGATGCGGCAACACGCTGGCGCTGTCGGCCGCGCCGGTACTCGCGCTCGTGCTGGATTCGCTGCGGTACTGGGTGCAGGAGATGCATGTCGACGGATTCCGCTTCGACCTCGCCAGCTCACTCATGCGCGACAGCGCTTTCGTCGAAGCCGTCGGGCAGGACCCACTGCTGCGCGAGGTGAAACTGATCGCGGAACCGTGGGACATGCGCGGCTACGACCTCGGCCGCTTTCCCTCACCCTGGGCCGAGTGGAACGACCGCTATCGCGATTGCCTGCGGGGAACGTGGCATCGGCTGACCCCCTCGCTGGCGGAGCTCGCCACCCGGCTTTCCGGCTCGGCCGACATCTTTCCGCGCCGCTCGCCCACCGCATCGATCAATTTCGTCACCGCCCACGACGGTTTCACCCTGGCCGACCTGGTGAGCTACGAGCGCAAGCACAACCTCGACAACGGTGAGCACAACCGCGACGGGACCGACAGCAACGCCTCGCACAACGGCGGCGTGGAGGGTCCGACCAACGACCGGCGCATCCAAGCCGCTCGCCACAAATTGCGCCGCGCCCAACTCGCCACCCTGCTGCTGTCGGCCGGGGTACCCATGCTCGTTGCGGGCGATGAGATCGGCCGCACCCAGCTCGGCAACAACAACGCCTACTGCCAGGACAACGAGATCTCCTGGCTCGCCTGGCCGTATGACCGCCGCGACCCGGCCGGCCCGGACCCGCTGCTGATTCCCCTGGTTTCCGGCCTCCTTCGGCTGCGCCGGCGCTCGCCCGTCCTGCGCCGCACCACGTTCTTCCTCGGCGGCCGCCTCTCCCCCGGCGACAGCGTCAGCCCGGTGCCGGACATCAGCTGGTTTCGGCCGGACGGTGCGGCGATGCAGGACGGTGACTGGAACGGCGACACCGTGACCCTGCACCTGTCCGGGCAAGCCCTTCGCGCCCGCCGGAAGCAGGGACAGCGCATCGTCGACGACAGCTACCTGATCGTGCTGCACACCGGTTCCTCAGACACCAACGTCGTACTTCCGGGCCCGCCCTGGGGACGGCTGTACGCACCGCTGCTCGACACCGCAGCCGAGGATCTGGGCGGCTTCCCGCACCTGACCGAAGCGCTCCCGCCGCCGATGGTGCGCGGCGGCGAGCGGCTGATCGTCTCGGGTCAGTCGCTACGCCTGCTGCGCGTCATGGGCTGATACTGCAGGGTTTTCGACCGTCACCAGCTCGGCGGCGCCGCTCCCTCGGGACGGCTGCCTGGGACGGCCATCAGCCCGAGCTCGACGGCGGACGCCAGCAGCGGGTGATACGGAAGCACGCGAACCGCGTATCCGAAAGCGCCCGTCTTGGCGAGCGGAACGTCGCCCTCGAACGCGATCGCGCCGCCGTCCAGCTCACCGTCTTCGGCATCAGCGGGCTCCAGCAAGATGCTGGCGCCGCCGGTGATCTCGTCGGCCTCGTCGACCCGGCCGTACAGCGCCTGCACCTCGACATCGGACGGGTGCAGCGTGCCGAGCGAGACGACGGCGCGCACGTGCATCGTGCCGCCGAGCGAGGGCGTGTCGCCGACCCCGGAGGCGTCGACGTGCGTCACCTCGACGCTCGGCCACGCCTCTGAGACGCGCTGACGCCAGAGGGCAAGCTCCTTCGCGCCCGCATCGTTGTCGGCGGACACGGCGCGGGCCGAGCGTCCGGCCGGCGCGTAGAGCTCGTTGACGTAATCGCGGAGCATCCGGCTCGCGAGCACCTTCGGCCCGAGGGTCGCGAGCGTGTGACGGACCATCGCCACCCAGCGGGCGGGAGACGGGCGCTCGTAGAAGCGCGGCGCCACGTTGTGCTCGATGAGGTCGTAAAGCGCTGCAGCTTCGAGGTTGTCGCGGCGCACCGGATCGGTGACGCCATCGGCGGTGGGGATCGCCCAGCCGTTCTGGCCGTCGAACATCTCATCCCACCAGCCGTCGCGGATCGAGAGGTTCAGCCCGCCGTTCAGCGCCGACTTCATGCCGCTGGTGCCGCAGGCTTCCAGTGGCCGCAGCGGATTGTTCAGCCAGACGTCGCAGCCGCCGTACAGGAAGCGCGCCATGCCGATGTCGTAGTCGGGCAGGAACACCATCCGGTGGCGAATGCCCTCGCTGTCGGCGAAACGCACGATCTGCTGCACGAGCTCCTTGCCGCCGTCGTCGGCAGGATGCGCCTTGCCGGCGATGACGAGCTGGATCGGACGCTCCGGGTGCAGCAGCAGTCGGGTCAGGCGCTCCGGGTCAGAAAGCATCAGGGTGAGGCGCTTGTAGGACGGCACCCGGCGGGCGAAACCGATCGTGAGCACGTCGGGATCGAAGACGTCCTCGATCCAGCCGAGCTCGGCGGGAGATGCTCCGCGCTGCTCCCACGAGACCCGCAGCCGGCGTCGCACCTCATCGACGAGTTCCGAGCGGAGCTGGCGGCGAAGCGTCATCAGCTGCTCATCGGAGAGCTCCCGCTCGGGCGCATCCGGACGCGGAGTGGCGCGCCGTTCCGCCAGGCCCCGCATCGGGCGGGCAACCCACGTGGGGGCGTGCACGCCGTTCGTGATCGAACCGATCGGCACTTCGGAGGCGTCGAAACCGGGCCACAATTCCTTGAACATGTCGCGCGAGACCTTGCCGTGCAGCAGGCTCACGCCGTTCGCGCGCTGGGCCAGCCGCAGGCCCATGTGGGCCATGTTGAAGATCGCCGGATCATCTTCGGCGCCGAACGCGAGGACGCGGGCCAGCGGAAGGTTGGGCAGCGGCGCGTAGTCGGGATTGGCCGGGCCGAAGTGACGCTCGACAAGCTCGCGGGGGAAGCGGTCGATGCCCGCGGGGACCGGCGTGTGGGTGGTGAATACGGTGCCGGCCCGGCACAGCGCGAGAGCCTCGTCGAACCCGTGGCCGGCGGCGACACACTCGCGGATCCGCTCGACGCCCTGGAAGCCGGCATGGCCTTCGTTGGTGTGAAACACCTCTGGCTGCGGGGAATTCGTGGCCGCGCACCAGGCGCGAACGGCGCGCACTCCGCCGATGCCGAGCAGCATCTCCTGCAGGAGCCGGTGGTCGCTGCCGCCGCCGTAAAGGCGATCGGTGACCCCGCGGTCGCGCGGCTCGTTCTCTTCGAGATCGGTGTCCAGCAGCAGCAGCGGAACCCGGCCGACCTGTGCCTTCCAGACGTGGGCCCACATCGTGCGGCCGGGCACGCCGATCCCGACCGTGACGATCTCCCCCGCCGCGTCGCGCAGCTGGGTGAGCGGAAGGCCGTGCGGATCGAGCCCGGGGTAGTGCTCCTGCTGCCAGCCGTCGGCCGACAGTGACTGCACGAAATAACCGGCGCGATAGAGCAGGCCGACGCCGATGATCGGCACCCCGAGATCGCTCGCCGCCTTGAGGTGGTCGCCGGCGAGGATGCCGAGGCCGCCGCTGTATTGCGGCAAGGTTTCGGTGATGCCGAACTCGGGCGAGAAGTACGCGATCGCCTTGGGGGAATCGTCAAGGCTCTGATACCAAGCCGGGGCGTTCAGGTACGCGTCGAGGTCGGCCGAGGCCTCGCCGAGGCGGCGCAGGAAATCCTTGTCGCCGGCGAGCGTTTCGAGCCTCTCGCGCGGCACCTCACCGAGCAGGCGCACGGGATCGTGACGGCACTCACGCCACACGTCGGGCTCGACCGACTCGAACAGATCGAGCGTCTCGGGGTGCCAGGACCAGCGAAGGTTCAGCACCAGCTCGGACAGGGGCGCGAGCGCTTCAGGGAGGCGCGCGCGGACGGTGAAGCGGCGGAGGGCTCTCACGTTCCCGAGCCTATGGGCAAAGTCCCCGCATTCCGATCACACCCCCCGCCGGAGTGCGGTCAGTCCTCGTTGGCCTGGCGGGTAGCCACCTTCTCCGACAGCGCCGCCATGACATCCGGATCCCGCAGGGTCGTCACATCACCGAGTTCGCGGCCTTCCGCGATATCGCGCAGCAGCCGACGCATGATCTTGCCCGAACGGGTCTTGGGAAGGTCGTCGGCCCAGATCACCCGGGCGGGCCGGGAGAATTTGCCGATCTTCACGGCGACGTGATCGCGTAAGGCGTCACGGGTCTCGTCATCACCCTCGCGATCACCTCCCAGGGTCACGAAAGCCACGATCGCCTGGCCGGTGTCCTCATGGCTCTGGCCGACGACGGCCGCCTCCGCCACCGCCTCGTGCGAGACCAGGGCCGACTCCACCTCGGCTGTGGAGAGGCGATGCCCGGAGACGTTGATGACGTCGTCGATGCGCCCGATCACCCAGTAATAGCCGTCATTGTCCAGCCGGGCGGCATCGCCGACGACATACGTTTCTCGGTCGAAACGCGAGAAGTAGGTCTCCACGAAGCGGTCGTCGTCGCGGTAGAGCGTGCGCAGCATCGACGGCCAGGGCTGGTCGAGCACCAGTAGTCCGGTGCCCGACTCCATCGCCTCGCCGTCCTCCGACACCAGCTTCGCGGAGTAGCCGGGCAGCGGCTGGGTAGCCGATCCGGGCTTGGTCGAAGTGACGCCGGGCAGCGGGGTGATGACGATGCTGCCGGTCTCGGTCTGCCACCACGTATCCACGATCGGGCAGTGCTCGCCGCCGATCACCTTGTGGTACCAGAGCCAGGCCTTGGGATTGATCGGCTCACCGACCGAACCGAGCAGGCGCAGCGACGACAGGTCATGTGCGGCCGGATAGTCGGCGCCCCACTTCATGCAGGCCCGGATCGCGGTCGGAGCCGTGTAAAGGATCGTCACCTTGTAGCGCTCGATCAGCGACCACCAGATGTCCTTGTCCGGATAGTCCGGCGCCCCTTCCCACATCACCGACGTCGCGCCGTTGGCGAGCGGGCCGTAGACGATGTAGCTGTGGCCGGTGATCCAGCCGACGTCGGCCGCGCACCAGTAGACGTCAGTGTCCGGGTCGAGGTCGAAGACCAGCCGGTGGCTGTAGATGACGCCCGTCAGGTAGCCGCCGGTGGTGTGCAGGATGCCCTTGGGCTTCGCGGTAGACCCTGACGAGTACAGGATGAACAGCGGATGCTCCGCCGAGAGCGAGACCGGCGGGCATTCGGGGTCGACGCCCGCGCAGAGCTCGTCGTACCAGACGTCACGGCCGTCCTGCATGTCGCATTCGGTGCCCGTGCTGCGCACGACCACGATGTGCTCGAGCGTCTTCACCGGCCCGATCTCCGCATCGACAGCCGACTTGATCGGCGCGGTCTTGCCCTTGCGCCGGGCCCCGTCAACGGTGATGAGGACCTTCGCCTCGCTGACCTCCATGCGCTCGGTGACGGCACCCACCGAGAAGCCGCCGAAGACCACGTTGTGGACGGCGCCGATACGCGCGCAGGCGAGCATCGAGACGACGACCTCGGGGATCATCGGCAGGTAGATGCCGACGACGTCGCCGGGCTCGACCCCGAGCGATTTCAGTCCGTTGGCCAAGCGCTGCACATCGCGCAGCAGGTCGGAATAGGTGACCGCGCGCTGCTCGCCTTCCTCACCGTGCCAGTGGTAGGCGACGCGGTCGCCGCGTCCGGCCTCCACGTGACGATCGAGGCAGTTGTAGGAGACGTTCAGCTCGCCGTCGGCAAACCACTTGTAGAACGGCGGATTCGAGTCATCGAGCACCTGGGTGAACGGCTTGGACCAGTCGACGAGTTCGCGCGCCTGCCCGGCCCAGAACTCGGCGATCGCCGCCCGGTCTGGGGCCGGCGGCGCCGGCGGTTGGCGGTGGGGCTTGAAGCTCGGCGGCGGGTCGAAAAGTTCGACTTCCAGGAGCTTTTCCAGCTCATGCTCCAGTGCAGCGGAACGTGAATCACTCATCTCCGGCCCCTTCCGATCGTTCAATCACGTCCCGCGGGCTCGTGCGTCGGTGTGTTCGTGAGCATGAACCAGACCCGCTTGCCGGGCGAGCAGGGGTCGACGCCCCACCGGAACGCTAGCCGCGCGACGATAGCAAGTCCCCGCCCGCCCTCGGCGCCATCGGCCGGTGGCTTCGGGCTGCGGTCGACATCATCCGGAGAGCGGTCGTAGACGTCGATGCGCAGCACGGACGCGTCGTCGTAGGCCGCCTCCAATTCCACCGTCGAGTGGGCGTGAATCACCGCGTTCGTCACCAGTTCGCTGGAGAGCAACTCGGCGACGTCACACACCTCGTCCGCCCCCCACTCGTGGCAGAGGTTGCGAACGAACAGACGCGCCACGCTCGGCGCTACGGGAGTGCCGGGAAGCTCCAGCCTGGCGGTCTCCACACCGTCCCTAATGCCCGTTCTTTACCGTGTTCACCCTGCGGGGATCGGAAAACTCCGTCCGCCGGCAGCCGAATTCTGCGGATTCCGTACCTGCGCGACGATCGCGGCGAGCGAGGCCACCACTTCCTCTCCGCCGAGCAGTCCCGCATGGGCTGTGACCTGCATCCCTGCCGGCAGAAAGCCCTGCTCGTGAAGCTCGCCGTGGGCGGGGCGGACCGCCACATCGGCGCGCGCCAGCATCCCGCGGTCCAGCAGCGAGTCGCCGGCGGCCGCCAGTCGCAGCGCGCCGGTACGGGCGATCACCTCTTCGAGCGCCGACTCCTTGCTCAGCGCTGCCGGCACCAGGTAGACCTTGCGGCCCTGCACCGAGAGCGTCCACCCGTCGCGCTCCAGCGCGCTCGCGAGCTCGGAAAGGTCAGGGATCGCCTCGCGTCCGGTCGCGACCAGGTAGACGAAGAAGCCGTCAGCATCGCGGATCGTGCGTACCCAGGAGCCGGACGCGGCGAGCTCCTCGGCCCTGGCGCGGATGGCTTCAAGCGGGCGTCCCGACGCCGCCAGCCGGGACTTGACCCGCCTGGCCCAGCCCGGGTCCGGGATGCCGTCGATCAGCAGGTGGCCGCCATTGGCCGCGATCGCGTATTCATGGCGCGTCCCGAGTTGCACGCGGCGGTACTGCTCGAGGGTCCGGGTCGTCACGGGCACGAGCGTCGCCGCGCGGGCGAGCTCCTGAAGGCCGTCGGCCGCGCGGCGGGTGACGTAGCTCAGCGGTGCGCCGTCCAGGTACTCGACGATCACCAACTCCGGCACTTCGAATCCGGCTTCGCTCGGGAGCCGGAAGGCGTTACGCGAGTAGATGAGCGTCTGATCCAGGTCGCAGGCGAGCAGCCAGCGGGAGTCCGGTGGGGGCGATTCGCCGCTCATCGCTCGCCGCGGGGCTGGATGACTCCGATGCAGGAGAACGTCAGACCCGCCCGCTCCTGGACGGCGACCCCGCGCTCGCGAGCCAGCACGAGCACGTGCTCCAGATCCGTTTCACGGCCAGGGGAAATCAGGATCCGCTCGGGCACCCGGCGAAGGAGCACCCGCGTCGTCTCACCGACTCCCGGCTTGACGAGGTTCAGGTCGCGGATACCGAATTCGGCGGCCACCGTCTCGACCTCGCGCCAGCCTTCCCAGGTGGGCGTCCGATCACCGGCAGCCACCTGCCGCCAGGTCGCCGCGACCTCATCAGCGGCGGAAGTGAACGCCGCCTGCACCGTCTCGATGTAGCGCCGCGACACGTCGGCATCGGCAAGCTCGCGATACATCTTCGCCCCGTGGAAGTCGCCCGGGCCGATGAGACGATCGTTCAGCACCGTGCGGCTCACCAGGCCGCTGACCGTCGAGTTCAGGCAGGCGCTCGGAATCAGGAAGTCCTCACGCGTGCCGAAGACCGGGGCGCAGCGCCCCGGATCGGCCAGGACCGCAAGCGTGTCATCGAGCCCCAATGGCTGCACGGCCGCCGTGAGTTCGCGGGCGATCGCGCCCTTGCCGGTCCAGCCGTCCACGAATTGCAGCGACGCGGGATCGTGACGGTCCATCAGCCAAGCCATGGCCACCTGATCGATGCCGCGGCCCCGCACGATCGAGACCGAGTAGTGCGGCACGTTCATTCCATGACGCCAGCCGAGCCACCGTCGCAGCAGCACGCCGACGGGCGTTCCCGCGCGGGCCAGCGATACCAGCACCGGGTCCGGCTTGGCATCGCGAATGATCTCGGCGACCACCCCGATCGCCACCGCGAGCCGCCGGGCAGAGCGCTCCAACGCCGCCTCGAAAAGGGCGACGTATTCCGGCGGGGGCTGGTATTCCACCGGCAGCATCTCCGCGTAATGCGTGCCGGACTGGATCAGTTCCTCGCGCTCCTCGGTCCCCCGCTCGATGGCGACCTCACCGAGATCCTTCAGCAGGAACGTCACGTCTTCGGGTGCGTACGAGCCGAGCGGGGTGAGCACGGGATCGGCGTGGACAGGTGCACTCACGGCGTGACCTCGTCGCGCAGCAGGACTTCGGTGACCGGGGCGCACCCGCGCAACTGATCGAGCATCGGGGCGGTGTCGCCGCCGTCGGTGACGACGACGATGTGGTCGGCGCAGCCGGGCCGCACGTTGTAGACGAAGCTCTGACGCTGGGGCTCGTCGGGCGTGGGGTCAGCGGCCCGGAAAGTCAAGGCACACCGCACTGCATAGCCCTCGCGGTCCAGCGGGGCCACCGGAGAGCGGGTCGTGGACTGGTAGCGAACCGAGGTGGCGTCGGCCGCTGACACCTCGGCGAGCACGGCCGCGAGCCGGAGCGGCGCGTACATCAGTTCTTCGGTGCCGAGCACGAGCACCCGGCTCACGCCGGCGAGCTCAGCGTGCAGCCGCCCGGCAAGCGGAACGACGCGTGCCGCCAACGCGGCCTCATCGGTGTCGTCCCATCCGAATCGGGCCGAAAGTGCAATGTTTGCAGGCCATTGCGCGTCAAGGTGGCGGACGGGCCACGACGCGCGCAAGCTGAGCGGCGCATCGGCGCGGGCGACGAGAGGGGCGACGCGTTCAGGCGCGTCGACCGGCACTCGCACCGATCCCGACAGCAACGACACCGCCTCTACCGGCACCCCGAGGTCGCGCGAAAGCTCTGCGAACGCTGACCGATGCTCCGGCGGACGCACATCCAGCAGCGAGGCGACCACGTACGCCGGGTGGGGAGCCTGGCGATGCAGCGCCCGGATGGTGTTGATGGCGGTACGGCCGCTCGACAGTTCATCGTCCACGAGCACCACCGGCCGGGCCTCGGTGAGCATCTCGGCGGGGGCCAGCACGCGATGACCCACGGCGTGCGAGTGCTCCTCGGCAAAGACGATCGTCTCGGCGCCCGGCCGCCGGGTGGACAGGACGCAGCGCGCCCCCGGCATGGCGGCTGCGACGGCCTGCCCGAGCGCCGTCGCGGTCTCCGCGAAACCGAGCACCAGAGCGGGCCCGGTCACCACGTCGAGCACGCGCGCCGCGAGGCGCGCGGCAGCGCCCAACGCCACTGATGGCTCGACCGGCAAGTGCTTGCCGAGCACCCGGCTCACCAGTAGGTGCGCCCGGCGTGGGTTGCGCCTCAGCGCCAGCCCGGCCAGCGCGTCGAGCGACGCAAGTGGAGCGGGCAGGCCCGTATCCCCGGATTCCCACGACAGGCCAAGGGCATCGGCGACCCACCGGGACTCGCCATCAGCTCCCGGCGTGGCCGCATCTGTCGGCAGCAGCGACGTATCCGTCATCCGAGACGACTGGCCATCCGCCGGACCGGACGGGGCACGGCAAGCTCGCCGCGATTGGGCGCCGGCTCCGATTCCACCTGGGCCGCCAGCACGTCGACGAAGGTGTGACCGGCGCGAAGCACACCGAAGGCGTGGGCGCGCCGCAGCACCACCTGAGCCCACGCGCGATGAGGGCGAAGTTCGTTCATCTTGTTGCCGTAATCGCTGCGCCGCACGCCCCCCGCGTCACCGTCCATGACGATGCACGCGTCGGTGTACTCCTCATGCGTCACCACCATCAGCGCATGGACCGCCGGTACGTGGCTCGGATGGATGACGGTCTTGCCGAGCAGCCCGTTCGCCTTGTCCAGCACCACTTCGCGAATGAGCCGGTCGTGGTCACGGGAAACCAGCGACTGGCGCAGCTCGGATTCGTGAGCCTGCTCGAACGGGGTGACCCGCAGCGGGGAGACGAACAGCCGCTCGGCATTGGCGAAGTACTCCCAGACCGGCCCGGTCACGACGTGCGCCGCATCCCGGGCGCACACGTTCACGATGTCGGCCAGGCAGTCACGCACGACCGCGATGTCATAGATCGTCAGATCGCGATCGCGGCGCAGCCCGTACAGCCCGCACAGATCAGTCGCGCCGACCCGAAGCGCGAGCACGATGTGCTGGTAGGCATCCACCAGCTCGCGGATCGCCGTCAGGGCTTCCAGGCGGCGCTCGTTGTAGATGATTTCCGGGCTTTCCAGCACCGGCATGGCCCAGAGGCGCCGGCCCAGGCGCTGCCCCGCAGACTCCACCTCGGCGAGCAGGGCGCCGCCGCCGCAGGCAGCACTGAACTTGGGCAGCACCACCCCGGCCAGAGCACTGGAACCGCCGGCGGGCCCCGAGAGCAGGCGGCGCAGCTGCGCAAGGTCACGGATCCGGACGAAAATCCAGGGCAGCGACGGCTGGCCGTCCATCTCGATCAGCGCCGCGACGACATTGGCCTCGGCGCCGGGCAGCTCGTGGTCAGCCACGGCATCCTCGAGGCAGAAGACCATGCTGGTGACCCCGCGGGCCGCCTGGCTACGAGCGTCATCAGCGAGCCGCTGACGGGTGCCGGGCGCGTAGAGCGTCGCGCCGAGCGCGGTCGCCAGAGTCAGGCGATCCGCGCTGGGATCGACCTCCTGCGGATGGCAGTGGAAGAGCGCGACCTCACGGGCCGGTGACAGGTGGGCGAAGTGCCGCAAGTGGACCTCCCAGAGCAGGATTCCCGCAACATTGCGAGGGGGGAAGGGGAACTTCTGCTGGAGCGGTTGTCACCGCCGTGCGCCCGATCGTCGTCAGTGGGCTCGTTTCCGGCACCGGCACGTCACCGGCACCTCGGAAGTTAGCCGATACCGCTGGCGCCGAACAGGGTTTTGCCTGTCGTGAAGATGACGCGGATCCGTCGAATGGGTGACGAACTGCCGACGGAGTCGGCTGCTAGGGGCATCACTCCCGCTGTATCGGCCGCATCAGTCCCGAAGCTGAACGATCTTCCGCATCCGATCGCGACGTCAAGCTTCGGAGGGAAGCTGGTGGCGCTCTCGCCTGGCCACCAGGCTGCTGGCGTAGGCCGCCCCGATGAAGGCGACGCCGATCAAGCCGGTGACCACTTCCGGGATATCGGTCTGGATGCTGATCGCGAGCAGGACAGCCAGGGCGCCGATCGCCCAGTGAGCACCGTGCTCGAGGTAGATGTACTCCTGCAGAGTGCCCTTGCGCACGAGGAAGACGGTCAGCGACCGGATGTAGGTGGCTCCGATGCCCAGCCCCGCTGCGATCACGAAGATCTGCTGGCTGATGGCGAAGGCACCGACGACCCCGTCGAAGGAGAACGACGCGTCGATGAGTTCCAGGTAGAGGAACAGGAAGAACGCGGCCCGGCCGACCGCCAGCCGCTTGCCGCTGCTGTCGTGGGTCTCCTCGGAGATCTCCTCGTCATCGTCCTCCTCGCCGACCCCGCGCTCCTCGAAGAAGTCCCCGAGGCCGCGTACGGCCAGGTAGGTCGCCAGCCCGGCGACCCCGGCTGCCAGCACCTGCTGGACCGCGTGGGCAGGGGTAGCGGCTTCGGCCACGACGAGCAGCGCCACCAGTGAGATGACGGTGGACAGCACGTCGAGACCGCCGATCTTGCTGAGGAACTTCTCGATCGGGGTCAGCCAGTGGACTTCCTTCTCGGTGTCGAGCATGTAGTCCAAGAAGATCATCAACAGGAAGATCCCACCGAATGCGGCGATGGCCGGGTGGGCGGCGGTCAGCTTGTCGGCATATGCGGTCGGGTGGTCGAGGGCAAGGCGGAAAACCTCGACCGGGCCCAGATGCGCGGTGAGGGAGACGACCACCACCGGAAAGATGAGGCGCATCCCGAAGACCGCGATGAGGATACCGAGAGTCAGGAAAAGGCCCTGCCACCACCGGTTCATCCGGCGCAGGATCGTGGCGTTGACGACCGCGTTGTCGAAGGACAGCGAGATCTCGAGGACGGCGAGGATCGCCACGATCAAGGCGATCTTCGGGCCACCGATGATTCCGGCCGCCACCAGACCGACCACCGTGGCCCCGAGCGGGAATCCGAACGTTCTCAGCAGCAACGCAGTTCTCCAGATCTTCAGGGGTAGCAGAGTTCCGTCAAAGCACTATCGGGTCGGGACCCACGTGGGATCCCGACCCGATAGCAGTGCCAGATGCTTCGGCGGCCGAGCAGAACGTGCCCCTGCCGCCCGGAGGTGGAACGACTCAGACGCTGACGCCGAAGTCCTGCGCGATGCCGCGCAGGCCACTGGCGTAGCCCTGGCCCACTGCGCGGAACTTCCACTCGGCACCCGCACGGTAGAGCTCGCCGAAGACCATCGCCGTCTCGGTGGACGCGTCTTCCGTGAGGTCGTAGCGCGCGATCTCGGCCTCACCGGACTGGTTCACGACGCGGATGAACGCGTTGCGCACCTGGCCGAAGTTCTGCTGGCGGTTGTCCGCGTCGTAGATCGAGACCGGGAAGACGACCTTGTCGATGTCGGCGGGCACGGCGGTGAGGTTGACCTTGATCTGCTCGTCATCGCCCTCGCCGGCGCCGGTGAGGTTGTCACCCTGGTGCTCGACGGAGCCATCGCTGCTCTTCAGGTTGTTGAAGAAGACGAACTGGCCGTCAGAGGCGACCTTGCCGGCTGCCGTGCACATGATCGCGCTGGCGTCGAGGTCGAAGTCGGCGCCCGTCGTGCTGCGGACATCCCAGCCGAGACCGACGATGACAGCCGTCAGACCTGGAGCTTCCTTGCTGAGCGAGACGTTGCCACCCTTGCTGAGGCTGACTCCCACTGATTCCTCCTGTAGACGCGGGCCCCTCGACATGGGCTCCTGATGTAGCCGATAAATACCCGGGCCACGCGAAGATCGTCTGGCCCGCCTTGCTCGGCCGAAGC
The DNA here is from genome assembly GCA_036272075.1 of Frankiaceae bacterium. GTDB lineage: Bacteria > Actinomycetota > Actinomycetes > Frankiales > Frankiaceae > DATAZK01. The sequence continues at coordinate 58,318 of DATAZK010000098.1, forward strand.
GTAGTGATGAAGTGACGGTAAGGGAACCGTCCGCGCCTGTCTGATCTCGGACACTTCGACATGTCGGCAAAAGGACGCCAGACTGTTTGCAGTTGGTCCCCCGTTGACCGCTAGGGGCACCCCCAAGCTGGGTAGGGTCCCGGAAGTGATCGGGCGCATCGTCATCTCCGACGTCTCCCCCGTCGTCTCCGCTGGGCGTTGGCCCGCCAAGGCCGTGGTCGACGAGCTCATACCGGTATCAGCGACGGTGTTTCGCGAAGGCCACGACCTCGTCGGGGCCAATGTGGTGGTCGTCGACCCGTCGGGACGCAAAGGCGAGTTCACGCCCCTGCATTTCGTGGGGTCGGGCACCGACCGCTGCGAGGCCGCGATCACTTGCACCGCCGAGGGGGTCTGGTCTTTCCACATTGAGGCGTGGGCCGATCCGGTGGCCACCTGGCGGCATGCGATGCACCTGAAAGCAGATGCCGGCCAGGACGTCGAGGAGCTGGCGGTCGACCTCGAGGACGGCGCACGGCTGCTCGAACGCGCCTTGCCGGGCATCGATCCGGTGCACCAGCCGGCGCTCACGCACGCCATCCAGACGCTGCGCAATGCGGCACTGACCGACGTCGCCGACCGGCTCGCGCCGATCATGGCGACGAGCCTGGTGGCTGCGCTGGAGGCCAACCCCTTACGGGAGCTGCTCACGACCAGCCCCGGCTACCAGCTCACCGTCGACCGGCAGCGCGCGCTGTATTCAGCCTGGTACGAGTTCTTTCCGCGCTCCGAGGGCGCGAGCCTGGATCCGCCTCGCTCCGGCACCTTCAAGCAAGCCGCCAAGCGCCTCCCGGCCATCGCCGACCTCGGCTTCGACGTGGTCTACCTCCCACCGATCTCGCCCATCGGCGAGGTCAACCGCAAGGGCCCGAACAACACGCTGGACCCCGCTCCGGGCGACCCGGGCAGCCCGTGGGCGATCGGCTCGCGCCTGGGCGGCCATGACGCCGTCCATCCCGACCTGGGCACGCTGGAAGACTTTGACCATTTCGTGGCCGAAACGCGCCGGCTGGGCATGGAAGTGGCGCTGGACTTGGCCCTGCAATGCGCACCGGATCATCCCTGGGCGAAGGCCCACCCCGAATGGTTCACGGTCAAGAGCGACGGTTCCATCGCCTTTGCGGAGAACCCGCCGAAGAAGTACCAGGACATCTACCCGATCAACTTCGACCGCGACTACGAGGGCCTCTACGAGGAGATCCTGCGCGTCGTGCGGCACTGGATGGCACACGGAGTGCGCATTTTCCGGGTGGACAACCCGCACACCAAGCCGGTGCCCTTCTGGGAAGAGCTCATTGCCGACATCAAGCGCACCGATCCCGATGTGCTCTTCCTGGCCGAGGCGTTCACCCGGCCGCCGATGATGCACACGCTCGGCCGGATCGGTTTCACGCAGTCCTACACCTACTTCACCTGGCGAAACGAAAAAGCCGAGCTCGAGGAGTACGGCGCCGAACTGGTCGAATCGGCCTGGCACATGCGTCCGAACTTCTTCGTGAACACGCCCGACATCCTGCACGCGTACCTGCAGTACGGCGGGCCGGCGGCGTTCAAGATCCGCGCCGTGCTGGCCTCGATGATGAGCCCGAGCTGGGGGATGTACTCCGGCTACGAACTCTTCGAACACGTGGCCGTACGCCCGGGCAGTGAGGAGTACCTCGACTCCGAGAAGTACCAGTACCGCCCCCGTGACTACAGCCACGCGCCCCTGAACCCGTACCTGAAGATGCTCAACCGGGTGCGTTCCGAGCACCCTGCGCTCCACCAGCTGCGCAATCTGCGCTTCCACTTCGTCGACCAGCCTCAGATGCTGGCCTTCTCCAAACGCGACGAGGCCAGCGGCGACTGCGTGCTCGTGGTCGTCAACCTCGATCCCCACGCCGCCCGGGAGGCGACGATTTATCTGGAGATGCCCGCGCTCGGGCTGGACTGGGGTGAGACATTCGACGCGTGTGACGAGGTGACGGATACCTCCTACAACTGGGGGCAGGCCAACTACGTGCGACTCGATCCCTTCAATGAGCCTGCCCACGTCTTCAGCGTCAAGTACCGCCGATGACCACGACGAACGGAAGCGGCTTCGGTGACGGCGACTCCAGCGCAATCACGCCGATCCCGGATCTGCCGCCGATGCCTCAGACCGGCAGCGCCGGCGAGGAGAGCATCGATCCGCTCTGGTATCAGCGGGCGGTCTTCTACGAGGTGCTGATCCGCGGCTTCGCCGATTCCAATGGCGACGGCACGGGTGACCTGCGGGGTCTCACATCGAAGCTGGATTACCTGCAGTGGCTGGGGATCGACTGCCTGTGGCTGCTGCCGATCTACGAGTCCCCGCTGCGCGACGGCGGCTACGACATCAGCGATTACCTGAAGGTGCTGCCGGAATTCGGCGACCTCGGAGACTTCGTCGAACTGGTCGACGGAGCCCACCGGCGCGGCATGCGCATCATCGCCGACCTCGTCATGAACCACACCTCGGACCAGCACCCGTGGTTTCAGGCATCGCGCTCGGATCCGGACGGGCCGTTCGGCGACTTCTACGTCTGGTCCGACACCGACGACCGCTACCCCGATGCCCGGATCATCTTCGTCGACACCGAAAAGTCCAACTGGACGTGGGATTCCGTGCGCGGCCAGTACTACTGGCACCGGTTCTTCACCCACCAGCCCGACCTGAACTTCGACAGCCCGGCCGTGCAGGACGCGATGCTCGAAGTCCTTCGCTTCTGGCTCGACATCGGGCTCGACGGCTTCCGGCTCGATGCGGTGCCGTACCTGTTCGTGCGTGACGGGACCAACGGCGAGAACCTCCCGCAGACCCACGAGTACCTGCGCCGGGTGCGCTCGGAGGTCGACGCGCGCTACGCCGACAAGGTGCTGCTCGCCGAAGCCAATCAGTGGCCGAGTGACGTCGTCGAGTATTTCGGGGACTACGAGACCGGCGGCGACGAATGCCACATGGCATTCCACTTCCCGCTGATGCCGCGCATCTTCATGGCCGTCCGCCGCGAATCGCGTTACCCCATCTCCGAAATCATGGCCCAGACGCCGAAGATTCCGGCCAACTGCCAGTGGGGCATCTTCCTTCGCAACCACGACGAGTTGACGCTCGAGATGGTGACGGACGAAGAGCGCGACTACATGTACTCCGAGTACGCAAAAGACCCGCGGATGAAAGCGAACATCGGTATTCGCCGGCGGCTCGCTCCGCTCCTGGACAACAGCCGCGATCAGATGGAGCTCTTCACATCGCTGCTGATGTCGCTGCCCGGCTCTCCCGTGCTTTATTACGGCGACGAGATCGGGATGGGCGACAACATCTATCTCGGTGACCGCGACGGTGTCCGCACCCCGATGCAATGGTCCCCGGACCGCAATGCCGGCTTCTCCGGAGCCGACCCGGCCCGGCTGTACCTGCCGGTGCTGATGGATGCGGTGTACGGCTACCAGGCGCTGAACGTCGAAGCCGAGATGCGTCAGAACGATTCGCTCCTCTGGTGGACGAAGCGCATGATCGAGATCCGCAAGCGGCACCCCGTTTTCGGCCTCGGCAGCTACGAGGAGCTCAGCGCGTCGAACCCGAGCGTGCTGGCCTACGTCCGCGAATTCGGCGACGACCGGGTGCTGTGCGTCGCCAACCTTTCCCGCTTTCCCCAGCCGGTCGAATTGGACCTGCGACGCTTTGCGGGTCACCGACCGGTCGAGATGACCGGTGAAGTCTCGTTCCCGAATATCGGTGACTTGCCGTATCTGCTGACACTGCCGGGTCACGGCCACTTCTGGTTCGCCCTGACCGCCGGCGACGAGGGTGGTTATGCGCGATGACCGCACGTAGCGAGGAACGTGGAGGCGAGCTGCTGCCCGGCCTGGACGGGCTGCTCCTGGAGTGGCTGCCACGCCAGCGCTGGTTCGCCGGCAAGGGCCGCCCGCTGTCGCAAGTGCGGGTGGTTTCCGTTCAGAAGTTGTCGGCGCGAGTGCACCACACGGTCGTCGAAGTGACCTACCGCGCGGGTGAATCCGAGCGTTACCAGGTGCCGGTGACCCAGCTGGCCGAGCTCGATCAGGAGCGCGGCTACGCGCGTATCGCCCCGCCGCACGCCGACGACGACATGGGCGGACCGCCCTTCTACTACGACGGGCTCCACGAGCCCGAGGGCACCGCCGCCGTCTTCGATCTGCTACGCGAGTCGGCCTCGGCCGGGTCGCTGCGAGGTACCGCCGCGACCGAGCTGGAAGATCTGACCGGATTGCCGGTCGGCGCCGAGCAGTCCAACACCAGCGTCGTCTTCGGAGATGCCTACATCCTCAAGGTGTTTCGCCGCATCTCCCCCGGGCTGAACCCCGATCTGGAGATCACGCGAGTGCTGGCCGAGGCCGAAAGCCCCCATGTGGCCGCGCCCGTCGGCTGGCTCGAGGGCGAGCTGGACGGCGAGCTGACGACGCTGGCGGTCTGCTCGCGGTTCCTCAAGAGCGGCACCGAAGGCTGGAAGCTGGCACTGGCCAGCGTGCGTGACCTGTTCGCCGAGGGCGACCTGCACGCCGACGAGGTGGGCGGCGACTTCGCCGGCGAATCCGAACGCCTCGGCACCGCCACGGCCGAGGTGCACGCGCTGCTGGCCGAGCGGCTGCCCTCCCGTCGCGCGACCACCGAAGAGCTGTCCGAGACGTCCTCGCAGATGCTGGCCCAGCTCGAAGCGGCCGCGGCCGAGGTGCCCGAGCTCACCAGCTTCTCTGCCTCGCTGGCCGCCACCTTCGCCGCGCTCCCGGGAGAGACCGGACCCGGCGTGCCCGTCCAGCGCATCCACGGTGATTACCACCTCGGTCAGGTCATGCGGATCGACTCCGGATGGGTGCTGCTCGACTTCGAAGGGGAGCCGGCGCGTCCGCTGCCCGAGCGCGTCAGGCTCGCGTCGCCGCTGCGCGATGTCGCCGGAATGCTGCGCAGCTTCGACTACGCCTCACGTTTTTTGCTCCAGGACCGGGTCGAGCCCGGTCATCTCGCGTACCGCGCCGAGGAGTGGGCACAGCGAAACAGGGCGGCTTTCTGCGACGGGTACGCAACGGGCGCCGGCGCCGACCCCCGCGAGGCCAAGCAATTGCTGCGCACCTTCGAGCTGGATAAGGCGGTGTATGAGGTGTTGTACGAAGCACGCCACCGTCCGTCGTGGGTGAACATCCCCTTGGCGGCGATCGAACGACTGGTCGGCGAGGCAGGCTGATGGCGGCCCGACACCGCCGTGACACTCCGCCGGCAGCGCCCGATGCCAGCGCGCCGCTCGGCCCGTCGAACGGTGCGACGACACCGGCTGAAAAGCCTGCGGCTGACGGCGGCGGCCCGGTCATGACCGCGCCTTCGGCAATCTCCTTCACCCCGTCGACCGAGGAGCTCGAGCGCCTGATCGGGGGCTCTCATCACGATCCCCACGGCATCCTCGGCGCCCATCCGATCGGCGGTCAGCTGGTCATTCGCACGCTGCGCCCACACGCGCGCAGCGTCACGGTGCTCGTCGGCGAAGACCGCGCCAATGCCCAGATGGTGCACCCGGGCGTCTTCCAGGCAGTGCTCAATGGCGAGCAGGTTCGCGATTACCGGCTCGAAGTCGCCTACGGCGACGCCACTTTCGTCGTCGACGACCCGTATCGCTTCCTGCCGACGCTCGGCGAGGTCGACCTTCACCTGCTCGGCGAGGGACGCCACGAGCGGCTCTGGACCGTGCTCGGCGCCCACGTGCGCCGCTTCGAAGGTGGCGTGACCGGGACCAGCTTCGCGGTCTGGGCCCCCAACGCCCGCGGCTTGCGGGTGAGCGGCGATTGGAACTACTGGAACGGCGCCGCCCATCCGATGCGCTCGCTCGGCTCGTCCGGCATCTGGGAGCTCTTCGTCCCCGACGTGGGCGAGGGCACGCGCTACAAGTTCCAGGTCCTCGGCGCCGACTCGGTGTGGCGCGACAAGGCCGACCCGCTGGCTCGGCGCACCGAGGTCCCGCCGGCCACGGCGAGCGTGGTCACCGAATCGTCGTATGAGTGGGATGACGAGTCGTGGATCAGCACGCGCACGCAGACGGCCTGGCATCAGGCGCCGGTCTCGATCTACGAGGTCCATCTGGGCTCGTGGCGCGCGGGTCTCGGGTACCGGGAGCTCGCGTCTGAACTCGTGGATTACGTACGCGAGCACGGTTTCACGCACGTCGAACTGCTTCCCGTGGCCGAGCATCCCTTCGGGGGATCGTGGGGCTATCAGGTCACGTCCTACTACGCGCCCACGGCGCGCTTCGGGACGCCTGACGAGTTTCGCCACCTTGTCGACGCGCTGCATCAGGCGGGCATCGGCGTGCTCCTGGACTGGGTGCCCGCGCATTTCCCGAAGGACGAGTGGGCGCTCGGCCGCTTCGACGGCACCCCGCTCTACGAGCACCCCGACCCGCGCCGCGGAGAGCAGCTCGACTGGGGAACGTTCGTCTTCGATTTCGGACGAAGCGAGGTACGCAATTTCCTCGTAGCCAATGCTTTGTACTGGTGCGACGAATTCCATATCGACGGGCTGCGGGTCGACGCCGTGGCCTCGATGCTCTACCTGGACTACTCGCGTCCCGAAGGCGGCTGGGCGCCCAACGAATTCGGCGGCCGGGAGAATCTGCAGGCCGTCGCGTTCCTGCAGGAAACGAATGCGACCGTGTACCGGGAGTTCCCCGGCGTGATGATGATCGCCGAGGAATCGACCGCCTGGCCGGGCGTCACGCGTCCGACGCATCTCGGCGGCCTCGGATTCGGCTTCAAATGGAACATGGGCTGGATGCACGACACCTTGGAGTACATGTCCAAGGAGCCGATCCACCGGCGCTACCACCACCATCAGATGACCTTCTCGATGGTCTACGCGTACTCCGAGAACTACGTGCTGCCGATCTCGCACGACGAGGTGGTGCACGGCAAGGGCTCGCTGCTGAGCAAGATGCCCGGCGACCGCTGGCAGCAGCTGGCCAATCTCCGTGCCCTGCTCGCCTACATGTGGGCCCATCCGGGCAAGCAATTGCTTTTCATGGGCAGCGAATTCGGCCAGGAATCGGAATGGTCAGAGGCCCGCTCGCTGGATTGGTGGCTGCTCGACAATCCCGACCACGCTGGCGTATCACGCCTCGTTCGCGACCTGAACGCGGTCTACCGCGAGACGCCTGCGCTCTTCACGCGCGACACCGACCCCGCCGGCTTCGCCTGGATCGATGCGAACGATTCGGGAGGCAACGTGTTCTCCTTCGTCCGCAGCGGCGGCACCGGCGAATCGGGCGCCGACTCCCTCGTCGCCTGCATCGCGAACTTCTCCGGCGGGCCCCACGAGAACTACCGGATCGGCCTGCCGCGCGCCGGACGCTGGTCAGAGGTCGTCAACACCGATGCCGACAGCTACGCCGGCTCCGGAGTCGGCAACCTCGGCGCTGTCCACACCGATGAGGTCATGCATCACGGCCTGCCCCAGTCGGCGTTGCTACGCGTGCCGCCCCTCGGCACCCTCTGGCTGCGCTGGGACGGCTGACCCCCGATTCTTGCCGGGTGACAGTGGATCGGCGTCATATTTGACGCCCATCCACTGGCACTGGTCACTAGTGAGCCTCGCGTAACCAGTTGGCCTCCTGGTCGTTGTAGGGGTCGTGCGCCCCAGACATGCATTTGCCGCCCTGCTCGCGACGTGCCTCGTCGCTGTCGCGATCCCTGCCGCCGCAGGGTCGTCGGACACCGCCGCGACACCGCCTGACCTGGGGACGGTCACCAGCCAGCTCACGCCCGACGCGTCCACCAGCACCAGCCCGTCGCCCGACCCCTCGGCCAGTGCGTCTGCGAGCGCGAGCCCGTCCGCGTCAGCCTCCAGCACCGATCCCGCCACCTGCATCCAGGGCGCCGGCACCAACCCGCTGGCGATCCTGACGTGCATCACGCCGACGGGGGGCACCAACCCGCTGACCGGGTTGATCGCGCAGCTGACGTCGCTGGCCTCCAGCGGAGGCGCCGGCGGCCTGCCCGTCGCGCCGTTCCAGACTCTCGCCACCTGCGTGCAGTCAAACCTCACGGCGGTTCCGCCGGACGGCACCAAGCTCGAAGCCTGCTTCAGCGCGTTCGCCCTCGCCGTCTCCGGCGCCCCTCAGTCGACCTGCCTCGACCCGCTGCTCCAGGGCGCCATCGGCGCCGTGCAGGACCTGGTCGAGAAGCAGGACCCGGCTCCGCTGCAAGCAGTGCTCACCGGGCTGCCCGCCACGCTCACCACGCTGGCTGCCTGCCTGATGCCGGCCGCGACCACCAGCGCGACGCCGACCACGTCGACCGGCACCACCACCCAGTCCGGCGGCGCCACCACACCGAGCGACCCCACGGTGGCCGTGCCGGTCGCGGCCACGCCGAACTTCACGGGCTAGCGGAGAAGTCCCCCGATGGCCATCCAGAATGCGCCGCGCAGGACCAGCCCGAAGATGCCTGAGGCTCATCGTCATCCTCGGCCCAAGCAACGCCGCCCGCTCGTCCCGGGCTGGCTGTGGAGCGTCATCGCGCTGCTCGCTGTAGGCGTCGCGGTCGCCGGCGTGACCGGCGGGAAGTCCTCCTCGAAGCCGGCTTTCGTGCCCGCCACCGTCGCGGTGGCCCACTATTCGACGCTGCCGGTGTACGCGAGTCCTGGCGGTGCCGTCACTCGCCGGCTCGCCAACCCCGACCCGACGAACTACAGCCAGCCGCAGGTCCTGCTGGTGCTGCAGAACTCGGGTGACTGGCTGCAGGTCTCGCTGCCCGTCGCGCCGAACGGCCAGACCGGCTGGGTGCGCACGAATCAGGTGACGCTGCACCAGAACGACTACCGGATCGACGTCCTGCGCACGGCGCACCAGCTACGCGTCTACCGGCAGAACGTGCTGCAGAAGTCGTATCCCATCGCTGTGGGAACGGCCGATACGCCGACGCCCGGCGGCGTCTATTTCCTCAAGGTGCTGCTGCAGCCGCCGAACCCGAACGGCGCGTACGGCCCGTATGCCTACGGACTGTCCGGCTATTCCTCCGTGCTGACCAGCTTCGACGGCGGCACCGGGGTGATCGGCATCCATGGCACCGATCAGCCGCAGGTCATCGGCCACGACGCGAGCCACGGCTGCATCCGGTTGACCGACGCCGACATCACCGACCTGCACAACCGGTTCAACCTCAAGCTCGGGACGCCGGTGCGGATCCTCGCCTGAGCCTGAGCCAGGGGTCAAAAAGGGGCGTTAGAACAGGGCGTTGGCCAACGCCCGGCGGGCGGGAGCGACCGATGGGTGCTCGCCCAGCACGTCGAACAGCTCCAGCAGGCGCTGGCGCACCTCTTCGCGCTCGTCGCCGCTCTCGGTCCTGACCAGATCGATCAGGCCGGCGAGCCCGTTGTCGACGTCGCCGCTGGCGACCAGCAGGTCAGCGACCTGAAGCCGGGTCTCACGGCCAGTGTCGCCGTCTTGCACGCGCCGCTGCAGATCCGCCTGGTCGACGGCTGTGAGCCGGCGGGCGAGGCTCACCTGTGCGAGCCCGCTCTTGGCCTCCGCGTCATCCGGCGCCTCGTTCAGCCGGGTCTGGAACTGGCGCGCTGCGCCTTCCAGATCGCCGGTCTCGAGCGCCTGATAGGCAGCTTCGATGGTCGGGTCGAGCGGGGGCCCGACGGGAGCGTCGGCTGCGCCATCCTCACCCGGCTCACCCTCCGGGCCCGCGGGCACGCCCTCCCTGGCCAGCGTGACGATCTGGTTGATCCACCCGCGGACCTGCCCCTCCGGCAGCGCGCCGGTGAACTCGGCGACCAGCTGACCGTCGACCACAGCCTTCACGGCCGGAATGCCCTGCACCGCGGCGGCCTGCGCCAGCCGCGGGTTGGCGTCGACATCGATCTTGGCGAGAACCCAGCTTCCGTCGCCCTCGCCGGCGAGCTTCTCCAGGATCGGCGAGAGCTGCTTGCAGGGGCCACACCAGGAAGCCCAGAAGTCCAACACGACAGGGACGCTGCGGCTGCGGTCGACGACCTCGGTCTGGAAGGTGGCCTCGGTGACGTCGATGACGTTCACCCCGCCACCCCCGGAAGGCCCCGCGGGGGGTGCCGTGCGGGCCGAGAGGTCTACGGCCCCGGGCAGGTTGATGCTGGTCGGATCGAATTGGCGCACGTGTCTATCCAACCGCAAGGCAGGGGAGGTGTGTTCCCGGCGCTGGTCAGGCGGCTGTCAGAAGGTCGGCGGCTCGACGTAGCCGCCCCAGAGCTCGCGCAGCACACCGCAGATCTCACCGAGAGTCGCTTCCGCACGAGCGGCGTCGAGCATGGGTGGGACCAGATTGGCGCTGCCCAGCGCCGCCTCACGCAGGGCAGCGAGCGACGTGCGGACCGTCGCATCGTCCCGGGTGCCTCGACGGGAGGCGAGTTCGGCGCGCTGGTCTCGTTCGATGTCACTGGAGACGCGCAGGATCTCCAGCGGGTGATCGTCCTCGCTCGGGAAGCAGTTGACCCCGACGATCTTCTTCTCGCCCTTCTCGACGGCGGTCTGGTACTGAAACGCTGCCTCGGCGATCTCGGACGTGAACCAGCCCGTCTCGATCCCGCGCAGGATCCCGGACGTCATGCCGTTCTCGACGCTCCCGTCACCGAAGCCGCGGATCTGCTCGAAGATCGCCTCCGCCTGCCGCTCCAACTCGTCCGTCAGCGCCTCGACGTACCAGGAACCCCCGAGCGGATCCGCCACATTGGCGACGCCGGTCTCCTCGGCGATCACCTGCTGAGTACGCAGCGCGATCTGGGCCGCCCGCTCACTTGGCAGGGCGAGTACCTCATCGAGGGCATTCGTGTGCAGCGAGTTGGTCCCACCGAGCACGGCGGCAAGCGCTTCGATCGAGGTGCGGACGATGTTGTTGTCCGGCTGCTGCGCGGTGAGCGAGACCCCGGCCGTCTGGGTGTGGAAACGCATCCACTGCGCCTTGTCGGTGCGCGCTCCGTAGACGTCGCGCAGCCAGCGCGCCCAGATCCGGCGGGCGGCGCGAAACTTCGCGATCTCCTCGAAGAAGTCGATGTGGGCGTCGAAGAAGAACGACAGCCCGGGCGCGAAGACGTCGATGTCCAGCCCGCGCGAGAGGCCGAGTTCGGCGTAGCCGAAACCGTCGGCGAGCGTGAAGGCGAGCTCCTGCGCGGCCGTGGATCCGGCCTCGCGAATGTGGTAGCCGGAGACGGAAAGCGGCTTGTACGCGGGAACTTTCTCGGCGCAGTACTCCATGAGGTCGCCGATGAGGCGAAGGTGCGGCTCGGGCGGGAAGAGCCATTCCTTCTGGGCGATGTACTCCTTGAAGATGTCGGTCTGCAGGGTGCCGTTCAATGATCCCGGGTCGACGCCCTGACGCTCGGCGGCGACCAGGTACATGCAGAAGATCGGGACGGCCGGTCCGCTGATCGTCATGGAGGTGGTGACGTCTCCGAGCGGGATCGCGTCGAAGAGCACCTCCATGTCGGCGGCGCTGTCGATGGCCACCCCGCAGTGCCCGACCTCGCCGAGGGCGCGGGCGTCGTCGGAGTCGCGACCCATCAGCGTGGGCATGTCGAACGCGACCGACAGGCCGCCGCCGCCCTCGCGCAGGATCATCCGGTAGCGCTCATTGGTCTGGCGCGCGTTGCCGTAGCCGGCGAACTGGCGGATGGTCCAGGCCCGGCCGCGGTAGCCGCTCGCGTAAAGCCCGCGGGTGAAGGGGAACTCGCCGGGCCAGCCGATCCGCTCGAAGCCTGAAGGAAGCGGCGCGTCGTCCGGCGGGCCGTAGACCGGCTCCACTTCCTGCGCAGAGAGGGTCGTGAAGTCGGCATCGCGCACCCGCGATGCGTCGTATCGCTGCTGCCAGCGCGCCCGGCCGCCGGATGCCGTATCCCCTGTCGCCATGCACACAGTTTGCCCCCGACCGGCCCCGAGTGCGTCCCAACTGGCGCGAGGGTTCAGACTCACCGCCAAGCAGTCGGTGACAGGAAGGATCTGCCGTGAGTCAGAGCAGCGAGAAGAAAGACCGAATCCTTTACGCCACCGCGGTCTTCGACCAGGACGAGATCGACTCGGTGATGAGCGTGCTGGCGGCCGGCCCGAACGGCATCCGCATCGGCCAGCACGTGGCCGCCGCGGAAAAGGCCGTCGCCGAACTGACCGGCAAGCGCCATGGCGTGATGGTCGATTCCGGCTCGGCGGCGCTGTTCCTGGCCGTGGAATTGCTGAATCTCCCGCGCGGGAGCGAGGTCATCACGTCACCGCTCACCTTCTCCACCGACATCTCCGCGCTCGTACGGGCCGGGCTCGTCCCGGTCTTCGTGGACGTCGAACCCGACACCTTCAACGTCGACGCGAAGGCCATCGAGGCGGAGGTCGGCCCCGAGACGCGGGCGATCCTGATCCCGAATCTGGCGGGCAACGCACCTGACTGGGACGTCATCCGCGGGGTCGCCGATCGCCACGGACTCATGGTCATCGAGGACTCCTGCGATGCCCTCGGCTCCACCCTGCGCGGCACGCCCACCGCCGCCCGCGCCGAGATCACGGTCACGAGTTTCTCGCCGTCGCACATCGTCACGGGTGCCGGTTCCGGAGGGATGGTGTGCCTCGATGACGAGGCGCTCTGGGACCGGTGTGTGACCCTTCGCGGCTGGGGCCGGCGCTCCGAGGTCCAGCTTTATGGCAGCAAGGGCGACGACCACAATTTCTGGACCGATGTCGACGGCATGCATTACGACAACATGTTCATTTTCGACGAGCTGGGCTGGAATTTCCTGCCCTCGGAGATCTCCGCGGCCTTTCTCGGTGCGCAGTTGCGCAAGCTGCCGATCAATCACGCGCGGCGCCAGCGCACGTACGGGCTGTATTCGACGTTCCTGGCCTCGCGCGACCGCTACTTCGTCCCGCCGCGGCAGACCGATGATCTCGAGACGGCCTGGCTGAGCTACTGCTTCCAGGTGCGTCCGGACGCCGGATTCTCGCGGGCAGATCTGCAAGCGGGACTGTCGGAACGGGGAATCGACACCCGCACCGTCTGGACGGGCAACGCGGCCCGGCAGCCGATGATGAAGGGTGTGCCCTTCCGGCAGCCTGAGGGAGGGCTGCCGAACGCCGATGCGGTGATGCAATATGGCGTTCTGCTTTCGTGCAGTCACTCTCTGAGTGATGACGACGTCGAATTTGTCTGCGCGCAGATCGATGATTTCCTTGAAACCCTCCCCCGTTAATATTCGAACCGTGTCGGGGGACCTGTTCGATTTGCTGGGTGACATCGCGCTGCGCTTCGACGCGACGGGAAAATTGACCTACGCCAACCTGATGGCCACCGAACTGCTCGGGGATCGGCTCAGCCTCGGAGCACCCTGGCGCGAATTCATGTCCCTTGTGGCCCCGCGGCTCGCCGAAGGGCTGCCGGGTTCGGTGCCGAGTGCGATCGACAGCCACGGGCATTGGCGAGGCCGGGTCAAGCTCATCGACGCGGCTGGCCACGGCGAGGTCTTCACCGGCACCATCGCGGTCGACAACCGGATGGGCGATCCTCGCACCGGCACTCCCAGCGGGTATTTCGCCATCTTTCGTGCGTTGGGAGAGACCCGGCGCCGCGAGCACGCCGAGCGCGAATTGGCCTACCGCGACGAGTTCGTGGCCCGTCTCGGCCACGAGTTGCGCACCCCGCTCAATGCGGTGCTGGGCTTCGCGCAATTGCTCGAACTCGAGGAACTCGAACGCGATCAGCGCGACGGCATCGAACGCATCCTCACTGCCGGCCGGCACATGCAGGCGCTGCTGGACGACGTCCTCGATCTCGCCCGGGTACGCACCGGTGGCGTCGACCTCGACGTCGGACCGGTCCGGGTGCTGGAGGTGGTGCGCGGGGTCGTCGACCTGATCCAGCCGCTGGCCGACAAGCGCGGGATCCGGCGCTACGTGCAGCCCTCCGACGACGTCGTGGCGCTGCTTGACCGGCGCCGGCTCTGGCAGGTGCTGCTCAACCTCATCGGCAACGCCGTCAAGTACGGGCGCGAGGGCGGCACGCTTCGCGTCGGCGTCATCGCCAAGGAGAACGACCGGCTGCTCATCGAAGTTGCCGACGACGGGCCGGGCATCGAACCCGATCAGCTGGAGCGTCTCTTCCGGCCCTTTGAACGGCTCGGTGCCGAGCGCACCGGCGTGGAGGGCACGGGGCTGGGCCTCGCCCTCTCCCTCGCGCTCACGACCGCCATGGGGGGCACGCTGTCAGCATCCAGCCGGCTGGGTGCCGGTTCGACATTCACCCTCGACCTGGAAGCGGTCGGATCCGGTGGCCTGGCGGAGCTTTCCACCGAGCCGTCCGAGGATTCGCAAGCTGTAGCAGTCGTCCTGCACATCGGAGCCGACCCCGCGGCGCAGGCACTGGTGGCTCAGGCCTTACGCACCCGACTCTCTGCCGAAGTGGTGTCCGTGTCGCGCGCCGCCCTCGCGCTGGACGCCGTGCACCGCAAGCAGCCCGCCGTCATCGTGCTGGACGCCGATCTGCCAGACGCGGTCGGCACCGAACTGCTGCACCGGCTGGGGAGCGACCCGCTTTCGGCGCTGCTGCCCAAGATCGTGCTGTCCGCGGACTCCGACCCTCGGGTGCATCTGCGGCTGCGCGCGGCGGGTGCACACCAGGTCGCGCAATTGCCGTTGGATGTGCGGGCCTTCGTCGATGCCGTCGGGGAACTGCTGCGCCGGAATACCTTGTAGGAGACGCATGGAGATCTCTCGCGAAGCAGCCACGGCCAAAGGCCCGGCAGAATTCTTCACCGGCGACGTCTGGGTCGACCCCATCACCCGCGGGCTGGCGCCGGCGCCGCTGAACGTGGCCGCGGTGCACTTCTCACCCGGCGCGAGGAGTGCCTGGCACTCCCATGAAGGTGGCCAAACCCTTTACGTCACTGAAGGTCGCGGTCGCGTCCAGGCTCGCGGTCACGAGATCGTCGAACTGGACACCGGCGATGTCGTGTTCGCTCCCGACGGGGAGGAGCACTGGCACGGCGCTGCGCCGGACGCGTTCATGACGCACCTGTCCATCACGGATGGCACCCCGAACTGGGGGCCCCACGTGAGCGACGCCGAATACGGAGGCGGCTCCGCGTAACCGGCTAGTGGCAGCGGTGAGGCCCGCTGGAGAGTTCAGTGCTTCCCAGATCGTCGGAGCGCCCGGCGGCGAGCCTTGGCCACTGTGCCGCCGGACGCCCGCCCGGCCACTCGGCCAGCGGTGGCCAGTCGGGCTCACCGCCCTTGGTCCGCATGGCAAGTGCCCGTCGCGGCCAGCCGGCCGGCGAGTCCTCCCACGGCTCCTGACGCCCGTACGCCGTCAGGTCCATGAGGGCGTAGTTGTAGTCCATCGACTCGACGCCGCGACGCTTCGTCCAGTACGTCTCGAAGACGCGGTCGCCGTCGCGCAGATAGCAGACGAGATGAAACAACCCCGCCTCACGCCCGGCGAAGAGTGCCTCGACAGAAGCTTGCGCCGAGTACCACGGCATCGTCCAGCCCATGAAATCGCGGTAGCGGGCGCTTTCGTCGTATGGGCCCTGGCAGAGCGCCGCGAAGGTGATGTCGCGGGAGTGCAGGTAGGAGAGCTCGCTGACCTGACTGGTGAAAAGCGTGCAGCCCTCACACTGCTCAGCGGCCGGGTTGCCCGGGTACCACATGAAGAAGTACGCGATCAGCTGCGTCCTGCCCTCGAACGCATCGAGCAAGGTGACCGGGCCCGCCGGCCCGATCAGTGGGAGGGTCGGGTCGATCGCCACCATGGGCAGCCTGCGACGCGCCGCCGCGATCGCATCGCCTTTGCGGGTAAGGGCTTTCTCCCTTGTTCGCAACTCCTCGACCTGCGCCTCGAAGCTGGCCCGATCGACGACCGGAGGCAGGGCTGTCGCTTCGACGATGCCAGGTGTCGGGCCACTCGCTGTGTTGCTCATGTCCGCTCCTTTCCGCTGTAATTGCTGAAGATTCAGCGCGCCGCCCGCTCGGCGGCCTCGGCAACGCGCTTGATCTTGGCCAGGCGCCGATCCCAGTCGGCGGCGAGCGAGGCCATCCACCGGGCTGTCGTATCGAGTGCTTGCGGCCTTACGGCGTACCGAACCTCGCGTCCCACCCTCGTCGCCTCGACCAACCCGGCTGCGTCCAGAACGGCGAGGTGCTTGACCACCGCCTGGCGCGAGATCGGCAGCCCGTCCGCGAGCGTCGACGCCGTGGCCTGACCTCGCGTGGACACTTGGTCCAGCAGTTGACGGCGGGTGGGATCGGCCAGCGCCGCGAGAACACCGTCGATAGTGCTTGAGGTGACGGTCATCGCCGCCGCTCAAGCCGCGCGAGCGGCCAGGGTGGTCAGGCAGGACTCCCACCCGCCGGAGTGGTCCTTGACGACCTTGAGACGGTTCTCGTCAGAGGTCTGCAGCTCCGCAAAGCCGGTCTCGACGACGCGAAGCCGGGTGCCGCCGTCCGCGGGAATCAGGGTGAATTCCACCAGGGTCGAGTTGTTCTCTCGCAGCGCTTCGCCGGGAAACGCGCTGTTCCAGCGGCACGCCAGGAAGTGCGGCGGATCCACCTTCTCGACCCTCATCGGAAACTCACCGTGCTCGGAATGGCGAGCCACCAGCGACTCCCCTTCCCGCGCTTGGGTGCCACGGACGCTCTCGTCGTCGGTCGCCCAGAACCCCGGCTCGGCGACCAGCGACCACACCTGCTCTGGCGCTGCCGCGATGAAGATCTCGCGCTCGATCTGGCTCTCACTCATGGGGCTCCTTCGTCCGCTGCTGCCTGTACGTGCAACGCAATGGTTGCACATCATTGGTCGTTCGCGCAACCTTTGGGTTGCACGTTTTTTCGGCGGCGATGAGTTTGGGGGCGGTCTTGCGTCGTAAGAACGGAAGCGAACGGAAGGAGCGAGATGAGCGGGTTGTCGAACGCAGGAGTGCAGCGGCTGGCTGACGTCGCCGCGTCGCACGTCGGGTCGGAGCTGGTCCCAGGGCTGGTGGCGCTCGTCGCATCGGGCGATGACGTGCACGTCGAGGCCCTCGGTGAGCTATCGATCGGTGGAGCGCCGGTGCAGCGGGACTCCTTGTTCCGCATCGCCTCCACCACCAAGCCCATCACCGGAGCGGTGACGATGGCGCTCGTTGATGAGGGGCTGCTCTCGCTCGATGAGCCGGTGACCCGGCTGCTGCCTGAACTGGCCGCGCCACGCGTCCTGCGGCGTATGGACGGGTCGCTCGACGACACCGTGCCGGTGCAGCGCGAGATCACCGTGCGCGACCTGCTGACGTTCACCTTCGGATTCGGCATGGACTTCGGGATGTTCACCGCCGCAACGCCGTGGCCGATCGTCTTGGCGGCGATGGAGGCGCAGCTCTCCACGATCGGACCGCCGGATCCGGAGGCGGCGCCGAGCGCGGACGAGTGGATCAAGCGTTTCGGCGAGCTGCCACTCCTCACGCAACCCGGCGAGCGCTGGCTCTACAACTCCGGAGCGCAGGTGCTCGCAGTCCTGTGTCAGCGCGCGGCCGGGGCCTCGAGGTTTGACGAGGTGCTGCAATCTCGGCTCCTGCAGCCGCTGGGCATGTCGCAAACGGCGTTCTTCGCGGCAGACACGGCCCGCCTTGCTACGGCCTACTTCAACTCGCCCGACGGGCTGGGAGTCTGGGATCCGGCGCAGGGCAAGTGGTCGAGGCAGCCGGCGTTCGACGACGGTGCTGCCGGGCTGGTCTCTACCGCCGACGATCTGCTCGCGTTCGCGCGGATGTTCCTGCGCGGCGGGGCGCCGGTGCTCTCCGCTGGCTCCGTGAAAGAGATGACGCGCGATCAGCTGACGTCCGAGCAGCGGGCGGGCCAGGAGGCCTTCCTCGGCGAGCGCTCGTGGGGGCTCTGCCAATCGGTGATCATTTCCGGCGAGCGCGCCGGGGCGTTCGGGTGGGACGGCGGCCTCGGGTCCTCCTTCCTCGTCGACCCCACGCGCGAGTTGGTCGTCATCGTTCTCACGCAGCGCCTGTTCGACTCGCCCCAGCCTCCCGCGGTGCACACCGAACTTCAGGACGCGGCGTACGCGGCGTTGCGCTGATCGTCCTCACGCGGCCGATTCTCGGACGTGGTCATGCCCTCGGGGCCTCAGTCCCGGTCGCCCATATCAGTGGCGGGTTGCCGTGATCGGCGGGACACTGCAGACCGAGCTGGGCTGGTTGCCGGTGACAGTGCAAATCGCAGCAGTGATGGCGTTTGCTGAGCCGATGACGCGCTTACTGACGTCGGAAGTCGGGTCCAGGAGCGCCGCGGCAATCTGGCCGGAGTTCTTGCCCTCGAGCACTGAGTAGTCGTAGCTGGCGCCGGTCATGACGAAGGCATTTGCAATGTCGAGGAACGGAATCGATCCGTTCGTGCGGTCATACCTCTGGACCAGCGCCGCCTGGGCCGTGGTCAATGTCTGCAGCGGCTGGTAAAAGCCGCTGCCCGCAAGCTGGTTCGTATAGGTCTCCACGGATTGGAAGCTGACGTACGGGCTCTCGTACCGAGCTCCGTAGAAGCTGAAAGTGTCGATGTCGGAAGGCGTATCCCCGCTTGCTGACGTCAGCGTGCTCAGCGAAGACCAGGTGCCGAAGCGGGACAAGGCGACCACCAGCGGCCAGCGCTCGACCGCGCAGAACGGCGAATACTCCGCGCCGTCCCAGAAGACGATCGGCTTGCCGTCCACGACCAAGGGCGATCCATTGACCTCGGTCAGCCCGCTGCCATCAGTGCTCGCTGGGATCGAGGCGAACTCCGCGGTCGGCAGGGTAGTGACCTGCCGTACCAACGCGGGGTCAGCAGGGGTTCGTGTCGGCGCGGGCGGTGGAGCGGTCGGCGACGACGCTGGGGGTGCGGGGGTCGCGGAAGCGACAGGAGCGGGTATGACGCTGGCGTTCTGATCGGATGAACCCGGCAGCGCGACGAGAACCCCAGTCAGGATTCCCACCGCAGCCAGCGTGGCTCCGGCGATCGCAATGCGCCTGCGCTTGGACTGGAGTCGTTGCCCCCGGCGCACCGCGTCCCCGACATCCGGGACGTAAGGCTGCGCCTGGGTGACCTCATCAAGAGCCTCCAAGAGCGGATCGGTCAGCATTGGTCGACCTCCGAAGTGAGGATGAGCCGCAAGGCGGCGACGGCGCGGTGGGTCGTGCTTTTGACCGTGCCGACAGAGCAGCCAAGTGCTTTGGCCGTTTCGGCTTCTGAGAGCTGCTCGAAGTAGCGCAGGACCACAGCTGCGCGCTGCCGAGCAGGTAGCCGGCGCAGCGCTTGCATCAGCTCGGCGTGCACGGCACGCTCGTGCGCCCCGTCAGAGACGCTGATCGAGACCGGCGCGTGGCCCGGGGTGGACTTGCGAGTGCGGCGCCAGCGCTGCTTGGCCTCGTTGACCAGGATCTTGCGAACGTAGGCGTCAGCGTTGTTGCTCGCCTCGAC
>DATAZK010000099.1:0-5664 GCA_036272075.1 Frankiaceae bacterium
CCGCTGGGTGACGGGCGTGGCGACCGTGCTGCCCGGCGACGACGCGCTGGCGCGCCAGCGGCGCATCATCGCCTGGCACCCGCTGCGGGCCCTGAATGCCATCAACGTGCGCGTGCTCGGCGCGGACCTGGTCACCGTGCATGTGCGCCTGATGGCGGGCGGATCAACGACACCGGCCGCAGCCAGCATCCAGGATCGGCAGTCGCTGGCCGAGGACTACATCGCTGCGCCCGGCGCCGGGCTCCCCGTCCGCTAGCCAGGCACGCCTCGTGCCGGGGAAGGGTTCGCCATGCTCGCTCTCGCCATCGGCACCGCCGCAGTCAGCCATGGGCTGACTACGGCGGTGCCGTGGCGGTCCAGGCCGTCATCCTGGCCGGAGGCCTGCTGCTGTGGTGGACGCCCTATCTCGCCGGATTCACGATGCCGTGGGCAACCGCGGGCTCGGACGTGAGCTGGCGCGAGCTGCACCAGCGCACCTACGCCCATATGGTCACGGTGCTCCCCCGCATCAAGGACAGGCCCCGGCCCAATCTCGAGCACATGATCCTGCATTCCCTGATCCTGATCGGGCTGGTGCTAGCCGTCGTCACAGCCACCGCGGCGTGACCGGGAAAGTGCATCAGGCTGACGGCGGGCGAAGAGAATTCCCCCGAGGGTGCTCTCGGCTGAGCTGAGAGTCATCTGTGCCTCCACTGCGAAGCCGGCACTGGTGAGCCAGGCCGCCACCTGTCCGGGCTGGCGGCGATGGACGTGGATCTTCATCGGATGGCCGTAGCCCTGCGTCATCAGTCGTGAGTCATCACCGACGTGGAAACTGAGCAGCAGCGGGGCGCCGGGCCTCAGCACTCGCCGGAAGTGCATAAGGACCGCGCCGATCTCGTCGTCGGGGACATGGATCAGCGAGTACCAGGCGACCAGGCCGCCCATCGAGGCGTCGGCGAGATCGAGGTCCGTCATCGAACCGACCTCGAACCGCAGGCCGGGGTGGTCGCGGCGCGCTATATCGACCATCGCGGACGACAGGTCGATCCCGAATGTGTCCACCCCCAGCTCGCGCAGGTAGGCCGTAATCCGTCCCGGTCCGCATCCCACGTCCGCAACAGGCCCCCCGCCAGCGGCCTGCACCAGGTCCGCGAACAGCGCCAGCACCGCGCGTTCGTAAGGCGTTCGGTCCAGGAGGTCGCGCACCTGGTCCGCATAGCTGGCGGCGGCCGTGTCGTAGGACGTCCGGGCCTCTGCCAGCCAGCTTTCAGTGTTCATGCCCGGACACCGTAGTCCCTGGCTTGGCGCCGGGACAACCGCGTAACTTCGCCACGCATTAGGAACGTGGGGCGGCTGGGCTCGAACCCACGACCGGCGGATTATGAGAAGTACGGCTTCGTGCACCGTACGCGCCAGCTGCACAGATGACGTGAAGTCGTGCCACCGGTAGCGCTAACGGCGACGGCGACCTTCGTGTCCGGAAGTCCTTAGACTGCCGTATAGCCGCCATCAATGACGATTGTTTGCGCCGTGAGATAGCTGGAGACATCTGAAGCGAGGAAACTAACCAGTCCCGAGAGATCGCCCGGCGCGGCAATACGTCCTTGAGGAATGCGGGCGGTCCACTCGTCGCGGAGCGATGGCTGCTGATTAATGATGCGCTCCGTCAGGTCGGAGAGGACGTACCCGGGAGCGATCGAGTTCACTCGGATGCCGGCCGGCGCCCACTCCACCGCCAGGGACTTTCCGAGATGGGCGACCGCTGCCTTCGATGCATTATATGACGCTGCCCATTGAGGGACGTTCACGATGAATCCTGACATCGAGGAGATCAGGATGGCGCTTCCGGGCAGGCCAGACTGAAGTAGCGCGCTGCCAAATGCCTGAGCCGCGAAGAAAGTTCCGGTCAAGTTCACGTCGATGACCTTGCGCCATTCGTCGGCCGTTACATTTACCGAATCCTTGTTTATCTCAATGCCCGCTGCGGTCACGAGCACCTGCGGAACGCCGAGCCGGCCGCCGACCGCATCGAAGGCGGCGATGGTCGCGTCCCGGTCGGTGACGTCGAGTCGCTGACCCAGTGACTCGACGCCGTACTCGTCAGCTATCTGCTTCGCGGCGGCCTCGACGTTGTCAAGCAGGTCGAGCAGAACGATCTTCGCGCCGTCCGCCGCCAGTGACCGGGCTACGGTCAGCCCGATGCCGCGTGCTCCACCCGTGATGACAGCAGTCCGTCCGTTGAGGTCGGTTTTCACTCGCGTTTCTCCTTCGTGGTGCGATCCGGTTCTGGCCGTTGCGGATGAACGGCTTCGGTTACCGCTGATGGAGGCTGTCCCAGCCGGCCCGGGTGGCGGCGATGAACGACCGGGCGGCGGAGAGGGGGTCGCCCGCGCCGAGCACGCCGCTGGTCGAGCCAGTTCCGTCTGCGCCGATGGCCATAATGGCTTCGGCGATTGACGGCGAGGAGACCCCACCCGCGTGCATCATCAGCACGGCCGGTACGGCGCGACGTACCGCTTCGTTAGCGGGGGCGATCCAGTCTCGTGAGATACGCCCTGCGCTGCCGATGAGTGCGCTCGGCTCCAGCAGGATCGCGGTCGGGTCGAGCCGGGCGACGTGCACGGCCTCAGCCTCGGTGTTCGCGCAGACGATGGTCTGCAAGCCTGCGGAGTGAGCGCGTTCGACTGCTGCCGCGAGTGCCGGTGCGTCGAGGGGGTTGCTGACGTGATTGAGCATGACGCCTGCGGCTCCGGCATCGACGAGCGTTTCAGCGATTACTCGTCCCATCGAGTCGCCGGGCGGGTCCGGTGCCATGGCCTGCGCAAAGGGGAGGACGCCGCTATGGAGATCGTGGATTGGCGCAATGAGTGCGGTAGGCACAGTAAGGATGACCGAGACGCCGCGGTCATAGCCGGCAGCGCCGGCCGCGCGTGCGAGACCTTCGAGTTCGGCTCGGCGCAGGAGGTTCTTCGACCCGATCTCGAAGAAGGGCCCGGATAGCCTAGCCTGCTCCGGACCGGACGCGACCTTTGCCAATTCGATGCCAGCTTCCTTCTCGCGGGTACTGAGGGGAACGCGAATTCATCGCCGCATAAGGTCACGGAGGAAGGCCGCTATTGCGGGAAGAGTTACGGCCGGGTCTCCGGTCGTTGAGCATTCGAGGTTGACATAGCCGTCATACCCCACCGCAGCCAAGGCGCCGAAGATGTCGTGCCAGTTGAGGAGGCCGCAGCCGGGCAGCAGGCGATTGCTGTCACCGAGGTGAACGTGGGCGATGCGGTTGCCCGCTTGAATCAGCGCCTGGCCCATATCCGCTTCCTCGATCGACATGTGGAACGTATCGGGCAGGAGTCCCGCATTCGGGTGCGCGACCGCGTCGATGATGCGGATGTTGTCGGCGACGCGGTTGAGGTAGCGACTTTCGTACCGGTTGATCGGTTCGAGCAGCACCCGTGCGGGTGTACCGGTAACGAGGTCGAGGACTTGCCGGTAGAACGCGGCGAAATCGTCTTCCTGGTCCTTGCTGAGCTGCTGGTAGGGATCGAACAACGGCATCGGATCCTGCGGACCGTACTGGTACTCGATCTCGGTCACCGCGCCGATCTCACCGCAGATGGCCGCGGCGTGCCGGTACATGGCGCGGCACCGGTTCCTGAGTTCGTCGTCGGGTGACATGGCGTTGCCGTAGCTGGCATCCATGAAAACGAACTCGGCGGCCCGCACACCGGTTCGCTTCTCCAGCGACTCCAGTTCATCCCGCAGGTCGTCCGACCACTCGGTATACGGCTGGAACACCGCGATCGCGTCAAAATCCCACAACCGCAGGTTCTGCGCCTTCTCGGTCAAGGTAGACCCGGGGACCATGGGCGATGAGCAGCAGAGCTTCACGTGCTTCCTCTTTCAGCTGGTGCCTGGGTAGAGGCGGGCGAGATAGGTCTCGAACAGCTGGTAACGCGCCGCGGCCGCGTCGGTCTTCGACGGCTGGTACCTCACGACCTCGGGCTGGTTGAGCAGCGCGGCGTCGCCGAGGCTGCCGAGGGCACCGTGCTCAGCCAGGGCCAGCGCAGCGGCGCCGCGGCACGTCGCTTCCTGTTCGTGCGGCACGAGGACCTGCACGCCGCAGACATCTGCCTTGAGCTGACTCCAGTAGGGCGAGGCCGCGCCGCCCCCGGTCGAGACAATCTCGGTCACTTCACCGTCCGGCGCGAGGTATTCGATGTTGCGGCGCAGTAGGTGGGCGATGCCTTCTTCGACCGCGTGGGCAAGATCGGCCTGGTCGTGCTTGAGTTCGATGCCGAGGAACGCCCCCTTCGCAGAGGCGAGGTAATCGGGCGGGTTCACGCCGGTGAGGTACGGCAGGAAGATGGGCGCGTCCGTGGGCCGTCGAGATTGCAGGAGGTCCTCGAGTTCCTCGTATCGCATGCTGCCGAGAGCGGTGTTCCGGAACCAGTCGAGGACGACTCCTCCGCTGTCGGCGCCGGTGAAGAGAAGGATCTCGCCGGGACGCAGGCCCGCATGGAAGGAAACCCGTCGCGCAGGGTCGAAGGTCCAGTTGCGCGCCAGCATGGACAGCGACAGGACCGTGCCGGCGGATTCGCTCACCATCCCGTATGCGTAGGAGCCAGTGCCGACCATCGCGCAGAAGTGATCGAGTGCGCCCGTGTTGACCCGGTAGCTCGCGGCAGCAGGCAGCCGGTCAAGCACCTCGGCGACCACGGGGCCCACGTCCTGGCCGGCGTCGACGATGACCGGAAGCGTCTCGATCCGGACGGCACAGAAGTCGAGCATCGCCTGCCAGTAGCGCCGCCCGTGCACATCGTAGAAATAGGTGAACCCGCGGGTGGTGACCTCGCCCGCCTTGACACCCGTGAGGCGGAAAATGATGTCGTCCTTCACCATCAAGATCGCCCGCGCTCGGTCGAGGGCATCGGGATCGTGCCGGGCGAGCCATCTCAGTTTCGCCGCTGGCCACGTGGCGGACGCTTCGGGTTCCCCGGTGATGGCGAATGCCTGCGCCGATCCGAACTCCTCGGCGAGCTCCATGGCTTCCGCGGTGGCACGTGCGTCCAGCCAGGAGATGCCCGGCCGGACAAGGGCGCCGGCCGCGTCGCGCAGCACGAGGGACTCCGCCTGGCCGGTGAGTGCGATGACGGCGTTGTGCCTGGCCGTGTCGCCATACTGAGCGCTGCAGCCTTGCATGAGCTCGACGATGAGATCGAACAGCCGCTGCGGGTCGAACTCGACGCGCGCTCCCCCGCGGCTGTAGGTCACCGGCGCCTGCGCCAGGGCCAGCCGCCGCAGCCGCTCGTCGAACAGCGCGACCTTGATGTTGGTCGTGCCGACGTCGACCGCGTACACAATCATGCTCAGTCGCCGATGACCTGGAAGTGGACCATCCGCTGGCGCGGACGGACCGAGTCGAGGTCGCCGAAATAGACGCGCCCGAATTCGCCGAGCACCAGGCGACCGTCCTGAACCGGAACGGTTTCCGAGCGGCCGAGAATGGACGAGATGATATGCCCGTCGGTGTTCAGCCCCCATGCCGGAAGCTCGTCGCGGAGCTCGGCCGCATTGCGGATGTGGATCGGGCCGGGGTGGAGATACTGGTTCTCGTGCCGCGTCGGCGGGGCGATCTTCGCGAGGATGTTCAGCGTGTCCTGGAGGATGTACTGCGTGCCGTAG
>DATAZK010000100.1:0-43579 GCA_036272075.1 Frankiaceae bacterium
CGCCAAGAAGGCTGTGGCTGCCAAGAAGGTCGCTCCCGCCAAGAAGGCTGTGGCTGCCAAGAAGGTCGCTCCCGCCAAGAAGGCTGTGGCTGCCAAGAAGGCTGCTCCCGCCAAGAAGGCTGTGGCCAAGAAGGCACCGGCCAAGCGTCGCTAGTTGATAGCAGCCGGCAGCAGGTCGGCGTCGTAATCGGCGCCGACCAGCTTGCCGCCGGCGAAGGAAAGCGCCCAGACGCTTCCCTTCCGCGCCGCGGGACGCCGCAGCTTCACGGGCGAGCCGACTGACAGGCGGGTGATGAGGTCAGGAATGACCTCACCTTGGCTGCACAGCAATGTGGTTCCGCCGAGGTGGACCTGCTCGCGTACCCAGCTCAGGGTGGCGCGTGGGTCCGCGGCATAGGCGTCCCTGCCGAGCAGCGGCTCGATGTCCAGGGCCACCCCGAGGTCGTGAGTCACCGCGCGGACGGTATCGGCACACCGGACGAGATCGGCGCTGGCGATCCGGGACGGCCCGTAGCAGGGGGCCACGGCGGCCAGCCGTGCTGCCTGGCTGACGCCCTCCTTGTCCAGGGGGCGCAGCGCGTCCTCGCCCTTCCAGCGCCGCTTCTTGCCCGCTTTGGCATGTCGCACGATCAGCAGGGTGGCCGTCGCGATCGGGGTGTCGGCGAAGCGCTGGACCAGTTGCCGGTCATGCGGGTAGGACAACGCCCGCACTGCTCGCCGGGCTGAAAGCCATTGCAGCTCATCGACTTCTTCGTTGGCCTGAAAGCTGCCGTCGTGATTGGCCATCGCCCAGTAGCGCACGTACTTCTGCCCTGCAGCTACCCGGTAACGCTGCTCGCCCACCACCTGGCCGCAGACGGCGATGGCCCCGGTCTCCTCGCACACTTCGCGGCGGGCGGTGACGACGAGTTGCTCGCCGTCGTCGACCTTGCCTTTCGGAAGTGACCAGTCGTCGTACTTGGGGCGGTGGACCACCGCGATCTCGCGGTCGCCACCGGGGGTCTGGGCGTCACCGCGCCAGAGAACCCCGCCGGCTGCGAGCACTTTTGCGTCACCATGCAGGCCAATGCGGCTCCTGCGCGGCGCCAGAACGCTGCGTGTCACCGGGCTAGCCCACCGCCTTGCGGGCGGCTTTCCACGCCGGCCCGAACGCACGCCGGCTCTCGGTGACGGCGCAGCGGTTCGCTTGCACGAGCCTTCCGGCGGCCAGGCAGAGCGCCCCGTCGCCGAGATGCTGATGCCCCAGATCGTTGAGGGTGTCAGCGGCGATGGCAGCGTCCTGATGCTCGCCGAGGACCTCCTGCGCCGACTTCGCTGCGGCCGCCATGCGGGCAGCGCCCTTGCCGAGGACGTCGGTCACGGCTTCCGCGGCGTAGCGCGCCTGCTTGGCTTTGATACGCGCCTCGTGCCAAAGCTCGTCGCGGTCGTCATGCGCGAGCTTGCGCGCGCGCTTCGCGAGCTTGTCCCAGGTGCCGCGTACCAACGGGGGCAGGGCCTTTGCGCATGATGCAGCTGCCGCTGGCGAGACGACCGGCGTGCGCGCCGCGTCGACCAGGATGTCGAGCAGCCGCAGGTAGCGGTCGCTGGCGAGGGCATCGGCACCCACTCCCAGCGCCACCTCTTCACGCTCGGCGAGTATCGCGTCGATCCGTTGGAAGGCGTCCTGGTCGTAGGGCGGGGTGGCGTCAGAAACCATGCCCTGCAGACGTTCGCGGAGTACCTCGAGGTCTCGCGCATCGCCCAGGCAGCCGGCCAGCCAGCTGAGCTCGGTGCGTAAGGACTCACCCCAGAGCGGCTCGATGAGCGGGCGGAACGTCTTGAGGTCGCCGCGCATGCGCCGGCAGGCGACCCGCATCTGGTGCACCGCATCCTCCTCGCGTCGGCGCACCCCGATGTCGGCGAGCAGCAGCCGCCGGGTGCCGGTGCGCAAGGAGGAGGCCACCAGTTCGCTGGCCGGATCGGACGCCAGCACCTTGCCCGGCCGCGGGAGCTCGGGAGGTGCGACGGCGCGCGGACCGAGCGCGCGCACGACCTTGGGAAGCTGATCGCCGGGCACCGCACCGGCAGCAGCGAGCAGGCTCGTGACGGTCGAAAATGCCAGCGGTGGAAGCTCGCCCTTGACCTCGACCTCGATCTCGCGGAACCGGGAGACCACCCGGCGCCCTTCCTGCACCGAGACGGTGTCGTCCACGACCTCGAGCAGGTCCTCGCCCTCGTCACCGCGCAGCATGAGGATGGAGCGTGCGGTGCGCAGCGTGGCGACAGGGCCGAGCTCCGCGCCCCGCAGCCATCCGGTGAGCAGAGCCGTGAGCTCGCCAGGGATGTCGCGGCCGGCGCCGAAAACTTCGATCTCATCGCGTACGAGCACGCTCTCGGGGTCGTCCTTGGAACCCTTCGGGAGCTTCAGCGTCCAGCGCGCCGGGCCTTCACCGGTGCGATGGCGAAGGGTGATCCCGTCGCGGGCGAGCCGCAAGTCGTCGGAGTCGTAGTAGACCGCTCGCAGCGTCTGGGACGGCAGGGGATGCGCGCTCGCCAGGCCAACCGTGGGCTCGGTGAGCACTGGCAGTGTGAAAAGCCCGTGGACGGAGTACTTCTGCTCCTCCTCACGCGCCGAGGTGGGTGCTTCGACGAAATCCTGGCCGGGGGTCATACGTGTGGGCTGTCCTCTGTCGTGCTGCTGGGTCGGTCGGCCGCTTTCTGGCCCGGGGAACGAGAAAGGGTTCGCGGTCAGGAAGCGCCGGCCGCGATCGCTTCGCGGGCGAGCACGGCCTGATAGTCCCGCAGCCGTTCCTCACCCTGGTATGCCCTGCGGGTCCAGCGTCCGTCGGCGGCCAGCTCCCAGGCGATGACCTCCGGGCTGAACGCCAGGTCGAGCATCGACGCGAGCTGCTCGTGCATCGCTGCATCGCGTACGCGCACCAGCGATTCGATGCGACGGTCGAGGTTGCGGTGCATCATGTCGGCACTGCCGATCCACCATTCGCCCGCGCTCTCGAAATGCAGGATCCGGCTGTGTTCGAGGTAACGGCCGAGGATCGAGCGCACGGTCACGGTCTCCGAAAGGCCAGGAACCCCGGGCCGCAGCGCACAGATGCCGCGGATCAGGCACTCGATCGGGACGCCGGCCCGGGAAGCCCGGTAGAGCGCGTCGATGACCTCTTCGTCGACCAGCGCGTTGGCCTTCAACCGGATGCCGCACGGACGCCCGGCGCGGGCGGCTTCTGCTTCGGCGTCGATGCGCTCGACGATGCTCTCCCGCATCCGCTGAGGCGCGACGAGCAGGGTGCGGTACTCGGTCTGACGGCTGTAGCCGGTGAGCACGTTGAACAGGTCGGTGAGGTCGGCGCCGACGTCGGGATCGGCCGTCAGCAGGCCCAAGTCCTCATACAGGCGAGCCGTTTTGGGGTTGTAGTTGCCGGTGCCGAGATGGCAGTAGCGACGCATGCGCCCGCGCTCCTGGCGCACCACCAGGGCGGCCTTGCAGTGCGTCTTCAACCCGATCAGGCCGTAGACGACGTGGCACCCGGCCCGTTCCAGCGCGCGGGCCCACTTGATGTTGGCGCTCTCGTCGAAGCGGGCCTTGATCTCGACAAGCACGACGACCTGCTTGCCGGCCTCGGCGGCGTCGATGAGCGCCTCGACGATGGGTGAATCACCGGACGTGCGGTAGAGCGTCTGCTTGATGGCCAGCACGTTGGGATCCGCGGCGGCCTGCTCGATGAAGCGCTGCACGCTGGTGGTGAACGAGTCGTAGGGGTGGTGCACGAGCACGTCGCCCTCGCGCAGCACCGAGAAGAAGTCGGGAGCGGGCTCGCCGTCACCACTGGCCAGCCGGCGGTGCGTCACCGGTACCCGGGGAGGGTCCTTCAGGTCGGGGCGGTCCAGATCCTGCAGCGCCCAGAGCGTCGAGAGATCGAGCAGGCCGCCGGGGACCTGATAGACATCGCGGCTGTCGACCTCGAGCTCGCGCACCAGCAGTTCGAGCATCTCTTCCGAGACGGTGTCCTGGATCTCCAGGCGCACCGCGCGGCCAAAACGCCGGCGGGCCAGCTCGCGTTCCAACGCCTGAAGCAGGTCTTCCGCCTCATCTTCCTCGACCTCGAGGTCCTGGTTGCGCGTGACGCGGAAGGCGCAGGAGTCGACCACGTCCATGCCCGGGAACAGCTGCGGCAGGTGAGCGGCCATCAGCTCTTCAAGGGGCACGTAGGACACCGACCCCTGCTTCTCGCCGTCATTCGCCGGGTCGGCGTTGTCTGTCACGCGTACGAGCCGGGGAACGTTCGGCGGCACCTTGACCCGGGCAAAGCGCTCGGCCGGCGCGGCCCCATCGGAAAGGTGGGAGCCCGCATCGCCGGTGCGCACCATCACGCCGAGGTTCAGCGAGAGCCCGCTGATGTAGGGGAACGGGTGCGCCGGATCGACGGCGAGCGGGGTCAGCACCGGGAAGATCTGCTCGCGGAAGTACGTGCCGAGCTGCTCACGCTGACGGGCGCCGAGATCACTCCAATGCAGGACGCGGATACCCGCCTTGGCCAGTTGCGGGCCGACGGCGTCGCGCCAGCAGGTGGCGTGACGCTCGACCAGCTCGGCGGTGCTGGCGCTGATGCGTTCGAGTTGCTCGTTCGTCGAGAGCCCGTCGGGGCTCTTGTACTGCAGCCGGGCAGCAGCGCGGCGCTTGAGACCGGCGACGCGGACCATGTAGAACTCGTCGAGATTGGTGGCGAAGATAGCCAGGAACTTCGCGCGCTCCAGCGGCATCGTCACGTCATCCTCGGCGAGCTCGAGGACGCGGGCGTTGAAGTCCAGCCACGAGAGCTCACGGTTCAGGAAGCGCTCGGGCGGAAGGTCGGGATCGAGGACGGCCGGCTTCGGGGACTCGAGGGGCTCGAGCAGGCCGGAGGGCGGCTTGCGGTGTACCGGCTGCTCCGCGAGACTGCTCATTCGCGCTCCTTCGCTCCCGATGACCGCTATCGCGGGCCGATAGGTCGGGCAGGCCTGCAGTCACCCTCGGCGCGAAGTCTGCCATCCCCAGGTAAACGATTCGGCACGCTCCAGCACTTTCGCCGTGTACGGCCCGACCCCGAGGGCCACGGCGATCTCGAGGTCAACGGAGGTGTCGACGTCGCGGCGCAGCCCGGCGCTCGATTCGACCGCTGTGAGCGCTTCTGTGAGGTCGATGGCGCCGCTGCTGAGATGCCGGTTTCTGCTGCCGGGGCCGAAACCCGGATCGAGGGCGACCCCGTTCACCGCCGTCAGCAGGACGGTTCCCGTGCCTCCGGCATCGGCGACGATGGCCCGCCGTTCGCCGGCGGCCAGCGAGAGCGCTTCAGCGAGGGCCGCCGGCTGCAGCGCCGGAAGATCCGCCGCCAGCACGGCGAGACCGGCGTGCGGCCAACGCGCCGAAGCTTCTGCCGCGCCATGGATGAGCGCCGGATTGAGGCCGGCTGCCGGGCTGTCCGGCACGACCACGGCCGGCGGCGAGAGCAACTCCCGCGCCTGCTCGTCGTCGCTGATCACCAGTACCGCCTCGACCGCGTCAACACTCGCTGCCGCCGATGC
The DNA here is from genome assembly GCA_036272075.1 of Frankiaceae bacterium. GTDB lineage: Bacteria > Actinomycetota > Actinomycetes > Frankiales > Frankiaceae > DATAZK01. The sequence goes on from DATAZK010000100.1 coordinate 5,560, forward strand.
CGTATCCGCGGCCATTGCGAGCGTCAACGCCGATCGGTCCGGACGATCCAGCCGGCTCTTGGCTACGGCCAGCGGCTTGACGGCAAGCAGAACCACCCAGTGGCGTGAGGCGCCGGGCGAACTCATGCGGCTCCCGATGCCCGATCGAAGGCGCGCCGCGCGGGCCGGCGGATCATCATTTCAGGGTACGTGCGAGAAACTGGGGTCCCGTGAGGCGAAGGAGTGGTGGCATGGCAGGCGCTCGACCGCCTGGCCAGCCGCGCCTTGGCCCGTGGATGGGTTTCGCTGTGGGCGTCGTGCGTCCGCTCTCGCGAATGTTCAGCAAGCGCCGGTGGTATGGCCAGCAGTTCGTCCCGCCGACCGGCGGTGTCATCATCGCCGCCAACCACCTGTCCTGGGTCGACCCCTTCACCTTGGGTCATTTCGTCTACAAGGCCGGCCGCATCCCGCGTTTCATGGCCAAGGAGAGCATCTTTCGGCTTCCGGTGATCGGCTGGATCGTGCGCGGCGCCGACCAGATTCCCGTTCATCGCGGCGAGCGTGACGGGGCTGCCGCCCTCAGCGACGCGGTCGAGGCGCTTCGTGACGGGGAAGCGGTGGTGATCTATCCCGAGGGCACGATCACCCGTGATCCCGACTGGTGGCCGATGCAGGCCAAGACCGGAGTTGCGCGCCTGGCCCTCATGTCGGGAGCCCCGATCGTTCCTGTCGCCCAGTGGGGCCCGCAGGAGATTCTCGGGCGTACCCGGCGCTTGCATCTGCTCCCGCGGCGCACCGTGGAGGTGCACGCCCTGGAGCCGGTCTATCCCGCCGCGTCCGAAACCGGGCAGCAGCCGACCCGTGAAGCCTTGCGCGCGCTCACCGACGACGTGATGCGCCGCGTCCGCGCCGAAGTCGAGGTGATCCGCGGCGAGCCGGCGCCGGAGGGCGTCTGGGATCCCCGCAGTGACGAACGCATCACGCCGGCCGCGCCCGCACCTCCCGATGAGGGAGCAGCATGAGAGGCATGCAGCGCGGCGGGGCGGCGGTCATGGGCGCCGGCGCCTGGGGGACGGCGTTCGCCAAGGTCCTCGTCGACGCCGGAACGCCCACCGTCCTGTGCGCCCGGCGCGCGGAACTGGCGAGCGAGATCACCAGCACCGGGTGCAACGCCGCCTACCTTCCCGACGTGAAGTTGCCGGACGCGCTGCGCACCACCGCTGACCCTGAAGAAGCCTTGCAGGACGCCCAATTCGTGCTCCTGGCGGTGCCGTCGCAGAAGCTTCGGGAGAACCTCTCCCGCTGGGTTTCGTTGCTGCCGCCCGACGCGCTGCTGGTCAGCCTGATCAAGGGCATCGAGGCCGGGTCGGCCATGCGGATGAGTGAGATCGTCGCCGAGCTGACCGGTGCCGGTCCGGAGCGCATCGCTGTCGTCACCGGACCCAACCTCGCTCACGAGATCGCCGACGAGCAACCGGCGGCGACGGTGATCGCCTGCGCAGACGAGAGCGCCGCGGTTCGTCTTCAGGCAGCGTCGGCGAATCCCTATTTCCGGCCCTACACCAACGATGACGTCGTCGGTTGCGAGCTCGGCGGCGCGGTGAAGAACATCATCGCCATCCTCGTCGGCATGGCCGAGGGCATGGGCTTCGGTGACAACACCCGCGCCAGCATCATCACGCGCGGCCTGGCGGAGACGGGCCGGCTCGGTGTCGCGCTCGGCGGGAATCTGCTGACGTTTGCGGGCTTGGCGGGCCTCGGCGATCTCGTCGCGACGTGCGCCTCGCCGCTTTCGCGAAACCGCACCTTCGGCGAGCATCTCGGTCAGGGACGCAAGCTGCAGGACGTGCTGGCCGAACCCGGCCATCAGGTCGTCGAAGGAGTCGCCACCAGCCGGGCGGTGCTCGAACTGGCCCGGCGCGCGGGCGTCGACATGCCGATCGCCGAGCACGTCGTGCGCGCCGTCTCCGGTGAGCTTTCGCCGGGCGAGGTGCTGCGCAGTCTGATGGCGCGCGATCGCAAATCGGAGCGGACGGTCTGGTCGTGAACCTGCCCGATCGCTACTCGTCCGGGCCCGGGCAGGATGCCCTCGTCCCGCCGGTGCTGCATGCCAGTACGTACGTGGTCGACTCGGCGCAGGAGCTGGCGGATCTGCTCGACGGCAGTCGCGAGGGCTATTCCTACGCCCGCATCGACAGCCCGACGGCCGATGCGTTCGCAGCGGCCGTGGCACTGGCCGAAAAGCCCGCCGATACTGACGTCCGGGCGCAGGCGTTCGCCAGTGGCATGGCGGCGATCTCCACCACGCTGCTGGCGCTGCTGAATCCGGGCGACCACGTCGTCGCCGCGGCCAGCTGCTACGGCGGCACGTATCAGCTGCTGCGCGGCACGCTCGCCCGCTTCGGCATCGCGACGAGCTTTGCCGACCAGACCGATCCCGCTGCGGTCGAGGCCGCCATGACCGAGCAGACGAAGGTGGTCTGGGCCGAGTCCTTCGCCAACCCCACGATGCTGATGGGTGATCTTCCGGCGCTGTCGGCAGTCGCGGCCGGCCGGGGTGCGCTGCTGGCTGTCGATTCGACGTTCGCGTCGCCCGCGATGCTGCGCCCGCTCGAATGGGGAGCCGATCTCGTCGTGCACAGCGCGACGAAGTATCTCGGCGGACACTCGGACGCGACCGGTGGCGTGGTCGCCGGGCGCCCCGAGCTGCTCAGCCGGATCCGCGCGGCACGTGTCGAGCTCGGCCCGGTGCTGGCGCCCGATGAGGCGTACCTGCTGCATCGCGGCCTGGCGACGCTGGACGTCAGAGTGGCTCGCCAGTGCGCCACTGCCGCGACGCTCGCGGCCGCTCTCGTCGACCATCCGGCGCTGGCAAGGGTCGATCACCCGAGCCTTGCCGGGCATCCCTCGCACGAGGTGGCGCTGCGGCTGTGCGACCAGGGCCGCTACGGAGCGGTACTCGCGCTGTCGCCGCGGGGCGACCGCGCCGCGGGCATGGCCTTCTGCGACCGGCTGCGGACGATCCCGCAAGCCACCTCACTCGGCGGCACCCACACCACGGCGTCGCACGCGGCCAGCTCTTCGCACCGCCAGTTCGACGACGCGGCACTGGCCGCGGCCGGAGTGCTCCCCTCGCTGGTACGCCTCAGCGTCGGACTGGAAGAGCCGGCAGCACTGCTCGAGGACCTCACCCAGGCGCTGTTGCCCGGCTGAGCGAGCGGCTGCCGGTACCGTCAGCGGATGCCCGCCGACAAGCGCGTTCGCGTCGCGGTCGTCTTCGGCGGCCGCAGCACCGAGCACTCCATCTCCTGCCTCTCAGCGGGCACGGTGAAGGCGGCGCTGGGCGAGGCGGGCTACGACGTCCTCGCGGTCGGCGTCACCGCTGCGGGCGGCTGGGTGCTGGCGCCGCCCGATCAGCGGTACACGTTGGAGGGCAGCGAATTGCCTTGCGTGACCGGCGGCGAACCTCTGACGTTCTCGTGTGATCCCGCGGCGCCGGGCCTCATCGGCGCGGACGGCCGGCGCATCGAGGTCGACGTCGTTTTCCCCGTACTGCACGGCAGATTCGGCGAGGACGGCACGGTGCAGGGACTGCTGGAGATCGCGGGGCTCGCCTACGTCGGCGCCGGGGTCTACGCCTCCGCGGCGGCAATGGACAAGGCGCACATGAAGACCGCGCTGCGCGGGGCCGGGCTCCCGGTCGCGGACTACGCGGTCGTGCACTCCGGCCGGCCGCTTCCCGAGGGGCTGCTCGACATGCTGGGCACGCCCGTCTTCGTCAAGCCGGCCCGGGGCGGTTCGAGCATCGGCATCAGCAAGGTGAGCTCCGCCGACGCGCTGCCCGGGGCAATTTCCCTTGCGGCGCAAAGTGATTCGAAGGTTCTCATCGAGGCCGGCGTCAGCGGCCGGGAGATCGAATGCGCGGTGCTTGCCGGCGCCGACGGCGGCCCGCCCGAAGCCTCGGTGCCCGCGGAAGTCACCGTCGCCGAAGGCTTCGACTTCTATGATTTCGAGGCCAAGTATCTCTCTGACGCGACGACGTTCACGGTGCCCGCGCAGTTGCCCGCCGAGGTGACGGCGCGGATCCAGGAGTTGGCCGTCGCCGCGTACCAGGCGCTCGATTGCGACGGGCTGGCCCGCGTCGACGTCTTCGTCTGCCCCGACGGACGGGTCGTGCTCAACGAGCTGAACACCATGCCCGGATTCACCGCCGTCTCGATGTACCCGCGGATGTGGGCTGCCAGCGGACTTCCGCTGCCGGGGCTGGTGGATCGACTCGTCCGCGACGCGCTGGCCCGCCGGGCCGCGACCTGCTGAAGGCGCCCGGATGGATCCCAGTGCGGTGCGCAGTCGGCTGACGGCCGAGCGCACGCACACGCAGGAACGCCTCAGCGCGCTCGAGGCGGAGTTTCGCGCCCTGGTCGATGCTGGCACCGGCACCAACATCGATGACGAGCACGACCCGGAAGGGGCGACGATCGCGTTCGAACGCGCTCAGGTCTCCGCGCTCGTGGATCAGGCCCGCGCCCGGCTCAGCGATCTGGAACGGGCGCTGGGGGAATTGCAGCGCGACGCGTACGGCATCTGCGAGCGCTGCGGGCAGGAGATCGCAGCCGGGCGGCTCGAGGCGCGTCCGGACGCGCGGACCTGCATCACGTGCGCCGCGCGTTAGTTGCCGGGCTAGGTGCCGACCTAGTTGCCGGTGGTGGCCTGCTTCAACGCCGGGGCGATGGAGATCAGCAGGTCACCCGCGACCTGGTAGTGCGTCGGGATGGCCAGCGAGACGCGGGGCAGCCGGTCGACCGCCGTGTAGATCACAGCATCACCCGACGAGGTGCTCACCCAGATCACCCCGTCGATCTGCGCGGCTCCGCCCGCTGAGGGGAAGTTCGGCGGGTAGCCCACCCCGCAACGCAGGACGGCCGCCGGGGTCCCCCAGGCGTGCAGCAGCGGGCTCGACGGGTGCACCGTGCGCGTCTTCAGACCATCGCCGATGGTGCCCGGCAGCAACGCCGACAGCTTGCGGCAGGCCGCCGCGTCGGCGCTCGACGGGGTGGGGAGGTTCGTCACGCGTACCGGTTTGGCGCGCTGGAGCTGACCGGCGATGAGTCCGGCGCCCAATGCGACGACCAGGAGCGCGGCGAGGAGCAGCAGCCAGCCTTTCGGCCGGCTCAGCGGACGGCTCAGAGGTGGACCACCGTGCAGCTGACGGTGCGCGTGATGCCGTCGACGGCCTGCACCTTGGCGACGACGAGCTTGCCCAGTTCATCGACGTTCGTCGCTTCGGCGCGCACGATGACGTCATACGGTCCCGTGACGCCCTCAGCCGAGGTGACGCCGTCCAGTGCCGCGATAGCGGATGCGACGGAGGCTGCCTTGCCGACCTCGGTTTGGATCAGGATGTAGGCGTGGACCACGGGCACTCCCTGCTGAATTGGCTGGCGCGATGGTGCTTCCCACCGGAACGGGGCGACGAACGCCAGAGCGCAGTATGACCGAAATCCAAGGCGTCGGAGAATTCGGGCTGATTGCTCGCCTTTCGGCAGCGGCCGGCACTCCGCCTTCGCCGTACGGGCCGGGCGACGATGCCGCGCTGGTCAGCACCTCCGACGGCCGCGTCGTGGTCACGACCGACCTGCTGGTCGAAGGCACCCATTTCCGGCGGGACTGGTCTGACGCGTATGACATCGGGCGAAAATCCGCAGCACAGAATCTGGCTGATGTGGCGGCGATGGGAGCCCGGCCGACCTCGCTGCTGATCGGTCTCGGAGCACCGGCGCGATTCCCGACGGCGGAATTCGACGCGCTCGCCGCCGGCATTCGCGACGAATGCGCCGAGGCGGGTGCTGTTCTGATCGGCGGCGATCTGGTGGCCGCGCCGCAGCTGGTGATCTCGGGCACGGCGTTGGGCGTGCTGGAAGGCCGGCCGCCGGTGCTGCGCTCCGGTGCTCGCCCGGGCGATCTCGTGGGCGTCGTCGGCCGGCTCGGATGGGCGGCCGCGGGCTTGCGCTTGCTGCTCGCGGGCGAGCGTCACGGGCCGCTCATCGACGCCCACCGCCGCCCCCGTCCGCCGTACGCCCTGGGGCCGGTGCTGGCCGCCGTCGGTGCGACCTCGATGTGCGACGTCAGCGACGGACTTGTCAGCGATCTCGGGCATCTCGCGCAAGCCTCAGGGGTGACGTTCGAGATCGACTCGGGGAGCCTGCCCGCCCTGGGTGCGCCCGGTGTCACCGACGAGGAATTGCTTACCGGCGGCGAGGATCACGCGCTCGCGTTCACGCTGCCGGCCGGAACGCCGCTGCCGCTGGAGGCGGTGCTCATCGGTCGGGTGCTCGAAGGGCCCGTGCAAGTGCGCGTCGACGGGCATCCCGCGCGCCTGCGCGGCTACGAGCACTTCGGCCGAGGGTGACCGCTACGTTCGGAAGGTGCCTGCTCCCCGACGCGCGCTGACCATCGCCGGATCCGACTCCGGGGGAGGCGCAGGCATCCAGGCCGATCTGAAAACGATGCTCGCCCTCGGCGTCCACGGGATGTCCGTCGTGACGGCGGTGACCGCGCAGAACTCGTTGGGCGTCTCCGGCATCTGGGACCTACCCGTCGAGGCCGTACGCGCCCAGCTGCGCGCCGTGCTCGACGACATCGGCGCTGACGCGATCAAGACCGGCATGCTCAGCTCGGCCGAACTCGTCACGACCGTCGCGGAGGCCGTCGGAACTTACGACGCCCCGCTCGTCGTCGATCCGGTCGCCGTCAGCAAGCACGGCGACGTCCTGCTGTCTGCGGATGCGCTCGATGTCCTGCGCCACACGCTCCTTCCGCTGGCCACCGTCGTCACCCCGAACCTCGACGAGGTGGCGCTGCTGACTGGGGTACGCGTGGAGGACGTCGCCGACCTGCCGAAGGCCGCCGACGCGATGCTCGCCTTCGGTTCACAGTGGGTGCTGGTCAAGGGCGGCCATCTCGACGGTGAGGCCGTCGATCTGCTCACCGACGGCGACAGCCTGGTGGAGCTACGCGCCCCGCGAGGCGACAACCGGCATACCCACGGCACGGGCTGCACGCTCGCGTCTGCCATCTGTGCCGGGCTGGCGAAGGGGATGGACCTGACCCAGGCGACCTGGGCGGCCAAGGAGTACGTCACCGGGGCCCTGAACGCCGGCTTTGCGCTGGGCGCAGGAATCGGCCCGGTGGATCATGCGTGGCGGCTGCGCGAGGCGGACGCCTGAGGCGCTGATTAAGCGCGGACGACCTTGCCGGCCTTCAGGCACGACGTGCAGACGTTAAGCCGCTTGGGGGTCTTGCCGACCAGCGCGTGAACGGTCTGGATGTTGGGGTTCCAGCGGCGCGGGGTGCGGCGGTGGGAGTGTGAGACGGCCATGCCGAAGCCCGGACCCTTGTGACAGATGTCGCAAACGGAGGACACAGCAACTCCCAGGTGATCAGCACGTCTTGAGGCGGGCGGGACCCGAAAGCGGGTGACCCAGCGGTCCAGGTTACCGGACGTCCGCCACCGTACGCTCGGGCCGAGTAGGAAGGCCACGCGAGGAGAGGGGCGGAGTGTCCGACAGGCTCAGCGCGCCGCTCAGCGGGGAGCTGGGTGGCAAGACCTCCGATGCCTTCGCCGACAGCCTGAATCTCTACACCGTCGGCGATCTGCTGGACCACATCCCCCGCCGTTACGTGGAACGCGGCGAGCTGACCAACCTCGACGAGCTGGTCGTGGGGGAGAGCATCACGATCCAGGCCGAAGTGGTGAAGGTCAGCGGCCGCCAGATCCGCCAGAAGCTGCACAAGCTGGACGTGATCGTCAGTGACGGGCGCGGCAAGCTCACGGTCACCTTCTTCAACCAAAGGTTCCGCGAGAAGCAGTTCACCCCCGGCAAGCGCGTCCTGCTGGCCGGCGAGGTGAAGTCCTTCGGCAGCAAACAGATCCGTTCACTGACCAACCCGGAGATCTGCCCGGACGACGACGACGACTTCGCCGGCGGCCTCCTGCCGCTCTACCCGGCGACCGCCAAGGTGCGCACCTGGGACGTCCGCAAGAGCGTCAAGCTCATCCTGAGCACGTTGCCGGAGCTACCGGATCCGCTTCCGGAGGAGCTGCGCACCCGGCTCCGGCTGCCGGGCCTGCGTGAGGCGTACCAGAAGATCCACCGTCCCAGCAGCTACGCGGAGGTCGAGGCGGCCCGCAAGCGGCTGCGCTGGGACGAGGCCCTCGTCCTGCAGGTGGCGCTGGCACAGCGGCGAGCGGCGGTCGAGCGTCAATCCGCGGTGCCGCGGCCCGAGCGCACCGGCGGGCTGCTCGAAGCCTTTGACCGGGCGCTGCCTTTTGCGCTCACCGAGGGCCAGCACACGGTCGGCGCCGAAGTAGCGAGCGACCTCGCGCGCACCTTTCCCATGCATCGCCTGCTGCAGGGCGAGGTCGGCTCGGGCAAGACGGTCGTGGCGCTTCGCGCGATGCTCACGGTGATCGATGCGGGCGCCCAGGCCGCGCTGCTGGCGCCCACAGAAGTTCTCGCGGTCCAGCATGAGCGCAGCCTGCGGGCGCTGCTCGGCCCGCTCGGCATCGCCGGAGAGCTGGGCAGCGCCGACGAGGCGACCCGCATCGTGCTGCTCACCGGATCGCAGTCGGCTCCGGCCCGGCGGGCGGCGCTCGCGGCCATGGCTGAGCCGGAGACCGGAATCGTGGTCGGCACCCATGCCCTGCTCTCGGAGGGCACCGCCTTTGCCGACCTCGGCCTGGTGGTCGTCGATGAGCAGCACCGCTTCGGCGTGGAGCAGCGTGATGCCTTACGCGCCCGGGCAGAAGCCGGCGGCGGCACCCCGCCGCACCTGCTCGTCATGACCGCCACGCCGATCCCTCGCACCGTCGCCATGACCGTCTTCGGTGATCTGGACACCAGCGAGCTCACCGAGCTGCCGGCCGGTCGGACACCGATCCGCAGCCATGTCGCGGCTCCTCAGTGGCACGCCCGGATCTGGGCGAAGGTGCGTGAGGAGGTGCAGGCGGGTCACCAGGCGTTCGTCGTCTGCCCGCGGATCGGTGAGGGCCCAGAGGTCGACGTCGATACGAGCGACGAGCCGGCGCAGGATCCGGACGATGAGGGCGGTGTGGTCCAGGAACGCCGGCCGCCGCTCGCCGTTCTGGAGGTGTTGCCTCAGCTGGCCGGGGACGAGCTGGCGGGATTGCGCATCGAGGCGCTGCACGGTCGGTTGCCGTCGGAGGACAAGGAACGCGTGATGTCGCGCTTCACCGCCGGCCAGATCGACGTGCTGGTCGCGACGACCATGGTCGAGGTCGGTGTGGATGTCCCCAACGCCACGGTGATGGTCATCCTCGACGCCGACCGGTTCGGCGTCTCGCAGCTGCACCAGCTGCGTGGACGGGTCGGACGGGGCAGCGCTGCGGGGTGGTGCCTGCTGCACACCGACGCCCCGGAGGGCAGCCCGTCGCGGCTGCGCATCGATGCCGTCGCACAGACTCTCGATGGCGCCGAGCTCGCCAAGCTCGACCTGCGCGAGCGGCGCGAGGGCGACGTCCTGGGTAGGGCGCAGTCCGGACGCCGCCGCTCGCTCAAGCTGCTTGACCTGCTGCGTGACGAGGATCTGCTGCGAGCAGCGCGAACCGAGGCCTGGGCGATCGTGGCCGCCGACCCTGAGCTCACGCAACACCGGGAGCTCGCCGCCGTGCTCGCCCGCCGGCTGGATGAGGAGCAGGCCGCGTACCTGGAGAAGGGGTGACGCGGATCGTCGGCGGGATCGCCGGAGGCCGGCGGATCGAGGTCCCGGCCGGGCGCGAGGTGCGACCGACCTCGGAGCGAGTACGCGAGGCGCTGGCTTCGGCACTCGTGGCACGGCTCGGCGGGCTCACCGGGCGGACGGTGCTGGATCTGTTCGCCGGTACGGGTGCGGTCGGCCTCGAATTGCTCTCCCGGGGCGCCGCTGCCGTGACCCTGGTGGAATCCTCGGCGCCGGTGCGCAAGGTGCTGGAGTCCAACGTCGCCGGGCTCGGCCTGAAGGGTGCGACGGTCGTCGGCGGCCGGGCCGAGACGGTGCTGCAGGCACCCGACGGCTGCTGGGACATCGCCTTTCTGGACCCCCCGTACGCCCTCGACGTGCAGCCGATTCTCGAGGCCGCCGCGGCGCATACCGGTGCGCTGCTCGTCATCGAGAGAGCCTCGCGAAGTCCCGACCTCGTCTGGCCCGAGGGCTTCGAGGAACTGCACCACCGTCGCTACGGTGACAGCACCCTCTGGTACGGTTTTCGATCATGAGCGGTGCCCGCCGGTGAGCTCGGAAACTCCCGAGCCAGGCACTCAGTCCCGGCTACGCAGCGCGGTTTGCCCAGGGTCGTTCGATCCCGTGACCAACGGCCACCTCGACATCATCGGCCGCGCCGCCCGGCTGTACGACCACGTCGTCGTCGCCGTGCTGATCAACAAGAGCAAGGCCGGAATGTTCAGCGTCGAAGAGCGCATGGACATGCTGCGGGAGGCCACCAGCAGCTACGGGAACGTCGCCGTCGAGTCCTTCCACGGCCTGCTCGTGGATTTCTGCCGCGACCGTGACATCCCGGTCATCGTCAAGGGGCTGCGTGCCGTCAGCGATTTCGACTACGAGTTGCAGATGGCGCAGATGAACCACTCGCTCGCCGGGGTCGAGACGCTGTTCATGAGCACCAACCCGGCCTCGTCGTTCCTGTCCTCGAGCTTGGTCAAAGAGGTCGCGACGTGGGGCGGCGACGTCAGCCACCTGGTTCCGTCCTTCGTGCTGAAACGGATGAGCGAGAAGCTTTCCGGCAGCTGAACTGCCGGCGTATGAGCAGGGGCATACACGGCCCTGGCGCTGCCATAGGCTGACCCGCATGCCGGACGTGCAGGGCAAGCTCGACGAGATCATCGCGATGGTGGAGACCGCCAAGGGCAAGGCCCTCTCCGGTTCCTCGGCCGTCATCGATCGGCCGGCGCTGCTGGCCGCGCTCGAAGAGATGCGCCAGCTACTGCCTGCCGAAATGTCGGAGGCCCGCTCACTGCTGCGCGAGCGCAACGCGGTCCAGGATGCCGCCCGGGAGCAGGCGGATGAGCTGCTGGCCAGCGCCCGGGCCGAGGCCGATCGCACCATCGATTCCGCCCGCGAAGAGCGCGACCGGATGGTCTCGGAGAGTCAGGTCGCCGAGGACGCCGACCGCGTAGCGGCCGAGATCACCGGTGAGGCCGAGGCGCAGGCCGTGCGCATGCGGGAGCAGACCGACGAGTACATCGACGCCTCCCTCGCACGTTTCGAGCAGCTGCTGAACGCGTCCTTGGAGACCGTGACACGCGGCCGCGCCCGGGTGGCCTCGGCGCGCGAGCAGGCATCGGCCGCAGCCCGCTACGACGCCGCCGGCGAGAGCGCCGAGGCGCCCTACGCGGCACCCGAGGGCAACGGGTATGCGTCCGCCGAGGACCTGGGCTGGGAGAGCGACGAGCCGCCGGCGCAGGGCTCGTCGGCCGCCGCGAGCGCCTCCTGACCCCACTTTTGCGGCGACAGGCTGCCCATTCGGCCTGCTTGTAGACTGAGAGGTCGCGTCCGCGGAACGTGCGCGCACGCCCACCCAACCTGTCCGTCCCGCTCGAGACGAGTACGTGTCCAGAACCATGTCGAAGACCCACCACGCCAAGCCGCGGCTCGACCCGCGCCAGCCCCTCGTGCTCGACACGCGGGAGCTCGGCCGTCGTCCCGGCTCGATGCGGCGCGTCCGGCAGACGGTGCTGGCGCCGGAAGAGATGGGACGCCCGCTGGCGAGCGTTCCCGCCGGTAGCGAGCTGGTGCTCGACCTGCGTCTGGAATCGGTCATGGAGGGCGTGCTCGTGTCGGGCACGGTCGATGCCACGATGAGCGGCGAGTGCGGGCGCTGCCTCGACCCGGTGAGCGCGCCGCTCCAGGTCGAGATCCAGGAGCTGTACAGCTATCCCGATTCGGGTCCGTACGGCTCGCGGTCGGGTGGTCGTAGCGACGATGACGACGAGATCCCGTCCCTCGTCGACGACCTGATCGACCTCGAGCCGGTTTTACGCGATGCCCTGGTGCTCGCCCTGCCGATGAGCCCGCTCTGCCGCGAGGATTGCCCGGGCTTGTGCCCGGATTGCGGCGAGCAGCTTGCTGAACTTCCCGAAGATCATTCGCACGATGCGGTCGACCCACGGTGGGCGGCCCTGGCCGGATTGCGTGACCAAGCGCAGCCGGCCTCGTCCAGTCCAGAACAGGAGTCCTGACGTGGCCGTCCCGAAACGCCGCACCTCGCGGTCCAACACCCACTCGCGCCGGAGCCAGTGGAAGACGAGTGTCCCGCAGCTCGCCAAGTGCGACCGCGGACACGTCATCCTCGCGCACACCGCGTGCCCGACCTGTGGCCGTTACGCCGGCCGGCAGGCAATCGACGTCTGAGGTTTCCGCTGAGCGCACCTCGTATTGCCGTCGATCTGCTCGGCGGTGACACCGGCCTCGATGCCGTAGTCGACGGCGCCGTGCTGGCCGCAGAGCGCTGGCCCGACCTCGGGCTGCTGCTTGTCGGTCCGCCCGGCGAGACCCGTGCTGCGCTGGCAGCGCGCGGCGTTGACCCCGGTGATCGAATCCGTATCGTCGCGGCTTCGCAGTGCATCGCGATGGACGAGGACCCGGTGCGTGCCGTGCGGTCGCGCCGCGACGCGACGGTCCGGGTGGCCTCGCGACTGCTGCGCGACGCAGAGGCTGACGCGACGGTGACGGTGGGTTCCACCGGGGCCGCCGTTGCCGCTGCGCTGTTCACCCTGGGCCGGCTCCCGGGCGTGACGCGACCCCCGCTTGCGGTCACGGTGCCCGCCCCGCGCCGGCCCGTCGTGCTGCTCGACGCGGGAGCGACGACCACGGCAGGAGCCGATCTGCTGGTGCAGTTCGCACTCGCCGGGGCCGCTTACGCGCAGGTGCGGCTCGGGGTCGCGGAGCCCACTGTCGGGCTGCTTTCCATCGGTTCGGAGCCGGGCAAGGGGGATCCGGTGCGTCGCGAAGCCGAGCAGCGCCTCGCCGAACTGCTGCCCCAGCTCGGAGTGCGCTTTGCCGGCAACGTGGAGAGTCAGGCGGTCGCGCTCGGCGGCGTGGTCGACGTGGTGGTGACCGACGGCTTCACCGGCAACGTGTTACTCAAGGGAATGGAAGGTGCGATCGGCGCCGTCCTCGCCGCTGCAGCCGGCGACCTCGATCGGGCCGGTACGGCGGCGCTGGCGGGGGTCGTCAGCCGGCTCGGACCGGAGAGCCAGGGGGGTGCGGTCCTGCTCGGGGTGAACGGAGTGGTGGTCGTCGGTCACGGCTCTTCGTCCCCCGCAGCCGTCGCGTCCTGCATCGGCGCCGCGGCGAGCGCCGCCCGCGAGGGACTGGTTCCGCGCTTGACCGATGCTTTGGCCGCCCTCATCGCTCATCGCCGGGCCGAGCCTCCCCACAGCCGGCTGATGCCCGCATGACGACCCTCCTGACCGACATCAGCGACGCCATGCTGCTCGATCTGGTGCGCTCGGCCGTGGCGACCGTGCTCGAGTTGCCGGTCGAGACGCTGGACGCGAGCACCCGGCTGGTCGACGACGTCGATGCCGATTCGCTGGCGATGATCGAGATCGTGGAGATCGTCGAGGAGGAGTTGCGGGCCAAGGGCAGCCGGATTCGGGTGGATGACCAGTCCCTCGCCCAAATGCAGACCCTCGCCGACGTGGTCTCCGCGCTGGCTTCCGCCCCCGCCTCCGCCAAGCAGCGGGGTGCCACGCTCTGATGCCTCGCCCGCCGCTGCCAGAGCCACTTCCGGCCGGTGAACTGATTGCGGCGCTGGGCATCGAGTGCCCTCCCGAGCTCATGATCCGGGCCTTGACCCATCGCTCGTACGCCTACGAGCACGGCGGGCTGCCGACGAACGAGCGGTTGGAATTCCTCGGCGACTCGGTACTCGGCCTCGTCGTCACCGACGCCCTGTATCGCCGCCATCCCGATCTCGCCGAGGGACAGCTGGCAAAGCTGCGTGCGTCGATCGTCAACATGCGCGCGCTCGCTGGAGTCGCCCGGCTCGTCGGCGCCGAAGCCAGCGGCGGGCTCGGGGCTTACGTGTATCTGGGCCGCGGCGAGCAATCGACCGGCGGCAGCAACAAACCCAGCATCCTGGCCGACACTCTCGAAGCGGTCATCGGCGCGACGTACGAGCACGGTGGGATCGAGCCGGCGTCACAGCTCATCCATCAGCTCTTCGAATCGCTGCTCGCGGGCGCGGGTGAGCCGCACAACGGGCTGGATTGGAAGACCTCATTGCAGGAGAGCTCCGCCGCGCGCGGATTCGGTCCGCCGGAGTACACGGTCGAGGAGTCCGGCCCCGATCACGCCAAGCATTTCGTCGCGTCCGCCTGGGTCGGGGGTCAGCGGCTCGGCGAAGGGGTCGGGAGCAGCAAGAAGGAAGCCGAGCAGCAGGCCGCCGCCAAGGCGCTCGCCGCCTTGGAAGCGCGCGCGGACGACTGAGCTCTCGGGTCCAGCGAAGTTGCCGGGCAGCGACACCAGATGCGGGGGTCCCAGCGCTCGCAAACGGTGGCGCCAGTAAGAACGCGGCGGCCGCCGCCGGCTCAGTAGTGCGGAAAACGCGGCTGCCGTTGGTCTTTCGGGCACCAGTAGGACGAGCGGCCCATGAATTTCGAGCGCCGGATCGGCGTGCCACAGCGGTCGCAGGGTTCGCCTTCGCGGCCGTAGACGTGCAGTGAGCGATCGAAGTAGCCGGACTGCCCGTTGACGTTGACGTACAACGCGTCGAACGACGTGCCGCCCGCGTCGACGGCCGCCTGCAGTACCTCCTGGACCGCCTCGAGCAGCGTGCGTACGAGCGGCCTGGGCATGTTCTCGGTGGGACGCGCCCAATGCACCTTCGCGATCCACAGCGCCTCATCGGCGTAGATGGCCCCGATGCCGCTCGCTAGCGTCTGGTCGAGCAGCGCCCGCTTCACGCCGGTGCGCTTGCGGCGAAGATTGCTGACGAACAGCTCCGGGTCGAATTCGGGGTCGAGCGGATCGCGTCCGATATGGACCAGCGAGCTCGGCAGTGCGGCTCCGCCGGCGGAGACCGACAGGCCCCCGAAGGTCCGCTGGTCGACGAAGCGCAATTGCGGGTCGCCGTCGGCGAACTTCAGGCGCACGCGCAGATGAAGCTCGTCCGGAGCCTCGGCCTTCTCCACGAGCAGCTGACCGCTCATGCCGAGATGGCCGACGAGCGCGTCACCGGAATCCAGCGGCAGCCACAGGTATTTGCCGCGGCGCAGCGCCGCCTCGACGGTGCGCCCCGCCAGTAGGGCAGCGAAGTCGTCGGCGCCCGCGAGGTGGTGGCGCACCGCGCGCGGATGCAGCACCTCGACGCTCGAGATGATCCGCCCGACGACCCAGCGGGCCAAGCCCCGCCGTACGGTCTCGACCTCGGGAAGCTCAGGCATCGCTGGAGATAGTGGAGCGGCGAGCTACTTGCGCTTGCCGACGCCTTGCTGGCTCACCAGGTTCTCGGGCGGGGTGCCGTCGAAGGGCGAGTTGAGGTTGGAATCGTCGGGCACCGGGGTGGGCAAAACGGTCTGCACGCCCTCGGTGCTCGCGCGGGCGTCGGGCCGGTCGTCGCGCGCCACCTTGTGATCCGCATTTCCGCAGGCGGCCAGCAGCAGAGCCGGCACCGCAGCCAGGCCCGCGAGGCTCACGGCGATCCTGCGCCGTCCCGCGACGGACACTCGCGGCTTATCGTCGCTGAGCAATGACCGAACTCCCTCATCGTCTGCCGGAACCGCCTGACTCTGCCGCACCAGTCCAGCATGGCATGCCCGCGCAGGATCGGGAGGACGCGGTGGAAGAGTCGGCGCAGGCCGCGCGCGTTACCGCCTGGGTCCGCGGGCGGGTGCAGGGGGTCGGCTTCCGGTGGTGGACCCGGTCGCGCGCGCTGGAGCTCGGGCTGGCCGGCTGGGCCCGCAACCTCGAGGACGGCCGCGTGGAGGTCGTCGCGCAAGGTCCGCGGGCAGCCGCAGAGGCGTTACTGGAAGCTCTCCGTAGCGGACGCACACCCGGCCGCGTGACGGGCGTCACTGAACGTTGGTCTGATCCGCGGGGCGGGATCAGCGGATTCGTCGAGCGCTAGCCGCCAGATGGCCTAGCGGCAGCCGTGAGACGGCGGGAAACCCACTGTGACGTGCAGTGATCTGGGACTCGTGGTGTTGGCCGGGGGTTGACCTTTAGGCCGGCTCATGGGATGGTTAACAACGGAATTGAACCGGCGCACGTCTGTCTGCGCCGCTGTTCGGTCACTCATCGTGGAGGACCCTAGATGGCGAAAGCCCTGTTCGGACACGTCGGCGCTGCCAACGACGCTCGTCTCGCTGCCGAGGTTCATCGCCTCCGTACCCGAGTACGCGACCTCGAATCAGAACTCGATCGCGCTCTTGCCGTGAACGAGCTTCTGGCCTCCCGTGTAGACGTGAGTGACGAGCTTCGCACTCTCTACCAGGAGCCCGCGCTCACCTGATCCATCGCCGGTCCAGCAGGGCCGGTTTTTCTATGGAGGACGCCCATCGGGGCGTCCTCCTCTGTTTTGCGCCCCCGCACCGCTAGCGTCCGACTCGATGCATCTCAAGAGCCTGACCCTGCGCGGTTTCAAGTCCTTTGCGGGGTCCACCACCCTCGCCCTCGAGCCCGGCCTGACCTGCGTGGTCGGCCCTAACGGCTCCGGCAAGAGCAACGTCGTTGACGCCATCGCCTGGGTCCTCGGCGAGCAGGGCGCCAAGGCGTTGCGCGGCGGAAAGATGGAAGACGTCATCTTCGCCGGCTCACCCGGCCGCCCCCCACTGGGCCGGGCCGAGGTCCAGCTGACGATCGACAACTCCGACGGCGCGCTGCCGATCGAATACGCGGAAGTCACGATCGGCCGGTTGATGTATCGCTCGGGCGAGTCCGAGTACACGATCAACGGCAGCTCCTGTCGCCTGCTCGACGTCCAGGAACTGCTCTCGGACTCCGGCATCGGCCGCGAGATGCACGTGATCGTCGGGCAGGGCTCGCTGGACGCCGTGCTGGGCGCGCGTCCGGAGGACCGCCGCGGGTTCATCGAGGAGGCCGCCGGCGTCCTGAAGCACCGCAAGCGCAAGGAACGCGCGCTTCGCAAGCTGGACGCGACGGCCACCAGCATCGAGCGGCTCACCGACCTCGCCGCGGAGCTTCGCCGCCAGCTCGGCCCGCTGGGACGCCAGGCCGAGGCCGCGCGCCGGGCGGGAACGGTGCAGGCCTCGCTGCGTGACGCTCGGCTGCGCCTGCTCGCTGATGATCTGGTGAATGCCGGGAAGGCCCTCGAGGCGCGCGGTGAGGCCGATGGCGCGCTGACCCACCGGCTGGCCGAGGGGGAGGAGCGCCTGCGCGAGGCGATCGCCGCAGACGAGACCCTCACGACTTCCGTGCAGCAGAGCACGGCGCGCGCAGAGGCTGCCGCCCAGACCTGGCACGCGCTCGGCCGCCTCGCCGAGCGGCTCGCGTCGGTGGGCGCGCTGGCCCAGCAACGGGCGACGTATCTGGGCGCCGAGGAGCCACTGCCCGCGGGTCGAGATCCTGAGCAATTGGAGGCGGAATCGGCCGCTGCGGCGCGGGAGGAGCAAGCCCTTTCGGCGCGCGCCGCGCAGGCTGGAGAGCAGCTGGAGTCGGCGCAGGCGGTGCGCGTCGATGCCGAGCGCGACCTGAACGCGTGCGACGAGCGGACGCGTGCGGCTGCGCGCGCTGCCGCGGATCGACGCGAGGGGCTGGCCCGCCTCACCGGCTCACTCGAGACGGCCCGGGGGCGCCTCGCTGCGGCCACGGCCGAGGACAGCAGGCTCGAGGAGACGGCCGCCGCCGCCCGCCGCCGCGCTGCCGAGTGCGAGGAGCAGGCCAAGGTCTCGTCGGCCGAGCTCGAGCGCCTCGACGCGTCGGAGGTCGAGCTCGACGGGGTGCATGCGGCCGCCGAGGCGGCACTTGAGACCGCCCGCTCCGCGCTGGCTGCCTGCGCGGAGCGAAGCCGGGTTGCCGAGCAGGAGCGGGTCAGCGCGCTCGCCGCCCGCGATACCTGGGTGCTGTCGCTCGAGCGTGACGACGGGACGGCGGCGATCCTGGCCGATCCACCCGCGGGTGTCCTGGGCGCCACCGCCGACCTGATCAAGGTCTCGCCGGGGGCCGAAGCCGCCATCGCGGCAGCGCTCGGCAGCAAGGTGGACGGTCTTGTCGCCGCCGATCCGCGGTCGGCCATTGCGGCGCTGGAAGCCGCGGCCGGAGCGTCCGCTCGCGTTGCCGTGCTGGTCGGGGCGGCGGGCGAACCAGCGGTCCCGCCAGGGCAGGCGCCCATCGGCGCCTGGGCCATCGATCTTGTCGACGTGTCTCCCGCTGCGTCGCCGGCTGCCGCTCCCGGGTTGCGCAGGAGTCTGCGGCGGCTGCTGACCGGACTCGTCGTCGTCGATGACCTTCAAGCGGCAGCTCGATTGGTCGCGGACCACCCTGAGCTGATGGCGGTCACCCGCGGCGGCGACCTGCTCAGTGCGGCCAGCGCCGACGGCGGCGCCACCGCCCCGGCATCCTCGCTCGCGGTGCGTGCGGCCGTCGACGCGGCTCAGGCGCGGGTGCGCGCCGTGGAGGCGAGCCTGGAGGCCGAAGCCGCCGCCGCGGTCGAGTTCGAGGCTGCCGTCGCCGAGCACGAGGCCGTGGTCAACGACGCGCTCGCCCAGTTGCACGACTCCGACGCGGCGATCGCGGCGTTCCAGGACGAGCTCGCCCGGGCGACCTCGGCGGCCCGGACCGCGACGGCCGAGGCCGAGCGGGTCGATCGCGCTCGCGAGGAGCTGCACACCTCCCGTACCCGCCACCAGTCCGACGCCGACGCGCTAGCTGCCCAGCTCGCGTCGGTGAACGGCGAGCAGGCGCCGGCCGAGCCCGATCCGGCCGAGCGCGAGGGGTTGGCCGCTGCGCTGGAGCAGGTGCGAGGCCACGAAGCGGAGCTCCGGCTGGCTGCCGGAGTCGCGCGCGAGAAGGTCAGGGCCATCACCGGACGTGCGGCGGCGCTGATGAAGGCCGCCGAGAACGAGCGGGCCGCCCGAAGCGCGGCCGAACGCCGCCGGCTCGAACGCCGCGCGTCGGCCGAGCGCGCCGTCGTGGTGGCCGAGCTTGCGGCCCAGGGCGCCGCCCGGCTCGCCGAATCGCTGGAAGCTGCCGGTGCCGTCCGCGCCGCCGCGGATGCCCAGCGGGCTGAGGCCGACCGCCGGCTCACCGAGGTTCGTGAGCTGGCTCGCACCCTGACGACCGAGGTCGATTCGCTGCGCGACGCCCGCCACCGCGACGAGGTGGCCCGCACCGAGCAGCGCCTGATGAGCGAGGGGCTGCAGGAGCGCTGCCGCGAGGAGTGGGGGATGGAGCCCGACATCCTCGTCGCCGAGTACGGCCCTCACCTGCCGGTCCCGCCCGATGCGGAGGAGGGTCAGCTCGCCGTCTACAACCGGGCTGCCCAGGAGAAGCGCGCCGCCGAGGCTGAACGCGTGCTGGCCCGGCTCGGCACCGTCAACCCGCTGGCACTCGAGGAGTACGCAGCCCTGCAGGAGCGCGCGACGTTCCTCGCGCAGCAGGTCGAGGACCTGCAGAAGACCCGCCGCGAACTGCTCGGCATCATCCGCGACGTCGATGCCCGCGTGATCGAGGTCATGGAATCGGCGTTCGCCGACACCGCTCGGGAGTTCTCACTCGTCTTCCCGACGCTCTTTCCCGGCGGCGAGGGCCGTCTCGTCCTCACCGATCCCGACGACCTGCTGCTGACCGGGATCGAGGTCGAGGTGCGTCCGGCGGGCAAGCGCGTCTCCCGGCTCTCGCTGCTTTCCGGGGGCGAGCGTTCGCTGGCGGCACTGGCCTTCCTGCTGGCCGTCTTCCGGGCTCGTCCTTCGCCGTTCTACGTGCTGGACGAGGTCGAAGCGGCGCTCGATGACCGCAATCTCGGCCGGCTGCTGGAAGCCCTCGAGCAGCTGCGCGCCAGCTCCCAGCTGCTGATCGTGACCCACCAGAAGCGCACGATGGAGATCGCTGACGCGCTGTATGGCGTCACCATGCGACGCGACGGGGTCACCACGGTGGTCAGCCAGCGGCTGCGCGAGCGTCTCTCCGCCTGACCGTTTCGGGTCCGGCCCATTAGCCTCAGTGCTGACTTACCGCGCAACGGCGCCGTCTGCCTGAGGAGCTCGTCATCGTCCTGCTCATCACCATCCTGTCGATCGTCCTGCTCGCGATCGTCGCGACGGCGGGTTTCGTCTACACCACCCCGCGTCGTCGCAGCGAGCGTCGCGCCCGGCGGGTGGAGTCCTCGCCTGCCGCCGGCGAAGGTGACGGTGACGGTGACGGGCAGGCTCAGGCGCCGGCCGACGGGCACGTGCGCGCGGTGGCCACCGTCGACCTTCCCGAAGAGGCCGACCTTGCTGATCTTCCCGCCATCCCCGACCTCGACGTCCCCGAGCCCACCGCCGGGCGCCTGATCCGGCTGCGCTCGCGGCTTGCCCGTTCGCAGTCGACGCTCGGGCGCGGGCTGCTGAGCGTCCTGTCCCGCGACACCATCGGCGACGCGGATTGGGAGGAGATCGAGGACACCCTGCTGACCGCCGACATGGGCGTCACCCCGGCCACCGAACTCGTCGAGGCGCTGAAGACGCGGGTGCGCGTGCTGGGCGCCCGTACTCCCGACGAAGCCCGTGCGCTGCTGCGGGACGAGCTGCTGGCCCAGGTCGGCACCACGACCGATCGCAGCGTCGCCACCAGTCACGACGGGCGTCCCGCGGTCGTGCTCGTCGTCGGCGTGAACGGCACTGGCAAGACCACGACGTGCGGGAAGCTCGCCCGCGTCCTCATCGCCGACGGGCGCACCGTGCTGCTGGGCGCCGCCGACACGTTCCGCGCCGCGGCCGCCGATCAGCTCGAGACGTGGGGTGCCCGGGTGGGCGCCGAGACCGTGCGCGGGCCGGAGGGTTCCGACCCGGCGAGCGTCGCGTTCGAGGCCGTCAAGGAGGGCATCGCGGACGGGGTCGACACGGTGCTCATCGACACCGCCGGCCGGCTGCACACCAAGTCCGGCCTGATGGACGAGCTGAGCAAGGTCAAGCGCGTCGTGGAAAAGCAATCGCCGGTCGATGAGGTGCTGCTCGTGCTTGACGCGACGACGGGTCAGAACGCCCTGGTGCAGGCGAAGGTTTTCGCCGAGGTGGTGAACGTCACGGGGGTCGTGCTCACCAAGCTCGACGGCACCGCCAAGGGCGGCATCGTCGTCTCGGTGCAGCGGGAGCTGGGCGTGCCGGTCAAGCTCATCGGCCTCGGTGAGGGCCCGGATGACCTGGCCCCCTTCGAGCCCGAGGCCTTCGTCGACGCCCTGCTCGGTTGATGTTGGTCAGGCGGGGCGCGGGGTGGTGAGCTCCTCGGCGTTCGTCAGCAGGATCTTGCGGCGGTCGGCGTCGTTGAACTGCTCCAGCTCCTCGACGTAGTCCAGCGGCTGCGGCATCCCCTCGATGTGCGGCCAGTCGGAGCCGAAGACGACCCGGTCGGCGCCCATGTAGGCCGCCGTCTCGTTGACGTCGTCCTCCCAGAACGGGTTGATCCAGATGTTCTGACGGAACGAGTCGACCGGGTCCTCGGAGAAGTAGCCCGGGCTCTTGCGGGCCGTCGAGCGCAGCTTCTTGAACAGGTCCGGCAGGAACGTCGAGCCGTTCTCCACCGAGACGATCCGCACGTTGGGGAAGCGGTCGAAGAGCTTCTCGAAGATGATCGACGCGAGCACGTCCATGATCGAGCGCTCCATGTTGAACGCGGTGATCGACGGCTTCATCGCGCCCGAGAAATTTGCCGAAAAGCCTTCCCGGCCATAGCCGTTCGAGCTGTAACCGCTGTCACCGGCGTGGATCACGACCGGGATGCCGGCCTCGTTGACGCGCGCCCAGAACGGGTCGAAGACGGGGTCGGCGATCCCGAAGGAACCCTCGGCGGTGAAGACCGCAGACGGGCGCATCACGACGTGGCGGGCACCCAAGCTGACGGCCCGCTCGAACTCGGCCAGCGCGCTGTCGAGATCGGCCAGCGAGATGTACGGCGAGGCAAAGAGGCGGCCCTGGTAGGCGTAACCCCAGTCCTCCTCGATCCAGCGGTTGAACGACTGGAAGAGCAGGGCGACAGCGCCGGGATCGTTCTTGAGCAGCTCCTCGTAGATCATCCCGAGCGTCGGGAACATCCAGATCTTCGACAGTCCCTGCTGGTCCATGGCGGCCAGGCGGGCGTCGCGGTTGCGGTACTCGGGGCGGATCGGCTCGCGCTCGCGGAGCATGTCCTTCGGGGTACGGCCGTCGGCGTTGCCGCGGAAGTAGGAGGAGAGTGCGCCCGCCGGCGAGACCGGGTCGAAGGTGGGGTTCACGACCGCGTGGCTGACCTTGCCGCCGATGACGTGGTACTTGCGGCCGTTGATCTCACACCATTGGATGACGCGCGTGCCGTGGCGCGGATCGAGGTGGCGCGTGAACGCGTCGATGGCCTCGTAGTAGTGGTTGTCACCGTCGAATGCGGCAAAGTCCAGGCCGGCTTGCGGGGTAACAGAACTCGCCGTTCCCGGCTCGATGGTTGTGGTCACGCTCATCATCTCCGCTCGACACGTCTTTTGATCCCGTCACAGCCTGACACGAAGTCTGGTCGTAGGTGAGCGTATGACCCGGCCGTAGGCTGGATGCAGCCTGCACTGAGCTTTCCAGTCCGCCCGAAGGGCCACTTGCGTGTTCGACACCCTCTCCAACCGGCTCGACAAGGTCTTCTCGTCGCTGCGTGGCAAGGGGCGGCTGTCCGAAAAGGACATCGACGCCACCACCCGCGAGATCCGGATCGCGCTGCTCGAAGCCGACGTCGCGCTGCCCGTCGTCCGCACGTTCATCGCGGCGATCAAGGAGCGGGCGGCCGAGGCTCACGTCAGCCAGGCGCTGAACCCGGCGCAGCAGGTCATCAAGATCGTCCACGAGGAGCTCATCGCCATCCTGGGCGGCGAGACCCGCAACGTCCGCTATGCGAAGACCCCGCCGACCGTGATCATGCTCGCGGGTCTGCAGGGCTCCGGTAAGACGACGCTCGCCGGCAAGCTCGGTCTCTGGCTGAAGTCGCAGGGCCACGCGCCGCTGCTCGTCGCGGCCGACCTGCAGCGCCCTAACGCCGTCCAGCAGTTGCAGGTCGTCGGCCAGCAGGCAGGCGTCGAGGTCTACGCGCCCGAGCCGGGCAATGGCGTCGGTAATCCGGTGTCGGTCGCCCGCGATGCCATCGTCGTCGCGCGGCAGAAGCTGCATGACGTGGTCGTCGTCGACACCGCCGGCCGCCTCGGCATCGACGAAGAGCTGATGAAGCAGGCCGCCGACATCCGCGACGTCGTGCATCCCGACGAGGTCCTGTTCGTCGTCGACGCGATGATCGGCCAGGACGCTGTCACCACCGCCCAGGCCTTCCTCGAGGGCGTCGACTTCACCGGCGTCGTCCTCACCAAGCTCGACGGTGACGCCCGCGGCGGTGCGGCCCTGTCCGTCGCCCAGATCTGCCAGCGGCCGATCATGTTCGCGTCCACGGGCGAGAAGCTCGCCGACTTCGACGTCTTCCATCCCGAGCGGATGGCGTCGCGCATCCTCGGCATGGGCGACATGCTCACCCTGATCGAGCAGGCCGAGCAGGCGTTCGACACCTCGCAGGCCGAGGAGATGGCCGCCAAGATCGCCGGCGACGATTTCACCCTCGAGGACTTCCTCGACCAGATGCTGCAGATGCGCAAGATGGGCCCGATCGCCAACCTGCTCGGCATGTTGCCCGGCATGGGGCAGATGAAAGAACAGCTGGCCCAGGTCGATGACCGTGACGTCGATCGCGTGATGGGAATCATCCGCTCGATGACGCCCGTGGAGCGTCAGCAGCCCAAGATCCTGAATGCGTCACGCAAGGCGCGTATCGCCCGCGGTTCCGGGGTGACCGTCTCCGAGGTCAACAAGCTGCTCGACCGCTTCGAAGACGCCCGCAAGATGATGAAGCAGATGGCCGGGATGGCCGGCCTGGGTGGTGTCCGCAAGGCGCGCAAGCAGGTCAAGAAGGCCAAGGGGGCCTCGCGTAAGGGCAACCCCGCAGCGCGGGCAGCAGCCGCGCGGGCCGTGCCTGCCGAGCCGGCGGAAAAGGCCTCCGGGCCCAACCCGTTCGGCCTTCCCGCCGGTGGTCAGATGCCCGACCTGTCGAAGCTTCAGCTTCCGGGCGGGGGGATGAACCTGCCGAAGCCCCCCGGCGGACCGCCCCCGCGCCGTCGCGGCTGACCCGTCGCGGCCCGTTCCCGCCCCCGACGCCCGACGCTTCTGGTGTCGAAAACTCAGTAATCCCCCTCATAAAAAACTCAGGGTTAGCGTCGATTACTGGGTTTTGGGCGGCCCCAGGGAGGCCGCTGGGGCAGCTTGCGCGCCAATCGGACCAGGCGCTTGTGGCACACTGGTCCGTCGAGTGCCTTACAGGTGCTCTATCGGCGCGCGGCCCTCTTCCGCTCCCGGTGGAAGCATCGTCAGGTTGCCCGCGCGCTGATGTGTCCCCACTCGGCCGCGCTGGTCAGCCATCCTGAGACTGGAGCAAGAAAAACACGTGGCCACCAAGATCAAACTGATGCGCCTGGGCAAGATGCGCGCGCCGTACTACCGGATCGTCGTCGCCGACGCCCGTACCAAGCGCGACGGCCGGGTCATCGAGACCATTGGCAAGTACCACCCCAAGGAAGACCCGAGCTTCATCGAGGTCAATTCCGACCGTGCCCAGTACTGGCTCGGCGTGGGTGCGCAGCCGACCGACCCCGTCGCGGCGATCTTCCGCGTCACCGGCGACTGGCAGAAATTCAAGGGTGAGCCGGCGCCGCCGCCCATGCTGGTCGCGGCCCCCAAGGTGGACAAGGCCGAGACGTTCGCCGCCGCAGCCCGTGCGTCGGCCGGCATCACCGACGTCACCGCCCCGCTGACGCCCAAGCAGGCCAAGAAGGCGACCCCGAAGGCCGCTCCCGCGGAGGCCCCGGCCGAAGCGGCACCCGCCGCCGAAGCCGTGGCAGAGGCGCCCGCCGCCGAGGCCCCGGCCGAAGCGGCGCCTGTCGCCGAAGCGGCGCCTGTCGCCGAAGCGCCGGCTGAGCCCGCGACCGACAGCACTCCGGCGGAGTAGGCGTGCTGGAGGCTGCGGTCGAGCACCTCGTCAAGGGCATCGTCGAGCATCCTGACGACGTGTCCGTCGCCGAGCGCAACGGCCGGCGCGGTCGCACGCTCGAGGTGCGCGTCCATCCGGACGATCTGGGCAAGGTCATCGGCCGTGGTGGCCGCACCGCTAATGCGCTGCGCACCATCGTGGCCGGAGTCGGCGGGCGAGGGGTCCGGGTCGACGTCGTCGACACCGACCGGCGCTGATCGGCGCCAGCCGCTGACCGCGCCTGGCGACGCTCCCGAGCGGGTCGTGGTGGGTCACGTCGCGCGGGCGCATGGCGTCCGGGGCGAGGTGTCGGTTCAGGTGCGTACCGACGTTCCGGAGCGACGATTCGCCGTGGGCACCATGCTTTACACCGACCATCCGGAAGTCCCTTCGCTGACGGTGGCTGCCTCGCGTCCGCACTCGGGACGGCTGCTGGTGACCTTCGAGGAGGTCCACCTGCGTGACGTCGCCGAGGCCTTGCAGGGCACCCTGCTGCTGATCGACGTCGATCAGGCGGGCTCGCCCGGCGATCTCGACGAGCCCGACGCCTGGTGGGACAGCGACATCGTCGGCCTCGTGGCGAGCACCGTCGACGGGGTGCACCTGGGTCCGGTCACTGACGTCGTCCATGGGCCGGGCGGGGATCTGCTCGCCATCGCCCGGGTCGACGGGCGCGAGTTGCTGGTTCCCTTCGTGCACGACTTCGTGCCGGCGGTGGACCCCGCGGCCGGCACCCTGCTCGTCAACCCTCCGCCGGGACTGCTGGAGCTCTGAGGCCGGTGCGGCTGGACTTCGTCACGATCTTCCCGGACTACTTCGCGCCGCTCGAACTCTCGCTCGTCGGCAAGGCCCGCGAGCGCGGCGATCTGCAGGTGGGCGTGCATGACCTGCGCACCTGGACCGACGACGTGCATCGCACCGTCGACGACAGTCCCTACGGCGGCGGACCCGGCATGATCATGAAACCGGAGCCCTGGGGACGTGCGCTGCACGAGCTGACCGGCCAGAGCGCGGATGAGCATCGCGCATCTTCCGCGGCGAGAATCGTCGTGCTCACCCCCGCCGGCCGCCCGTTCGACCAGGCCTACGCCGCGGACCTGGCCGCGAGCCCCTGGCTGATCTTCTGTTGCGGCCGCTACGAGGGCATCGACGCCCGGGTGTCCGACGCCTGGGCTGACGACGAGATCAGCATCGGCGACTACGTGCTGGCCGGGGGAGAGGCGGCTGCGCTGGTCATCGCCGAGGCGGTCGCGCGCTTGCTACCCGGCGTGCTGGGCAACGCCGAATCAGCCGGCGACGACTCGTTTGCCGACGGCCTGCTCGAAGCTCCTGCGTACACACGTCCCCCGGAATGGGAGGGACGCCCCGTGCCCGAGGTGCTGCGCTCGGGCGATCACGGCGCTATTGCGTCGTGGCGGCGTGAACAATCCTTGCTACGCACCCGCCAGCGGCGTCCGGACCTGCCCGATCCCACCACCGGCTCTCAGACGTAATTTCGGCGGCTGTGGCACAGTAGAGAATCGCCCGTCACGCGCCTGTCCTGGATCGGCTGCATTCACGGGTAGCCATCGGCACCAGCCTGCAACAAGCACCGCGTCGCATCTCGCTCACGATCAGAGGAATTCACCATGCACACCCTTGACGATCTCGACGCCGCGTCGCTTCGCGACGATGTGCCGGACTTCCGGCCCGGCGACACGCTCAAGGTCCACGTGCGGGTCGTGGAAGGCACTCGCGAGCGCGTGCAGATCTTCCAGGGCATCGTCATCCGCCGTCAGGGCGGTGGCGTTCGCGAGACCTTCACCGTTCGCAAGGTGAGCTTTGGCGTCGGCGTGGAGCGCACGTTCCCGGTGCACACCCCGATCATCAGCAAGATCGAGGTCGTCACCCGCGGTGACGTCCGCCGCGCGAAGCTGTATTACCTGCGCAGCCTGCGCGGGAAGGCTGCGAAGATCAAGGAGAAGCGCCAGCCGGTGGGCCGGTGATCGTTGCCCGGCGTGAACGGGCTGGCGCGGGAACCCCTCACGCCGAGCGATGACCTCCCCCGGCGACGAGCAGGATCCTGACGCTCCCAGGCCGCAGGGTCATGATGGGCCGGTGGATGGCGAGCCGGAAGCGCCTGCTGCCGACCTGAGCGCCAGCCGGGCGGCAGTAAGGCCGGTCGAGACGACGACGGCCCCGGCGGCACCCGATGCGGCGGACTCGCCGCCTCCGCGGTGGCAGTTCTGGCGCAAGCGCTCGCCGGGCGCCGACGAGGAGCCGCCCCAGAAGAAGTCGCTGGCGCGCGAGATCCCGATCCTGATCATCATCGCGCTGGCTCTGGCGTTGCTGATCAAGAGTTTTGTCGTGCAGCCGTTCTACATCCCGTCGGGGTCGATGGAGCAGACGCTCAAGATCAACGACCGGGTGCTCGTCAACAAGATGATCTACCACTTCCGTGATGTGAAGCGCGGGGAGATCGTCGTCTTCAACATCGAGGGCACCGGCTTCGCCCAGTACGCCACGCCCCTCGCGCCGCCGTCCAACATCGTCAGCCGCGCGTTCCGCAACCTGGAGAACCTTTTCGGGCTGGGTCCGAACAACAAGGACTTCATCAAGCGGGTGATTGCCATCGGCGGTGACACCGTGGCCTGTTGCGACGCGCAGGGCCGGGTGACGGTGAACGGCAAGGCCCTGACCGAGCCCTACGTCTACCGCGACGGGCCCGATGAGCAGAACAAGAGCTTCGGTCCGGTGAAGATCGCCAAGGGCAACCTCTGGGTGATGGGCGACCATCGCAACGACTCGGAAGACTCCCGGGTCGGGGGGCAGGTGCCGCAGAGCAAGGTGGTCGGCCAGGCGTTCGTGCGGGTGTGGCCGATCACGACTTGGCGCGGCTTCGGCGTTCCCAAGACGTTTTCGCAATTGACAGGCGGGGGCGCGGCCAGCACGGGGATGCTGCTGCCCTTGTGGTGGAGACGTCGGCGGCGCTCCTTCCGCCTGCCGGTGCTGCCCGGTTCCACCGGGCGCGAGGCCGAATAAAGTCGGCCCGTCATGGCCTCTCGTCCCCGTCCGCGATCCGGGCCCCGCAAGCGTCGGCCGCCCGCGCCGGTGCCCCTTGCGCTGCCCCCGCCACCGGCCATCGTGCGTAGCGACGGAGGCCTCTGGTGCTACGAGCGGGCGCTTCGGCGGGTCGGCTTCCAGCACGTGGCCGGTGTCGACGAGGCAGGCCGCGGGGCGTGCGCGGGTCCCCTGGTCGTCGCCGCCGTCGTGCTGCCCGAAGGGCGCCGCGGCGAGATTCCCGGGCTGGCCGACAGCAAGCTGCTTACTGCTGAGCAGCGCGAGTCCGCCTACGCCCAGGTCATCGCCCGGGCGACGGCATGGTCGGCCTGCGTGATACCAACGGCTGAGGTCGACCGGCGCGGGGTGCATCAGGCGAACGTCGCCGGCATGCGGCGGGCGGTCGCCGGGCTGTCGGTGCTGCCCGGCTACACGCTCACCGACGGATTCCCCATCCCGGGAATGCCCTCCCCCTCATGCGCGGTCTGGAAGGGCGACCAGGTGATCGGCTGCGTGGCGGCGGCCTCGGTGGTAGCCAAGGTCACGCGGGATCGGATGATGCGCGAGCTCGACACCCGGTTCCCGCAGTACGCGTTCGCCTCGCACAAGGGCTACTGCACGCCGGAGCACGACGCGATGCTGCAAGCGCATGGGCCGTGCGATGAGCACCGCTACTCGTTCGTCAACGTGCGCAACGCCGCGGCGACGAAGGGCCTGCCGACTCGCGTACGCAATGGAGTGCCGCTCGTCGGGCAGGATGTCGACATGCCCGAGTTCGCGAGCGCAGATCTTCCACAGGATCTGGAGGGAGTGGCGTGAGCGCCGAGGACCTCGAGAAGTACGAGACGGAAATGGAGCTCCAGCTCTACCGCGAGTACCGCGATGTGGTGGGGCTGTTCACCTACGTGATCGAGACCGAGCGCCGCTTCTACCTGGCCAATGACTACCGGCTCGACGTCCGCGGCAGCGCCGACGGCGAGGTCTTCTTCGAGCTTTCGTTACATGACGCGTGGGTGTGGGACATGTACCGGCCGGCGCGCTTCGTGAAGAACGTGCGGGTCGTCACCTTCAAGGACGTGAACGTCGAAGAGATCACCAAGGCTGAGCTGTAAGACCCTTGTTCTGCGGGTAGGTGCTCCCCATGAGCGAATCGGTGAACGCCTCCGGCGGTGGGCCGGTCCCGGCCGCCAACCAGACCCAGACCGAGCCGATGCCGGCCGACGAGCGTCAGGCCGCGCCGCCGAGCGGCAACCTCGGTAGCGCCGACCCGCAGGCACCGACTCCCATCGCGCAGTCCGCTGTCGACGGGGGCGTCCCGCGGGCCGCGACCGAGCGGCGCGGGCCGGTGCCGGGCCGTCCGGGTAGCCCGGTGCCCGACGGGAGCGACGCAGACTCCTGAGCGTTGATTCGGGCTGCCAGTCAAGGGGTTTCGCGGTTTCTGGGGATGACGTGACCGCGTCTACGGCCTTGGTCTGAGGGACCCGCGCAGCGGCGTTTTTCGGCACCGTCGCGAGAGCCGGCAACAACGCCGGTGATCACGATCGCGGTGGGGTGGCGTCGTACATGCGGGTCAAGGACGCGGTGGGCCGCTTCGGCGAGCAGACGGCGGCCCGGTATCTGGAGGACGCCGGGCTGACCATCCTCGAACGCAACTGGCGGGCGCCGCGGATGGCGGGCAGCGATGTGCGTGGCGAGCTCGACCTGGTGGCGCGAGAGGGCGGCGCGCTGGTGGTCGTCGAGGTCAAAACCCGCTCGGGTACGGGGTTCGGGAGCCCAGCGGAGGCCGTGACCGCCGACAAGGCGCGTCGCGTCAGGCGCCTGGCCGTCGCGTGGCTGGCGGCCCATCCCGGTGAGGGTCACGCGTCCGTGCGGTTCGACATCGTCAGCGTCTTGCGGGCTGCCGGTGGCATCACGGTCGAGCACCTTCGCGGGGCGTTCTGATGTCACTGGCGCGGGCCGCATGCGTGGCGCTGGTGGGCATCGAGGGGCACCTGGTCGAGGTGGAGGTCCACCTGTCCACGGGGCTGCCGGGGGTCACGCTCATCGGGCTTCCGGACACGTCCCTGTACGAGGCCCGCGACCGGGTGAAGTCGGCGGTGCTCAACAGCGACCAGTCCTGGCCCGACAAGCGGATCACGGTCGGGCTCTTTCCGGCCGCCCTGCCGAAATCGGGAAGTGGGTTCGACGTCGCCGTAGCGGCTGCGGTGCTTGCGGCGAATGGAAGCGTGCCGCCGAACTCGCTGGCCAGCCGGGTGCTCATCGGGGAGCTTGCTCTTGACGGCAGGTTGCGGCCGGTGCCGGGAGTCTTGGCGGCCGTGCTCGCGCTCTCGGATGCAGGTCGTCATCGCGTCGTCGTTCCCACGGCAAACGCCGAGGAAGCGGCGCTCGTCCCGGGGATGCAGGTCGAGCCGATCGCTCACCTGCGCGATCTCGTCCGACTGCTGCGCGGAGAGCCGGCAGAGGAATTTGTGCCGCGTCAGCTGCCCCCACTGGACGCGGCCCAGGTGCCCGATCTGTCAGAGGTCTCCGGTCAGCCCACGGGCCGGCTGGCGATGGAGCTGGCGGCCGCGGGAGGCCATCACGTCCTGATGCTGGGACCTCCGGGGGCCGGCAAGACCATGCTCGCCGAGCGTTTGCCGGGGCTGATGCCCCCGCTCACTGCGGAGCAGGCGCTGGAGGTCACGGCCGTCCATTCGGTCGCAGGTGCGCTCCCGGCCGACGCGCCCCTCATCCGGCGGGCGCCCTTTCGCAACCCGCATCATTCCGCGAGCCTGGCGGCGGTGGTCGGAGGAGGAAGTCGTTTCATCCGACCCGGCGCGGCGAGCCTGGCCCATCGCGGTGTGCTCTTCCTGGACGAGGCCCCGGAGTTTGCCCCGCGGGTGCTGGACGCGCTGCGACAGCCGCTGGAGAGCGGGGTTGTGGAGGTCGCCCGGGCCGTGGGGGTGGCGTGCTTCCCGGCGCGTTTCACGCTCGTGCTGGCGGCGAATCCGTGCCCGTGCGGCAAGTCGGGCACGCCGCGCGGGGATGCAGCGTGCACGTGTCAGCCGCGGATGCGCCTGTCCTATCGCCAGCGGTTGTCGGGCCCCTTGCTGGACCGGGTTGACGTGCGGATCCGCTTGGAGCCTCCGTCACGGTTGCATCTGCGCACGGGGGACTGGGAGTCGGAGCCGACGCGGGTGGTGGCGGCTCGGGTGCTGGCCGCTCGGGGCGCTGCCGCAGAGCGGTTGGCGGGTACGCCCTGGCGAGCGATTGCTGACGTCCCGGGTCCACAGTTGCGGGCGCGGTGGGGTTTGCCGTCGGGGCTGATGGCGGAGGCGGATCGGCAGTTCGAGCATGGTCACCTGACAGCCAGAGGGCTGGATCGGGTCTTGCGCACGGCATGGACGCTCGCTGATCTGGCTGGAGCTACCTCGCCTGGTCGCTGCCATGTGGAGAAGGCTCTGGCGTTGCGGCTGACCGGGGGCGGGTGGTGAGCGTCGATGAGCGGGACCGCCTTGCCCGAGCGGCGCTCGTCCGGGTCAGCGAGCCAGGAGATCCGCAGCTGGCGCGCGAGGTCGCGGCGCACGGCGCCGTCGAAGCCTGGAAGCGGCGCGCCGGGGCGCATCCAGACCTCGATGCCGAGCATGAGCTGCTGGCGGCCGGTAAGGCCGGGATGCGGCTGCTGTGCCCGGGCGATGACGAGTGGCCCGCCGGGCTGGCCGACCTGGACCGTCCGGGCTCTGATGTCGATCTGGCTGCACCTTTGGCGTTGTGGGTGCGCGGGCCGCTGAACCTGGCTACGGCCGTGGCGTGCTCCGTCGGGATCGTGGGTTCCCGGGCGGCCACCAGCTACGGGCTACATGTCGCCGGCGAGCTCGGGTTCGCCCTCGCGGAGCAGCAGTGGACCGTCGTCTCGGGTGCCGCGTACGGGATCGACGCCGCGGCTCATCGGGGCGCGCTGGCCGCCCCAGGCCCGACGATCGCCGTGCTGGCCAGCGGGGCTGATGTGCCGTACCCGCGCAGCAACGAGGCGTTGCTGGCGCGCATCGCCGCCGAGGGCCTCGTGGTCAGCGAGGCGCCACCGGGAGGCTTGCCGCTGCGCCGCCGGTTCCTGGTGCGCAACCGGCTGATCGCCGCGCTGTCCAGTGGTTCGGTGGTGGTCGAGGCGGGCGTGCGCAGCGGCGCCCTGAGCACCGCCCGCCATGCGCGCCGGATCGGGCGGCCCGTGATGGCCGTTCCGGGACCTGTCACGAGCGGGTTGTCCGCCGGATGCCATCTGGTGCTGCGGCAATGGCCTGAATCGCTGCTGGTCAGCAATGCGGACGAGGTCATCGAGGCTGTCGGTCCGATGGGAAGGTTGGCGCCGTTGCCGTTCGGTCGCAGTGGGCCGCGAGACGGGCTCGACGATCTGATGAGGCTGGTCCTCGAGGCAGTTCCGTCACGCCGGGCGCGTGACATCGACTGGATCGCCAGTCGCAGCGGGCAGAGCGAATTCGTCGTGGAGCGAATGCTTCAGCCGCTGCTGGCCAACGGGCTGATCGAGTCCAGCCCCGACGGCTACCGGCTGACCGATCTCGGACGCCAGCCCGCCGGCGGCGCGCCGCCTTGACGCCCGTTGCTGGTGTAGCGAACCGTGGACGCGTGACCTCGGGAAACGCCGCCTCCTCCGAGGCTGACACCGACCCGGCCTGGGAGGCGGCGCTCGAGGCGTTCGAGACGCACCTGCGCGCCGAGCGTGGGCGCTCCCCGGCGACGGTGCGTGCGTACCTGGGTGACCTGACCAGCCTGCGCGAGCATGCGAGCCGCCTCGGCCGGTCCGAGCTCGGGCAACTCGACGTCGCGGTCATCCGCAGTTGGCTCGCTCGGCTGCGGACACAGGGCTGCGCCCCCGCCACCCTCTCGCGGCGCGCCTCGTCGGCACGCACGTTCAGCAG
This sequence comes from Frankiaceae bacterium, assembly GCA_036272075.1. Classification (GTDB taxonomy): domain Bacteria; phylum Actinomycetota; class Actinomycetes; order Frankiales; family Frankiaceae; genus DATAZK01. Next base: position 38,745 of record DATAZK010000100.1, read on the forward strand.
CTACGCGTACGGGCGCGGCCACCTGGGCTCCGATGTTGCCGCTCGCATCGAAGTCGCCCGCCGCGGGCGCACGCTGCCGCACATCATGTCGGCCGCCGCCGCGGAGCAGGCTTTCGCCGACCTCGACCGCCCGGCTGACGTGCCCGCTTCCGACGGTGAGCCGCGTGACCCGGCCCGCCGAGCCGTCGTCGTTCGAGATCGGCTGATCGTGGAATTGCTCTACGCGACGGCGATGCGTGTCTCCGAGCTCTGCGGCCTGGACCTCGGCGACATCGACCCCGGCCGGCGCCTCCTGCGCGTCATCGGCAAGGGCGACCGTGAGCGGCGGGTTCCCTACGGCGGTCCGGCTGAACAGGCACTGGAGAGGTGGCTTCGGGAGGGACGCCCGGCACTCCTCGATTCGGCCAGCGGCGCCGCTCTCGTGCTGGGTTTACGAGGGCGGCGGCTCGATCCTCGCACCGCCCGCACGGTCGTCCACGAATGGACCAGACGCTCTCCGGGGACACCAGAATTGGCACCGCATGGCCTTCGCCACAGCGCGGCGACTCACATGTTGGAGCGTGGTGCCGACTTGAGAAGCATCCAGGAGATGCTTGGTCACGCTAGACTTGCGACCACGCAGCTCTATACGCACGTGTCAGCCGAGCGACTGCGAGTTTCCTATGAACGGGCACACCCTAGGGCATGAGGCCGGGGCGACCAATGTCTGAAGTCGCTGCTTCGCCTGTAGGCGGCAACAACCGGATGATTCGCGGGCGCACCCGTACCGAGCCGAAGCCCGTTGACCGGCAGCTCGAAGAGCTCTGGAAAGAGTTCAAGGCCGAAGGCGACTCTGCTGTTCGCGAACGCCTGATCCTGCATTACGCCCCGCTGGTGAAATACGTCGCCGGTCGTGTGGGCGTGGGACTGCCGCCGAACATCGAGCAGGCCGACCTGGTCTCCTACGGCATCTTCGGTTTGATCGACGCGATCGAGAAGTTCGACCTGAGCAGGGCCATCAAGTTCGAGACCTACGCGATCAGCCGCATCAAGGGCGCGATCATCGACGAGCTGCGCTCCATCGACTGGATCCCGCGCTCCATCCGCAGCAAGGCCCGCGAGGTCGAGCGGGCGTACGCCGCTCTCGAGGCCCGGCTGCACCGCACGCCGACCGAGCCTGAGGTCGCCGCCGAGCTCGGCATCGGCCTGGACGATCTGCACTCGATCTTCGGCCAGGTCTCGTTCGTCAACGTGCTGGCGCTCGATGAGCTGCTCAATGTGAACGGCGAGAAGGGCGACAAGGTCAGCCTGGTCGACACGCTCGAAGACACCCGGGTCGAGGATCCGGTGCGGGCGTTCGAGAGCCAGGAGACCAAACACCTGCTGGCCCGCGCGATCAACCTGCTCCCCGAGCGCGAAAAGATCGTCGTGACCCTCTACTACTACGAGGGCCTCACCCTCGCCGAGATCGGCCAGGTCCTGGGCGTCACCGAGAGCCGGATCTGCCAGATGCACACCAAGGCCGTGCTCCAACTGCGCGCCAAGCTGGCCGACCAGCGCGGCTGATCCGGTTTACCAAGCCCTCCCGGCGGTAACCCTCCGCAGGTGAGCGACTTGCCGACCTGGGCCCGAGTGCTGATCTACGGGGCGGGCGCGATCGCGGCTGCGGTGGTGCTTTACGCCGTGGTTTACCTCGCGGTGCGTGCAGCGCTACGGGCCTCGCAGGCCGAGCAACGCGCCGCCGCCCGGCGCCAGGAGGACCTGCTCCGCGGCATCGCCACGTCAGCCGAGTACGTCGCTGACGTCGCGGATGCCTGGGCGGAGGGGGAAGCCGCCCGGCGCAGCGAAGGGACGGCCGAGCTGAACGAGCCCCCGCCCGCACCTCGCGAGCCCGTGACGGTAAAGGCAACAGCAACGGTGTCATCGTCTGCGCCGGACCACGACCACGCCGGCGCCGGTCAGGGCAGCGACTGACCAGGTGACGCCCGGGTCCAACCCGGGTGACGGCGCGCCGGCAACGCCAGCGGCTGACGCCGTCTGACCGGTTGAAAGCGCCGGTGTCACGCGTAGCCCTGTCACGTCTGGACGTCCATTCGGCGCCACCAGCCGGATCCGCTGGTCACCGAGCAGGCTCAGCGGATCCAGGTAGGTGTCGCCGCGCAGCAATCCCCAGTGCAGGCAGGCGGTCACAGGACAGCCCGGGTGTCCCGGCTCCAGGTCTGCGATCTGCTCGCCGGCGCGCACTCGCGCGCCCCGATGGACGATTGCCCGGACCGGTTCGTAGGTCGTGCGCAGAGCGCCGTGCACGACCACCACCACCCCGCGTCCGGCCAGCACACCTGCGTAGCCCACCTCCCCCGCGCCTGCTGCGAACACCGCCTCGCCCGGGATGCCGCGCAGATCCACCCCGCGATGCCCCGCGGCGTAAGGGGTCGGCGGGCGCTCGAAATGGCGCGTGACCGACATGGGTCGCAGCGGTGCCTGCCACGGACTCGCGGCAGCGGCCGCACTGGTGCCCGTCACAAAGACCACCACGGCGCCGAGCAGCAGGATTCGTCTGAGCAGGGCCAGGGAGGTACGCACCTGCTCAGCACACTCGTAAGGGCGAGCGGGCGGCGCCTGCGCGCCGAACTTGTGGATCGAGCGTCGTCATCCACCGCACATTTGACGGCTCGGAACTGAGATCGCGGGTTATCCGCGCCCGTCATGCCCCCCCGTACTGGGTACGGGGCGTCGCCTTCGCCGCCCGCAACCGGCGCGCCCCGCGGTTTAACGATGTGCAGCCCAACCCACCGCACGCGTACACTCGGAATGCACTACCAGCACTTTGTCTTGTTCTGTTTGCAAGTGAGTGCAACAAAATCAGCAGCTCGGCCATCGAGATCGCGGCCGGACTGACTACGCACGTCCTTCTCCGGCCACCCGGCCGGGTCGGGCCGCAGCGGTCCCTGGGACTCCGGGGTGCGGACCCGTCAGGGCGTCAGGGCCCCACGCCGACCGGCGCAGGGGTAGTAACCGAGAGAGCGAAAGGGCGCGCCAGAACGTGGTCGTCACCATGCGCCAGCTGCTGGAGGCTGGGGTCCACTTCGGACACCAGACCAAGCGCTGGAACCCCAAGATGCGCCGGTACATCTTCACCGAGCGCAACGGCAACTACATCATCGATCTGCGCCAGAGCGTCGACTACATCGACCAGGCGTACGACTTCGTCAAGCAGACCGTCGCCCACGGCGGCACGATCATGTTCGTCGGCACCAAGAAGCAGGCGCAGCAGGCGATCGAGGAGCAGGCGGTTCGCGTCGGCATGCCGTACGTGAAAGAGCGCTGGCTCGGCGGGATGCTCACCAACTTCCAGACCGTGCACAAGAGGCTTCAGCGCCTGAAGGAGCTCGAGGAGCTCGAGGCCACCGGCGGCGGCGACGCGATCCGTACCAAGAAAGAATCGCTCGTCCTGTCGCGTGAAAAGGCCAAGCTGGAACGCACCCTCGGCGGAATCCGCGACATGCAGAAGATCCCGAGCGCGGTGTGGATCATCGACACCAAGCTCGAGAACATCGCGGTCGGCGAGGCGCGCAAGCTGAAGATCCCGATCGTCGCGATCCTCGACACGAACTGCGATCCGGACGAGGTCGATTACCCGATTCCGGGCAACGACGACGCCATCCGCAGCGTCAACCTGCTCACCAAGGTCATCGCTGACGCGGTGGCCGAGGGACTGCAGGCACGCGCGGGCGCGTCGGGTGACAAGGCTGATGCCGGGGTCGGCGCGGGAGAGCCGCTTGCCGACTGGGAGCAGAGCCTGCTGGGCGGCGACGCCGAGGGCACCCCAGGTGTCCCGGCAGCGGTCGATCCGGCGGCGGGCGCGGTCGAAGGTGCGGGAGCATCTGAAGCCCCGGCCGTCGAAGCAGAGGCCGTTACCCCTGCTCAGTAGTCGCCCAGCGCGCTACTGATCATGTTGATCTTCAAAAACCGAGAAGAAGGAAGAAACAGTGGCTGAGGTCACCGTGGCCCTCATCCGAGAGGTCCGCGAGCTCACAGGTGCCGGCATGAGCGACGTCAAGAAGGCGCTCGTGGAGGCAAACGGCGACAAGGCGAAGGCCGTGGACGAGTTGCGCAAGAAGGGCATCGCCAAGCAGATCAAGCGCTCCGGCGAGCGCGACGCGAAGAACGGCCTCGTCGCGGCAGCCGAGGGCGCCATGATCGAACTCGCTTGCGAGACCGACTTCGTGGCGAAGAACGAGCAGTTCCAGGAGCTCGCCACCGAGATCGTCGCCCACGCGGCGAAGGTCCGGCCGGCGAGTGTCGAGGCGCTGCTCGCGGAGTCGCTGTCCGACGGTCGCACCGTGCAGGCCAGCATCGACGCTCTGGGCGCCGTGATCGGCGAGAAGATCGAGCTGCGCAACGTGGTCGTCTTCGACGGCAAGGTGGCGGCTTACCTGCACCGCCGGGCCAGCGACCTGCCCCCGCAGATCGGGGTGCTGGTGGCGTTCGAGGGCGACGGCGACGCGGCGGCTGAGGCTGCCCGCGGCGCTGCCATGCAGGTCAGCGCCCTGCGCGCGCAGTACGTCTCGCGCGACGCGGTGCCGGCTGACCTGGTCGAGAGCGAGCGGTCGATCGCTGAGGCCATCGCCAAGAAGGAGGGCAAGCCCGAGCAGGCGCTGCCCAAGATCATCGATGGTCGGGTGAACGGCTTCTTCAAGGAGGTCGTTCTCCTCGAGCAGTCCTCGGTCCGTGAGCCCAAGCGCACCGTGAAGGCCCTGCTCGACGAGGCCGGGGCGACGGTTACCGGCTTCGCCCGCTTCGAGGTCGGCGCCTGACCCGCGGGTCCTGAGCGCGTAAGCACAACGACGGCGGGG
>DATAZK010000101.1:0-2530 GCA_036272075.1 Frankiaceae bacterium
AGCAGGTAGCCGCGGACGATGGGGACTCCGAAGATGTGGAACACCGTCTGGCCCTGGTGGATGAGGTCGTTGACGCCGAACGGCGAGCCGCCGTTCCACAGCAGCCCGACGTTCTGCAGGATGAAGGAGAACCCCACCGCGGTGATCAGCGGGGCTAACTTGGGCGCGCCGCGCAGGGGCCGGTAGGCCACGCGCTCGATGAGCACGTTGAGCGAGCCGCACACGAACATCGATACCAGGAGGGTCAGCAGCAGCCCGCCGATGAGGCCCAGCGGCCCAGTGCCGAGACCCAGGCCCAGGGTGGCCCACAGCCCGACCGAGGTCATCGACCCGATCATGAACACGTCGCCGTGGGCGAAGTTGATGAGCTCGATGATCCCGTAGACGAGCGTGTAGCCGATCGCGATCAGGGCCCAGATCGCGCCGTTGGACAGGCCCTGGGCGAAGTTGAAGCCCAGCCGCGTGAGGTCGTGGTGCACGACGGGGTGCCCGGCGACGATGCCGGCCTGATAGCCGTGCGCGAGGTCCCGGATCCCGTAGTAGATCGGCAGGGCCACCAGCGCGATGACCAGGCCCCACCGGCCCGAGGCCCGCCGGACCGCGGCCAGCGGGCGCGCCGCGGGTGCCGGCAGCCTAGGCGTGAACGAGCTTGCTTCCACGAGGGTTTGCGAAGCATATGGAGAGAGGGCGCGGAACGCGCCCTCTCTCACACAGACTCACTACTTAGCGCTGACCGTCTTGGTCGGCGTGATCGTCTTGAGGAACACCGGGTCGCCGTCGGCCCCGACCTTGTAGAGGCCGTAGGACTTCAGCGTGGTGTCACCGTTCTTGTCAAAGCCGTAGGTGCCGAGCACCGAGTTGCGGCTCGTCGTTGAGAACAGCGCGCTGAGCACGGCGGCCTTGTCGCTGCCCTTGGAGCCCAGCTTGGCGATGGTGTCGAGCCCCAGCTTCATGACCTCAAAGCCGTAGATGGCGTACGGGTCAGGACTGCTCGATCCGTACTTGGCCTTGTAGGCCTTCAGGAAGTCCTTGCCTCCCGGGTAGGCCGCGAGGTCCTGGGTGGCCACGGTGCACTGCAGTAGCGGGTCGACGGAAGCCGGGACACCGCCCGCCTTCTGCGAGGTGTAGGAGCTGGTGCAGACGCCGTCGCCGCCGAAGATCTTGGCCTTCGGGAGCGCCGCGTGGACGTCCTTGGTGATCTGCACCGCGCCGTTGGAGACGATGCCCGCGAAGAAGAAGCAGTCCGCGCCCTGGCCCTGGATCGTCGAGGCGTAGGAGCGGAAGTTCGGCGACGTCGGGTCGATTCCGGTGTCGGAGGTGATCGTCACGCCGTAGTCGCCCTTCTCCAGGCCGAGCAGCGTGGCCAGGCCCTGGCCGTAGGCCTCCTTGTCATTGGCCACCGCCACCTTGGTGCAGCCCGCCTGCTTCATCGCGATGAGGTCGGCCGCTGCCTGGATGGAGTCGATCGGCACGATGCGCAGGTAATTGCGCTTGCCCGTTGGGTAGTACTTCTCGGGCTCACCGGGAGCCGAGCCGGGCAGGTTGGTGGTCAGACCGACGTAGGTGTTGGCGGGGCTGACCATCGGGACCCCGGCCTGGTTGAGGATCGGGATGGAGACTTCGGACGCGCCGGAGTTGAATTCGCCGATGTAGTAGACGGCCTTGGAGTCGCCCGCGACCTTACGCGCGTTGGCCGCCGTCTGGCCCGGGTCCCACTTGCCGGCCGCGGCGGTCGAGTCGTCAAGCGACTGGTAGTTGACGCTGAAGTTGCCCGCCTTGTTGCCCGCCTCGGAGAGCGCGAGCTTGATGCCGTTGACCATCGGGTTGGTCTGGGCGCTGGAGGCGCCCTGCAGTGGCAGGCTGGAGTAGATGTCGACGGAGCTGCCGCCGCCTCCGCCCGACCCGCCCGAGCTGCTGCTGCTCGGCGGTGCGCCCGCAGGCGATCCGCCGCTACTGCTGCTCGAGCTGTTGCTGCTGCCACACGCAGCCAACAACAGCAGCGATCCCACGATCAGGCATGCGCTGATCGCCTTTGCGCGAACTCTCATAAAAAGTCGTCCTCCTCATGGTCGACCGGGCTGTCAGTGCCCTCGATTGCGGGAGAGTAGTCGCGCGTTCGGATCGCAACAACCTCAAGGTCGTTGTTTCGCGACCGCGCGCCGCCCCTCTTAACAGAAAGTAAACCCCCTGCCCCGGCGGCGCAACCAACTCTCAGCTGGGCGCAGTCGCCACCAGGGCGCCGCCGCGCGGGCGGCCGAACACGAACGGAGCAAGGTTGGTGTCGCCCGAGGAGATCGAGTAGGTCCCCAGGACCGACTGGCGGCCGTGCAGCGTCCGGAAGTCGCCGACCACCGTTGACCGGGTACCGGCGCCGATGCCGGCCTCCTTGAGGACCGCGAGGACCGCGGACATGGCCTCGTAGCCGAAGATCGCCTGGGGCACCGGAGCATGGCCGTAGGCGCTGCGAAACGCGGTCACGAATTGCCGGCCGGAGGGGGTGAGCGTGGCCGGGGTGAAGCCGGGCGAGGAC
>DATAZK010000102.1:0-17528 GCA_036272075.1 Frankiaceae bacterium
GTCATCGACCTACCCGCCACCCGCAGCCAACTACGCACCCTGCTCCGCCTCATCGGCGAACCCCAAATGGTCCTACGCATCGGCTACGGACCAGCAGCCCCCGCCACCCCCCGCAGACCCCTCACCGAAATCCTCAGCTAGGAGTCTTGCCGCCGGCCACGTAGAGGGCGGCCTGGGTGCGGCTGCGCATGCCGATCTTGGCCAGCAGGCTGGAAACGTAGTTCTTGACGGTCTTTTCCGCGAGGCCGAGCCGCGTGCCGATCTGACGGTTGGTGAGACCCTCGGCGATCAGGTCGAGAATGCGGCGCTCCTGGTCGGTGAGCGACGCCAGCCGCGGGTCCTGCTTGGGACCGGAGCGCAGCCGCTCCAGGACCCGGGTGGTGACCTTCGGGTCGAGCAGGGATTCGCCCTTCGAGACCCGCTGCACCGCCTCGACCAGTTGCAAGCCGCGGATCTGCTTCAGCAGGTAGCCCGCGGCGCCGGCCATGATGGCGGCGAACAGCGCCTCATCGTCATCGAAGCTGGTGAGCATCAGGCAGGCGGTCTCGGGCAGCCGGGATCGGATCTCGCGGCAGACGTCGATACCCGTGCCATCGGGAAGCTGGACATCGAGCACCGCGACCTTCGGCCGGGTGGCCAGAACGCGGGGTACGGCTTCCGCTGCCGTGGATGCCTCACCCACGACCGTCAGCCCGGACTCCTCCAACAGGGTTCGCAGACCTTGCCGAACAACCTCGTGGTCATCGACAAGAAATACCGTCACTGGCTCGGTCATGCTCTGGCGATCCTCTCCACCTGGTGTGGAAAAAGTACACGCATCACCGCAGTTGGCGTGAGTAGACATCCCTTTCCGCCTCGCGTGGCGCAATTCTCGCCTTGGCATCCAGCACGGCCAATCCGCGCGGAAGAGCGACTACCGGATTCAGCGTGAGGGCCACTAATTCGGGGTGATTGTCCGCCAGCTTGCCGACCCGAAGCAGCAGCTGGACGAGCGCGTCGACGTCGCACGGAGGGCTGCCCCGGTAGCCGTCGAGCAGCGGCGCCATGCGCACGGATGAGATGAGCTCCTGGGCATCGACGTCGGTCAGCGGGACCAGCCGGAACGCCTGGTCAGCCATGAGGTCCGACCACAATCCGCCGAGCCCGAACGTGACCAGTGGGCCGAACGACGGATCGGCGGTCACCCCGACGAGCGTCTCCACTCCGGCTGGAGCCATCGGCTGGATGAGAGCCCCGTACATCTGCTTGCCCACGGCCTCTTGCATCACCGAAAAGGCCTTCCGCACGGCACCTTCGGATCGCAGGCCGAGCCGCACTCCGCCGATATCGCTCTTGCGCACGAGCTCTGGCCCGACGGCCTTTAAAGCAACCGGCATGCCGAGTTCCAGGGCCGCTTTGCCGGCGGCCCGCGCCGACGTGACCAGCCGGCTCGGCAGGCACTGCACCCCGTACGCGGCGAGCAGACCCTCGACCTCTGCGGGATCGAGCCAGCCGCCCTCCGGCGACTCCAGCAAGGCATCGCTGATGACGGCAGCCGCATCCGCCGGGCGAAGGTCCGGGAACTCCGGCACGCTGCCGGTCGGACGGTCCCGGAAGCTGCGGTACTCGCACGCCCGGGACACCGCGCGGATCGCCGTCTCCGGGAAGGCGTACGCCGGGATCCCCCGCGAGCCGCCGGCAAGCACGCCGCTGATGGCATCAGAGCCGACCTCGGTCACGAGAACGGGCTTGGTGGTGGTTTCGGCCGCGTCGCACAGCGCCTGCGTCAACTCCGCACGCGAGGTGTGTGGCGTGGGCGTGATGATGGCCAGCAAGGAGTCCACGGCGGGGTCGCGCAGGACCGCGGCGATGGCCTCCCGGAACTGCTCCCCCGTCGCCGTCGTATGCGTATCGACGGGATTGGCGACGGCTGCTCCCGCTGCAAGCACCTCCCGCAGTCGCGCCTGGACCTGCTCGCTCAGCATCGGGATCGCGAGCCCGAATTCGGCAGCGGCGTCGGCGGCGAGGATCCCCGGCCCACCGGTATTGCCGACGATGGCGATACCGGGTCCGGCCGGCAGCGGCTGGGTCGAGAGCAGGGTGACGACATCGACCAGTTCGCCGACGTGATCGACGTTGATGACACCCGCTTGCCTGAAGAGCGCGGCGACCGAACGGGTGGGTTCGGCGGCTGCGGCGGTACGCGAGCGGGCGGCCCGCGCCCCCACCGCCGTGCGACCCGCCTTGATGGCCACCACCGGCTTGTGCGCGGCGACGTGGCGTGCCAGGCGGGCGAACTTGCGCGGATTACCGAACGATTCCAGGTACAGCACGGCGATGTCGGTGGCCGGGTCATCGTCCCACCAGGACAGCAGATCGTTGCCGCTGACGTCAGCCTTGTTGCCGACCGAGACGAAGCTGGAAAGACCGATGCCGGCGCGGCGGGTGTGTTCGAGCAGCGCGATCCCCAGCCCGCCCGACTGGGTCAGGACGCCCACCCGCCCGGGCAGCGGAAGGTGCGGCGCGTAGGTCGCCGCGAGGTGGACACCCGGCGCCGTCGACGTCACCCCCAGACAGTTCGGCCCGACGACCCGCACGCCGGCATGCCGCGCCGTCGCCAGCAATTCCGCTTCCAGCGCGGCGCCCTCGGGCCCGGCATCGGAAAAGCCTGACGAGAGCACGACCATCGCCTTCACCTGCGCGGCCAGGCAATCGTCCACGACCGCCAGCGACTCCTTCGCCGGCACGGCCAAGACGAGCAGATCGACCGGACCGGGCACGTCGGCCAAGCGGGAGTACGTCGCGAGACCACGCATGGTGCGAGCACGCGCTCCCGCTCCGGCGGGCACGATCGGGTAGATCTCGCCGCCGAATTCGGCCAGCAGGAGGTTGTTCAGCACCGCGCCGCCGACGCTGCGAGGCCGCGAACTCGCACCGGCGATCGCCACAGAGCGCGGACGCAGCAGCGGCATCAGGTTGGCGCAGGTGGCCGCGCGCTCGCGCTGATCGAGAGCGGTGAGCACGTTGGGTCCGGGAGTGAGGTCGATCGAGACCTGGACGGTGTCCAGCGAGCGCCGAAAGGTCACCGCATAGCCGGCCTCTTTGAAGACGTCGAGCATCGCGGCGTTGTCCGGAAGTGTCTCCGCCACGAACTGATGGATGCTCCGGCGCCGGGCGAGCGCGGCGAGATGCTCCATCAGAAGCGTTCCGATACCGCGCCCGTGCTGGTCGTCGGCGACCACAAAGGCCGCCTCTGCAAGCCCTTCGGCGGCGACCGGGGTCAGATCCTCCTCAACGCATTCGTAGGCCGCCACGCCGACCAGGCGGCCTTGCACTTCCATGACCACAGCCCCGTGGTCGCCCGTCCCGGGACGCACCAGCCGGGTGACGTAGCGGCCCGCAGAAAGCTTGGAAGCGCTGAAGAACCGCAAGTACAACGTGCGCGGCGAAAGGCTCTCGTGCAGCACCAGGAGCGCGTCGCGGTCCTCGGCCACCAGCTCACGTATCACCCCGAGGCTGCCGTCACGAAGTACGACGGCGCGCGGCGGAGCGACCTCTGCCACGAGTGCCGTCATGGGGAGCTCATCGCCTCATTTCGGCGGCAACGCTGAAGATTTCGCTCCCACGTGGTGCGCGCCATGCGGGTCGGTACGCAGCAAGCGCAACACGAGATCGGCCCACTGCTCGAGGTGGCGGTCAGGCAGGAAGTGCTCGCTGACCGACTGCTGCGCCCGCTGCCCCATTTCGGCGGCGGCATGTGGATCCTCGAGGAGAGTGCAGATCGCATCGGCCACGCCCGCGAGATCGTGCGGATCATCGACCAGGATGCCGTTCTCACCGGAGACGATCTGCGATTCGATCCCGCCGACCCGGGTGGCCACGACCGGGCACCCCTTCCACATGGCCTCGGTCACCGTCAGCCCGAAGCCCTCCGCGATGCTCTTCTGCACCACGACGCTCGCCTCTCGCTGCAGGGCATTCACGAGCAACGCATTCTCGTCCGGGTCCTGCATCGGCAGGCAGGCCAGATGTACCCGCTCACGCGCCGCAGCCGGGAGGGCGGCCCACTGCGCCATGCACTGCTGGAGGACGACGGCTCCCTCCGGGTCGTCGGTGACCGACGAGACGTTGGGGCCGGCCAGCAGCAGATGACTATCGCTGCGCGGCACGACGTATTCGGCGAACGCGGCCATCACCCCGCCCATGTCCTTCAGCGGATCCCAGCGCGAGATCTGCACCACCAGCTTCGCGTCAGCCGGCGGGGGCGGTCCGGACTGCAGGATGTCGGCGGTGCGCTCCACCCTGCCGCGCGAGCCGTCCCGGTGGGTGAAGGTCAGCGCTTCCGGATGCCCGCCGTCGGCGATCAGACCGGCCGCTTGCAGGATGCTGCGCGAGAATTCCGGTGTCAGCTCGACGTTCTTGGGCGAGAGCGGATCGATCGAGGGAGCGATCTCCACCGACACGCGGTGATCCACCCAGTCGGGCAGATAGGCGGTGCGGCTGATGACGGTCGGTACCCCCGTCAGGTAGCGCCGCAGGAACTCCCAGGCGCGCTCGGTCGCGCCGTTCGCTTCAGCGGAACCCACGTGACACCGCCAGGCGACCCGGGCGCCGGCCGCCATGAGGGGCAGCGCCAGACCCGCAGTTTGCGGGTCGTGCAGGATCACCACATCGCCGTGCCGGACGACCGACTTCAGCTCCACCATCTGGTGGCGCATGACCTCGTCGTACCTGTCACGATCCGGGCCTTCGAGCGAAATGCCGGTGTCGACACCGTGCAGCATGTGGTGCAGCCGCTTGGTGAACGTGAAGAACTCCGGCGGCGCCTCAGGAACCATCCACCGCACGTCGAGCCCGCTGCCACGCGCGTAGCCCAGGAGCGTGTGCAGCATCTCGGCTACCCCGCCGCCGCTCGCCGTGGAATTGATGTTCAGCACCATCCGCGTGCCGAGCGCGTCGCGAACGGTCTCGCCCTCGTCCTCGAGGAGCTGGATGCGCCGCTCGCCCAGGATGTCCCGCAGCAGCTCAGGCGACAGAATCGGAATGGGGACCGATTGCAGAGCCATGGCCGCCTCCCGTCGGGTGTCGCGCCTCACCTTGCCTCGCTGCCGACCTTAACGCCAGAGCATTGCCGCGGGTCGCCTTGCCGCCGCGCCGATGGCGCAAGCGCGCCGGTTCCTGGTCAGCGCTCACCAGAGCGAGCCATTCGCGACGATGTTCGGCCAGCGGCCGTGACGGCACGATCAATGTTGAGCAGGTGGCGTGATGGATGCAGTAGGCGCTGACCGAACCGAGCACCACCCGACCGAGCCCGCCGCGGCCATGACTTCCGACCACGAGCATGTCGGCATCCGTGGATTCATCGACCAGTACGGGTCCCGCTGGGCCGGGGATGAGGACGGGATCGAGGTCGACACGTGCCGCTTCGGGCTCGGAGCCCAGGCGCTTCACGACACCATCCAGAATTCCCTGCGCCGCATCGATGTACGCCGCGATGTGCTGGGTCTGCAACGAGGAGTACGCCGGCAGCGCAGCATAGCTCTGCCAGGCGTGGACAAGGGTCAGCGTCGCCCCCGACCGGTGGGCCTCGTGAAGCGCCCACCGCGCCGCCGCGAGCGCCGCCTCCGAGCCGTCAACACCAACGACGATCCGCTTCACGTGCCGCACGCGATTCTCCCGTCAGCCCAGACCGATGGCACCCTCTCCTCACTGTTGCCGACCGCAGACCCTCCCGGCAGGAGTCGAATGCCCTGCAATCAGCGGGACTTTCGGGGGTGGCGGCAACGCCGGCGGACCAGCCGGTGCATACGGCAATCGGGCTACCCCCAGCTCAGGATGTCCTCGACCGGACGGCGAGGCGTGAGAAACGGGCGAGCAGCAGCGCCCGGATAGCCGAGACGCAGCAGTACCTGAACGAAGCCGGGCACGTGCAGCACCTCGTTCACCCGCACCCGCGGAACCGTCTGGTCCAATGGCTGATTCAGCAGGCTCGCCGCCGCCCCCGCGCACGTCGCGGTCAGCAGCAGCGCTGACAGGCCCGCACCGGCCGCCAGCCAGTCCTCCATACCGTCGCCAGGCGTGAAAAGTGCTGCCACGTCTGGGTTCTCGGGATCCTCCGCGGTCTCAGGGCTGGGTGCGCTAGCGGCGGCTATGCTGCCGTCGACGTCGAAGTCGCGCTGCCGGAAGACCCCTGCTGAGGCCATGCCTGCGCGCGCGACGGCCGAGCGCGGAATGCCGTCCTGTAGTTGCTGGCCGGGCGGTAGCGCGTCCTCCAAACGACTCCAGCTCCGCAGCTCCTCCTGAGCTCGCTCGTCGGCGGCGAACTGGCGGTCGGCGTCGGCCACGAGATGCGCCACATCGTCGCGCTCGCCGGGCCGTTCCACCGCCCGCAGGCCGCATCCTTCAGCGGCCACCGCCTCGTCCAGGTCGACGACGAGACTGCGCGAAAGCCGCCTGGAAGCGAACGTGTCGCGATAGGAACGCCGCTCCCACACCGCCTGCAGGAGAGCCCATTCCCCAGCCGTCGGGGCGTGCGCCTCAGCTGGTCCTGGAACCACGCGCGCGAGATGCTCAGGATCCCTCGGGTCCGGCAGGAATTGCACTTCGACGTCGCGACCAAGGCCCCGGATGGCGAGGCGCAGGTGATGCAGCGCAGCACCACACGAGAGGGCCAGCAATCGTCCGGGCGCATCCATGTAGTGCAACTGCCGCCCGCGGTCGGCGAACAGGTCGATCACGTACCCGTCCGTGCGGAAACGCCAGGGCTGGGTGTTGTAGACCGACGGCGCCACCGCGGCGACTGTCACGACGTGCCGAATCAGCTCATCGGCCAGCGGCCCATCCGCTTCGGCCGCTTCCGCCATCTTCGACAGCGGAAACAGCGCCACAGCTCGCGGACGTCCGGCACCCATCATGACTTTCCCTTCTACAGTCGCGCGCTGACGTACTCGACCAGGTCGGCCAGCCGTGATGTGTAGCCGAACTCGTTGTCATACCAGCCGAAGACCTTGACCAGCCGACCGTCGGCGAGGGTCAGCCCGGAGTCGAAGACGCACGACGACGGGTCGCCGATGATGTCCGTGGAGACGAGCGGCGCCGTGTTGTAGCGCAGCACGCGGGAAAGGGATCCGTTCGACGCCGCCTCCTGGAACGCGGCGTTCACCTCCTCCACCGTCACGTCGCGCGAGAGCACTGCGGTGAGGTCGGTCAACGAGCCGTCCTGCACCGGAACGCGCACGGCGAGGCCATCGAGGCGGCCGTCGAGCTCCGGGATGACGACGCCCGTGGTGCGGGCGGCACCGGTGGAGGTGGGAATGATGTTGACGGCGGCGGAGCGCGCCCGGTGCAGATCCTTGTGCGGGCCGTCGAGCAGCGACTGGTCACCGGTGTAGGCGTGGATGGTGGTCATCAACGCCTTCTCCAGCCCGAAGGCGTCGTGCAGCACCTTGGCCATCGGCGCCACGCAGTTTGTCGTGCAGGAGGCGTTGGAGATGACGTCGTGGCGCGCCGGGTCGTACTCCCCGTCGTTGATGCCCATGACGACGGTCAGGTCGGCATTCTTGCCGGGCGCCGAGATGATGGCCTTGCGGGCGCCGGCCTTCAGGTGAGCGGCAGCGTCCTCACGCTTGCTGAAGCGCCCGGTCGACTCGACGACGACGTCGACCCCGAGAGCAGCCCAGTCCAGCGTCGCAGGATCGCTGACGGCGGTGACCGCGATCTTCGTTCCATTCACGATCAGCGCCTGATCAGCCGCCTCCACAGTGCCCGGGAAACGCCCGTAGGTCGAGTCGAAGGCCAGCAGGTGAGCAAGAGTGGCCGGCGTCATGAGGTCGTTCACGGCGACCACCTCGAGACCACGCTCGGAGGCAATGCGCAGGAAGCTGCGTCCGATCCTGCCGAACCCGTTGATGGCAATGCGTGCGGTCATCGTTTTCCCTTGTAACTAGTCGGTTTTTCGCTGGTGTCACGTCCAGGTCGCACCCGTGGATTTCGCGCGAGTTCGACCCTTTCGAGCACATCAGCCGCCAGGGCCTTCCGGAAGGGCCTAACGTCCCGCAGCTGCCAGGCCGTCGGCCAGGCCGCAAGAGGTGTCGTCGGGGACCTTCTTCCCTGCTCAACGTCCCGGCAGAGGTGTTTCCTTGAATCATGTTCAGCAATGGCGGTGGCGACGGGTCGGGTGCCAATTCCGGCCTGCACACCGCTGACGGCGAGACGTATGAGATCCGCTACGTCGATGCCGCCGAAGCCGCCTCATGGGCCTGCGACCGAGGGTTCCTGCTCAACCCGGAGGACATCCCACCAACGGTTCTCGCCTACTTCGAATGACGCGCTGACCCGCAATCGGGCCAGCCCTTCAGCAGCACGTTCCTCAGGACACCCTCAGGGGGTCGCGATGGAGCCTTTCAGAGTCGTCATCTGCGGAGCCGGAATCGCCGGGGTCGAAGGACTCCTGAGATTGCGGCGGCTGGCGGGAAAACATCCGGACCGGCGTCTGGACCTCGTGTTGCTCAGTCCCCACCTGCAGCTGGACTACCGTCCGCTGGCCGTGGCAGAGCCTTTCGGCGACCAACAATTGCGGCGTTTCCCCCTCGACCGCATCACCGCCGATGCCGGCGCGCAGTGGGTGCGCGAATCCCTCGGCTGGGTCGACCGGCACGAGCAGCTCGTGTTCACGGCGAGTGGCCGGAGCCTGCCTTATGACGCCCTGCTGCTCGCACCTGGAGGCCGGCAGGCGCCGACGAATCCGTTCATGGACGCGTTCAACAGCCGTCACGGCGCCGGCATGTACCACCAGATCCTCGAAAGCATCGAAGACGGACGGCTGACCGATCTGGCGTTCGTCGTGCCTGACGGTCCGAGCTGGCCGCTTCCGTTGTACGAGCTGGCCTTTCTGACGGCGCAACGCGCTCGCGAGCGCGGTAAGTCGGTGAACCTCTCGCTCGTGACCCCTGCCCCAGCTCCACTGGCCGTGTTCGGCAGTGAGGTGAGCGAGCGCGTCGCTACGCTGTTGCACGTTGCAGGCGTCCGCCTGTATTGCGGCGCAAGCGCGACGATGACCGGCCCCGGGCATCTGCTGGTGGGCGGCACAGCAGTCGAGCTCCACCCGCAGCGCACGGTGACGCTGCAACGCCTCACCGGACCCGATGTCCCCGGCATCCCCGGCGACGCGCGCCATCGCTTCCTCGAGATCGATCAGCACTGCCGCGTGCGCAACGCGGGTGGCCGGATCTTCGCGGCGGGCGACGCCACGCTCTGCGCCGTCAAGCATGGCGGGCTCAGCGCCCAGCAGGCGGACACCGCCGCCGCCGGCATCGCGCATCTGGCCGGGTGCGGACCGCCGAGCAAGCCGCTCTACCCGGTCCTTCGGTGCGCGCTGCGGACGGGCACCGGACACCTGTACCTGACGGCGGATCTGATCGCGGGCCAAGGCTGGAATGCCCGCGTCGACAACGAACCTCCTTGGGATCCCCAGCACAAGATCGTCGCCGAGGAGCTCAGCTCCTATCTGGACGGGCTCGCCGCAGCCGAGCAGGCCGGCGCGGCACCACCACCACCGGGCTGACGAGGTGCACCACGCACCAGCGACTGACACTGCCCAGTGAGGGAAGCCGGCGGCGGATCGTGCCGCTCCCGTGCTGGCCGAGGATCAGCGCCTCACAGCCGCTCGACTCCTCGATGAGGACCGCGCCCGGATCACCGGCCCGGGTCAGCAACTTGATGTCGAGCGGCGGATGCGTTCGGAGCCGGGCTGCGACGCTCCGGGTGACGGCATCGAGGGCGAGCTCGGAGGGGCTGACGACCACGACGCGCAGCTGCAGGTTCCGTCGGGCGGCCTCTGCGCACGCCCAGCGGAACGCATCGAGCGACTGCGGGGAACCGTCCATCCCGACCACGAGAAAGTCGCCCACCGAACGGGTGCCAGCCTCCGGCCGCGGCTCGATGACCGGAACGAGCGCGACGGGGCATGAGGCGGCGGCGGCGAGCTGGCGGCTGACCGAGAGGGCCGACAGCGCTGCGGCGTGATGAACCGACCCCAGCACCAGCAGATCTGCCCGGTCAACGGCGTCAGCCATCGCGACTTTGGGCGGGGCCGTCACGACGGTCGTGCTGACCCTGATGCCGGGGGTGGCGGCGATGTCGCTGCGGTCCACGATCGTCTCCAGCGCCCAGCGCAGATCATTGATCACGCCCCGGGCGGCCTGCTTCAACTCCCCTGTCAGGTGCCGCGGTGGCTCGGGCAGCTCCCACGCCATCAGCGCTTCGATCTCGCCGCCGGTGAAGTGGGCGTGCCGCGCCGCCCAGCGCAGTGCGGCCAGTGATGCGTCATCACCTTGGACGCCGACGACGACATGCTCGCGGCGCGCGTCTGAACTGAGCAGCGACGCGTCTACCCGCTCGCCCGCCGTCTTCTCGATCACGACAGGCCGTTCGGCTGCGGCACGACAGCCACGTTGGAGGGCGCGTGCAAGAGGCAGGCCGCGCTGGTCGAACCGAGGAGCAAGCGGGCGATACCGCCCTGACCCCGGGAGCCGACGACCAGTAGCGACGCGTCTTCGGCGGCCTCCAGCAGCACGGCCACCGGACTGCCGTCGAGGAAGTGGACCGTGACGTCCGGCCGCTGGCGAGGGTCGACGGCGCGGTCCACCAGAGCCTCGATCTCCCGGCGATGCCGGTCGCGCTGAGCGGTCACCTCAAAGAGATCGTCAACCTCGGCGGGCTGGGTCTCGGCAATGGGCCAGACATGGATGACGTGGAGCGGGACCGCGCGGCAGCGGGCGTGTTCGGCAGCCCAGTGCAACGCCGCCAGCGATTGCGGCGAACCGTCGATGCCGACGACGACGGGACCTGCCGCAATCCCGATGTCCGGGGCGCTCGATTCGCGAACGATGACCGTCGGGCAAGCGGCGTGCCGCGTGCAGTGCAGGCTCACCGAGCCCAGCAGCAGGCGCCGGACGGGACCGAGCCCCCGGGCACCGACGACCAGCAGGTCATCTGGACGCGCGTCGTCGAGAAGGGCGTCGACAGGTTCACTGTCGCTGACCCGCTGGTCGATCTGCCCCGCCGTAGGCCCTGGCACCAAATCTGCGACCGCCTGTCTGAGAACCGTCCGGGCCGCCTCGTCCAGCTCCGCAGGATCCAGGCCCGTCGTGCTGGCCTGCACGTCGAACGGCCGGCCGTAGTAGCCGTAGGCGAGCAGCGCGGTCACCGCGGCGCCGCGGGCACGACCCTCGGCGATCGCCCACTGGAAAGCTCGCTGCGCACCCGCGGACCCGTCAACGCCGACGATGATGCGCATCAAAGCTCCTGACCGAGCCCCCTTTTGACTCCTTTCCAGACTGGGCGCTCAACGCGTTCGCGGGCAGGGCCGACCGAAATGGCCGCTAGGGCCTAAGGTCCCAGGCGTTTCGTCACGATTCGCCGGACTCCGGAAGCGCAGGGTGGCGAAATCATTACGGTGAGCGCAAACTTCACCCCCTCCGGGGAGGTGATCAATGCCCCGCAGGCCCGTTTGTGGAGGACACTGGTTCCCGACGAGAGCGCGACGTTCGCGAACTGAAGGGACGTGGCCGTGACACAGGGAGCCGCGGCCGGTTCCGGTACGAGTCCGTTGTCGGAAGGCGAGAAAGGCGTGGGCGGGAATTCCTCGACACAGAAACGCGAGGGTGAAGTGACGCCTGGCGAGGAGCCTTCGCGGACCGCCGATTCGGCCAGCGAGGTCACGTTCCCGCAGATCGCACGCCTCGAACTCGACGACCTCCTCGAGCAGCTGGTCGAGCGCGCCCAGGACGTGCTGAACACCCAGGGCAGGCTCCGCGGGCTGCTCGCCGCCACCCGGGCCATCTCCTCCGACCTCAGCCTGCCTCTGCTGCTCCAGCGGGTCGTGCAGTCCGCCTGCGATCTCGTCGGTGCCCGCTACGGGGCGCTCGGCGTGATCGGTGCCGATCGAGAGCTTTCCCAATTCATTACCGTGGGGCTGGATTCGGCGACGATCGAGGCGATCGGCCCGTATCCCCGCGGCAAGGGCATCCTCGGGTTGCTCATCAGCGACCCGCGACCGCTGCGGCTCGCGCAATTGGGCGAGCATCCTCAAGCAGTGGGCTACCCGGCCCATCACCCGCCGATGAAGAGCTTCCTCGGGGTGCCGGTCCGCGTCGGCGACCAGATCTTCGGAAATCTCTACCTCACCGAGAAGATCCAGCAGCCTGCGTTCACCGCTGAGGACGAGGAGCTGGTCACCGCGCTGGCTTCGGCCGCCGGTGTCGCCATCGACAATGCCCGGCTGTATGAGCTGGAACAGCGCCGCCAGCGCTGGCAGACGGCCGCTGCCGAGATCTCGCGGGAGCTGCTCGCCGGCGATTCCGATCCTCTTCCGATGATCACCAAGCGGGCCCGGGAAGTGGGCGAGGCCGACTTTGCCGGGATCTTGCTCCAGGTCGCCGGCACCACAGAACTGCTGGTTTCCGCAGCCGATGGAGACGGCGCCGCGGACCTGCTCGGAAAGCTGGTCCCGCTCGAGAAGTCGCTGGCCGGCCGGGCCCTTCTCGACGGACGCGATCTGGTGGTCTCCGATGCCCGGGCGACGGAGCAGGGCTACGGCGCTCCCGGCGTCCCGGATGGCCCGGCGCTGCTGGTCCGGCTCCCGGATACCGGCGACGGCATGCCCGGGGTGCTGGCGCTGAGCCGTACTCGAGGAAGGCCGGCGTTCGACAGCGAAGAGCAAGACATGATCGAAGGCTTCGCCGACCATGCCAGCGTCGCCCTCAAACTCGCGCACGCGCAGGAGGCCCGTCGCCGGCTCTCGCTGCTCGAAGACCGCGACCGCATCGCCCGAGATCTGCATGACCACGTCATCCAGCGGCTGTTCGCCGCCGGTCTCGGACTCACCGGGCTGGCCTCACGCACCGCCGAACCCGAGACGCGCCAGCGCCTCACGCAGTACACCGACCAGCTCGACGACACGATCCAGGCGATCCGCCAGACGATTTTCGCGCTCCAGCGCCACCGCGAATCCGGCGCGCAGGCGAGGGTCATGGACATCGTCCGCGACGCGACGGGTGCCCTCGGATTCGCTCCCGAGCTGCGGTTCGAAGGTCCGCTCGATGCTCTTCTGGACCCTGATGTCGTCGACCACGTGACCGCCGTCGTCCGGGAAGCGCTGGCTAACGCCGCCCGCCATGCTCACGCCACCAGCGTGTCGGCCATCCTGTCGGCGGCCGACGGCGAGCATCTCGCCATCACGATCACCGACAACGGCAAGGGCATGGGTGACCCGTCGCGCATCAGCGGCCTGGGCAACATGCGCGCCCGCGCCGAGCAGCTCGGCGGCTCGCTGACGATCGAGTCGCCGGTGAAGCCAACCGCCGGCGGCACGCGTCTGGAATGGGTCGTACCGCTGCACCGCGAGTGACCGCCGATAGCCGGCTACCAGTAGTCCTTCATCAGCTCGTGCGACCAGTCCGGTTGGGCGACGGCGCCGCGTGGAATCGATAGATGACCTCGATGTGGGAGAACGCGTCCAAGCCGGCGGTCGAGTCCTGCGCCAAGCGGTCGAGGTTGAGGTCGATGTAGCTGGTCTCCCCGTCCCAGGCGTCATCGATCGGGTCAGTACGCGATGAGCGCACCCAACCGAGCGGCTCGACGGTCATGGTGGCCGCAGGATCGCCCATCAGGGTCTCCAGCTTCGCGAAATCACCAATTTAGGTCCGCTTCACATCTGCCGAACATCAGTTGCATGAATCGAGACAACGAAGACGGCTTCACACTCATCGAGTTGCTGGTTGTCATCATCATCATCGGAATCCTGGCAGCGATCGCCATCCCGGTGTTCCTGAGCCAGAAGACCAAGGGCTACGAGGCGTCCATGAAGTCCGACCTGCGCACCGCCGCGCAAGAGGTCGAGGCGTTCAACGTGGACACCCAGAACTACTCCACCACCTTCTGGAAGACCGCGAGCACCGTCGCCGTGGCCGGCTCGACCGCCGCGTCAGCGATCACCGGACCGGGCCAGGTCGTGGGTGGTAGCAACACGGTCAACCTGAGCAGCGGCAACACGATCTACTGGATCGGCTCGACCACCACCTCGTTCTGCCTGAAGGCGACCCACACCGGCGCGACCGCCTGGTACTACAGCAGCGCCGGCGGCGGGCTCAGCAAGACTGCCTGCACGTCATAACCCTGAGAGTCCACGCGGAGGGCGCTTGGGGGAAGCGCCCTCCGGCGTGGGTCACACCGGGCTGACGGCGGGCTGCTCCTCCAAAACTGCGGGGAGCAAACCGGGCCAGCGTGACTCGAGATCATCGCGCCGCAGGGTCAGCACGCGCTCGCGGCCGCGCGGCACGGCAAGGGTGATGCCGGCCTCGCGTAACACCTTGAGATGGTGTGAGCGGGTCGACTTGGGCATGTCCATCCCGACGGACTGACAGGTGGACACCTCGGCGGGGGCCGCGATCTGGCGCACGATCGCCAGCCTGGCGGGGTCGCTCAGGGCGAAGAGCACGGCGGCGAGGCTGAGGTCACCGGCGGCGGGATGTTCGAGATCCACGGCGGAAGCATACGACCTTTCCGAAAAGAGTTCGACTCTCTTGGAACAATCTGGTTCCCTGTATCGGTTCCATGAGAATCGAACCGTTTGGGAGTCCGGATGAAATTCTCGACCCGCCGTCAGCGCGGCTTCTGGGTGCTCGCCGCCACGCTTGTCACGTTCTTCGCGGCCTCGAGTGTGCCGACCCCGCTCTACCTCGTCTACCAGGCCCGCTGGCACTTCTCCGCCATCACGCTGACGCTGATCTTCGCGTCCTACGCCGCCGCCCTGTTGATCGCGCTGCTGACGGCGGGGGGCCTGTCGGACTATCTGGGACGCCGACGGGTGTTGGCGGGGGCCCTCGTCGTCGAACTGCTCTCGATGGCCGCGTTCATCTTCGCTGACGGGGTGGGCTGGCTGCTCGTCGCGCGAGCCGTTCAGGGCCTGGCGACCGGTGCCGCTGCAGGCGCGCTCAGTGCTGGGGTGGCTGACCTTGCCCCGCCGGAGCGTCCGGCGCTCGCGGCCGCGGTCAATACAGCCGGACCGACGACCGGCATCGCCGTCGGCGCCGTCACTTCTGGCGCCCTCGTGCAATACGCGCCCGCCCCCCGGGTCCTCGTCTTCGCGACGCTGATCGTCCTGTTCAGCGCTCTGCTCGTGGCGCTCGCCGTCGTCCCCGAAACCGTGACCCGGCGCCCGGGATCGCTGCGCTCGCTGCAACCGCGGGCGAGCGTGCCGGCGCAGGCCCGCGGCACCTTCCGCGCGATGGCGCCCGTACTGATCGCCACCTGGGCTGTCGGTGGGCTCGTGCTGTCGCTCGGCCCGTCGCTGGCCGCTGGAGTGTTCGGCCTGAGCAACCATCTGGTGGGCGGGCTGGTCGTCAGCGCCGTCGCCGGCTTCGGAGCCGCGGGCGCGGTACTGACCCGCTCCTGGGCGCCGCACCCGACGATGCTGCACGGGGCGCTGGTGCTCGTGGCCGGCGTCGCCCTGGTGCTGGGTGCGCTCGGCACCGAGTGGACGGGCTTGTTCTTCGCGGGCCTCGTCGTCACCGGTTGGGGCTTCGGGACGTCGTTCGTCGGCTCGTTCGGCGCGGTCGCCAGCATCGCCACTCCCCAGCAGCGGGCAGAGCTTTTCGCCTCGCTGTATGTCGTCAGCTACCTGGCCTTCGGCGGCTCGGCCGTACTGGCCGGCCTGGCGGTCCCGTCCTACGGCCTTCGCCCGACCGCCACCGTCTACGGCGCGATCGTCATCGCGCTCTCGCTCGCCGCCGCCGCCGCGGGCCTGCGCCAGCGCCGCGTCACGCTCCCGGAATCGTCGCCGCCGCAAGAACTCGAGGAAACTCCCGTCCGCATCCCGGCCGCCGTCCGGTAGCGCCCGTGGGGCATTTCACACCGCTGCGTAGGCATTTGGACCCTCACGGCGGCCCGGGGTGACGCCGATGTAGACGGGGACGTGAATCCACCACCCGCCTCCCCCCCGGCCATCCTCTTCGATGTGCGCCGGCGCGGTCGCCGCCACCGGGCAATGGCACTGCTCGCCCTCGCCGGATTGGTTGCCGCCGCCGTTCCCACCAGCCTGCTGGCGACCGCGTCCTCCAGCGGCCGCCCCTCGGCGAAGCCGGTGAGTCGCAGCGTGGCGGCGGTCGCCGGAACCAGCGCCGTCGTCACCGCGGCCAGCACCGTCGTACGTCATGCGAGCAACGCCGACGGCGCCGACATCGCCCGGCGGCTGTCAAAAGATCCCGCGCTGCGACGCACCCTGGCGGCCCTGCAGGCGGGTAAGGGCAAGGCGGGAACGCCTGCGGCTTCCATCGTCGTCGGCGGATCCGTCTCCGACATCCCGGCGGTGGCGTTGACCGCCTACCAGCGAGCGGCCTCCTACGCGAGCACTTCCCACTCGGGGTGCAACATCCCGTGGACCCTCGTGGCCGCCATCGGACGCGTCGAATCCGACCACGGCCAGTTCGGTGGCAGCAAACCCGGCCCGGACGGCGAGGTCCGGCCGGACATCCTCGGCCCGGTGCTGGACGGGTCCGGCGGCAATGCCGCGATCGCCGACTCCGACGGCGGCCGCTATGACGGCGATACCCGCTGGGACCGGGCCGTCGGGCCGATGCAGTTCATCCCGCAGACGTGGGGCATCGACGGCCGGGACGGCAACGGCGACGGGATCCGCGACCCCGAGAACATGTTCGACGCCGCTCTCGCTGCCGCGGATTACCTCTGCGCATCCGGCGGCGATCTGCGCACCCCGGCCGCCGCGGAGAGCGCGGTGCTCTCCTACAACCATTCCCTGGACTACGTGCTCGTCGTACTCGGCTACTCCAGTGCCTACGGCGGCCAGGACTTCACCTCGGTGACCGGTGACATCGCGAGGTATCTGGCCGGCCTGTCGAAGGCGGCAAAGGCCAAGGCGGCAGCGGACAAGGCGGCGAAGACCAAGCACAAGAAGCCGGTGAAGAAACCGGTGAAGAAGGTCCGCAAACCGGCGCCCAAGCCGCCGGTGAAGCCGTCCGTGAAGCCATCCGTGAGACCGAGTCCGACGGCGTCGCCCACGCCGACCACCACGCCGACCACCAAGCCGACCACTAAGCCGACTACCAAGCCGAGCCCGACGACGTCCCCCACACTGACGCCGGCGCCTTCCCCCACCGAAACTCCGAGCCCTGCCGCGACGGCGAGCGACGCACCGGCGCCCGTCGAAGCAGCCGCGACGCCTTAGGGGATCGGCGAAACCTCGGGACCGGTTTCAGCGTCCTACTGTCATGCGCAGGCGTGTCTGGTGGGTGGGATGCGCGGCACTGCTCGTCCTGAGCGGCTGCTCGGGCAGCGCGCATGGCCCCGCGGCGACACCTGCCAGAGCGACACCGTCGGCGAGCGCCGCGCCGAAGCCGGTCGATCCGCTGGCGCTGGTCGGCGCCTGGAACGTGCTCACCCCTTCGGGCAAACCGACTGGTGACTACCTGCGTATCGGTGATGATCTGGAGCTCTCTCCCCCGTGCGGCGTGCTGCTCGGCAGCTGGTCCGCC
>DATAZK010000103.1:0-26700 GCA_036272075.1 Frankiaceae bacterium
AAGCGCGACGTGGCCGCGTTCATCGTCGAGCCGATCCAGGGCAAGGGCGTCTACGAGGCGTCGGCGCAGTACTGGCACGAGGCGCAGGCGCTGTGCCGCAAGTACAAGACGCTGCTGGTGATGGATGAGGTGCAGACCGGCCTCGGGCGTACCGGGAAGTTCTTCTGCTACGAGCATTGGGATCTGCGTCCCGACATCATCACGGTGTCCAAGGCGCTGTCGGGTGGCTACGTGCCGGTCGGTGCGATGCTCACGACCGAGCGGGTGTGGACGTCGGTGTTCAGCTCGCTGGAGAAGGCGTTGAAGCACTCGACGACCTTCGGGCGTAACCAGCTGGCGATGGTTGCCGGGCTCGCGACGCTGGCCGCCTTCGAGGACGAGCACATCGTCGAGCGCGCGGCGCAGACCGGTGAGGCCTTTCGGGTCGCCCTCGCGCCGCTCGTCGAGCGCTACGAGATGCTCCATGAAGTACGCGGCAAGGGCCTGATGATCGGGCTGGAGTTCGGCGAGCCGCAGTCGCGGGCCCTGCGCCGTCGCTTCAACACCCTCGAGCATCTGCGGACCGCGGTGTTCTCCCAACTGATGGTGGTCCCGCTCTTCCATCGCCACCGGATCCTGACGCAGGTCGCCGCCGACAACGTGAACATCGTGAAGCTGCTGCCACCGCTCATCTGCGGGCAGGAGGAGATCGACTACTTCGTGGCCGCGCTGGATGACGTGCTGAACGACGCGCACAACGGTTCGGGTCTGCTGCTGGAGTTCGGACGCACGATGGCGAAGGGTGCGCTGCGGCGGCCGGGCCGGGCGCGTCCGGAAACGCCCTACCCGGCTCCGGCGGCACCCGGGGTCAGCGTTCCCGGATGAGCCTGACGATCGAGGCCGGCGATCGGGTGGTCGTCTCCGGCGCGGCCGGCTTCATCGGGGCCGCGGTCGTACGGGCGCTGCTGGCGCGCGGTGCTCGGGTCGTGGCGCTCGTCGAGCCTGGCGCCGACGAGCGGAACCTGGACGGCCTCGACGTCGAACGTCTCCGCGTGGATGTGCGGGATGCCGACGCGGTGACGGCCGCCTGCACCGGGGCGAGGTTCGTCTTCCATCTCGCGGCGATGTACCGCTTCTGGTCGCGCCGGCCGCAGGACTTCTACGACGTCAACGTCGGCGGCACGCGGAACGTCATACGGGCGGCCCGGGCGGCTTCATGCGAGCGGGTCATCTACACGAGCACCGTCGGCGTGCTCGGGCTCGACGGTGCGGCCGCGGGACGACCCGCCGATGAGACCTGCTACGCCGACGTTGCCCACCTGTTCGGGCTGTACAAGCGGACGAAATACGTTGCAGAACATGAGGTTTTGCGCGAGGCGGCGCAGGGCGCACCCGTCTCGCTGGTGCTGCCGACCTTCCCGCTCGGTCCCGCAGACCGCCGTCCCACTCCTACCGGCAAGGTCGTCGTGGAGTTCCTCAACGGCCGGATGCCCGCCTTCGTCGACACCACGTTCAATGTGGTGCACGTCGATGATCTCGCTGCCGGTCACCTGCTCGCGCTCGAAGGCGGACGCGTCGGGCGCAGCTACATCGTCGGCGGTGAGAACCTGCCGATGCGCGAATTCCTTGCGGTACTGGCGAAATCGACCGGCTTGCCCGCCCCGACCAAGCGCGTGCCGCGGGGTGTCGCGCTGGGTGTTGGCGCGCTCTCGCAACTCGTCGAGGGACGCATCCTGCGTCGCGAGCCGAGCGTCGCGCTCGAGGCCGCCCGCATGTCGACCACCAACATGATGTTCAGCGACGAGCGGGCCCGAAGCGAGCTCGGCTACGCCCCGCGTCCGGCCGCGCAGGCGATCGCCGACTCGGCGCGCTGGTTCGTCGAGAACGGCTACGTCGAGGCGAAAAGGCTCGACCGTATAAGCCTTTCCGGGTAGCGCGGGGACGCACGCGCGGTACGTCAGGCGGGGGCGATCCAACCCTCGGTGACGCCGTTCAGCCACCCTTCGACGGCGGAGGCGTCTTCCGGAGGGCCGTCGACGAGCACCACCTCATCAAGGCCGAGCGCCTCCAATCGGTCGCGATCGCCGGGCGTCATGCCGAGCACGGCGACCGCCGTGCGGAGCTCGCCGGGCTCGCGCTGGTTCTCCTCGCACAGCCGGCGCAGGGTTGCGAGCCGCTCGGCGGTCTCGTCAAGGCTGAGGTAGAAGCCGTACCAGCCGTCGCCGGTTCGCGCCGCCCGGCGCAGTGCCGTGTCGCCGTTTCCCCCGATGACAATGGGGATTCGACGCTCATGCACTGGACGCGGGTTCACCCTGATCGCGTCGAAACTCACGTACTCGCCGTGAAAGGTCGCCACGTCGTCGCGCCAGAGCGTGCGCATCGCGTCGATGTACTCATCCATCCGGCGGCCGCGCCCGGCGAACGGCACTCCGAGCGCAGCGAATTCCTCCGCGGACCAGCCGACGCCGACGCCGAGCGAGAGCCGTCCGCCTGAAAGCACATCGATCGACGCGGTCTGCTTTGCCGCCAGCACGGGGTTGTGCTCGGGCAGCAGCATGATGCCCGTCGCCAGGCGGATCCGGCTTGTCGCGGCGGCCGCAAAACTCAGCGCGACGAGCGGATCGAGCCAGTCGGCGTCGGCCGGGATCGCGATGCGGCCGTCGTCCGCATACGGGTAGCGGGAGGCGGGCTCGTCCACCATGACGACGTGCTCGCCCGCCCAGAGCGTGGCGATTCCGGCGGATTCGGCGCAGCGGGCCACCGTGTCGATGATGTCCCGCCGCGCGCCTGCACCGATGCCGAGTGCGTGGAGACCTACCTGCATCGCTCCTGACTGCATCGGCCCTGCCTCTCGGGTGACCAGCCGGTTAGCCGATCAGCACGCCCTCGACCGGCTCGGTGTCCAGCGGGCCGCGCTTGACCAACAGGAACGTCACCACAGCACCGAGCGCGAAGATGATCGCTGCCGCGTCGAAGGCCGTGGTGTACGAGCGCAGGCTAGCCTGCGCCGCCGCCGCCAGGCTCGGGGTGTGGCTGCCGAGGTAACTGGTCGCGGCGTCGGCCGCCAGCGTGGAGAGCAGGGCCGTGCCGATGGAACCACCGACCTGCTGGCCGATGTTGACCATCGCCGAAGCGACGCCTGCGTCCGCGGGCTGCACTCCGCTGGTCGAGGCGTTGATCGCCGCCGAGAACATCAAACCGAGCCCGAGACCCACGATCACGAGGCCGGGGAACACGCCTGCGAAGTAGCTGCTGCCGACCTGCAAACGGCCGAGCGTGACCATGCCGGCGGCCGCGATGGCCAGCCCGATCGTCATCGACGGCCGGGGACCGAACCGGTTCAGGAGGTAGGTGCCGACGCTGACGGTCGTCCCGGTCATCGCCAGGATCATCGGGATGAAGCCGAGCCCGGTCATGACCGGGCTGAAGCCGAGCGTCTGCGACATGTAGTAGCTCAGGAAAAGGAAGACGGCGAACAGGCCTGCGCCAACGATCCCGATGCTGAGGAACGCACCGCCGCGTGTGCGGTCGGCCACTACCCGGATTGGCAGCAGGGGGTGGCGGACCCGCGACTCGACGATCGCGAACGAGATCAACGCGAGGACGCCGAAGATGATGGGTCCCAGTGTGGTCGCGCTGCTCCAGCCACCGGTCTCGGCGTGGCCCAGCCCGTAGACGATGCCGACGAGGCCGGCGGTCGCCAAGATCGAACCCGGGATGTCGAGCTTGGGACGGTCGGCGACGGGCTCGTGGCGCGGGATCAGCGCGATGGCGCCGGCCACTGTGACGGCGGCCATGACCAGGTTCACGTAGAGGCACCAGCGCCAGGAGAAGTACTCGGTCAGCAGCCCGCCGAGCAGCAGCCCGAAGGCACCGCCGGTACCGGCAACCGCACCGAAGATGGCGAACGCCTTTGCCCGCTCTTTGGGCTCGCTGTACGTCGTGCTGAGCAGCGCGAGGATCGACGGAGCCAGCAGGGCACCGAAGGCTCCCTGCGCGGCGCGGGCGATGACCAGCATGGCGAACCCGTTGGCAGCGCCGCCGATGGCCGACGCGACCGCGAAGCCGACCAGCCCGACCAGCAGCGTCGTCCGGCGCCCGAACAGGTCAGAGAGCTTGCCTCCGAGAAGCAGCAGGCTGCCGAAGCTCAGCGAGTACGCGGTGACGATCCACTGGCGGTTGGCGGTGCCGAAGTGCAGTGCCTTCTGCGCGCTCGGGAGGGCAATGTTCACCACAGTGGCGTCCAGCACGATCATCAACTGCGCGAGCAGCAGGATCGCCAAGATGGGACCGCGGCGCGAGGCAGCGTGATCGGCGGTCGTTGCCCCGGCCGATTTGTCTACTTGCGTCGCAAATTTCGTGCTCATGTGATCTCCGACTCATATCTGGACGTCTCATGTCCACTATCGACACTAAATCAACCGGACATAAGTCGTCCAGTTGCGAGCTATGATCGGAGCTGTGACAACGCACACACCGGTGGCTCGCCCGCTGCGGGCTGATGCCGAGCGCAACCGGGCGAAGATCCTCGAGGCGGCCGCTGACGTTTTCGCGTCAGAGGGGCTGGAAGCGACGCTGCATGACGTGGCGGCTCGGGCCGGGGTCGGCGTCGGCACGGTCTACCGGCGCTTCCCTGACAAGGAGGCGCTCCTCGGCGCGCTGTTCGACGACAAGCTGCACACCATGATCGAAGTGACGGAGCGCGCCACGCGCGAACCGCACTCGTGGGACGCGCTGGTGGGATTCCTTCGTGCGCTCACGGCGATGCAGTCGGAGAACCGCGGTCTGCACGAGGTGCTGAACGGCAGCGAGTACTGCCAGGACCGCGTCGCTGAAGCGCGTACCGAATTCGCTCCGCTCGTCGAGCGACTGCTCCGGCGGGCGCAAACTGACGGCTACGTGCGTGCTGACCTCGAGCCGTCCGACTTGACGGTGATCCTGCTGATGCTGAACGGCGTCGCCCTCTTCAGCCATACCCGGCCGGATCTGTGGGAGCGGCAGCTCGACATCGTCCTGGAGGGTCTGCGGGCTCGCCCGGAGCAGGCCCGGCTCTCGCGGCCGGCGCTCAGCGATGAGGAACTGGTGGAGTCGACTCGTGGCTGGCAGCGGCTGCGCCGCTGAGTTTCGAGCCCTCCAGATCGATGTCGGGCAACGCCCGGTCGAGCCATTTCGGCAGGCTCCACGCCACCCGGCCGAGCACCGCGAGCACGGCCGGCACGAACGTCATGCGGACGATGAACGCGTCGACCAGGACGCCGAAAGCGAGCGCGAGGCCCAGGGATTTGATGACGGCGTTGTCACCGAAGATGAACGACCCGAAGACCGAGAACATGATGAGCGCGGCTGCGGTCACGACCCGCGCGCTGTTGCGCATGCCGCTGTTGATCGCGCCCTTCGCGTCGTGGTGATGAATGAAGTCCTCGCGTACCCGGGAGACCAGGAAAACCTGATAGTCCATCGCCAATCCGAACAGGATGCCGACCACCAGGATCGGCAGGAAGCTGACGATCGGCGCCGGCGTCTCGATCTGGAAGAGGCTGCCCAGATGGCCTTCCTGGAACACCCAGACGGTGAGCCCGAACGACGCGCCGATGGACAGCAGGAAGCCGATGACCGCCTTCACCGGCACCAGCAGCGAGCGAAACACCAGCAATAGCAGGAGAAGTGCGAGTACCACGATGACGATGAGGAATTCCGGCAGAGCGGAACCGAGCTTGTGCGACACGTCGATGTTCGTCGCCGTGGGACCGGTGACGTAGGCATTGATGCCGGTCTGCTCGCGAACCTTGGCGGCACCGTCCCGAAGCTGCGCCACGAGATTGTTGGTGGCCGTCGAACTCGGCGCCGAGCGCGGAATCACATTGACGATGACGACGTCACCCTTGGGGTTGGGCAGCGGCTGGGAAACCTCAGCAACGTCAGGGGATTTCTGGATCTGCGGCAGCGCTCCGGTGACCAGCTTGAGCGTGTCGGTGTGGCCAGGCGCGTAGACCACGAGGGTGAGCGGGCCGTTGAAACCGACCCCGAAGCCCTGGCTCAGCAGGTCGTACGCGCGGCGTTCGGTGGTGGACTTCGGCTTGGTGCCGTCGTCGGGCAGTCCAAGCTTGAGGTGCAGGGTCGGCCAGGCGATGACGAGGATCCCGGCGATGACGAGGACGAGCGTCACCCACGGCTTCGCCGTGACGATTCTTGACCACCGCTCGCCGCCGACGAGCTTGCCGCCACCCTCGTGACGCTCATGCCGCTTGGCGAGGAAGCCGATGCGGCCCTTGTTGATCCGCGGGCCGAGCACCGCGAGCACCGCCGGCAACATCGTCAGTGCCAGCAGTACGACGCAGACGACCGTGCCGGCCGCGGCCAGCCCCATGACGGTCAGGAACGGGATGCCGACCACGCTGAGGGCTGACAGTGCAATCACGACCGTCAGACCCGCGAAGACGACCGCGCCGCCGGCCGTTGCCGTCGCCAGCCTGATGGAGTCGTCGTAGCCGACCCCGTCACGCAAATGCTGACGGTGCCGCGACAGGATGAAGAGCGTGTAGTCGATACCGACCGCCAGACCCAACATCAGGGCGAGCGTCGGCGCGGTCGAACTCAGCGCGATGACGCCTGAGAGGGCGCTGATGGACAGCAGCCCCACGGCGACGCCGAGGATGCCGGTCAGCAGCGGCAGGCCGGCCGACACCAAGCTGCCGAAGGTGATGGTAAGAACGAAGAACGCGATGATGATGCCGTAGAGGTCGTTGTTGCCCTCTTTGGTCGTGGTCGAGATGACTCCGCCGGAGTACTCGACCTCCAGCCCCGCCTTCGCCGCCGGCGCCGCAGCCGCTTCGAGCGCGTCCCGGGCCTGCTGCGTGATCTTGTCGACGGAGACCGCGTACTGCACGGTGACGAAGGCGATCCGCTGGTCCTTGCTGACGTTTGCGGCCGTCAGCGGGGCGACGAACTTGACCTGAGGGGCCTTGGCGATCTGCGCGAGCGCGGCTTGTCCGAGCTTCACGTACTGGGGTTCGGTGACCTTGTGGCCGGGCGGCGCGGCGACCACGATGCGCGCCGTTGCCCCGCCGGTGCCCGGGAACTCCTTGGCCAGGACGTCCAGCGCCCGCTGCGATTCGGTGCCGGGAATGGTGAACGCGTCGGAGGTCGCGCCGTGGAAGGCCGCGGCCAGAGCCGCCAGCACGGCGATGATGACGACCCACCCGCTGATGACCGCCCAACGTCTGCGGACGCTCCATGACGCGAGTCGATACAGCAGGCCTGTCATTCGCAGTCCCTCCGCCGGCGGTTACGTCACGCTAGCGGGCGGTCATTCTGGAATCAGGCTTCGGTGAGCCGATCGAGCCAGGTGTCGAGTTTTTCGGGTGCCTCGTCCCCCAGCAGATCGGTGAGGGACGCCTGCACTCGGTGCCAGGCGTTCTCCGCTCCGCCCAGGGCTTCGGAGCCGCGATCAGTAATGGCGACGGCCATGGATCGGCCGGACGCCGAGACCTCCGCCGGCACGACGAGGCCCTTGGCCTCCAACAACGACAGGTTGCGGCTGACCGTGGACCGCTCGGTGGCCAGCCACTCAGCCAGCTGCGCGGGCTTGACCGCGCTCCCGTGAATCGTCAACGCGCTCAGGACTCCCAGCTGACTCGTTGACAGTCCCAGGGGCCGCAGTTCCTGGTCGAACCGCCTTCGGATCAATCGGTGCAGCCGCGCGACGCGAAGTCCGAGGCATTCGGACTGCATGGCGTGAGCCATGGGCTTCGCTCGGGAAATGTGTTGCATATGCACCTCCGGTATGGCTAGGTTACGCGCGTTCAGATGTTGTACCTACATCACACGGAGGGTCTCGTGAGCAATTTCGCCCCGCTGCTCGAACGCAACCGTGCCTACGCCGCCGGCCGTGGGCGTACTGAGGTGCCTGTCATCCCGCGCTACCTGACGTTCGTCATCGCCTGCCTCGACCCTCGCGTCGAGCCCGCCGCCGTCCTCGGAATCGAACTCGGTGATGCGATCGTGGTGCGCAATGCCGGCGGCCGGGTGACCGATGCGGTCATCGCCGATGTCGCCCTCATCAGCTCCATCGGGGAGGCGATGGGCGCGGGCACGGGCGCCTCGCCGCTCGAGGTGGCGGTCATCCACCACACCCAGTGCGGAACGGGCTTTCTCGCCGACGGAGGCTTCAGGCATGCCTTCGCCGAACGTACCGGCCTGGACGAGGTGGCCTTGGCAGCAGAAGCCGTCGTTGATCCGGTGGCCACCGTGCGTGCAGATGTCGAACGGTTGCTGGCCTCGCCCCTCGCGTCGGGACGTATCTGCGTCTCTGGGCACGTCCATGACCTGGAGACAGGTTTGGTCACCACCATCGTGGCGCCGACCGCGCCGTACGCCGTCACCGCCTCACGATGAACGGCTGAAGATGGCGTTCGGGTCAAGCGCTGAGAGCGATCCGGCCCGCAGCGCGACGTCACTTTTGGGGAGCACGCCGAGTTTGCGGCGCACCTCGTCGAGGGGTTCGTTGGCATAGTCGAACCAGTCGATGCCGCCCATCACATCAAGGTTCATGGCGAGCCCCCGCCGTAACGCGTCGACGAAACGAATGGAGCCGCCCGGGAGCGAAAGGTGACCGGGCGACGCCGTGGCGACGCCGGGAACGAGACTCACGTAGCCCGTCTCGAAGAGGCCGAGAATGATGACGGCATAGCTGAAGCCCTTGGCATCTGGGATCGCCGACGCAAGGAAGGTGAAGACTTCGATCTCGCCGGTGGCGGACGTGCCGTAGTCGGCCAGGCAATGGACCCAGTCGTGCTGGGCGAGCAGCGGATCGACGGCCCCCGGCAGGCCAGGGAAGGTGAATCCGCGCGTTTGGTAAAAATCCCAGACGGTGCGCCCAAGCGTGCCCTGTCCACAGGCCTGCAACGCATTCCACTTGGCTGCGAGTGCAGGATCTTCGCTCCCCGTGGGGCCCTGCGTCAGGTCGGAGCCGTGAGCGGCGTTGTACTCGGCGACGTAAGAATTGCGCAGCAGGTCACCCGTCGCGACCGACATCGCCCCAGCCGAATAGTCGCGGGCGACGGCTAGCATTCCTTCGTCGACCGAGAGCGCCGCGGCGTAGGCCTCGACTCGCTTGACGACCTCCGGTGAAACGGGATTGGCGAGGATCTCGAGCGCCACCATCCCGTGAACAACACGCTCGCGAAGATTCTCGTCGGTGATTGCTACCGCCAGTTCGGTTGGTGTCAGAGGCGCCAGCTCGCCAGTCGGGGTCGACACCCCGAACAGATGCTGGCCGAGGACTTCCAGCACCGAGCGCTGCACTTCGTTGACCTGTCCGTCGACGCTTACTGCAGAAGCCAGGCCGCGTAGCAGCGCCTCGGCCTGGGTGGGTTCTACAGTGACCATCTGCGTCGCCTCCAAAAGGTTTAGAGTGGCACTCTAGAACACACAGTCGAAACGGTGAATTGCGGGGGACGTGGCATCCACACGACGGGTCAGCCGCCAGCGCGAGGCGGGTGAGGCGACGCGTCGCGAGACGCGGCGCAAGCTCCTGGTAGCGGCGCGAGCCGAATTCGCCGAACGCGGCTACGCGGCAGCCACCGTCAATCGCATCGCGGAGCGCGCCGACGTCGCGGTTCAAACGCTCTACCACGCATGGGGAAGCAAGCGCGCGCTCCTTCGCGCCGTGATGGAGACGGCCATCACCGGCGAGGACGAGATCGGCTTGGAAGCCAACGTTCTGCCGGTGCCGCTGCTGGCGGGGCTGGACCCTGCCGCCGCCGACGACCCCAAGAAGTTGCTGGCGCACCTGGTCCACTCCTTTCGGCTCCTGTGCGAGCGCGCGTCTTCGGCGTGGGTGACCTACCGCGATGCGGCGGGCGCCGACCCTGATGTCGCCGCCGACTGGCAGCAGCTCATGGAGATCCGCCGGAGCAACTTCCGGCTGCTCCTCGATCGGATTCCGTCAAAGCAGCTCCGACCCGGGCTGACCAAAGCCCTCGCGGCCGACACGGCCTGGGTCATTGCCAGTCCCGATACGCACGACCAGCTGGTGCGCCGCGGTGGTTATTCGATGGACGAGTTCGAGAAATGGGTGTTCAACACCCTGTGTGTGGTGCTGCTCCGCAACCCGCTCTGAACTCGCTCGGCGGACCCTTTCACAGATTCGTGCTTGCGAGTGCAGCGGAGCTGTGTCAAGCTATGGAGTGTCACTCCAAAGCATGGAGCATCACTCTAAGGAACTGAGATGACCGCAGCCGCGCAAGCCCCCCCGTCATCGCCGGGATCCGCCGCTTCCACTGGCGTGCGTCACGGCGCCGTCACGGCGGTGGTGTGCCTGGCGCTGGCTGCGGTCGTCGCCGCCATGTCCTCTCTCAACGTCGCGCTGCCGGACATCGCGCGCAGCACGCACGCTTCGCAGACCCAGCTCGAGTGGGTCATCGACGCGTATTCGCTGGTGTTTGCGGCGCTGCTGCTTCCCGCCGGGGCCATCGGCGACCGCTACGGTCGCCGGCGGGCTCTCATCATCGGGCTCGCCATCTTCGGCGCCGGTTCGTTGCTCGCAATGTTCGCCGGCGACGCGAGCCAGCTGATTGCGTTGCGTGCGGTGCTCGGCATGGGCGCGGCGCTGGTCATGCCCGCCACGTTGTCGACCATCACGGGCACATTCCCGCCCGCCGAGCGCACCAAGGCGGTGAGCATCTGGGCCGGCGTCGCGGGCGGCGCTGCCGTTCTGGGATTGCTGTGCTCGGGCGTGCTGCTGGAGTTCTGGTCGTGGCGGTCGGTCTTCGGCCTGAACGTCGTGCTTGCCGTGCTTGCCATTGTGGGGACGATCCGGTTCGTCCCCGAATCCGCTGACAAGGACGCTCCCAAGGTCGATCGCGGCGGTGCGCTGCTCGCCGTGCTGGGACTGGTGGCGCTGGTCTTTTCCATCATCGAGGCCCCGACGGCCGGGTGGGCGAGCGCGAGGACACTGCTCGGTATCGCGGTCGGTGTCGTCGTTCTCGCGGGATTCGTCAGCTACGAGCTTCGCCAGCTGCACCCGATGCTGAACCCGCGAATCTTCAGCAGCCGACGGCTTTCGGCAGGCAGCACGTCGATCTTCATTCAGTTCTTCGCGTTCTTCGGCTTCATCTTCGTGATGCTCCAGTACTTGCAGCTCGTGCGCGGCGACTCGGCGATCATCTCAGCGCTCAGCATGCTGCCGATGGCGGCCGGGATGATGCCCGCAGCGCGCACATCCCCGCTGCTGGTGGCTCGGCTGGGCGCTCGGAGGGTGTGCGTCACGGGACTGGTTCTCATCGCTGCCGGTCTCACGGTCCTGTCCCAGCTCGATGCCGGAAGCAGCTACTGGTTCATCGTGGCTGGGCTGGTGCCGCTGGGCGTTGGCATGGGTCTGGCGATGACTCCCGCGACGAGCGCGATCACCGAAGCGCTGCCGGCGTCGCAGCAAGGCGTCGGTTCAGCGATGAACGACCTGTCCCGTGAGGTCGGCGGGGCGCTGGGGATCGCGGTGATCGGCAGCGTGCTCGCTGGTGTGTACCGCAGCAACCTCTCCCTTCCTGGCGCACCGGAAGCCCTGGTGGAGAAGGCGAAGGGATCGCTCGCGGTCGCCGCTCACCTCGGAGGCTCCGCAGCGCAAGCCGCGCACAGTGCGTTCATGGACGGGCTGCACCTGGCTCTCTTGGTCGGTGCGGGTGCGGCTGTTCTCGCCGCGGTCAGCGTCGCGCTGTTGCTGCGCCGACCAGGTTCCAACGCAGCGCTCCGGTGAAATCGCGCAGGCGCTCGGCAAAGGCGTAGTCCTCGGCGAGCTCAGCCGCCGCCACGGCCTGCCGCAGATCGTTGTCGTGCTTGGCCAGCACGACGGAGAAGTCGCGTCGCATCGGGCCGAGTGCTTCATATCCGTAGGAGCGGTAGATGCGCGGGAACAGCGGCTTGAACAAGCGGATCCGCTCGTGCAGCCCGCTGGAGTGCGACATCGGATTCTTGTGCCGGGCCTTGATGTAGTCGGGCAGCAGATCGCTGAACGTCTCGCGCACGATCCACTTCTCATAGCCGTCGCGCACCTTCATCTCCAGCGGAATGCGCATCGAGAGCAGCAGCATCTGCACATCGAGGAACGGCACGCGCGCCTCGACCCCGACGCCCATGCTCGTACGGTCGACCCGCTGCAGTTCGGTGCGGCTGAGGTGGCGAATCTTGTGCAGGAAAAGGCTTCTGCGGTCAGCCTCCGGCACCTGCGCGTACATGTCGTAGCCGCCGAAGAGCTCATCCGAACCGTCTCCGGTGAGCACGACCTTGATGCCCCGCTCGTGGACACGCTCGAAAACCTTCAGCGACACGACGGCATTGATGACGTCGCCGTACTCCGTCGCTTCCGACCGGAAGATGGCCTGCCGGATGTCGCGCAGGGAAATGTCACGCGGCCGCAGGCTGATGACCTCGTGCGGCACATCCAGGTCCTTGGCGAGCCGGCTCGCGAAGGCGACGTCCTCACTGCCCTTCGTGCCCACCGTGAAGGCATGAACATTCGGATGCATCTCGCGGGCGTGAAGCAGCGTAAGTGAGGAATCCAGGCCGCCGGAAAGGATCACGGCGACGGGCAGATCGGTGTCGACGCGAAGGCGTACCGAGTCCTCGAATGTGCTGCGCAGCGCCGCCTTGGCCGCCTCGACATCGGTGAGGACGGGCTCGCCCTCGCCGAGGCGTAGCAGGTCGATGTACGGGTGCAGCACCGGATCGGCATCAGCCGAGCCGCGTCCGATGTAGCCCGGCGGGACCTCATGGATCGCGGCATCGAGCGAGGTGAGCGCCTTGACCTCAGACGCGATGTGCAAGCGTCCGTTCGCCCGCGCCCAGTACAGCGGCTTCACCCCCGCCGGGTCTCGGGCCAGCAGCACGGTGCCGGTCGCGTGATCGACGACAGCAAAGGCGAACTCGCCGCGAAACTGCAGCATCGCGTCATCACCCCAGGCGAGCAGCGCCTCGAGGACAACCTCGGTGTCGGACTCCGACCGCGGCGGATGCCCCTGCTCCTGCAGGCGTTTGCGCAGTTCTTGGTGGTTGAAGACTTCGCCGTTGTAGCAGAGCGCCCACCGGCCATCGGGCGATGTCCACGGCTGCACAGCCCGGTCGCGGTCGACGATCCGCAGCCGTGACGTGGCCAGCAGAGCATCGTCGCTGCGGTCGGTCTCGAGCACCTCCCCGCGGCTGCGGATTCCGTCCACC
Organism: Frankiaceae bacterium; assembly: GCA_036272075.1. GTDB lineage: Bacteria > Actinomycetota > Actinomycetes > Frankiales > Frankiaceae > DATAZK01. Next base: position 13,189 of record DATAZK010000103.1, read on the forward strand.
ATGCGGTCGAAGGTGGCGGCCTGCGCCGCAGCGCCAGGCCCGACCAGCAGCGCGATCCCGCACATCAGCGGGTCCTTGTGGCCCGGACGGAAGAGACCCCGGACATGCTGTAGCGCACCACCGCGTGCGGCGCCAGGCAGACGTGCCATGCCCGGCCTTCGTCGATCACGTTCAACACCCCGGCGTCGGAGTAGTCGAGCAAGACGTCGCGCAGCACCTCGCGGGCGCCGAAGCGCTCGAACCAGGCCAGTTCGACGTCGGCCGCCCAGCCCTGGCAATGTGCGCTCGGCAGCAGCGCGGTGAAGCCCAGGGTGCGCAAGCGGCGCTGGTGAACCACGCTGCGCACGATGCTGTTGACCCACAGCCGCGGGGTGCCTTCCGGAGCCGCGTCGGCCAGCCGGTCGGCCATCTCGTTCAGGACCGCGATGAGTTCGGGACGGGCGAGCCGGCACGACAATCCCGGCCCCCGCGGTTCGCGGTCGGGCCGCAGCCGCTGCACGGCAAAGTCGCGTGCGCGGCGCACCAGCCGATCCGAGCCGATCCCGAAGCCGAACCGCACCTGACCCGTCGCTCGCATCGGGCGCAGATCGAGCAGATCCAGCGAGGTGTTGACAGCGAAGTCATCGGCAAAGCCGGGTGAGCGCGACCACCACGCGACGTCGATCTGCTGCAGGAGCACGATCCGCATCACGCTGACCGGATCGCTGGCGTTGGAGGCGACGGACGGGGTGAAGTTGACGTACTCCTCCAGCGCCTGCTGGATGATCCGCTCGCCGCCGCCAGGCACTTGATCGACCACCCATTGCACTTCGGCGTCGTCGAGCCAGCGGGTGAGTTGGCGCGCGATGTCCGACGGATTCATCCGCGGTGCCCAGCGCGCCAGACCGGTCATGAGCTGGTCAAGGGAGGCGCGATAGCCGTCTACGGCGATCCGTGGACTCACGTCCGCCGCGGCACGAGTCACCGCTCCCACCTTAGGCAGGTGGAGACGTAGATCAATTCGCAACGCCGATGAGGGTGACCCGAAATCTTCCACCCCGATCGGCACTTTTGGGTGACGCGCGGCCACCGCGCTACTCCTAGCTTCGAGTCACGCAAACGACGTGTTGGGAGCAGAACGGTGCAGGGAGATCTGCGATGAGTGGCTCGCCGCGACCGAGGTATGAGGTGCGGGTCGACGGCCTTCTCGGCGAGATCTCGCTCCTCTGGCGCGCCCCGGCGCAAGAGGAGGTACGTCAGCAACGAATGCTCGACCTGATACTCGACGGACTCGCTACCGGCCCTTGAACTGCGGCGCGCGCTTCTCCAGGAACGCGAGGGGCCCTTCACGAGCGTCCTCGGAGCTCATGACGGCGTTGCCGTACTTCTGCTCGATCGGGAACGCTTCGGCGTCTGGCAGGCACTCGGTTTCGCGAAGGGTTGCAGCGATGGCCTTCACCGCGACCGGGCCGTTGGCGGCGATCCGGTTGGCGAGTTCCTTGGCCTTGGTGACGGCTTCGCCGTCCGCGACGACGTAGTTGATGAGCCCTACCTCGTACGCGCGTTGCGCAGTGATGTCGTCGCCCGTCAGCAGCATCTCGGCGGCGACGGCGTAACCGATCTGGCGGCGTAGCCGTACCGCCGATCCCATCATCGGGAAGAGGCCGCGCTGCACCTCGGTGACCCCGAAGACTGCGCTTTCACCGGCGACTCGAAGCGTGGTGCCTTGAAGAATCTCGGTGCCGCCCGCCCGCGCAAACCCTTCTGCCGCAAGGATGATCGGCTTGGCAGGCACATCGGTCTTCAGCCAGCCGCGGGAGATGAGAGTCGGATCGCTGCGCGTGCGGGCAATCCACTCGTTCGCCGGCTCCGGCTGCCTGAGCAGGCCGATCTCGACCAGGTCCATCCCCGCGCAGAACGTGGATCCGACGCCGGTGAGGATCGCCACGCGCAGCTCGTCGTCCGCGTCGAGCATCCGCCACGCGTCGGCCAGCAGGCACATCATCTGGCAGTTGATCGCGTTGCGCTTTTCCGGACGGTTCAGCGTGACGATCAGGATGTGGCCGTCTCTCTCGACAAGGACGGGTGAATCGGGCACGACGCCTCCTTTGATACCGGTGATCAGAGGAAGCTTATTGGTGCTACACGCTTCGCCAGGTGACGACGGCCCCGTTCGTGCCGTTGCACCAGACGAACGAGCCCAGACCGCCGCTCGGGATGCCGCCGGTGCACTGCCAGCTGCCATAGGTGAAGGGTTGCCCGTTGGCCTGCAGGTAGTCCTTGTCGGCGAGGGTCTTCGCCGTTGCGCAGTCGGTTCCGTGAGCCTGAATCTCATAAGCGCCCACATCGCTGTTGGGGGCCTGGTCCACTGCGCCGCAGTTCGCGTACGGCTGGGGCGGCGTACACCCGGCCGCCATGAGGGCTACCGGACCGGCGAGCACCGCACCTATTGCCAAGACTCGGACTGATCGCATTTCTGTCACTCCCTCTCGGACGAGACCCAGGGGCAAAGGGTCCAACGGAGGTCGGAAACAGCGCACAATTTATCGGCTTCTGGACACTTCTGCTGCTTCGGTGAGGGCCTGCTGGTCAGGCGATGGCGGAGCCTGCCTGCCAGGTGCTCCACGGCATGTTCCAGACGCCGCCGGTGCCGTTGCCCTGCCACTCCATCGGGCGTCCGGTCCCGGTTGTCTCGACCACGTCGCCCACCATGCTGTTGCCGTACAACCATTCAGCGTTTGCCAGCGAGATGTTGACGCAGCCGTGGGAGACGTCGGTCGACCCCTGCGCCCATTCCGACCACGGGGCTCCATGGATGTATTCGCCGGACCACGTCATGCGCATCGCGTACGGGACAAGCTCGTCATAGGAGCCGGAGCCGGTGATGCCGACGGTGGCGGAGTTCATCTCGACCGTGCGTTCGATGCTCATGATGGTCTTGACGCCGCTCCTGGTGACCCAGGTGCCGATGTGCTGGCCGAGGCTGACCGGGATGGTGCGCACCAGCACGCCGTTGGTGTAGACGCCCATCTCGTGCGTCGCGTCGCTGATCTTCAGGACCTGCGACCGGCCGATGGTGAACGCCGAGGTGCTGTCACTGGCGCCGAAGGTCGTCGGGCCGGCCTGCAGTCCTGCAAGGTCGGCGCGGACGGTCACGGTCGTGTTGGCGGGCCAGTAGGCCTGCGGCCGATATTCCACCTGGGTGCTGGAGAACCAATGCCAGGCTGCCGGCCCTATCGGATGGCTGCTGGTGACGGAAAGCGCCCCCTGCACCGCGGCGCGGTTGGTGACGGGCGTATCGAAATTGACCGTGATCGGTTGACCGATACCCATCGTCTCACCGGCTGACGGGCTGACTGCTGCGTGGAGCACGTGCTCGGCCGGCAGCGTGTGGACGGTCACCGTGGATTTGACGGTTCCGCCAGGACCACTTGCGGCCGCCGCCAGGGTGAACGTGCCTCCGGGCGGCAAGGTCCCGGACGCGAACCCGTTCGTCGCAAGCAAGCTGCCGGATTGGTCCTTCACAAGTAGCGCGGTCACCTTGCCGGAGGTCGCGGAGGCCTTCACGACAGCGCCGGGGGCCAGTTGGGCATCCTCGGCGACCGACCAGGTGAGCTGCGGTGCCGGTGTCGTGGAGGGCGCCACAGACGGAGCGGCCGCGCTGGAATGACCCGACGTGCCGCACGCTGTGAGCACCGCGCAGGCCACGAGGCCGGCGAGCGCACCAGTCTGACGCATGAGCACCTATCGTCCGCGGGTTCAGATCCTTTGGCTTCTGAAAGTAACAATTGGCGCTGTGAATGCGTGCAGCTCGCCAGGGTCTGTCGGGCGCCGCACTCTGGAGTTGACTCTGCTCATGGACACCGCTCTGGGGGAAGCTGACCGTCATTTCGGTGAGGAGGGCGGTCGGCTCTCGTACGGCTCCTACCTGCGGCTGCCGCAGCTGCTCGACACCCTGGCGCCGCAGAGCGGCCACCACGACGAGCCGCTGTTCATCACCGTCCACCAGGTCTATGAGCTCTGGTTCCGCCTGCTCCTGCATGAGGTGGAGGGGGCGCGCGACGCGCTCTTCGACGCCGATCTGCGCCGGTGCCGCCACCTCCTACACCGGGTCCACGCCATCGAACGCGTCCTCATCGAGCAGATCGCGGTCCTGGAGACGATGACGCCGCAGGACTTCCTGGCCTTCCGCGAGCTGCTCTCGCCGGCCAGCGGCTTTCAATCCGTGCAGTTCCGCGAGCTCGAATTCATTTCCGGGTTGAAGGACGCTGACTTCGCTGGGCGGCTCCGCGCTGCTTCTGATGAGGAGCGGGCGCGGCTGTCGCGTCGATTCGCCGAGCCGAGCCTGTGGGACGCCTACACCGCGGCCCTGGCGCGGCAGGGCGTGGATGCCGATCTCGACGGGCTTGTGCGGATCGCGGTGGAGCCCGCACTCGGCCCGCTCTGGGACGTCGCTGAGGATCTGCTCAGCCACGATGAGAATGCGGCCCTCTGGCGGGCTCGCCACGTCACGATGGTGGAGCGACAGATCGGCGGCAAGCCCGGCACCGGGGGATCCTCGGGCGCTCCGTATCTGCGAGGCCGGCTCGATGTGCGCTACTACCCGCTGCTGTGGGACGTCCGCGGACGACTGTGACTTCGGATTGCCTCAGCGCGCCATCGGGGAGGTCGAGCATCGCGGCGTAGAGCACGCGGGTCTGTCGAGCCGCGTCGATACGTTCCTGCATCCGCTCGACGTCGCGGTTGCGCCGTCATACCTGTTCTTGGTCGCTGGGCACTCCAGCGTTACATGGACAGCTCAAGGCCCGGGTGGACGTCACATCCCGAAGTGCGTCAGGCGAACGCTGGCGGCAGCCTTCGCCGGTCCCGTCACCTGGACTTGCGCCGCGGCCTGACGCCCGAAGAGGAAAAGCAGGAGTTCGCCGGGCGGCCCGGTGAGGCGGGCAGTGGGTTCACCTTTTCGAACGCTGATGCGCTCGGTAGCTCCCAGCCGTTCGATCTCCAGCCCCAGCGGGCGCAGCCGGCGGCTCAGATAGCGGCCGCCGCGACGGGCGTTTCGCCACAGGGCAGCCTCCAAGCCGGGCGCCAGAGAGTCGCGCGGGCCGAAGCCGTTGGCTCTTCGCACGTCCTCGTGGTGGACGAAGAACTCGTTCAGGTTGGGGAAGGAGCGGACCCACCGCAGACGGAAGAACCCAGGAGGCGGGCCTGACCGGATCCGCCCGATGAGCCAGGCGAATTCCCGCTCCTGCGCCAATCTCACGCGGCGCCGTTCGGCGAACCGCTGGAACGGACCAGGCAGGACCAGGCAGGGGCCCGCGATGAGATCGCGCTCACGCAGCACGAGGTGGGCGGCGAGGTCGCGCGCGCTCCAGCGCTCGAGCAGCGTGGGCGCGTCTGGTCCCAGTTCCTCGAGCAGGTCGCACAACGCGAGGCGCTCTTGTGCGTCAAACGGGAGAGCACCCATGGCTGCGGCACACTACCTGCAACGACTAGTTGACATACTTAGTCAAGTAGTTCAGGTTGAGGACATGACGGAGCAAGGCAAGTCGGTTGCCGCCGCCGAGGTGGCGCTCGAGCGCCTGTTTCGGCTCACCGTCAGCCGCCAGATGGATACGCGCCAGGCGGCGGCCGTGGGAGCGGTCGTCACCCGCGCCGGTTACGCCTTGCTGCGCATCCTGAGCGAGGCGACGGAGCTGGCGGTGGCCGAGCTTGCCCGGCGCTGCTCGATGGACCCGGCTGCTTGCGGGCGCCAATTGCAGGCTCTCGACCGCGAGGGCCTGATCACGCGAACGGCGGGGGCCGAGGACGGTCGCGTCATCGTCGTCAAGCTGACCGAAGCCGGCCGCAACGTTTATCAGCGCATCGTCGCGGTTCGCAATGACCACATGGAACAGGTGCTGGTCGATTGGCCGGAGGCTGATCGAGAGGCCCTGGCCGCCTTGGTCGGTCGACTCGTCGACGACCTGAAGGCAACACCTTTCCGCCCGATCAAGGAGCAGCCGTGAGCCAGGTCCCGAGCCAACGTCGTATCGAGTACGCCGGATCAGTCCACGACGAGCGCGAGATAGAGGCCGTCGTCGCGGTGCTTCGCGGTGGCCCGACAGCTCTGCGGATCGGGCGCAACGTCAAGGCGATGGAGGCTCGCGTAGCCGAGCTGTTCGGCAAGCGGCGCGGCATCATGTGCAACTCCGGAAGCTCCGCCATCTACTTGGCGATCGAGACCCTCGATCTCGAGCCCGGCGATGAGGTCATCACCAGCTCGGTGACGTTCTCCACCGACATCGCGCCGATGATCCGCAAGGGAGTCGTGCCGGTATTCGTCGACGTCACCCCTGACACCTTTCAGATCGACGTTGACGCGATTGAATCGATGATCACTGATCGGACAAAGGCAATCATGGCGCCGAACCTGATCGGCAACGCGCCCGATTGGGACGTGATCCGCAAGATCGCCGACCAGCATGGCCTCAAGGTGGTCGAAGATTCCTGCGACGCGTTGGGGCTCACCTTGCGCGCCACCCCCACCGGGACCCGTGCTGATATCTCGCTGACCAGCTTCGCGCTCTCGCACATCATCACGGCTGCCGGCACCGGGGGAATGGTCTGCTACGACGACGATGCGATGGCCGACAAGGCACTGCTTTTTCGGCGGTGGGGGCGCCGGTCGGAGCTGCAGTTGTTCGGCTCGTTGAAGGGAAAGGTGGACCGCTTCTTCAGCGCCATCGATGACGGTCTCGAGTACGACAACTTGTTCATTTTCGACGAGAACGGCTGGAACTTCGAGCCGTCCGAGCTGTCAGCGGCGTTCGGGCTGGTGCAGCTCGACAAGCTGCCCGACAATCTGGCGCGCAGGCAGCGCAGTTTCGCGCTCACCAGCTCCTATTTCGCCCGCTGGCCAAGCCTTTTCACCTTGCCGCGGCTGACCGACGGCGTGGAGACCGGTTGGCACATGTTTCCGCTCATCATCAACCCGGAGTCCGGCATCCGCCGGTCAGATTTCCAGCAGTGGATGGAACGCCACGGGATCGACACCCGCATGGTGTGGACCGGCAACGTCACACGGCAGCCGATGCTGGCGGGCAAGGTCTTCCGGACGCCTGAGGCTGGTCTTCCCAACGCGGACCGGGTGATGGAGTGGGGGCTCATCCTGCCGAACAACCACTCGCTCTCGGACGAGGATTGCCACTACATCGGCGAGACCGCTGAGGCGTTCCTGACCGCAAACGGCTTGATCTGATGCGTCAGCTCACGCACGTCGAACTCCTTTACCGGCCGGGAGAACGCGCGATCGCCGCCAAGCTGTTCGAGCTGCTGGGGTGCGAGCCGGTCGACCGCGGCGGGACGTGGTTCACCTCGTTCATCGATCCGAGTCTCCGCGGCGACTACTCGAACAACGTCTTCTACGCCGGTCCAGCTATTCGTGTGGACCGACATCGTCGCCTGCGGGCTGCTCGCGCTGGGGCAGCACATCGAAATCCAATGGCATCTTCCGACGAGTCAGGAAACGTAGCTGTCGTCCAACGGCCAGCCTGGTAGATGACGGTGGGGTTTCACCGGAACGGGAGACCCGATCTTGCGGCGGGCATGCCCCACAGGGAGGATCGCTCGATGAGTGAAAAGCAGGGGGTACCGGAGATGCATGGCGTCTCGGTGGAGGCGCTGGCGACGGTCGATCTCAGCCTCGAGATTCCGGGTATGGAAGGCCGCCAGCTCCGGATGCGGATGGTGACGATCGAACCGGGAGGAGTCTTCGGCCCTGTCCACGACCACAAGGGCAGACCGGGGATTGTCTACGTCCTGCAAGGGACGATCACCGACCACCGAGATGGAATCGCGACGGAGTACGGGCCTGGTGTTGGCTGGCCTGAGGACCGCAACACCGTCCACTGGCTCGAAAACGCAGGAACCGTTGCGGCAGTGGAGATCTCGGTCGACGTCGTCAGCCGCTGAGGTGGGTGTCGTAGAGGGGGTCTTGAGCGAGTTCCTGGAAGGCAGCGAGCGATCGCGACGTGGAGTCGACGCGAGTGGGATATCCGTCCGAGTTCCAATAGAGGATGGCCTTGATCGCGGGGTATCCCCGTTCGATGGCGGGCATGGCGTCGAAGAAGTTGGCCTTGGCGCCCGGGTTGTTTGCCCGTTCGGTGACTCCCCATTCGGCGAGCATCAAGGGTTTGCCCGGGTGCGTGGTCGTGGCCCAGGTGTAGAAGCCCGGCCATTTGCTTCCGTCGCGGGCGTCCACCAGGCTGCCGAAATCGCCGGATCCATTGGAGTAAGGGTCGTACGCGATCCAGTCGACGACGTCGTTTCCGGGATAGAGCCCCGAGAACCAGGGCTGCTCGCCCCATCTGAAGAAACCCATGTAGTTCATGACGTAGACGGCGTTGGTGACTCCGTCCGCTCGCAGGCGCAACGCGACGTGCCGGTACATGGCGGCGAAGTCAGAGGCGGTCATGCCCGAGCCGGGGGCAGAGATGACTTCGTTTTCGGGTTCGTGGTGGATGGCCAGAAAGAACTTGGTGGTGAAGTGGGCCTTGAGATAGGCCGCCTCGTTGTCGATTTCGGCATCGACATTGGGGACGCCGGCGGCGACCTGTGCCCAACTGTGGCCGAGCTCAGGCTTCCAATTCTCCATGAGCAGCCGGGTCATTCCACCCTCATGTGAGCGGCTGATCTCTCGCGCGCTCGGGAACAGGCCGTCACCCACGTGGTAGTAGTGCAGCACATCCGCCGCCCGACCTTGCGTCGCCTCGAAGTTCTGCAGCGCCTCGTCGTAGCTCTCGGTTCCCAATGGCGTGGCGCCCGCCCCCCACCACGTTCCGCACGAAGGCACCAACAACTCCGACACCGTGCAACCGGGCGACGGAGTCGGAGTCGGCGTGGGAATGTCGGGCTGCTGAGGATCGGTCGCGGTGCCGCCGTAATCCACCACCAGGGAGGGCGCGTCGGCATCATCAAGACGCGAGTAGAACACCGCGGTCGCATTCGGCTCGGGCTCGCTGAGGGCGAAGGTGACCGTCTCATCGCCGCTGACGACGGATGAAACGTCAACGCTCAACACGCCCGCGGCGAACTCGGTCTGGACGTCCGTAACCACTCCACCGATCGCCGGAGCAGTCCGCCCGGTGAGGCTCTCCTCGCTCCAGGTGCTGTCAGCGGTCGAGACCCGCACGGTCTGCGGCAGATGATGATCCGTACGAGTCAGCATCAGGTGTGCCGTCACCGACTTGCCGGCAGGGATACCGCGCACGGCAAACCTCAGGTACGAAACCTTCGCCTGACCCTCCACCGAACTGGCGACCAGCTTCGTGTCAGGTGCCTGACGGTCCGGTTCGTCTGCGTAGACAAAGCTGGCTGCCTCGGCGCTGAACACGAGTCGCCCGGTGCCGGTGGTATCGCCGGCGGCCGCTGCGGACGTCGAGAAGGCAGCGCCGCTTGAAACGGCGACGGCAATCCCACCGACAAGCGCGACGCTTCGTCTGAAGCGGGCACTCTGACGCAAGCCCATCAGAGACGTGAACCGGTCGGCTGCGTCCGCCACGAGAGCAGTGGCGTTCCCCCGCTACGTCGTGTCTCACTCAAGGCAACGTGCATTGCCGCCATCTGGACCCCCGGCATCAGGCGCTTCCCGTGGGCTGAAGGTTCGACCTCGGACCTTTGAACAACCTTTTCCCGGGCGCCGCGACGCGGGTGTCGCGGTTGCTTACCCGCAATACACAGTCGTCGTCGGGAGATTCTCCCGGGTCGGGTCGGGAACTTTGCTCATGCGCCCGGGATGCCGGCGGCTGCACGCTCGCGCTTACCAACGAGGTGAGGAGCGACTGTGTTCACTGGTGCAAGAGAAGGTTCGGTCAAGACGGCCGGGGTGGCCGGGTTGATCATGGTGATCGGCATCATCGTGTTGGGGCCGGTTCTGGGTGGCCCTGATGCGTTGTCGAGTACGGCGGTGGCCGACTACGCGCGGGATCTAACCGGTTCGAGCTTCCTGCGGATGGCGCCGGCGCGGTTCGGCTGCTACGCCCTGCTGACGGCGGTCGAGCTGGTGTTCTTCGCCGGCCTCTGGTCTTTTGCCCGCCAGCTTGCCCCGCGAACGGTGCTCGCACCGATCGTCGCGTTGAGCGGCGCCGCATTCGTCGCCGGCGGCATGGCGTCAGACGCCTTCTCCCTCGGGCAGGTGATCGCGCTGCACGCCCACAACGGAGTACGTCCCGACGCCAACCTCGCGGTGATCGCCGACCTCTCATCGACCGTCTTGCTGATCGAGGTCAACGTCTGCCTGGCGGTCGCCATCGCAGCGGTGTGCGTCGCTGCGATCCGCACGCAAGGGTTGCCGGCGCCGTTGTGCTGGTTCGGCTTCGTCGCCGCCGCGGCCGCGGTGATCCCCGGGTTCGTCCCGACGACCGAGGGCGTTTTCATCGTGAGCAACCTGCTGCGATTGGCTTTTGTGGCGGCGCTGTCGGTCGTGTTCATCCGCCGAAGCGCCATCGCCCGCAGTCGGTGAAGTCCAATTCCGCTCCGGGGAGGATGATCTTGCCATGAGCCGGGCCAGCGCACGAACCGCCACCGGGTTGGCCGGGGTCGCGGTCGCGATGGCCACGGCGGCGGTGGGGCTGCGCATCTGGAACGCGGACCTGGACGTGGGGGGCGCCCTGCCCGATCTGACCAGTGGCGCTTGGGCGATCGACGTGCTGGGCGCGATCGCGTGGTGCCTGCCCGGGGTATTGATCGCCCGGCGCAGGCCTGACGTCATCTTCGGCTGGCTGGCCCTGATCGCCGCGCTCGGCCACGGGCTCGCGGCGCTCGGCTTGCAGGTCGCCGTGGCTGGGCAGCTCGGTCATCACGACCTGCCGGGCGTCGCGTGGGGGCTTTCCTTCGCGTCGTGGGGGCCTGCGGTCGAATTGCCGGTGCTCGCTGTCATCTACGTGCTGTTCCCGGACGGGCGGCGGATGGCCGGTTGGTGGGGCCGGCTGTCGCTGCTCGCGCCCATCATCGTCGGAGCCGGCCTGCTGCTCGAGCTGCTCACGCCGTTCTCCGACTCGTTCGGTATCAAGAAGGGTGGGCCGTTCGCCGGCGTTCACAACCCGCTGACCGATGACCAATGGGCGCAGCTGCCGCCCGGCGTCCCGCTGATCGCGGCCGGCTTGATCCTCGCGAGCGCGACTGTCTTGTGGCGATGGCATCAGGCAACGGGCGCTGCCCGCAGCGAATTGCACGGCCTGGCGTTTCTCGCCGCCCTTGCTCCGTTCGTCGCCGTGGCCGTGCTGGCCCTTCCGGCGCGGTTCGGCTTCGCCGTCGGCGAGATCGAGACGTTTCTCGAAATTGCGGTCATCACCGCGGTCGTGTTGCGGCACCAGCTCTTCGGCATCGAGGTCACCCTTCGCCGCTTCGCCGTCTACACCACACTGATCTTCGCGGTCGCGCTCGGCCACGCTGCTATCGCTGCGATCGCGACTTCGTTCACCTCCGACGACGCCGCAGCCACCATCGCCACGATCGTCGTCGCGCTCGGGGTACTGCCTGCGCGCGATCTGCTCAACCGAGCCGTCAACCGCCTGCTCTACGGATCGCGTGACGACCCGATCGCCGTTCTGGCCGCCGTGTCGAAAACCTCGAGCTCGACCGGCGACGGAGCTGACCTGCTGCGACAACTTGCCCTCAACGTGGCGACGATGATGCGCTTGCCGTTCGTGGCTATCGAAGTCGCGGGTGATGAACCAGCACTGATCGCCGAAGTCGGCGAGCGCAGCGGTCTGGCCGTTCGCGAGTTTGCGCTCGTGCACCAGGACGAACCACTCGGCGTGCTGCTGACCCAACCTCGAAACGGTGAAACCAGCCTGACGACCCGCGACGAAACGTTGCTCGAACAAGTCGCCGCGCAAGCATCGATCGCGGTCGCGGCGACGCTGATGAGCATCGACATTCGACGCTCCCGTGAACGTCTCGTCGTCGCCGTCGAGGACGAGCGGCGCCGACTCCGCCGGGACCTGCACGACGGTCTCGGCCCGAGCCTGACGGCCTCGACCTTTCGGCTCGACACCGCACGGGCCCTGCTGGGTTCCCGCGTCGAGGAAGCGGATGAGCTGATCGGCGCCGTCCGGGCTGATGTGGCAGCCGCGCTCAACGACATCCGTCGCCTGGTTTACGACCTGCGACCACCCGCCCTCGATGACCTCGGACTCATCGGTGCGTTGAGCCGCCAGCTCGACGTGCCTTCGCCCACCGGCCTGCAGGTGAGCATCGACGCGCCCGAGCTAATGCCGCCGATGTCGGCTGCGGTCGAGGTCGCCGCGTACCGCATCGTGATGGAGGCGGTCACCAACGTTCGCCGGCACAGCGCTGCCCGCTGCTGCCGCGTGATCATCACTGGCGACGACCACCTGAGAATCGCCGTCTGTGACGACGGTCCTGGCGGGCAGACCTGGACGGCCGGAGTCGGGCTGACGGCCATGCTGGAACGATCAGCCGAGGTCGGCGGTACGTTCACCGCCGGACCGACCCCGGCTGGCGGCCGGGTCGAAGCCTGCCTGCCCTTGACCGGAGCCGCCCGATGAGCCAGCCGTCCGTCATCAGAATCATCGTCGCTGATGACCACCCCATCGTTCGCTCCGGCTTGCGGGCGCTGCTCGAAACCCTGCCGGACGTCGAGGTCATCGGCGAGGCCGAGAACGGGCGACACGCAATCGACCAGGCAGCGCGGCACGCGCCCGACGTCGTCATCATGGACATCCAGATGCCGGTCGTGGACGGCATTCAAGCGGTCCGAGAGATCGTGAACGCCCATCCGCAGATCGGCGTGCTCATGCTCACCATGTTCGAAGACGACGCCAATGTCTTCGCCGCCGTCCAAGCCGGCGCCCGTGGCTACCTGCTGAAGGGAGCCACCCCGACCGAGGTCGCCAACGCCATCCGCGCCGTCCACGACGGCCAAGTCGTCTTCGGCGCCGCGCTCGCCGTCCGGATCGCCTCCTACTTCAGCACCGCCCCGGCCGCGATGCGTCCGGGCAGCAACTCGGATGACGCCTTTTCCGCGCTCACCGCCCGCGAGAACGAGATCCTGACCCATCTCGCCGCTGGGGCGTCCAACAACGCGATCGCCCGGCAACTCGGCATCAGCGCCAAGACCGTCGCTAACCACGTCTCCAACATCCTCACCAAGCTGCAAACAGCCGACCGCGCCGAAGCAATCATCCGCGCCCGATCGGCGGGGCTCGGTACCTGAGCCGCCTAGGGCTCCCGGGCAAAGTCGGGACTTTCCCGAGCGTGACCGGCTGCGACCCAACCCCACTGGTGTGGGAGGACCCCGCCGCGAGGGAGATCGCAAGTTCACTTTTGCCGAGAGCGGACACCCCTCCCCGCGACGGCACGGGATCGTTAGCGTCGATCCAGTGACCGAAACGCGCGAAATCGCTTACGACATCGATGGTTTGACGATGACCGCCCACCTGGCGCTGCCGAGGGGACAGGGACCCTGGCCGGCCGTGCTGATCGGGCACGACGGAATCGGCCTCGAGGAATATCAACGCGGTCGCGCGGTTC